>JBQTJA010000017.1:0-25188 GCA_052387595.1 Nitrospiraceae bacterium | reverse complement strand
TTTTATCGAAGAAGCCGTCACCGTTGGCTTCCATAGTCATGCCACTTTCTTTCGCATACTCCATCAGGAGTTCTTTCTGTCGGGCCGTCAATTTGGTTGGGATTTGGACCTTGATCGTATAGACCTGATCGCCTGTCGAGCCGCCCTTCAGGCTGGGAACCCCTAACCCTTTAATCCGCAGGACCTTGTCATGTTGTGTGCCAGCCGGCACCTTGATGACAGTTGCCCCCGTGAGAGTCGGGACTTCCACCTTTCCGCCAAGCGCGGCCGTGACGAGATTGACCGGCACATCACAGGCGATATCGAGCCCCTTGCGATGAAAGATTTTATGAGGCCTGACGGTAACCGCCACGTAGAGGTCGCCGGGATGGCCACCATTGGGGCCATGCTCTCCTTCATTGGAGAGACGAAGTCGCATGCCGGTCTCAATCCCTGCTGGAATGTGGACGGCGATCGTGCGTTCTTTGTAAATACGTTGACGTCCTTGGCAGGTCGAGCAGGGTTCCGTGACAAAGTGACCGGTGCCTTCACATTGACCGCATGGACGGCTGACGCTGAAGAACCCTTGCTGAAATCGAATTTGACCAGCACCTTTGCAGCTGGCGCATGTCTTGATGGACGCCGCTGACTTGGCCCCCGTTCCTTTGCAGTCGACGCAGATTTCCCAACGTGGGATTTTGAGCTTGGCCTCTTTTCCGTACACAGCCTCTTCGAACTCAACCTCGAGGTTGTACTGGAGATCGTTGCCACGCTCGGCCCGTGTCGGCCCACCTCCTCGTGATTGGCCGAAAAAATCCTCGAAGATATCGTTAAAGACGTCCCCGAATCCGCCACGGTTGAAATCGAACCCGTCAAAGCCTGGCCCACCTTGTTGTGCCCCGGCATGGCCGAACATGTCGTAGCGTTTCCGCTTCTCTTGATCGCTCAGCGTTTCGTAGGCTTCGTTGATCTCTTTAAATTTTTCTTCGGCTGTTTTTTTCTGTTGATCGCCGGTATGGAGATCTGGATGATGCTGGCGCGCGAGCTTGCGATAGGCTTTTTTGAGATCGTCGTCGGATACGCTTCTATCGACGCCGAGAGTTTCGTAGTAGTCGCGTTTTGACACGGCTGCCATTGCGAATTGAAAGATGAAATAGCTGAGTTCCCGGCGGTGCCAGGAACTCAGGTTGTCTGAGGCGTTATTCTAGGCTATTTTTTGTCTTTGTCTACTTCTTCAAATTCCGCGTCCACGACTTTCTCGTCGGTCTTGGTCTCACCGGCGCTGCCGGAAGACGAGGCATCTGGTTGCGGGCCAGGAGATGCAGCGGCTTTCTTGTACATCTCTTCGGCAAGCTTGTGCGATGCCGTCATGAGTGTTTGCGTTGCCGATTCAATAGCCTCGGCATCGGTGCCTTCGAGTGCTTTCTTGACGGCGGTGACGGCATCCTGGATTTTCGTTTTTTCCTCGTCGGAAACTTTGTCGCCGTATTCCGTGATATTTTTTTCGGTTTGATAGACGAGATTATCCGCCTGGTTCTTGGCCTCCGCCAGCTTGCGGCGTTTCTTATCGTCTTCCGTATGCGACTGCGCGTCCCGAACGAACTTCTCGACTTCATCCTTGCTCAACCCGCTGGACGCCGTGATCTTGATGGATTGTTCTTTCTGTGTGGCAAGATCTTTCGCCGATACGTGCACGATGCCGTTGGCATCAATATCGAACGTCACTTCAATCTGCGGCATGCCGCGCGGCGCTGGTGGAATACCGACCAAGTCGAACTGCCCGAGCAGTTTGTTATCATTGGCCATTTCCCGTTCACCTTGAAACACACGGATGGTGACGGCCGTTTGGCTATCAGCTGCGGTCGAGAACACTTGGCTCTTTTTGGTTGGAACGGTTGTGTTGCGTTCAATGAGCTTGGTGAATACGCCGCCCAGAGTCTCAATGCCCAATGACAATGGAGTAACATCGAGCAGCAGCACGTCTTTGACTTCGCCTTTGAGGACTCCGCCTTGAATCCCGGCTCCGATGGCGACGACTTCGTCGGGATTCACGCCACGGTGCGGTTCTTTTCCAAAGAAGTCCTTCACAACCTGAATCACTTTGGGCATGCGGGTCATGCCGCCGACCAAGACGATTTCCTGAATATCTTTGGCCGTGACGCTCGCATCGGACAAGGCCTTGCGGCAGGGTTCAATCGTGCGTTGAATGAGATCGTCAACCAACTGTTCCAGCTTGGCCCGTGTGAGCTTGGTGACCATATGTTTGGGGCCGCTGGCATCGGCGGTGATGAACGGCAGATTGATCTCCGTTTCTTGAGACGACGAGAGTTCGATCTTGGCCCGTTCCGCCGACTCCTTCAGGCGTTGGAGCGCCATCCGGTCTTTCCTCAAATCGATGCCTTGGTCTTTCTTGAACTCGTCGACCAGCCAATCCATCACGCGGAGATCAAAGTCATCACCGCCGAGATACGTATCGCCATTGGTGGATTTCACCTCGAACACGCCTTCGCCGATTTCAAGAACGGAAACGTCGAAGGTGCCGCCGCCCAAGTCATACACAGCGATCCGCTCGTCTTTCTTCTTGTCCAGACCGTAGGCGAGAGAAGCTGCTGTCGGCTCATTGATGATACGCAGGACGTTCAGCCCGGCAATCTGGCCGGCATCTTTGGTCGCCTGGCGCTGGCTGTCGTCAAAATAGGCGGGGACGGTCACCACGGCCTCAGTGACCTTTTCACCGAGATAGTCTTCAGCCGTCTGCCGCATTTTCTGCAGAATCATGGCGGAGACTTCCGGTGGGCTATAGCGTTTGCCGCGCAACTCTACATGTGCATCACCGTTATCGGCCTCAACCACCTTGTACGGAAGCCGCTTCATGGCTTCTTGAACCTCGCGGCTCTTGAACTTGCGGCCCATCAGGCGCTTCACGGAGTAAATGGTGTTCTCGGGATTGGTGATGGCTTGCCGTTTCGCAATTTGTCCGACTAACCGTTCGGTTTTATCAGTGATGCCGACGACGGAAGGAGTGGTCCGGCTCCCTTCGGCGTTGGCGATCACGACGGGGTCTCCGCCACTCATAATCGCCACACAAGAATTGGTGGTCCCGAGATCGATACCGATGACTTTACCCATTGGTGGACTCCTTCCTTCTCAACAACGACGACCGAATCAGGTCAATGCGTCGTTGAATCATGTTCGCTTGGATTGGCAGGCCCTGATGACACACTGACCATGGCCGCTCGCAGAATCCGGTCGTGCAACCGATACCCTTTTTGAAACTCGTCCAATACGTTATTGGCCGGCACGTCGTTCGATGGTCCGTACGAGACGGCCTGATGGGCGCTTGGATCGAACTCCTGGCCGGTCGCTTCGATCGCCTGCACGCCGAACTTGGCCAGGGTCCCGGAGAGTTGCTTGAGAGTCAGCTCCACACCCTGCACGAGCGATGAATCGCCTCCGCTTGTTCGAGCCGCTTTGATCGCCCGCTCCATGTTATCGACCACCGGCAGCAGCTCTTTGAGAATCTGTTCATTCCCAAATCGAATCTGCTCACGCTGGTCGCGCTGTATCAGCCGTTTGTAGTTTTCAAATTCCGCAGCCAGCCGGAGATACTTGTCATTGAGCGCTGTACACTCTTCAGTCTTACTGGCCAGTTCGTCCTGAGCTGAGGAGCCTGTTGCGTCCATAACCAGAGAAGCTTCCTCTAAGTTCTCGATAGTATTGGCGTTTGGTTTATTCTGTTCTTGATCGTGACTCATCCTGATACCTACACAAGCGTGGAGATATCCATAGGAGGTGAGAAGTCAACGGGTCAGGGGAAAATAAAATGACGTGGGGACAAAGAAGACTAGATCCACTGGGTCAGACTCGCTCCGCAGGCACGACGATAGAGGAGTTCAAGTCCATGAAGGGTTAAATATGGTTCAACATGTTGAATCGATCGTGCCTCTGGCGCGATGACTGAGGCTAATCCACCCGTGGCAATCACATAAGACGTGCGCCCCATTTCCCGTTCCATCCGCTGGACAAGAGTGTCTACAAGGCCAGCATAGCCGAAGATGAGCCCCGATTGAATACTACTGGCGGTATCGGTTCCAATGACGGTCTTGGGCCGGGCGAGCTCAACTTTGCTCAACTTCGCAGCCCTGGTAAACAGCGCCTCCGCGGAAATGGTCAGACCCGGTGCGATCACACCTCCGAGATACTCTCCATCTCGGTTGACAGCACAAAACGTCGTCGCGGTGCCGAAATCAACGATGATGAGATCACGGTGAAACTTCTCATAGGCCGCCGCCGCATTCACAATACGGTCGCTTCCGATCTCTTTCGGATTCGAATATTTCAGTGTGAGACCTGTATCCATGTCGGGGGAAACGGTGATCGGGGTGGAGCCAAAGGACGTTTCAATCATCGACTCAAACGTCTCCGTGAGGGCGGGAACGACACTGGAGATGATCGCACCAGTGATGTGCTCTGGGAGGCGCCCGTCTCGGGCCATGAGGCTGAGGCACAGGACGCCGTATTCATCGGCCGTGGTCTTGGGATCGGTTGCCAACCGCCAATGGGTCAGCAGAGTTGATCCATCGAAGATTCCTGCGACCACGTTGGTGTTCCCGATGTCGACCGCTAAGAGCATCGAACTCATTCTACCCGGCCCACTCCATTTTCGCTACTCTCTCAGATGAATAACATCAGCTGCACGGACATTGATGAGGGGCATCGGTTGTGAACGAGGGTGGAGCGGCACGGTTCTTACTTGTAGTGCGCCGTCGGCGGAAAGCGCCTCTGCAATGCCGACGATCGGGTGATCGTTCGTGAATAGGACGCGAACGTGGCGGCCCAATGTGGCGCAGCGAGCCGTATAGGCCTGTCGCAAGCGGACCGATCCAGAAGATCGAAGCTCCCGAAGACACTGCTCAAGCTCCAGGAGCAGTTGCGCTATGAGCCGATTACGGTCAATTGGTTGTCGCGAGGCTTCCAATAATGAGGCCGCAATTGGCTGCAATTCTTCGGGGAAAGATAGCGGAGGGACATTCACATTCAGTCCGATTCCAATCACCACAACCGGATTATTGGTGGTGGCACCACTACTCTCGCAGAGAATCCCGCCGACTTTGCGTTCATGGAAAAGCAGGTCGTTCGGCCACTTCAGCAAAAGGGAGACAGCCGCCGTCTGTCGAATCGCCTCGGTGACGGCAAGCGCGCTGACAAGCGGCACCCAGGATAACCATTGTGAAAGCGATAGGTTGTCACCCATGCCACGTATGATGACGGAGCAATAGATGTTCAGCCCCGGTGGAGAAAACCAGACACGCCCATGTCGCCCGTATCCACCTGACTGGCTCTCGGCAATCACGACAGTGCCATGCGCTGCGCCGTTCTGAGCCAGTGATAATGCCTCTGTGTTAGTCGAGGGGAGATCTTGGTGAAGATACAAGGCGTGACCAAGTGACGTTGTCGCAAGGGTGCTGCGAATACGATCGAGGCTGAGTGGGGCGGAGGATGACATCAACTACGAACGCCGGCGTCGTGAAGGCCGAGTCAGCGTCATGACAAGGCTGACTGTTGCTGCCGGAGCAGAATGGGTGAGCGCCCCAATAGAGATGCGATCGGCGCCGGCCGCAGCCATGGCTCGGACGTTCTTCAGAGTGATGCCGCCCGATACTTCCACCAGAGCCTGCTTCTTGATCAATACCACGGCACGTCGGACCAGGTCAGGCGTCATGTTGTCCAGGAGAATAATATCAGGCTTTCCTGCGAGCGCCTGCCGGACCTCAGAGAGGGATTCTACTTCAACGATAATCGGGAGCGCGCCTGAGCGACGGGCATGCGCTAATCGGCAGGCCCGTTCAACCGGTCGTCGATTTCGTTGAAGAAGGGCCAGATGGTTGTCTTTGATCAGAATGCCGTCACTCAGTGAGTGTCGGTGGTTGATTCCTCCGCCGAGCGACACGGCCCACTTCTGAAGCGCGCGCCAGCCGGGAAGCGTTTTTCTGGTATCCAGAATACTGGCGGGGTAGCCGCGCACGGCCCGGCAGAACCGTTGCGTCACGGTGGCGATCCCGGACAGGTGTTGAAGAAAGTTCAAGGCAACCCGCTCGCTCCGTAAGATAGACCGCCCGTCGCCCTCGATAAGAAGGAGCGGGTCTCCATTCTTCGCGCGCTGGCCGTCGCGCTTGAGGACTGACAGTCGTAGAGAAGGATCGACCATGAGAAAGGTTTGCACTGCTGCGGCCATGCCTGCCACAACCAACGGCTGTTGCGCGATGATCTCAGCTCGCGCCGGCACCGGAGCTGAAAGGAGTGCTGTTGTCGTGGCGTCTCCCTGAGCCAGATCTTCTTCGAGCCCCTGGCGTACGGCGCGACGGATCTCTGCAGCGGGGAGGGGGATAGACATTTCTCAGGATCCCAGCATCGCTCGGAGCTGCTGTTCGCTGTGGGCCAACAATGCACGATCGCGAGACAGAGTCCGCACCCGTTCCTGGTGCTCGACAATCACGTCCGGTGGAGCTTTCGACACAAACTCGGCGTTCTTCAGCTTACCATCGACCCGTTGCAATTCCTTGTTGGTCTCCGTGATTTGTTTGGCTAGGCGTTCAATTGCTTTCTTGAGGTCAACATCATCGGCGACAGCGATACCCAGTGAAAGACCTTCCGTGACCAGCCGCAACAATCTTGCCGCCAGCCAATCTTGCGGCGGGCTCACATCGGCAGTGCCGCGACTGAGGTGGGCCAGATGTCGTTGTAACTGATGGAGCTGGTGCTGTCTGTTCAGGTCGTCATGCCCGACATGAAATGGAATCTGCTGTCCCGGCGAGTAATTCAACAGGACTCGGCCGGTTCGGACGAGTCCCACTGTCTGTTCCAACAATGCGAACTGCTCTTCTGCATCAGGCGCGGCCCAGACCTGGTCCGAGACCGGATAGTTCTGTGCGACGATGCTGTCTCCTTGATGGGGGATGGTCTGCCAAATTTCCTCTGTGATGAACGGCATGAAGGGATGCAGCAGCCGCATGGTCGTTTCCAGTGTCTCCACGAGTGTGTGCCTTGTGCTAGCTCCATCCGGGTGTTCTGGCGTTTGCAGGACCGGTTTAATCAACTCCAGATACCAGTCGCAGTACTCATGCCAAATGAACTGATAGAGGGCTGTCGCCGCACGATCGAATCGGTAAGACTCCAACTCTTCCGTGACAGCGCGGATCGTGTGGGCCAGACGGCTCAAGATCCACCGGTCAGGGAACGTCCGTTGCGCTGGAGGGAGCGCGGTGCGTGGTCCATCAAGATACATCAATCCAAATCGTGCGGCATTCCAAATCTTATTGGCGAAGTTGCGGTAGCCCTCGATCCGTTCTTCGGCCAGCTTGATATCGCGTCCCGGCGAGGCCATCGAGGCCAGGGTGAACCGAAGGGCGTCGGTGCCGAATTGATCCATGACGTGCAGCGGGTTGATGACGTTGCCCTTGGACTTGCTCATCTTCTGGCCTTCTGCGTCACGGACCAACGCATGGATATAGACGTCTTTGAATGGGACGTCTCCCATGAACTTGAGCCCCATCATGATCATGCGGGCCACCCAGAAGAACAGAATGTCGAGGCCCGTGACCAACGTAGAGGTCGGGTAATAGGTCTTGAGTTCGGGCGTCTGGTCCGGCCAACCCAACGTCGAGAATGGCCACAGTGCGGAAGAGAACCAGGTGTCGAGCACGTCGGGGTCGCGCACTAAATTGCTACTGCCGCATCGGCGACATTTTTCAGGCTTAGACTTGGCAACAATAGGCGGCACATCGAGATCAATAATCGGCCTATTGTCGTGTGCACTTCTGAGAAAACCTCCGTTGCATTGCTCGCAATACCATGCTGGGATTTGGTGCCCCCACCAGATCTGTCGGGAGATGCACCAGTCCTTGATGTCTCTCATCCAGCCAAGATAATTGTTGACCCAACCTTCTGGGATGATTCGTATTCGTCCCTCTTCGACAGCCTTGATGGCAGGTTCTGCAAGAGGCTGAATTCGTACAAACCATTGTATGGACAGATAAGGTTCAACAACCGTTTTGCAGCGATAGCACTTCCCTATCGACATCTTATGGGGTTCAACCTTTTCGATAACTCCGTGATCTGCAAGTAGTTGCTCAATTTTTAGACGAGCTTTTTGCGTAGAGAGGCTCGCTAGTGCGGCTACAGTTTTAGGCGTCGCCTTTGTAGCTAGTCGCAGTTCAGATTCGTTGAGTAGGTTCGCGTGGATGTCCAGCATGCGAATTCTATTAAGCCTGTGCCGCTCTCCTGCTTCGTAGTCGTTGAAGTCGTGCGCCGGGGTGATCTTGACCGCACCGGTTCCGAATTCCAGATCGACCAGGATCCGGTCTCCTACAATAGGAATCTCACGCGTCGTCAGCGGCAGGCGGACCATCTTGCCGATCAGGTGGCGATAGCGAGGATCGTCCGGATGCACGGCGACGGCCGTATCCCCCAGCATCGTTTCAGGCCGCGTCGTGGCCACGATCAAACCGGTGTTCGGATCGTCCGCCACCGGATAGCGGAGGTGATAGAGTTTACCTTTCACCTCTTCATGTTCCACTTCGATGTCGGAGAGGGCCGTCAGACAGCGTGGACACCAATTGATGAGCCGCTCGCCACGGTAGATCAACCCGTCTTCATACAGACGCACGAAGACCTCGATGACGGCCTTGGACAAGCCTTCGTCCATCGTAAATCGCAAACGGTCCCAGTCGCAGGATTCTCCCAGTTGCTGTTGTTGATTGACGATTGTGTTTCCCGACGTCGCCTTCCATTGCCACACCCGTTCAACGAAGCGCTCCCGACCCAGCGACTCCCGTGACAGGCTTTCGGCCATCAGTTGTTTTTCCACCACGTTCTGCGTGGCGATGCCTGCATGGTCGGTTCCTGGGAGCCAGAGGGTATTGCGCCCCTGCATACGCCGCCACCGGATCAGAATGTCTTGCAGTGAATGGTTGAGCGCATGGCCAACATGGAGCGAGCCGGTGACATTAGGAGGAGGAATGACGATGCAATAGGGTTGGCCTGGGTGGGTCTCCGCGTCGGCACGGAAATATCCTCGGTTGATCCACTCACGGGACCAGCGGTCTTCAACGGCTTTAGGGTCATACGTTTTATCGAGTTGAGATATGGTCATTGGTGCAAGGTCCTCTACGAACAGGGTGCGCATCTTAGCATGTCTATAGCCAGTGCAGAAATATGGAGGTGGCTCTCAGCTTGTGACCTTGCGAGGCATGTGCTATACAATCGCCCATAAAAGGTCGCATCACACACTTTCCAGCAGGAGGATCATGGCACGAGGTCGTGAGAAGGATCGGAAGACACGAAAGAAACATCAGAAAAATGTCAAGCGGGTGAAGGCCCTGGCCAAGGCTGGACGAGGGAAGCGAAACAAGAAGGTTAAATCTTAGAGGGGTGTGACGCTTCTTCAGTCTCGATCAGACGTTTGAGTTCGGCCTTAATGTGCTGCTCGGCGATATCAGGCACGATTCTCTGAACGGCCTGTTCGACGGTTTGTCCAACTGCGGCTTTCACCATGTCGTCCACCAGGAGCGTGGCCTGCTTCTCCACAGCACGTTGAATCTCGTCCTTGACCAGCTGATCGACTGTTCCCAGCTGTTCCCGTACGACTGCGGGTAAGTGTTGCTGGACTCCGGATTCAACCTGATCCTTGACGAGTCGATCAATGCTCTCTCCGATAGAAGCGTGGGCCACATCGGATACGATTCGCCGAATGAGAGGCTCACTGGCATCGAGTTCATTTTTAATAAAAGCCGGCAACGCCTGAGCAACCAGTGGGTGAATGATCGTGGTGAGATATTCCTGAGAGAGGATGTCCCCGAGCTGCGCTTGCAACTCCTTCTGAACAATTGGTCGGACATGGGTTCCCAGTTTCTCCTCAATCACACGAGGGAACAGCTCGGCAAGGCTCAGCTCGCTTCGTTTCGTCATCGATTGCAAGAGTTGGTCAAAGAGCCCCCTCATGGCATCTTCGGGAGCCGCAGGTGCGACGGATGGTGCCGGTGATGCACTGGATGAGCGGCCAGACTGGTTCATAGGCTCCTCCTGGCTGTCGCCACCTGACAGATGATCGATCACCGCATCATCAGAGTTGGTTGAAGTCGATGTTGGCGGCCAGACGCGCCGTTTCAGACCATTGCCGTTCGACGTCGCTTGTTTCTGGTGGAGAGCTAGGATGATCTCCAGAAGCTCCTCGGATTGAAACGGTTTCTTCAGGAAGGCCTTGACACCCAACGTGCGAAGGAGATTTTCGTCTGGGCGATCAGCAGGATTCACCAATGAAATGAGATAGGTTTCCGTCAGATTGTCCAGCTTGTTGATCTCTTTGCAAAACCCTGAGAAGGTCATGTTGTCGAGATGATAGTCCGCAATGATCAGCGAGGGTGAGCTTTGCCGAGCGGCCTCAAGGGCGGCCGGTCCATCTTGAAACCCGACGACCTCAAACCCTTCCGTGGTTGAGATCTGTTCCACCATCCGTCTCACCGCCGGGCTGCTGTCCACCACAAAGATCGGTGAAGCCATGAACGACGCTCCCCACTTTTTAGTTTCTTCGAAGCTAGCAAGGGGGGTATGCTTTGTCAAGAAAACCATTGATAGGTGATTGGTTTCGCGATGTATTTTGACACGCGGCCGGATTGCGACATGAGACCACGATGACCCCCTCATGAGTTCGTCGATACGAGTTGTGTTTTTCGATGCGGCCGATACCCTCTTTCACGTGCAGGGGTCGGTCGCTGAGATTTATCTTCGCCATGCAGTCGAGTTCGGCTTTCCCCAGAAACCAGACTCGTTAGTCGCAATCCAGCACGCATTCAGCCGAGCGTTCCGCGAAGCGCCGCCGCCGGTCTTTGCCGGCACTCAGCCGGCACGAATCAAACAGAGTGAACGGCTATGGTGGTTCGATATCGTGCATCACGTCTTTTATCGCGTGGGCATGTTCGAGCGATTTGATGAGTTCTTTGATCACGTATTTTGTGTGTTTGAGGACCATCGATCCTGGCGCTTGTTTCCTGAAACCGCGTCCACCTTGACTCAGCTCAAAGGACGAGATCTGGAACTCGGGATCATCTCGAATTTCGATTCCCGTCTCTTTACCGTGCTGCGTGGACTCGGAATCGCTGAAGCATTCGACACGGTGACTATTTCGAGTTTCGCCCAGGCTGCAAAACCGGCTTCCCAGATCTTTCATCTCGCGCTGGAGAAGCATGCCATCGATCCGGAGGAAGCCCTGTATATCGGTGATAGTCTGCGAGAGGACGTGGAAGGCGCGAAGAAAGCCGGGCTTCACACTGCTCTGTTGGACCGTGACGGAAGAGAGCAGGGAGGAAGCGTTCGGACCATCAAGAGCCTGGAAGAGGTGTTTCCACTTTTAGACCGGCTCTAGCAATAACGGCAGGATGTCTCTCGCACGGCCCTGCAATGACACATCGACCAGTGCTGATTGGGGGGTGGGGTCGAGGTTGATTTCAGCGACGAATGCGCCAACTTCCTTGGCAAGGGATGCAAACCCTGCAGCTGGATAGACAACGCCGGATGTGCCGATGACAAGCAAGACGTCGCAGCGCTTAAGCCCCCTGGAGCAGTCGTCGAGATCGTCAGGAGACAAGGATTCTCCGAACCAAACAATATGGGGCCTGAGCAGCGATCCGCACCGGGGACAGGACGGAAGAATGGCAATCGGCACATCGTGGTTGCTTTCCACTACGCCACAGCCGGTACAGCGAACCTTCCAGATATTCCCATGAATCTCCGAGAGTTTCTGTGAGCCGGCGTCTCGATGCAGCCCGTCCACATTTTGCGTCATCAGCCAAAAGCCCGGGCAGCGGCGCTCTAGTTCGGCTAGTGCCTTGTGCGCATCGTTCGGCTGTTTCGTGGCGATCAGCTCGCGCCGCCAGTTGTACCATTCCCACACGAGGCGAGGATCCCGCTCGAAGGCTTCGGGTGTCGCCAGGTCCTCGGCGCGAAAGTTCTTCCACAAACCGTCCGCGCCGCGAAAGGTCGGTACACCGCTATCGGCAGAAATTCCGGCCCCGGTGAGGACGGTGATGGCTTCAGCCGCAGCTAGCTTTTCTTTTACGAGTCCGAGATTCGATCCGCGAGCCATAGACCTTGATGGATCTGTACTCAGCTGTGTCTGTGTGAATGTGCATGCTATAGTACCCGCGCGGTTCATGCAACGGAACGAGGGTGACGTATGAAACAGATTCTAGTTGTGGGGGCAGGGTCGGTTGGTGGGTTCTTTGGAGCACATCTCGCGAAGAATAATCCGAATGTCTCTTTTCTTCTCAGACCAAAAACGCTTGAAGCAGTCAAGCGGAATGGGCTGACGATTCGCAGTGCCGGTGGTTCCTTCACCGTCCAACCACCGGTTGCATCCGATGCTCGAGAGCTGCCGAAGCCAGACCTCATTGTTCTGGGAGTGAAAGCCTACGACCTCGATGAGGTCATGGACCAGATTGAACCCATCCTCACCAATAAGACAGTGATTCTGACGTTGCAGAACGGGATCGATACCGAAGACCGGCTCATCGCTCGAATCAATCGTGATTGCGTCGTGGGCGGAGTCGCGTACATCTATTCCAAAATCGCCGAGCCCGGCGTCATCGACCATTATAAGAAGGGGGCTGTCGCCATCGGTGAACTGATGGGCTATGAGAGCGAACGACTTCTCGCCATCCGTGACCTGTTTGCCTCAGCGGGCATTCCTTGCCACCTCTCTAAAGACCTTCGCCGCAGTAAATGGGAAAAGATGTGTTGGAACTGCGTCTTCAATCCCATCACGGTGCTCATCGATGATCGTGTGGCAAAAGCGTTGGATCACCCGGAGATGACGGGTGTGATCCGACAGATTGTCGGTGAATGCGCGGCAATCTCAGCGGCGCTGAAGGTGCCGTTGCCGCTCGATATGCCTGAGCGAGTGGTCAAGGCCTCCCAAGAGATCCGCGACATCCATACGTCTATGTACGACGATTGGAAGGCGGGGCGGCGGACGGAGATCGACTCTTTAAACGGGTTCATTGTGGAGCAGGGTCGCAAGTTAGGCATTCCCACTCCTGTCAACGAAGCCCTGACGGCGATGATCAAGACGATCACCGAGAAAGAACAGACCGGCTCAGGACGGGTCCGAATCGAAGGCGCCGTCGTTCAACCGATCTCATTTGACCGTGCCGCCATCGCGGCATTGCCTGCAGAACATCAGCTCGATATTGCCACCGTGATGCCGGGCTTGAAAGGACGGGGGATTCGGTTGAAGGGGCTGCTTGATGTTCCGGCTTTGGCGATTGAGGCGGATCATATCGCATTTCATGCAGGAGACGGGAAGTACTCAGCCTGTCTCACGCTCCAGCAAGCCAGAGACCATGGAGTTCTGGTATATGAGCTTGATGGAGCACCGTTGCCTGATACGAAAGGTGGTCCGTTCCGCTTGGTTACGCCGGGACTCGGGGATCTCTGTGCCAACGTAAAAGGTGTCGCGCGGATTGAAGTCACGAAGGGGCTCGGTCGCGATACGAGGCAAACCACCTGTCCGCCGGTCTCGTGAGCGTTTCGAGAACAATATACGTTGATGTATGAAGAAGATCGGAACAAGCCTGTTGGTCGTGGCGACAGTTCTTGTCGGCGCGGTCTGGCTCGTCGATAGCATTGGGACGTTTGAGTCTCACTATGAGACCTATCAGAAATTGATAGAGTCTGAGATCATGAGCCAAGGCTGGGTCTCACACGTCATTCCCAAGTCCTCCTATGACATCTTTGAAACACATCGAGTCAGTGGAGGAATCGTTACAGTGCGATTCAGGTTCCAGCCGGGAGACACGAAGGACATCGAATCACGCTGTGCTGGCCTGACAACCAACGATCCAACGATCATGCCATATCGCTGTCTCCACGATGGAGTGCCAGTTGTCGTCAGGTTGGAAGCCACCGGGCAGGGCCAGGTTCATATTGACTAGCGAGCTTGCCTTCAGCCCACGATCACACACACTCTGATGGCTGGGTATGCCTCCTGAGGTCGGTCGCGTCGTCGCGCTTGGCGCCAGCAACTTGACACGTGGTTTCCAGACCATCGTCTCGACGTCTCGATTGGTATGGGGACCGGACGTCGAAGTACTGGCGGCGCTTGGGCATGGGCGATCATATGGAGTTCCGAGCAACTTTATGTTTCGGACATTACCCAGTATCCTCAAATCGAGCTTGTGGACTGAATTGGCGTCTCGTCCTCCGATGGCCACCAGGGGGCTTGTGACAGATGTCGGCAATGATATTCTGTATGGCTTTTCCGTCGAACAAACGTTGGGATGGGTCGAGGAGGCACTCGTCCGTCTGAGGACGGTCACACACGACATCGTACTCACTGACTTGCCGCTTTCCAGCATCCGGCGCCTATCGAATAGTAAGTTTCTGGCATTTCGGTCCGTACTCTCGCCGTCTTGTCGCCTTTCTCTGACTGAGGTCATCGAAAGAGCCGGGCGTGTGAACGAAGGGCTGGTTCAGCTGTCTGCGTCGTATGGGACTAGGTTGTTCCGGCTTGATCCCGCGTGGTATGGGTTCGATCCCATCCACGTGCGCCCTTCCCAATGGCGTTCGACCTGGCAGCAGATTCTCGGAGCTCAGCTTGAGGGGAAGTTGGGTCGTGGATCAACCATTGAGAGCGTGAAATTGTACTTTATGCGTCCCGAGCGCCGCTGGGTGTTTGGCATGGAGCAAGTCACGCCCCAGACAGGTGTCGCGTTACGATCCGGCGGGCAGGTGTGGCTGTATTGATCGGTTATGCAAGACTGCATGCCACTTCGTTCAAGTGGAAAGCAAAACTAGTTGCACATGGAGGATGAATTGGCTGACACCTCGTTTCACTATTCCACATTAGTAAAAAGAGCGATTACCGGGATCATTCTTGGCACGATCGCGGGAGCGATCCAAGTCTGGTTTTTTGAACGCGACATCATTTATCTGTGGGCATCGGTTGCCGCTGGCGTCGTATACATGAGTGCATGGGTATCCTTCACCGACTGGCTAAAACTTGCAGGAGGCAAGGTCCTCCTTGGAGGAGTATCAGGTCTTATCGCTGCTATTGTCTGGTGGTCTATTGCCATTTATACAGAGGACGCCTTCATCCAGGCAGTCGTGGCTGGGCTCTGTTTTGGCGCGGCCTATGCCTGGTCCGATCAGCGAATGACATAAGTAACTTGAGTGCAGAATGATGCTCCAGCCGATCCAGTTCGCAGAGAATCTTACGAACTGCTCTTGCCCACGAGTCTGGGCTTGAGTATAGTACGTGCCATGCGTCCCACTGATAGAGGGATATGTCACGGTGTGCTTGATGGAACAGCCACAGCCGTGCTCATCTGCTTCGTCTGTCTCTGCGTGGTGTTCCAACTGCTGGGAGCTCCGGTCACGCTATTGGGCCTCCTCATCTCGGATACGCCTGTGGAATCGCTCTCTGAAGACTTTTCAATTCCTCCCATCATTCCGAAACCAGGACAGCCAAGCCATTCCAGTTTCTCGGTGAGTTTCCAACCCGCACCTCCTCTTCCGATTGCGTTAAGCACAGTCTTTCACCCTCCTCAAGGGTAGTCTTCGTTCTCATCCCATCGAGCGAATGCACGTGCTTCTCTGAGACGCTCATGCATGTCTGTTGCATACAGGACATAGTGTGTGTGGGCGTGATGGTTGCTGTGAGGTTGTGGAGGTTCCATGCTCCTTCGAATGAAGCACTTCAAAATAGAAATTGCCAACTTTGTATTCTTTCGAGCGCCACTGCTCGGCTCAGTGTACATTGGCCCCGACTCCGGGTGTGACTGCATCGTGAGGACGAGACAGAATGAGATTGATACGACACGCCGAGACTACATCGAGAGGACCAGGCAAACGTTGCGAGGACGGCGCTAACGAGAGTGACAGCTGCATCATCTTAAATTTCACAGTCACGCCATGGAGGAAGTCGTGTGCAAGGAAGTTGGTACAAGGTTCACGCTGGCCGCGCTCGTATTGACAGCCGGCTTCATGATGGAGGCTGGCTCGGCATGTGGAGAACCAAATAGAGCTGAGAAGGCAGCCGCGGCAAAGGTGTCGATCGACCAGGCCGTCACAACGGCGCGGGAGAAAGTGCCAGGTACAGTCATTGAAGCCGAGCTTGAACAGAAGCATGACCGGTTGATCTGGGAAGTAGAAGTCGTCACGGCTGAGAAAAAGGTCATGGAAGTCCATATCGACGCCGAAACTGGAGCAGTCATCGATGTGGAAGAAGAAAAGTCCAAGCCGAAGAGATCCCAGAAGCGGAACTGAGCACGTCAGCATTCAAGAAAACCCCAAGTTCGCTCTTGCCCTCTCGTGGTTCTGCGAAGACGCTGGGCACCCAGCCGTTTACGACATCACCGCGACAGAGCAGAATATCCTGTCGGAGACCGAACGCAGACGTTTCCGTTGAGATGAGACAGGGCGACCATGCGGAAGCCTGAAATCGAAAAGAAAGACTGCTCGTGACACTGATTCACACGCTCACAATCCTCATTTGCTTGGCCGCGCTGTTCAGCTATGTGAACCATCGCGTGCTGAAACTTCCGATGACGATCGGACTGATGGCGGTGGCACTAGTGTTCTCGCTGATTCTGCTGGTGCTCGGCAAATTGGGATTCGGCGTGGAGGCTGAGGCACAACGGTTCATCGGCACCATCGATTTCAACGAAGCGCTGATGCATGGCATGCTGGGGTTCTTGCTGTTTGCCGGCGCATTGCATGTCAAACTGGACGAGCTGCTGGATCTCAAATGGGGGATCGGCACTCTGGCGGTCATCGGGACGATCCTGTCGAGCCTGCTGATCGGGGGACTTAGCTATGTGGTGTTTGCTCTTGTCGGCCTGCCGCTGCCCTTTCTCTATTGCCTGCTGTTCGGAGCGTTGATTTCGCCAACCGATCCGATCGCCGTCATGGGAGTCCTCAGACAAGCCCGCTTGCCCAAGGCACTGGAAATGAAAATCGTCGGGGAGTCTCTCTTTAACGATGGTGTGGGCGTCGTGCTATTTCTAGTCGTGTTGAATCTCGTTCCGAAAGAGACGGTGCGCGTGATCGACGTGCTGGTACTCTTCGCGGAGGAAGCGCTCGGTGGCGCAGCGCTCGGGCTCGCCTTAGGTTACATCGCGCATCGGATGCTCCGCTCGGTCGATAATTACCAAGTCGAGATTCTCATTACCCTGGCGCTGGTCATGGGCAGCTTCGGGCTGGCGGATCTGTTGCACACCTCCGGCCCCATCGCCGTGGTGGTGGCGGGACTGCTCATCGGAAACTATGGGCGGCAATGGGCCATGTCGGAAACGACACGGGAGCATCTCGATAACTTCTGGGAATTGTTGGACGAGTTGTTGAATGCAGTTTTGTTCGTGCTGATCGGATTGGAAGTGCTTGTACTGAGTTTCCAACAACCCTATCTGATCGCCGGACTCGTGGCCATTCCCTTGGTGCTGGCGGCACGTTGGATTGCCGTGGTGCTCCAAGTCAAAGGGTTGAGTGTTGTGCGCGAGTTCAACGAGAAGACGATCAGGATTTTAACCTGGGGCGGCCTGCGCGGTGGCATTTCCGTAGCGCTGGCCCTTTCTCTGCCACCTGGTTCGTCGCGCGACGCCCTGGTGACGATCACGTATGCCGTCGTCGTCTTCTCGATCCTTGTGCAGGGCTTGACGATCAACCGGGTGCTGGGAGAGGAACCACAGGTTCCATAAGTGGTGCAAACACAATCCATGAGAGCGAAGCGAATCGTCCATGATGAGGAGGGTGTATGATGCAAGAGCGATGGGTGACACGGTTGATGGAACGATTCATCATCAGACAATCTACTGGGGACAGCCAGGGCAAGTCCCGGGAGCATTCGTTCAAACTGGTCCATAGTCCATCACGCGCTGGTCACAGTTGAGGCCGATCTTGGGAGTCACATCAGTAGAGATGGCAGCAGTGCACCCTCCCGAAACAGAAATACTTGCTCGCGATGAGGTTCTGATCGATACGGACTGTTCTATGAAGAGGCTATCTGATGCGTACGACGAACGGGATATCTCCTAGCACTCTCTTTGCCGATGTTAAGTCAGGCCTTGTTGTGTTCTTTGTGGCACTGCCCTTATGCCTCGGGATCGCACTCGCATCCGGCGCTCCGTTGATGTCCGGATTGTTGGCCGGAATCGTCGGTGGTACCGTGGTGGGACTCCTCAGCGGATCCCATACCAGTGTGAGCGGCCCCGCGGCCGGCTTGTCGGCTGTCGTGGCGGCGCAAATCCTTTCACTCGGATCATTTTCAACCTTTCTCATAGCTCTGATTGTGGCTGGGATGATCCAAATCGGTCTCGGTCTCGCCAAAGGAGGGTTCATCTCCGAATTCTTCCCATCCAGCGTGATCAAAGGGCTGTTGGCCGCCATCGGCGTGATCATCATCCTCAAACAAATTCCCCATCTGGTCGGACATGATTCCGATCCGGAAGGAGACATGTCCTTTTCCCAGCCGGACTTCGAAACGACATTCTCCGAACTTTTCCGCATGTTTGGGGACTTTCAACTAGGCGCTGCCGTTGTTGGTCTGGCGTCCGTTGCCTTGCTCGTGCTCTGGGACAACTGGAAGCCGTTGAAAAAGTCCCTCTTCCCTGCTCCCGTCGCCGTGGTGCTGTTCGGCATCGGCGCGGTGTTGTGGTTCGAACACCTCGGTGAACCATGGGTCATCAAGCCGAGCCATCTGGTTCAGGTTCCGGTGGCGGGTGATGTGACAGAACTCTTCGGGCTTCTTCCACAACCGGACTTCTCCCAATGGATGAACCCTGCGGTCTATACCGCGGGGATGACACTGGCGATCGTGGCGTCCCTTGAAACCTTGCTGAATCTCAAGGCCGTTGATCGGATTGATCGGCAGCAGCGTACGTCGCCCCCGAATCAAGAGTTGTTCGCGCAAGGCATTGGGAATGTCGCGTGTGGATTAGTCGGTGGACTTCCGGTCACCTCGGTCATCATTCGGAGTTCCGTGAATGTCAACGCCGGTGGACAAACGAAACTGGCCACGCTTGTCCATGGTGTCCTCCTGTTGGTCAGTGTTCCGCTCATTCCGACCTGGCTGAACACGATCCCGTTATCGTGCCTTGCCGCGATCTTGCTGATGACCGGTATTAAACTAGCCAGTCCTGCCCTGATGACGCAGATGTGGAACGAGGGGCGCCATCAATTCATCCCGTTCGCGGCCACCCTCACGGCCATCGTCTTCACCGACCTCTTGATCGGTATCGTGATTGGGCTCGTCGTGGCTATTGGGTTTATTCTCAATAGCAATATGCGCCGCCCGGTCAGCCGTTTCGTGGAAAAGCATCTCGGCGGCGACGTCGTCCATATCGAACTGGCCAACCAAGAGAGCTTTCTGAATCGCGCGGCGTTGTCTCACGTGCTGGCTGAAGTGCCACGCAATGGGCGTGTGTTGCTTGATGCCCAGAATACGGACTACATCGATCCGGATGTGCTCGACCTGATTCGCGATTTCAAGGAACAGACAGGACCGGCTCGCGCTATTGATGTGAGCCTCATCGGATTTCGGAACGAGTACAAGTTCAAAGATCAGATTCAATATGTGGATTATTCGACCCGGGAACTTCAAGCTGCACTCACACCGCAGCAGGTCTTGCAAATCCTGAAGGACGGCCACGAGCGAGCCCGCACCGGGCGACGCCTGACGCGAGACTTCACCCGCCAGGTCCGCGCCACGGCGGAGGGACAACATCCGTTGGCTGTTGCGCTCAGCTGCATCGATTCCCGCACGCCTGTTGAATTGATCTTCGACCTTGGTATGGGAGACATTTTTAGCATCCGGATTGCCGGGAACATCACAAGTAGAAAGGTGCTGGCTAGTGCGGAATACGGTTGTGCCGTGGCTGGGGCAAAACTCATGTTGGTGATCGGGCACACCCGATGTGGTGCGGTTTCTGCCGCGGTCAAGTTCCTGGGCTCACGCCTGACGGCTGCTGAAGCAACGGGATGTCAGCACCTCGATGCTATCGTGAACGAGATCCAGCGGTCGGCTGACGGGATGACCTCTCAGGCCAGCAGTGAACCATCTTCGACTGAAGCGCTCGCAATCGTGGATGCGGTGGCCAGAAACAATGTCTTGCGAGTTGTGAAAGAGATCCGAAGGCAAAGCCGGACGCTCGACGGCCTCGTCCAAGATCGGCGCATCGCGATTGTCGGCGCCATGTACGACGTCGTCACTGGAGGAATCGAGTTTTTGGTGGAAGATGGGTTAGAGAAAACGGAATGAGAGAACATTGCTCGATCGTGATGTGCCTCTCATCGAATGACCTGAATGTGCCGCCAGCGCTCGGACTGATAGCGCCAGAGTAAGAGCCCCATCCGGATCATATCCATAAAGTTGTTACAGAGGCCTTGACAGATAGTGACAATAGGTGTACATACACTCATATGAAATCCGAGGATACTCACACGCTGATTCAGTGCTCTGAATGCGCCTGTTTCAACGTGCGAAAAGCCGCACGTGCGATCACGCGATTCTATGACTCTGTCCTCGAACCTTCCGGGATACAGGGAACCCAATTTTCCTTGTTAACAGTCGCTCACCTAGCAGGTGAATTGCCAATCACGGAAACAGCAGATCGGCTTGGTGTAGAGAGAACGACGTTAACCCGGAACCTGAGAGTGCTGGAAACCCGAGGGTTAATTGAAGTAGGACCTGGTAAAGATGGACGTACGAAGTCGATTCGGTTGACCACTGCAGGGCGAGATGCGCTAATGAAGGCCTTGCCCTATTGGAAGAAAGCACAGCAGACGGTCGTTCAGGATCTTGGACATGGGCGTTTCAAGACCCTGATGAAAGAATTGTCTGCAATTCGATCGTTAAGCAAACAATCAATCTAAATTCACGGTAGATGGGTGGTTCATAATGCCATGAAGAGTGTGGCTACACTAATCGAGCTTATACTGACGCCTAAGATGTGCAGATCATAAACGCATCTCGATCATTATAAGTTCCATCTTCCAGGTTGCCCGATCATGGAATTGAGGTTCGTGGACAAGTAATGAGAAATGTTTCCGAAAGTTACGTGTATATACACCATAGGAGGGAATGGCGATGAGTCAGACGATAGATCATGGCAGAGCCGAGCAGTTTTTCTGGTGGGTCACCACGCACGCCAAGGCGCTTGTTCTAGCGGGAGTCATGTTAATAGTGGGCCTGGCCGCATTCATCCCGCAGTTGACCATGGATACGTCGGCTGATTCGTTCATTGCGAAGGATAACCCCGCCCGCGTCTATCGAGATCAAGTCAAACAGGTCTTCGGCTTATCAGATCCCTTTGTGATCGCAGTCGTTAATCGTGGGGTCACCGGCGTCTTTAACCCCGAGACGTTACAATTGGTGCAGTGGCTGACAGATCGGGTCAAAACAATCCCCAACGTTGACCCTGATCGAGTGATGAGCTTGGCAACGGAGAACAATATTGTCGGCACTGCTGACGGCATGCAAGTCAGCAAATTCTTCCATCCGCTGCCTGCTACGCAAGTCCAAGCCGATGCAATCAGAGCGGCAATTGCTGATTTCCCACTCTACCAAGGCAGTCTGGTGGCACGTGATGATACGGCCACCTTGATCACGGCTGAAATCCTTGACGAGATGAAGAGCGAGGCGACGTATCAGGCATTCATGAGCCTGGTTCAAGAGGCCCCTCAGCTGCCAGGGGTCGAGCTCCATGTGGCTGGCGAAGGGGCGATCTCTGGATATCTCTTCAACTACATTGACCACGATGCGAAGCGAATCAATCCGGTTGTGGCGATCGTCATCACTATTGTCCTCTTCATCGCATTTCGGACGGTGCGCGGGATGCTGCTACCGAATTTGGTCGTGCTCGGCACGGCGGCGGTCGCCTTCGGGACTATGGCAGCGGGCGGGATCCCATTCTACGTGATTACCAACGGTCTCCTTTCCATCTTGATCGGGATGGCGGTCGCGGAACCGATCCATCTCCTCACGCACTATTACGAAGTGGGTCGCGCTCATCCACATCTCACTCATCAGGAAATGATTGTTCGTACCATGACCGATGTCTGGAAGCCCCTGACGATGACGATTCTGACCACAGTGGTTGGCTTCATTTCGCTCTATGTGTCCGGCGGGATGCCGCCGATGCAGTATTTTGGTCTCTTTGCGTCCATCGGCATTATGGGGGCTTGGGCCTATGGCCTGGTATTTATTCCGGCTGCATTGATGTTGGTGCCATTCAAGCCATCCCCTGCGATCAAAGGCGACCAGACGATTGACCGCTATGGTCAGCTCGTGACGGCATTGGGCCGCTTTGCGATTCGCCGACCAAGGCTCATTCTCAGCGTGACACTCATCGTTGCCGTCTTGGGGACGATCGGTGCGTTCCGGCTCGTCATCGAGGAGGCGATGATCGAAAACTTTCAACATGATGAACCCATTTATCGCGCAGACACAGTGATCAACCAGGTGATGGACGGAACCAATTACCTGGATATCGTGGTGGAGACTCCAATAGCTGAGAGCTTGTTCAACCCGGACGCACTTCATCGCATCGAGGCGCTCCAGAGATTTGTCGAAACGTTGCCTGGTGTTGGTGGGACGACGTCGGTGGTCGACTATGTGAAGCAGATGAATCGGTCGATTAACGAAAACCGCAAGGAGGCGTATAGCATCCCAGATAACCGAGACCTTGTGGCGCAACTCTTCCTGCTCTACTCCGCCTCCTCCGATCCGACAGATTTCCAGCAGGAAATTGACTACGACTATCGACGAGCCAATATTCGTGCCTCTATCAAAACTTCCCATTACGTGAACAACCGGGTGGTGATTGAACAGGTTGAACGGTATCTCCTCGAACAATTCAATACCAATGAGATCGTGGGGCATGTGAGCGGGCGTGTGAACGTCAACCATCATTGGTTAGAGACCATTGCCTCCACACACTTCGTCAGTGAAGGCATCGCGTTGGTCATTAGCTGGCTCATGGCGTCCTGGTTGTTCCGTTCACTTGGTGCTGGGCTCTTTACGCTGGTGCCAGTGTTTGCCGCTGTCCTTCTCGTGTACGGCATCATGGGATTTGGCGGGATCTGGCTCGCTGTGGGGACCTCCATGTTTGCGGCCATTGCGACCGGGCTGGCGATCGATTTTGGCCAGCATACGACACAGCGGATTCGTGAGCTCATGCGATCCGGTACGGGCACCTTTGAGGAACGGATGGTGCGCTTTTTCCCGTCTACGGGACGGGCGCTGTTTTTCAACTTCCTGGCCATGAGCCTGGGGTTCGGCACCCTCATGATCAGTGCGGTGCCGCCACTGATCCGTTTCGGCAGTTTGGTGGCTGTGGCCATGGCCGTGAGTTTTCTCGCCAGCATCACGGTTATGCCGGCACTGGCGACGGTGTTTCGTCCGCGCTTTCTTGGGTTTGAGACACTCGATCAGGAAGCAGCTCAGGCAGTGCAACTCAACCCGGTCTTATCCGTGTCTACCATGAAGGAAGGAAGGTAATTCATATGCGATCGCACATGCAGAACCTGTTTATTGCGCTCTTTCTGTTGATTCCTTTGTCCGTATCCGATGTTGTAGCGGAATCCTTACTTGCCGGCGAAGAAATTGCTCGACGCCTCAATGCGCGTAATGAAGGAGAGGTCGTCTCGCGTTTTATTACTATGGCAATGACGGATCGCAGCGGCACCGAACGAGTACGGGAAACGAAGAGCCTCCGAAAGTATTTTGGGAAAGAGAAACGCACCATCATCTTCTATTTGAGTCCTTCGAATATTAAGGATACGGCATTTTTGACCTACGATTACCCTGAAGCTGACCGAGATGATGATCAATGGCTGTACTTGCCAGCTGCCAGAAAAGTGCGCCGTATTTCCGCGTCTGATCGCGGGGACTACTTCCTCGGGACGGACTTTACGTATGAAGACATTCGCAAGGAAACCAAGGTTGGGATTGAGGATTACTCTTGGAACACTCTCGGCGAGGAGACCATCGATGGTCATCGGTGCTTTCTAGTCGAAGAGATTCCCGTCAATGAAAAAATGGCCCAGGAATTGGGCTACAGCAAGGTGCAGTCCTGGATTGATGCGGAGATCTGGATGGTCCGTCAAGCCAAGTACTGGGATGTGGCCGGTAATCCGTTGAAGACCCTCCAGGTCAGAGAGATTACATTGATCCAGAACATCTGGACAGCCCATCAACTATCCGTCGAAAACCACAAGACCGGCCACAAGACTGTGTTTACCTTCAAAGATGTGACCTATGGACAAAGTGTCAAGGATGAAATGTTCACAGAAGATGCCTTGCGGCGCGGATATTAAGGACCCATGGCAAGTTCATATACGACGTGTGGAATCCTGGCGCTGGCGGGGTGGCTCATCACCGCCAGCGCCCTTGCCGAGAGCACGAAAGACGATACGAAATCGAGTCAGTTGAGCAATCATCACTTTAGCGCGGTGCTTGAATCGGAAGCGGCATATGGGATTGCACGAGATCGTGCCAATAAAATGGAGATGGTGCTTGATCCGCAGTGGGAATATCGATGGAGTGACGATACCCGTATCACCGGGATCGCTCGGCTGTATACCGAAGGGTTCGACCACTTGGAACCTGGTCGACCGAGCCAAGCTGAGATTGCACCGAATTCCCGACGCCTACAACTAGGCGACCGAACCGACATAGAATTGCGCGAGTTCTACCTCAGGACGCGGCTCTGGGGGATGCATCTTACGCTTGGCAAACAGCAAGTCGTCTGGGGGAAGGCCGATGGTCTGAAACTGCTCGACGTCGTCAATCCACAAAACTTCAGGGAATTCATTCTGGATAACTTTGACGATTCTCGTATTCCGCTGTGGACAGTGAATGCCGAATTGCCCGTTGGAGGCGGCAACTTGCAATTGCTCTGGATCCCGGATCGCACCTATCATCGGCTGCCTCAAGCAGGTGGCACGTTTGCCTTTAGCTCACCGCAGGTAGTTCCCCAAGCGCCTCCTGGTGTTGCGGTGAACCTTCGGCCACTTGAACGTCCTAACAATATCGTGATGGATTCAGAT
This sequence comes from Nitrospiraceae bacterium, assembly GCA_052387595.1. Taxonomy (GTDB): domain Bacteria; phylum Nitrospirota; class Nitrospiria; order Nitrospirales; family Nitrospiraceae; genus Nitrospira_D. The sequence continues at coordinate 114 of JBQTJA010000017.1, read as the reverse complement.
ATCGGCATGCGGTTTTCAAAGTTTTGGCATGGCTGGGACCTTACGGTGAACTATCTCTACCACTTTGCGGATTTCCCTGTGTTCTTTCAGTCAGTATTGCTAGCACCTGGCGGC
>JBQTJA010000016.1:0-162187 GCA_052387595.1 Nitrospiraceae bacterium | reverse complement strand
ACAACGCCCCCAAGGCCATTCTGGATCCCTTCCCCAGCCAGGTGGGCCCAGGTGCGAAGTCGGTCTACTAGTCGATCGTGTGAATAGTGTCAGAATGCGGCCCGGAATTCCAAGCAGGGGATTCCGGACGTAACTCTCTGTAGGAGGATTCATTGAAGACCGAAACACGAGGCGTCATTTTGGTGGGTCATGGTGGCATTCCCAAGGGATGCCCACAAGAACTCATCACGAAACTGAAACGGCTGGAAGGACAGCGGCGGGCGGCGAAGCTTCCGCCTACGGCGGAGGAACTCGAGCTGGATGCCAAGGTCCGCCAATGGCCCAGAACAGCGGAAACGGACCCCTATCAAGCCGGTCTGGAAAAAGTCGCGGCATGCTTACAAGCTCAACTCGACGGCGCACTCTTTGCCGTGGCCTACAATGAGTTTTGTGCACCGACATTGGAGGAATCGGTCGAGGGGTTGATCAAGCAGGGAGCGACTCATATTACCGTGACGACGACGATGTTCACGCCAGGCGGGTCACATTCGGAAGTCGAGATTCCCGAAATCCTCGATCAGTTGCGGCCACAATATCCAGGGGTCGAACTGCGTTACGCCTGGCCATTTGATCTTGACTCAGTCGCCAACACTTTAGCGGAACAGATCCGGAGATTTTCTGAAGCAGTTTCAATCGAAAAGGCCTAAAAAGGTATGTTCCCTTCGGGTCACTCAGTGTAAAATGCCCCCACCATTTGGCTGATGCACGGGGGACAATGCATGAGAACGATTCGAGAGCAACTGGCGCAAGCATTTCACGATACGGAGTCATTTAAATGGGATCGTGACAAGGGATTCAAGCTCGCCTCCGGCGAGGTCAGTCCTTTCTATGTCGATTGTCGTGCCCTCATGGCACATCCGGAAGCGCGTCGTCTGGTCGCTCAACTGGCCTATGACGCGCTCACTGACATTGAATTTGATTGTCTGGGCGGCCTCGAACTTGGAGCCATCCCCATTGCCGTGACCCTTTCCGATTTTGCCTGCGCTGCTTCGCGTCAGCGTCTCTGGCGGACATTCGTCGTTCGCAAGCAACCCAAAGACCATGGACTGGGAAAGTTGATCGAAGGTAGCATCCGTCCCGGCGATCGAGCGCTGATCCTGGACGACGTGCTTACGAGCGGTGGGTCCTTATTGAAAGCAGTGGCGGTCGCTCGGGAAGCTGGGCTTAGGGTGGATCATGCATTAGTGATTGTGGACCGCCAGGAGCAGGAGGGGAGAGCACGTGTGGAAAGAGAAAAAATTCAGCTGATCAGCCTTTTAACCATTCAGGACCTCATGAGTACATGACGAAGCACTAGTGCCACCCGCATAGATTGTGCATTTCGCATCCATTCATTTACATTCGAACTGAATCCCCCAGCGCCGCTCCTCTACGAGTTCCTGCGCCCCATCAAGCGGACTCACAACTCGAGTACGCCCCTTGGCTTCTCCCTCGCGAACGATGCTGTAGGAACTACCGCCGCATTTCTCTTTCATGAGATCAAGCGCCTCCTTACGGAAGGAGGAGAGAATTGGCCCCTGTCCCTCTTTAAATGGATAGATGACAACTCCACCCGCGTCGTGTTGTTGAACGATCTTTGCGCCATCCGCACAGCCTCCAACGGCTAGGCACGCGACTGCCAAGACGGTTTTCAGCCAAGATGTAGTCATTACCTGGGACTGGCCCCAATCACGGTAGGCAATGGGATATGACTGCCCGTGCTTCCCCCGAACAAACTCTTCCAGGAAGCATGTTCAGGCACCAGGAAGTCTTTTTCCCACAATGATCCTAAAATTCGGACGTCTGAGGACGACCCACCATCCATTGCCATCGCTTGACGCACAGCGGGAAGCGCATCCTTGAAACACTGAGCGATGTCGTATAAGCGGACGGCTCCAAGGCTCTTCAAGAGAAGAATGTGTCCAGCTTCCGTTTCCGCGACAATCGTCTGATAGGCATATTTCCCACCCTCGCGGACACGGATCTTGCCGGTCAGATCCAGCAGCATTAACGCCTGTGCTGCTTCACGGTAGCGCGGTTGTTCTTCGTCAAAACGCTCTACGGCCAGATCAAGAATCCTGGCCTTCTTCAACCCCAAGGCGAACGGTTCTGCGACAAACAATCCCTGCCATGAGATGTGGCGCCGGCTTCCCAACGGGCGTCCGTCCTTATAGAGAAGACCGAGATACGCAAAGTTTTCCCGGAACAACCCGGCATTGAATAGCACATGATGGCCCGTTCGTTTCTGCCATTCGTCGATCCTGGGCGGCTCTGAAAGCGCTTCTAGGGCGTAATGATGAACGGAGAACTTTGTACGTTCCGGATCCATATCGACAACCAGCATGGTCGGCACGGTAGGACACACATCGCCTGGCTTCCACACCGACACCATGAGACCGGCAGATAGGCGCTCCCACGAAATATCTTGGGCTGGACACAAGCTAGGCAGTAGAACGACGCTCAGCGAGAGGATGCGCACGGCATGCTTGGCTCCTTCACACCACCAGGATCTGCTCATGACGGCCCCTGCGAACATTCCGTTGGAGCGAGTAGGCAGGTCACAACAGCTCATCGTTCAGGAGCGAGTGACGCTCCGTGACTGCTCACCCGCCTCCGGTTGGTGATCACCCCTTGTCTGTGCTGTCAGCTTCATATCCAACAACTCACGTACGGAACTTGCCAATGCTTCCGGCGTAACCGGCTTCTGCAGAAAGGCACTTGCCGGGTCGCCGACCCCGATACCGACATCATCCGTATACCCAGATATGAAGAGAAGCTTCAATTCCGGTTTAATCACGCGAAGATGCCTCGCCAGTTCAGTCCCATTCATGCCCGGCATCACGATATCCGTCAGCAATAGTTTGAGCTTCCCCATATGCGGCGTGGCCACCAGACAAGCCTCTATACCGTTTCTGGCTTCGACGATGCGATAGCCGAGCTTCCGAAGCTCATCCCGGATCAGCACACGAACCTCCTCCTCATCCTCAACCAGGAGAATAGTTTCATCGCCCTCGAGTGACTGCACCTGTACGTTCTCGTCTGCTGGCACCTCAATCTCGCTGATCGCACGCGGGAGGTAGACATCAAAACGCGTCCCCTCTCCTATCTCGCTGATCACATCCAATCCTCCGCCACTCTCGGTCACGATACCCAACACGGTCGATAGCCCAAGTCCGGTTCCTTTTCCTTCCTCCTTGGTCGTAAAAAACGGCTTGAAGATCTGCGCCTGTACCTCAGGAGACATTCCACAGCCTGTGTCAGACACCGATATCTTCACATACTCTCCTTGCACGATCAGATTGACCTGATACTTCGGCGCGTGGTCGAGCTCGACCGATGTAGTCTCAATTATCAGCTTGCCGCCGGTCGGCATTGCATCTCGTGCGTTGACGACCAGATTCATCAGAATCTGCTCGACAAAAACAGGGTCAGCCTTGATTTGGAGGTCGTCTACACTCAGCTTCAACGCCAGTTGAATATCCGCTCCTATCAACCTCCGAAGCATGCTCTCACAGTTACTGAGGATGGCGTTCAAGCTCAGAACTTTCGATCCGGAAAGCTGTTTTCTGCTGAATGTGAGCAACTGCCGGATAAGCACCCTCGCGCGCTCACCCGCCTTCTGCATTTCTTCCACCCTATTCCTCAGCGGGTGATCCAAACCCATTTCACTGAGCAGCACCTGACTCTGTCCCATAATAACCATCAGTAAGTTATTAAAATCGTGTGCCAGACCTCCCGCCAAACGGCCGACGGCCTCGAGTTTCTGGAGCTGCCGAAGTTGCATTTCGCTTTGTCGCAGCGCATCCTCGGCTTGCGTTCGTGCCACTCGTGCTTCTCGCTCATGCAAGACACGGCGCACCGATGGGACCAGCCGACCTAATCCTTCTTTGGAAATGCAATCCGTCGCACCACGATGCATGTACTCGATACACCGCGTCTCAGCATCTGCTGCCGAGATAAAGATAAATGGCACGTCAGGAGCTGCCTGCTGAGCCACCGCTAGAGCGCCTCCCTCATCAAACCCATGAAGGGAGAACGCAGCCAAGATGAGGTCCACCTGGCCATCGTTCAGAGCGGAAGTAAAGGCGCGGTGAGTGTCTGCCCGCCGTATCACACACGGCAGCCCTCCTGCGAGCAACAGCGCCTCGATCCGATCGGCATCTTGTGGGTTCGCCTCTAGATGCAAGACTCTCAGCGCAGTCGTCATGGCAAGGTCAGTGGGTAGAACGGCAATTTTCAGGAGGGGGCTCATTGATGACACCCCAGAATGTTCCTAGCTCTTTGACCGCGGACAAGAACTTGTGAAACTCCACGGGTTTGACAACGTAAGCGTTGGCTCCCAAGGCATAGCTCTCGGCCAGGTCACGTTCTTCTCGCGACGATGTGAGCATCACGACAGGAATCGGACGAAGATTGACGTCCGCCTTGATGGTACGCAAGACCTCCAGGCCGTTCACTTTTGGCATTTTGAGGTCAAGGAACACAACAGCTGGATTCACTTTCAGCCGTGACTTGAATTGTCCGCGACAATACAAGTAGTCCAACACTTCAGCGCCATCATGGCACAGCACGACTTTGTCCGAGATATGCTCTGCCTCCATGGCAGCCAAGGCCAGCTCGGCGTCTCTCGGGTTATCCTCGGCGAGTAGAATCGGTTTGGCCGCAGTCATGAGTCACGCCTCCTTATTGGCAGCAGGACGTAGAACGTCGCTCCCTTGTCCGGCACACCTTCGGCCCAGGTCCGTCCCCCATGGCGATGAACGATCCGACGAACGTTGGCGAGGCCAATGCCCGTCCCTTCAAACTCGTCGGCTCGGTGCAGTCTCTGGAACACTCCAAACAGTTTGGGAGCGTACTGCATGTCGAATCCCACGCCATTGTCGCGGACAAAAAGAACGAGCTCGGTCGAGCTGGGATGCTCCACACCAATCTCAATCGTCGCGATCGGCCTGGTGCTCGTAAACTTCACGGCGTTTGCGATCAAATTCATAAAGACCTGTCGAAGCATGGCCGGATCGCCCTGTACTTCAGGCAATACAGCGATTGTCCATGATATCTCTCGTCCTTGCAAGTCCAAGCGGAGATCGGAAAGGATGTTCTGGATCAGCTGATCCAGATTAACGGCGGCATGAAGCATTTCTTGCCGAACCATCCGAGAGAACACCAACAAGTCGTCGATCAGCTGTCCCATCTGCTTGGCGGAGTCGGAAATCGTCTGCAAATACCGGGCAGCCTTGTCATTCAGCGAATGCTCGACCGATTTCCGCAAGAGCGCGGCATAGCCGTCGATGTGACGCAAGGGCGCTCGTAGATCGTGGGAGACTGAATAGCTGAACGCCTCCAGCTCCTTGTTTGCGGCCTCCAAGAGCTCTCCTCGCCGTTGGAGTTCCCCGGCTACACGTCGCCGTTCCGTGAGGTCATGACGAATGAGATAGTAGACCCATGCCAGCAGAACCAGCTGCAGCAATGCACCGATGCCGAGGAGTATTATGGTGGTTTTGGTCCCGGCGGATGATTCCACGACACGCCGACTTACTGCTTGCCGTTCATGCACATCCATCTCCACGATAATTTTGTGAATCACGCCAAGCTCATGTTTTCCGGCCCCTTCAAAAGCCATTTTCTTAATGGCTCGGAAGCCGCCCTCCTGAAACTGAGCTATCGCCTTTGATTCAGCGTTCAGTTGCCGGTCCATCATCCGATCGAGAAGTCTGGCCCGTTGTTGATGCTCCGGTGATTCACGGGTCAAGTCATGAAGATACGCGGTGAATGTCGGCTTCTGCTTCACAACCTGCTTGTACGCTTCCAGATACGACGCCTCTCCAGTCACGAGATAACGACGGTGTGTATCTTCTGCTTCACTCATCGCCACATCGATATTGTTCAGGAGCTGGAGAAGCTCCTGGCTGCGGCCATCCAATCCCCTGTTCGCAAGTAGGATCTTCATATGGCCATAGGATACGGCGCTCACGATAAGAATCCCCACGAACACCAGGCTAAAACCAGCTAATACCCGTTGCTCAATGGTCAGTCGGTAAAACCACTCGACTGCAGCACGGTACAAACTGGATGAGCCGGAAGGAAGGGAGGATGAAGATGCGGGTTCCTCAGTCGCTAAGGAAGGAGCCTGTGAATGATGGTTGGAGGCTGATTCCATCGATCAGGGTAACTTGCATCACGAGACTTCGGCGATGGTACGGAAGCCAGACAGTGAACGCGTCTCTCACTGGTAATTGTAGCAGAACTCTTGTAAGGCGGAAGCAGAAACTATCCGCCCAGCGAAGCGCCAGGAGGAATGATCGTCACCGAAGGACTGGCAAAGTTGGCGAACATGAGAGTCGCGGAGACGACCCAGTCGGTGAAGGGTTGCGGGTAAATGCCGATCACCAACGTTCCGGCTAACCCAACATAGATCACCGTTTTCATTGGACCGGAAATCGCGATCGGAGAGGGATCGATCGGCTCATTGATATACATCTGTTTCACGACGATAAGGTAATAGTACATGGAGATCACGATGTTGATCAGACCGACCGCGATCAATGTATAGAGGCCTTCTTTGATGGCAGCCACGAAAATATAGAGCTTGCCGATGAACCCGGCGAGAGGCGGGACTCCGGCCAGCGACAGGAGAAACAGCAACATCGCAAACGCCAAAAACGGCGACCGTCTGCTAAGGCCCCGGTAATCGGAGATTTCGTCTGTTCCAATCGCTTGGCTGACCGCAATCACGACCGCAAAGGCCCCGATATTCGCAAACAAGTACGCGAGAAGATAAAACAAAATGGCATCGTTTCCCATTTTGGTGCCTGCCGCAAGGCCGATCAATACATTGCCTACTTGGGCAATACCCGAATACGCCAGCAGTCGCTTAATATTGCGTTGCGCAATTGCCACAATATTGGCATAGGTCATCGAGAGGATGGACACAGCCACTAGGAGTACCACCCATAACGGCTTAAATGTTCCCAAAGCGACCAGGAAAATGCGGAGCAAGATCGCAAACGCCGCGGCCTTTGGCGCAATCGACAAGAATGTTGTGACAGGAGTCGGAGCTCCATGGTAGGTGTCGGGAATCCACGAGTGGAATGGAACGGCGCCGACCTTAAATCCCAGGGCAGCAAAGATCAGCAGAAACCCAATGATTAAGCCTGGCGTTGGCTGGGCGGATGCCATGTCCGAAAACACGAGCTTCCCAGTTTCACCGTAGACGAGGCTCATCCCGTAGGCAAGTAAGCCAGCGGCAAGGACGCCCAGGATAAAAAACTTGAGGCCTCCTTCATTTGAAGCCAAATCATCACGCAGATACGAGACCAGAACGTAGAACCCAAGTGTTGCAAACTCCAGGCTGACAAAGACGGACAACAGATCATTGGCGGACACCATGAACATCATGCCCAATGCCGACATGACGACGAGGCAATAATATTCCCCCCGAAAAAGTGTGAAGCGATTGACGCACTCGATCGACGCCAGGATGACGAGTATCGTGGCTCCGAGGATAACGACTTTGAAAAAGATCGCCATACGATCCAGCACGAACATGTTGCCGAAGAGCGTGCCGGAAATATGGTTCATGTCAAACCCCGCCAAACAGCCAAGCGTGACGACAAGACCTGCGACGCTGAGGTAGGCCAGTCGCTCTTTAGGTACACGCGGAAATGAAAAATCAACGATGAGGACCACACAAAGCCAACACGTGAGAAAGATCTCCGGCAATAACAGCAGAAGATCGGAGAAGGCCAAATTCAGCGAGAACGTCATTCGCCTTCTCCTTGCACGACCCGAGACGAGAGCGGTAGGACCCTGTTGGCAATGACGGGAACCGTGGAAGGCGTTCCTGGAATTATGACCTCACTCCGCACCCCCGACCCTTCAGGAGTGTGGGCGACGGGAACCACCCGCGTAATCCTCGCCACTAATGGATCGACTCCGGACCGAACGACATCATACAAATGCATCGGGAAAATTCCGAACCCAATACTGATCGAGATCATGATCAACAAAGGGAGGCGATCGACTGCCGAGATCGCATCGTGCGCATGGCTGTACTTTTGGTTCATCGGACCGTAGAAAAGCCCTCGCATCATTTTGAACAGGTAGGCCAAGGTCAACACAATCCCTAGCATGGCCACGATGACTTGGAGGGGGTACTTATCCCAACTTCCAACAATGATCATGATTTCTGCAATAAAGTTGACCGTGCCCGGCATCCCAATTGATGCCATACAGCCTACGACAAAACACACCGAGATAAACGGCATCTTGTTGGACAGACCACCTAACGACGGGATATCCCTCGTATGCGTTTGGTCATAGACCCAGCCAGCCATCGCGAAGAGCATGCCGGTCGCCATCGCATGGGCGAACATATAGATCACGGCCCCGCTCAAACTGATGTAATTCAACGCGGCCATGCCTAAGAATACATAGCCCATGTGACTGGAACTGGAATAGCCGATCACGTATTTGGTGTCTTTGGCGTAAAACGCAACGAAGCCGCCATACACAATACTGAACATGCACAGGACCGCGGCGATCGGCATCAATTCTCTGGTTGTTTCAGGGAGAATTTCGAAGGCCACCCGAATAATGGAAAAGTGTCCGAGCTTCATCAAGACACCCGCATGAAGCATGCTGGTTGCGGCCGGCGCCGCTGCATGGCCCACCGGGGACCAGGAGTGCAACGGCCATAGTGGAGCGATCGACGCAAAACCGAAGAACACCAACACCCAGATGATCTTGTCCAAGGTCGTACCAAGCACCGGAATATTCATGAGATGAGCCTGTTCACGGAGTACCAGAATGTCGAAGGTGTTCAGGCCAGAGTATTTGTAGATGAGTAAGATGCCCATCAGCGCGGCAACGGCAAACGCCGACAAGAAGAGTACCAGTTTCATCGCCGCATATTCTTTGCTGTTCGAGCCAAAGTTGAGGATAAACCCGACTGAGTCACGCAGCTTCAGACCTTCAGAATCAGTCATCTCCAAATACTTCTTCGTGTGGCTGCCCCACATCCCTAACAATAAATACATTGGAATGACGGACATCTCGTAGAAGAAATAGAGGAAGAACAGGTCGAGCGACATAAAGACGCCGATCGTGGCCGCAGCCAAGATCAGAAGCCAGATGTAAAACTCTTTCGCACGGTCCTTGATATGCCACGACACGAAGATGCCGGCAAACAGCAAAATCGATGAGGCAAGCACGAGAGGCGTGCCAATCCCATCCACCCCAAGGTGCAGTGAAATACCGAGCTGTTTCGACCATTCATATTTCTGGACGAACTGGAACCCACCTTTCACCGGATCATACGCATAAAAGAGATAGAGCGATGCAAGCAGCGACACAAATGCCGCACCCGCCGCGACGCTTCGAACGAGCAGAGGTTGACGATTGGAAATAAAAATCAACGCCAGGGCGCCCGCGAACGGCGCAAAGAGGATATAGAGCAGTGCGTATTCTCCCATCTCGTGACCTAATACCCTCTTCCAGTACGGTTGTCTTGTAGGGACACCTTCGTTTCCTGTTGGACTCGATCAACAAGTGCTTGGATCGATCCATTCATGATTCGCAGGAACGGTGACGGATACAACCCGATCCAAAGAATCATGACGGACAGTGACACCGCAATGATCTTCTCACGCGGTTGCAGGTCGCTCATGGTCCCCTTCACCGCAGCACCCAACGGGCCGAACATCGACCGTTCGTAGTACCACAGAAAATATGCGGCCCCAAAAATCACCCCCAGAACGGCGATGGCACCGAACCACCATTTAGCCTTGAACGCCCCCAACAAGATAAGAAACTCGCCGACAAAACCGTTGGTGCCCGGAAGTCCGATCGACGCGAGCCCGATGATGAGAAAGAAGGTCGCCAACAGAGGCACTTGCTTCGCCATCCCGCCGAACGCCGACAACTCCGTCGTCTGCTGCCGAGAGTAGAGAAACCCCGCGATAAAGAAGAGTCCCGCCGTGCTGAAGCCAAGATTGATCATTGTGAGCAAGCTGCCTTGCAGACCTTGATAATTCAAGGCAAACAACCCGACGACAACAAAGCCAAGATGACTGACGCTACTGTAGGCCAGTAAGCGTCGAAAATCGGCTTGAACCAAGGCCATCCACGCGCCATAGAGAATCGCGCAGAGCCCGAGCCCGACCACAACCATGACGACCGTCTCGCTTTTCGACGCATCTGGGAGCAGCGGAATGCTGAAGCGCATGAAACCAAACGTGCCCAGCTTCAAACCCGCCAAGACCACAGCCATTCCAATCGGCCCCTCCAACAGCGCATCGGGCAGCCATGTGTGAAAGGGAAACACTGGCGCTTTGAATGCAAAACCCAGGAACATCAGCCAAAAGATGACGAGTTGCTGAGAGACCGGAATCGGCACCCTCAGGAGATCGAGCAGATCAAACGAATACGTCTGGTCCGTGTGATGCAGCACCGCCCACTGATGATAATTGATATCCAGTAATGCGATGCCTACCAGCATGAAGACACTGCCCAAGAGCGTATATAGGACGAACTTCAGCGCGGCATAGTGCCGCTCGGCCCCTCCTCCCCACAGTTTAATCAGGAAGTAGCTGGGAATCAGCATGAGCTCCCAGAACACGAAGAACAGAATCAAATCCAACGACACGAACACGCCCATCGTCGTCGTCTCGAGCGCTAACAGGCACATCATGTACAGCTTGACTTGATGTCGGATTGTATCCCACGAGTACACCACCACCAGAACCGTCAGAAAGGCCGTGAGCCCCACGAACAATACGCTGATTCCATCGACTGCCAGGTGATAGCTGATGCCTAAGGCCGGAATCCATGGAACACGTTCTGTAAACTGCATGGCGGCCGATTCCGGGACGAAACGCAACAGGACAAACACAGAGAGTGCAAGCTCAACCAGCGCAATCGTGAGAGCTGAGGTCCTAACCATGTCTTCTTCCTCAAACAGCCAGAGCACAGCCGCTCCGACAACTGGGAGGAAGAGAAGACAGGACAGAATCGGGAATCCTGCTGTGAGTTCTTCAAACATGAAAGACCGTCTAATCCGGTTACAGCCTACAGCTGAGCAACTAGTTGAACAATAAGAACTAACAGGAACAGTCCCGCAACGATGATGGCGGCATAATGATGGACCATTCCACTCTGCATCTTCCGCCCTTCCCGAGCCGCGAGGTGATTGCCATAACCAATCACGTTGAGCCCGGCATACACGATATGCTTCTCAATCCATGTGGAGCCAGAGGCACCCCAATCTGTCAGCCGTCCCACCCCGCGCACAATACCGTCTATAACCGTACGATCGAACCAGTCAAGCAGTGCACCCAGACGCTTGAGCGGCTCAACAAAAAGAAGGTCGTAGAGTTCATCCACGTAGTACTTGTTCAGTAAGACCCGATAGGCCGCTGAAAATCTCTCTGCCCATCCTTCCGCGGTCATCGGACTTACGGCATACAGGAAATGTGCGAGACCCCATCCGAGCAACGCAATGACGATCGCGATGCTCATCAGCAGAATCACCATGCCGGCACCGGCCTCATGCTCAGCCTCACCCCCGACGACCGGTCCCAAAAATCCATGCAGCCAGCCATGCTCTGGTGGAAACCCCAACACTAATCCACCTACGATCGAGAGAAAGGCAAGGACCAGCAAGGGAGCAACCATGACCATCGGAGATTCGTGCACATGCTCGGCCGTATGAGTATCCATCCGAGACGCACCATAAAATGTCAGATAGGTTAGACGGAACATATAAAAAGATGTCATCAGGGCTCCGACGGCCGCCATGCTATACAGGAGATAGTGATGATGGGTGAAGGCATGGGCCATAATTTCGTCTTTACTCCAGAATCCCGCTAGGGGAGGAAGCCCGGCGATCGCAATGGTGCCGATCAGAAACAGACGATGGGTCCATGGAATTCGGTTGCTCAGCCCGCCCATCTTCCGGATATCCTGTTCCCCCGATAATGCATGGATCACCGACCCTGCCGACAAGAACAACAACGCCTTGAAGAACGCATGGGTCATGACATGAAACACCGAGGCCGTATAGGCACCGATCCCGCAACCCAGGAACATGTATCCGAGCTGGCTGACAGTCGAATAGGCTAAGACGCGCTTGATGTCCGTCTGGACGAGTCCGATGGTCGCCGCAAACAACGCGGTGCCTCCCCCGACGAATGCGACCATCGACATCGCGAATGGTGAGAGATCGAAGATAGCGTGATTACGGACGATCATGTAGACACCGGCCGTCACCATCGTCGCCGCATGGATCAACGCGCTCACCGGCGTCGGGCCTTCCATTGCATCGGGCAGCCATGTGTGCAGGGGAAGCTGCGCGGACTTCCCAATCGCACCCACGAGGAGACAGAGGGCAATGGCGGTGGCCATGTCCGGAGACAGTTGCCCAGCCTGGGCAAAAACCTTTGTGTAGTCGAGGGTCTTAAAATTGACAAAGACAAGAAAGATGGCTACAAGAAATCCCGCGTCGCCGATCCGGTTGACCACGAACGCCTTGGATGCTGCTTTGGCAGCGGAAACCTTGTCGTAGTAATAGCCGATTAAAAGATACGAACAGAGCCCGACACCCTCCCAACCGATAAAGAGCACGACATAGTTGTTCCCCATGACAAGAAGCAGCATGGAGACCATGAAGAGATTCATGTAGGTGAAGAAGCGCGTGAATCCCGCTTCTCCATGCATATAGCCGACGGAATAGACGTGGATGAGAAACCCTACGCCGGTGACCACCAGCAACCAGGCACAGGTCAAGGGATCCACCAGGTAGGCTAAATTGATCGCAAGATCGCCCCCGAAGATCCACTGATAGACAATGACTTCATGGGAAACCCCTGTCCGCATGACGTCGGTGAAGACGCCGACCGTACAGAGAAACGAGAGACCGACCGACCCCCACGCCAATCGATGGGCCAGGTCGTGAGAGTAGCGGGATCCCAGCAGTCCGTTCACCAGAACAGCAAGCAGCGGAAACACGGGAATCAATTTAATGAGGAGATCAGTCAAATCGGACACAGTCTCGTGCCATTCCGAGGATGTTCACCTCGCCAACCATTGCTCACGGAGCCGGGATCCTAAAGCGTACGCTTGGAAGTACGTTGAGGGCTACAAGCTACCGACTGCGCTGTTGGAGGTGATTGTCCACATCCTGCTACCACTTCAATAGGTTCATTTCATCCACATTCGTGGAAATCTTGCCTCTGAACACAACGATGATGATGGCCAACCCGACGGCTGCTTCGCCCGCTGCAATCGCAATGATGAACAGGGCCACAAGTTGCCCTGCCATTGATTCCAAGTAATGCGAAAAGGCGACCAAATTGATATTGGCCGCATTCATCATGATTTCAACTGACAGCAGCACAATGATGAAGTTTCGTCTGACAAGCACACCCATGAGCCCTATGATGAAAAGAACGGCGCTGACGGCCGTATAGGCAGACAGCGGGATCATGATCGCTCTCTCTCCGCATCGAGCTGTTTCGGCGTCTTAGCCAGGACAATCGCACCAATGACAGCTCCAAGCAGAAATATGCCGACGATCTCAAACTGCAAGAGATGGTCGCTGAACATCGTGATACCCACGGCGTAGGTATCTCCGTCTTGCAGCACGGCCGCAGCCGGCGTATTCCCCTTCGTCCCGTCAAATGGAGACCGCAGGAGGTGGTACAAAACGTAGCCGGCCCCCAAGACAGCAGGCCCCAGAACATACAACGCCGATTGGTGGAAATATCGTTCATCCGTTTTGAGATTCATCAACATCAACACAAAGAGATACAGCACCAGAATAGCGCCGACGTAGACGATGACTTGCACGGCCCACAGAAACTCCGCGTTCAGCAGGATGAATAGGCCGGAGACGTGCATCAGCAACACAAGCAAGGAGAGCGCACAGTGAACCGGGTGCCGTAAGGTCACCGTCAAAACACCGGCGGCAATACTGACCAATGCGAAATACGTGAAAAACACTCCGACCATGGATTCAGCTCAACTCAGATGTTTGGGAGGTGGTTGGGTCGACTTCTGTACCGACTGTGGGAAATAGTAGCGGTACTCGCGGCTCTGTTCGACATCTTTCTCTTGGTTGTGCGCATACAAATATTTCTTTCCATCATCAAGGTGGCGTTCGCCAATGTCGTACAACCGCTTTTTGTCGAACAGCAGACTGCGTTTGTCGTGGGTTGAATATTCGTACATCTTGGTCATCGCCAGTGCATTGACGGGACAGGCCTCAACACAATAGCCGCAGAAAACGCATTTCGTGATATCGATATAGAATTCGCTGGCATAGCGCTGAAGTGGACGGGTCGTATCCTCCGCACTAATCACCTTGATGCAATGCGATGGACAGGCAACCTCGCACAGATCGCAGCCGACACACCGCTCGTGCCCATCGTCGTATCGAAGCAAGCCAAGCGCACCGCGATGCGCATCCGGAATCGTGCGTTGTTCCCGTGGATACTGAAACGTCATCGGTCGATGAAGCATGTGCCGAAACGTGACTTTCATCGCATCCCAAATCTCATAGAAGAGCGCGGCCTGAAGGATTTTTTTGGTCAGGGCTGCAACACTCATCGTAGACTCCTCGTCACGAACGGGCGACCCATAGACATCCGCTATACCTGTTCAACACTCACCCAGATCTGCTTGAACGACGGGACACCAGTCGTGGCATCAACCGACACCGTCATCAAATCCTTGACTGGCGGTTCATTAAAATGCTCCGGGAAAAAGCACGTGCCAGGCGCAATGGACTGGTCAGGCTGCACACCAAGCTGAAGGGAGCCCCGATCCGAGATCAGACGCACCTTCACCCCATCGTGCAATCCCAGACGTTCCATATCTTGGATATTCATCCGCAGCTTCCCGGTGTTCGGAGCGATCGTGATAAGCCCAGACGCTTGCGTCGACATTTTTCCCGAATGCATCAGCACCTGCCCCATCAACAGCGCAAAAGGCCGCGTGAGTTCCCCTGATAAAGGTGTAGGGCGATAACGAGCCTTGACCTCCGCCGCATAGCCGGCAGACAAATATTGGTCAGGAACAGGTGTGACGATTCGTGGTTGACCGAGATTATAGTATCCGGGCAGCAGCTTCATAATCTCGGCTTGAATATCGTTGGCCGATTGGTATTCCCATTGACACCCCATGGCGTTGGCGAGGGCGGTCATGATGTGCCAGTCCGGCAGGCTTTCTCCAAGTGGATCCATCGCTTGACGAACGCGAAGCACACGACCTTCAAGGTTCGTAAAGGTCCCGTCCTTTTCCGCGTAGGTACAGGCTGGGAGCACGAAATGCGCCATCTTCGCCGTGTCGGTCAAGAAAGGATCTTGCACCACCAGCAGTTCCAGCCGATCGAGAGCAGCTCGCACCTCCATTGAAGCCGGCAAGGTCGCAAGCGGATTTTCCCCTAGCACGTACAACGCTTTGATCTGGCCGCTCTTGCACCGCTTCAATATTTCAACGAGGTGGGCACTCGACCCGGGCGGAGGAAGCGGCGCCCCCCATGCTCTGGCAAACCGGTCCCGGGCGGCGGGATCATCAAACCGAGCTTGCCCAGGGAAGAACTCGGAAGCCACGCCCATATCAACAGCGCCTTGTTCGTTCGGCTCCTCGGTCACCGTGTTCACACCACAACCTGGCTGACCAAGCTTACCGGTGATCCAGACGAGATCCATCAGTTTTAAGACGTTCTGATAGCCATTGGGCCGCCTGACGATCCCTTCCGCGCACAGGATGATCGACCTCGGCGATTCGGCAAAGATAGCCGCAATTTCGCGGAAGGCTCCTACGGGAACGCCGGTCTGAGCTGCGAGCCGCTCCAATGAAACATCCGCCACCGCACTCTTGAGCGCTTCAAACGCCTGGGGATGTTTCCCAACTGCCTCCTCATCAACCAAGTCCTGGTCGATGGTTGCCTTGACCAACCCATCGATCACGGCTCCTTCCGTCCCAGGCTTGATCAAAAACGGATGCGATGCCAACTTCCCCATATTCGTGATGGCACTGTCGATCGTCACCACTTGAGCCTTGTAGACCCGTATGGCTTCTTTGATTCGCACAGCAGTCAACGGGTTCGTCTCGGTAATATTGGAGCCGATCAAAATGATGGCTTTCGCTTTCGTCAGATCTTCCCAATTATTTGGTGTTCTCCCCAGTCCGACAGCATGTTGAGAGGCGAGCACAAAGTTCATATGGCCGTAGCGGGCGCTGCTATCGAGCTGGTTGGTACCAAAAGCCGTGCGCATGAGTTTCTGAAACAGATACAGCTCTTCATTCGTACAGCGGGCCGTCACGAGGCCAGCGATGGCATCGGCACCGTATTGGCGTTTGATTTCGGCAAAACGGTCTACGAGCAGATGCATCGTTTCCAGCCAAGGTTTCTGCACCAACTGACCGCCTTCGCGGACCAAGGACTGTGTAAGCCGGCTCTTACTATCCAGATTTTCGAACCCAAAACGTCCACGTACGCAGAGCCCACCGTGCCCCTTGGCAGTTTCCGATCGGTCTCCCCACTTGTTCTTCCAAGATAATGGGGAAGTGACTCGGACCACCTCTTCATCTTTCGTTTCCAGATGGAGTTGGCAACCGTCTCCACAGTAATTGCAGGTCGTCGTCGTCGTCTTCATCTGCCACGGTTTATACAGATACTTGGAAAACTTGTTCGTGATGGCGCCAACCGGACAAACCGCTAAACAATCTCCGCAGAATTCGCAATTGAGGGCGAGGTCACCCTTGGCCACAACCTGGTTGAATCCACCCTTCTTCATGAACTGCAAGGCATCGATCATCAGCACATCCTTGCAAACATTGATGCATTCCGCACAGGCAATGCAGCGATTCATATTGAAGTCGAGCACGGGACTGCGCGTATCTTCCGGAATGAATTTCTGCTTGGCACTGGCCAGGTTCGTCACGCCATGCTGGAAGGCCATATCTTGAAGTTCACAATGGCCGTCCGCATCGCACACCGGACAGTCGAGAGGATGTACAGATAGATGTTTCTCGACGGCCTTCTTCCGGGCTAGAAAAAGATCCTCTCCTTCGGTACGGATCACCATTCCCGCCGCCGCCTTCGCGGTACACGACCGAACGGGAGCTTTCTTCCCCTCTTGCATCACCAGACACATCCCGCAGGAACCGAACGGGTCGAATGTGTAGTGGTAGCACATGGCCGGGATAATCTTCCCCGTCATCGAGATGACGTCATACAACGACACCCCGTCCTGTGCCGTAACGGATTTCCCGTCGATACTCAATTCGATCGTTGCCGCTTCAACGTCTGGATTAGTAGCCGGCTTCAAACCCATGGTGCTTCTCCGTGAAAGGGAACACGTGGACCATAAAACGAACCCCCGATTTTACCCTTCACTGTTCACATCTCGCGTTTCCATTTATCTATCGCACTCGCCCATCACAATATCGTAGGACCCGAAGATGGTACAGGCATCCGAGATCATATAGCCTCTGGCCATATGATCGAACGCGCCCATGTGGATAAAGGAAGGGGCACGAATCTTCAGTCGATAGGGCTTCCCCCCTCCCGTGCTGACGATGTAAAATCCCAGCTCCCCTTTGTGCGCCTCAGTACCGCAGTAGATCTCTCCTGGCGGAGCATCAAACCCCTGCGAGAAAAGTTTGAACTGTTGGATCATCGATTCGAGGTTTGTAAAAACCCGTTCTTTCGGCGGGAGCGTCACGCTGGGCACGTCCGCCATGACAGGCCCGTCCTGCATCTGTTCCAGACATTGTCGGATGATCTTGACGCTCTCATAGAGCTCCATCACCCGAATCCAATAGCGATCGTACGTGTCTCCGTTTTTTCCAACTGGCACACTGAACTCGCACTTTGGATAGGCACTATAGGGTTCGTACTTTCGAAGGTCATAGTCCACGCCGGATCCGCGGAGAATCGGCCCGCTCAACCCAAAATTAACCGCATCTTCGGCGGAGATGACGGCGACCCCCTTGGTGCGCCCCAGCCAAATGCGATTTTTCTCGAGAAACACCTGATATTCATCGATCTTCGGAGGGAAATAATCCAAGAACTGTTTGAGTTTGTTGATCAACGCAGGTGTCAAGTCTCGCTCAACTCCACCGATTCGATACCAGCTAGTTGTGAGACGGGCTCCGCACAGCTCGTTGAACCAATCCAGCAGGATTTCCCGATCGCGAAAAGTATAAAAGAAGACGGTCATAGCTCCAATGTCAAGCGCCTGGGCACCCAGCCAAAATTGATGCCCAATGATGCGCTGAACCTCCGCAACGATTGTCCGAAGGTATTCCGCCCGCTCTGGAACTTGTAAATTCAATATTTTTTCAACAGCACGACAATAGGCAAAGTTGTTATACATCGCACAGACATAGTCGAGCCGATCTGTATGGGGAATGAACTGATGATACGTGCCGTCCTCAGCCAGCTTTTCGACTCCACGATGGAGGTAGCCCATCACCGGCGTGGACTTCACTAGCCGCTCCCCTTCCAATTCCAGAATCACCTTGAGAACACCGTGCGTACTGGGGTGTTGAGGACCCAAGTTGAGCAGAAGTTCCTCCGTTCGCAAAGTCGGCAGCGACTCGCTTTCCGGATGCTCTGGATCGATCTTATAAACAGTGGTTCTTTGATCTTCGAATGCCATGCAGGTAGAGCATCCTATCGTGGAACTTCATCCAGAAAATCAAACGTGTCTCGCCAGCCTTTGCCGCGCAGTGGAAAATCCTTACGCAAAGGATAGCCCTCGGTATAGTCATCCGGCATTAAAATTCTGCGGAGATCGGGATGATTTCGAAACCGGATACCCATCATGTCGAAGACTTCACGTTCCATGAAATCGGCACCTTTCCAAAGATCCGTCAGGGAATCAACGACACAATCGGATTCAGGCACCCTCGTCTTCAGCCGAATGCGATGCCGCTTCCGAATCGAGTAGAACTCCCACACCACTTCGAATCGCTCTTCGTCATCGGGCCAATCCACGGAGCTCACATGGACGATATAGTCAAAATCCATCCCGGGATCGTTACGCAGAAACTGTGCAACTTCATGAAGCCTATTTCGCGAGACAGTCACCGCCGCATCGCCTCGCCACTCAGCCAAGCCGGTGACTCCGACTGAAAAGGTCTGCTGAATTCGCTGGAGCAGTGGGTGCATAAGGATGCGTCACACCTTCAGACTGGCCTTGACCTGATCCGGCTGAGTCACAAACACACGTTTTTGCATAATGCGCTCTTGCAGCTTCAGGATGCCGTCCAAGAGGGCCTCGGGAGTCGGAGGACAGCCGGGCACATAAATGTCCACGGGAACAAATCGGTCAACTCCCTGCACGACACTGTAACTGTCATAGATGTTTCCTGAGGTGGCACAGGAACCCATCGCAATCACGTATTTAGGTTCCGGCATCTGATCGTAAATCTTTCGAATCACCGGCGCCATGCGTCGGCACACGGTTCCGGCAACGATCATCAAATCCGACTGCCGCGGCGAACCACGAAACACTCCTGCTCCAAACCGATCCATGTCGTACCGCGAGGACACGGCGGCAATCATCTCAATGGCACAGCAGGCGAGTCCGAAGGTCATTGGCCAAAGAGAACCCTTCCTCGCCCAGTTCACGGCTTTTTCAAGAGACCCCGTGATGACGTCCGGAGCCCCATCTTTTTCATGCCGTCCTAGCTGGATCAGTCCCATACAATCCTCAATCCCACTCCAGTGCGCCTTTTCGCCAGGCATACACGTAGGCCACGATGAACAGCCCGATAAAGATCATCATTTCAATCAACCCAATCACCCCGATCTTGGTGAAGACGACGGCCCATGGGTAGAGGAAGATCACTTCAATGTCAAAAATGACGAACAACATCGCAAAAATATAATATCTGACAGGAAACGGCATACGGGCGTCGGAAAATGGCTCGGCCCCACATTCATAAGTTGATAACTTTTCTGGCTCCGGGTACCTAGGCTGCACAAAATGACTGACGAGCAAGGTCAGCACCCCAAAGGCCAAGGCGACAAAGAGAAAGAGAAAGATCGGGAAAAATTTCGTCAGATATTCAAGAAGAGCTTCGGTTCCAGTCATTTAGTTTTCTCTCACAAGGCATTGACCTGGAAAGGATATTATAGATCTGACGCGTGAAATCTTAGTGTCCCGGTCTCGGGGATAGCAAGCGAACAAAGGACCTAATTCAGGCAGACCCGAAAGCCCTAGAGAAGACGGTTTGGCGGCGGAGAGTAGGTTGAGCGATTACATTCTTGTTGCAACTCACGATCAAACACCAAGTGCCGAATCTCATTCGCCTTGCTTATCATCCTCACACTCACAAGAAGATAGTCTAGCCTGGGAACCCTCCCATTCAGATTTCAGAGGCGAAAACGCTTTGACCGTTCGTCGCCGATGGATTTGTGTATCGATTCGCTCCTTCTGGCGGGACCCCCTGGAGAGACGCTGACCCTCTTGTTCACTACCATTCATCGATCAGTCACCATGCCCTGCTCAGATAAAGGATGACGAGGACTCACGTTAGCACTAGAAAGAACGGCCCGTCAAACTCCGAACCAATCCAGCTCAAATTCTTGACAATACAACGGCTTTTGCTATGGTTTTCAAAGCAACACTAGCCTCAAAAGGAATCCACCTATGAAAACCTTCGCCCCTCTCGTCTTAGTCCTGTGTTCAGGAATCGGCGTCTCGCTTGATGACGCGTTAGCACAGACACCAGAGATTGACTCCGTTCGGTTTTCAGAGGCCGCGCTCGCCTTTTCCAATGGTGCTATCCAGAAATCATCTCCGATCGACGGAACCGTAAACTTGATAACTGGCGATAATCAGTCGACGGGCAATCGCATGCTGCTTGGCAAGCGCGATACACTCTATCTCAACCTCAATAATCCCACTGAAGTAGCAGTTGGCGATCTTTTCACGGTCTACCGGCGCGTTCGGAAAGTGTTTCACCCTGCGACTAAGGAATATCTCGGATTTGTCGTGAATCGTTCGGCGATCGTGAAGGTGACCGAAGCCGACCATGCTCTCACGACCGTGGAGGCCGTGCACAGCTATGGACCCATTTCCCCCGGGGACCCCGTCATGCGTTTTGTGGCACCGGCGCCAGACATCGAAGGAAACCCTTCGTCGAACATCTCCAACCTCGAGGGTATGCTCGAGGGTATGATTGTTGAGCTCCAGGCCGACCGGACCATGACCTTGGTTTCACAGTCAAATGTTGTGTATGTAGATCGAGGCAGAGAGGACGGACTAAAGACCGGCGATCTCCTCGATATTCACCGTCATAGTGCCGGACTTCCTCCACGAAAGATCGGCCAACTCAAGGTGCTGTCGGTGGAATCTCACACGGCAACTGCCCTTATCCGTAAGGCCAACACCCGCGTCTACAAAGGAGACCGATTCAAGCTCGTTGGAAACGCGGCACCCCCTACTCAACCGGTAGTCGTCATCCCGGAATCGCCCACAACTCAGGCCAGTCAAACGGTTCCGGCTAATCTGGTATCCAGCAAGCTGAAAATACAGGATGCATCAGGACAAAGTCGACTCAACCTTGGGGACCTCGCGAAGTTCCTGCACTACGACTCAGGGGATGCGGCGATTAAGCCTGATAGTTATAAAGTGCTCGATCAATTGATTGATTACCTGCACACCAGCGGCGACATGAGGATGATCCGAGTCGAAGGCCATGCAGATAACATGGAGATCGGTCCTTCACTCAAGTCGCGGTATCCAAGCAATTTGGAATTGTCCAAAGTGCGCGCAAACGGAGTCCTTCGGTATCTCCTTGAAAAGGGCGGTATCGAACCAGAACGGATCAGTGCGGTGGCTTTGGGTGACACCAAACCAACTGCTACGAATATGGCGGAAGAAGGCCGCATGAGGAATCGCCGTGTAGAGATTCTTCTGTATACTCCAGATGGGGAGACTCCGGCACCTAAACCTGAGGTTCAGACTCAAGTGCAAAAGCCGGAAGGAAGGCTTTCCACTATGAGTGCTCGTGACGACAATGACCAGCCCCTTTCCTCTACTACTACTTCCGCTATGCCTGATTCCCCTGGTCGAGGGGCCATGACTGTCGACGACTCTCCACAGACTCCAGCAAAGGATAAGGCAAATCCTTCCAATGACCCTGATGAGAGTGGCTCAACATCACCCGGCACAAACAAGAAAGGCATCCCTCCTCAGCCGCCAACCGCTGGAACCCAGACGGAATAGCATAGGATCTGGGATACGTCAGTACTGGCTCGTCCCTCTCAGAGGCCTTGTCAAACATCTTCCTAGCCAAGAACGCCCGTCTGCCGGTGTCCTTCGCATTTCTAGACTGCTAGAATGCGGCATGGCTTCCAATGGGCTCTCGACCCTTCCGCATCAAATGCAGGCGCTCTATGCAGACGTTATAGTACCTCGCCATATCGCGAAGGCTTTCACCTATCTCGTCCCTTCCACTTTAGCTCAGACCCTAGTAATAGGGCACCGCGTCCTCGTCCCGTTTGGACATATGGTGCTGGAAGGGGTTGTCATCTCGCTGAGCAACCACCTCGCAACCAAGATTCAGGCCGCTTCCCTTAGAGAGATCCGCTCTCTGGCCCGCGATGGGCAAACTTCCACGCTGTCTCCGGCGTTGTTCGAACTCTCTCGCAAGATCGCAGAATATTACGTTGCACCCTGGGGCCAGTGTCTTCGGCTCATATTGCCCTCGATAGCAAGGCGAAAAGCCTCCCCCGCACGATACGTGGCCACTCCGCAGGGTTGCGCGGCCCTGGAAGCCGGCCTTTGTCCGGACGATCTGAAGCCGATTCTGGACCGAATTGCCCGACGAACTCTAGGAATCCTGGCCTCCACACTTCAAGCAACTCGACAGGGAAACACTGTGCGGGGGATCGACTCCCTCATCAACAAGTCGTGGATAGCGCTCATACCTTCGAGCAACGCCAACATCGAGTTCCAAAAACCGCGCAGGACAGTCACCATGGGCGAGGATGATGGTCGAATGCCAGAGGATAGTATTCTGCCCACTGACACGCTTCCGAAGATCGACGCCTCATGGAAAGCGCATATCGCTCACTGTCTTCAAAGCAATCACATGAAAAAGCTCGTGCTCCACGCCCCATGGGAACACCGGCTCAGCCGGCTTGCCGATGCCATTCATCAAGCCCACTCAATGCAGCGATCCACTCTAGTTCTCACCGGCGAGATCGCGAGAGCATCCTGGTTGACACATCAGCTCTCAAGACTCACAGACCAGCAGATTACCCTCGCACACCCATCTTCACAATCCGCTCGATGGCCACAGAGCCAGGGGCAGACTCCCTCGGTTGTCGTAGGAACCCGTTCGGCCATATTTTCGCCGCTTCAATCGATCGGGCTCATCTGGGTGGAGGGAGAAGAGGACCCAGCCCTGAAAGAGCCTCAAGAGCCTCGCTATCATGCTAGAGAAGTGGCTAGCTTGAGAGCGGAGAGTGAGTGCGCGCTCGTTGTGCTGGCATCCGGTCATCCATCCCTTGAATCGAGGTTCGATCTCGAAGCTGAGATCCATCACGTGCCACAAGACGTGGCTCTTCAACCTACGATTGAGCTCGTTGACCTCCGCAACGAGTCAGCACGGACACTCTTGAGCCACAGGCTCATCCGGGCAATGCACGACGCCCTACAGAACCGTGTCAAGATCTTGCTCTTTCTTAACAGGAAAGGGTACGCCGGGACCTTGGTGTGTCGAGACTGTGGCTGGGTCCCTCGTTGCGAGTCCTGTATCGTGCCGCTGACCTATTATCGTGAAGCCGACAGGCTGACTTGCCGCTACTGTGGTAAGGCAGATCGGTTGCCCGACCTCTGTCCTTCGTGCCGTACTCCCCATATAAGTCCTGTTGGTGGTGGCACCGAGCGTGTTGAAACCGAAGTTCGTCGTATATTCCCACAAGCCAACGTCGCCCGGCTCGATGGTGATACGCTCCGGCATTCGGCGTCCGCTCAGGCTCTGCGGGAAGGTGCCAGGTCGGGTGTGTGGGATGTTCTTATCGGGACCCAAGCACTGTTTAGCCGAGAGCCACTGCCCCGCTACGGCTTGGTAGGGATCCTTCAGGCAGATTCCGGGTTGCACGTCTCAGACTTTCGAGCGGCTGAGCGAACCTATCACCTGCTGGTTGATGCTACCAATCTGGCATGTCCGGCGTCCGCAGGAGGTCGAGTCATCGTGCAGACGCGCCTTCCTACCCATCATGCTGTACAGGCCTTGATCTCAGGAGATCCCAATCAATTTTACAATGAAGAATTCACGGCACGCCGGCTTCTTCATTATCCTCCCATCTGTCACTTAGCTGATCTTTCGGTCACCGGGAAAGACCCTAGAATTGTCGAGGAGGCTGCCAAACGATGGGTTGCGGAGATTTTACATAACGCCTGTGACCAGGAGCCTCTGATTGTATTAGGACCAGTGCCGGCAATGCGCAGGCCTTCCAAAGGCCATCAGCAGTATCGCCTCTTGGTAAAGGGAACGGATCGCACCGCTCTCAGCCGACGGATCCATGATTCCGTCCAGAAAGTGGAGGGAGAGTACCGCAAGGGGCGAGTCAAATTCGTCGTCGATATCGACCCGGTCGAGAATTGATAAGGCTAACGGCTTTTCTTCTTTTTATTCGCCTGAGAAGCCGTCACCGTTGCGACCTGCGGCTCGGTTCCAGCCGAATCCAGCGTACGTGCTCGTTTGAACAGGCCGTAGGAAAATGAAATCCAGAACACAGATGCGAAGAGACCCAGCACGACGGCTGAGAGGATCGTTCCCATCTCAGATTCGGGAAGCGAGTCAGCCTGGCCTCTGAGTTGAATCATCAGCACCACGGGCCAGGCAAAGCTTTCCAAGCCGAGCAACAAGGTAGACCAAGCCCATAGTCCCGTGATCGACTCCGCCATGACCCATAAAAACAGCCCTACGCTCAGGGCCCATCCAACCACGAGAGCTGGCGCGACGGTCCCCCCCCAGATGAGCCAGAATCCGACGGCGGTCACGAGGGTCCCCAGAGACAGATTGAGCACTAGCATGATGGGCGTGATCCAGGCATGGCGGGCAAAGTCTGACGGGACCTTGTCGTGATGTCAATGTGAAGTGCGTTGCGCGTACCCGGCGAGTTCCCTAGACAGTCAGTTCGGCAGCAACTGCATCGAGGAGGACATTCAGCTCGAATGGCTTGTGAAGCGTCCGCCTGGCCCCAAACATCTTTGCGACATCCAATAAATCGAGGACGCCGATCGTATCACTTGCCCCTGTCATCGCAATCACACGCGTATCGGGAAACTCCCGGCGAAGCGTCATGATGGCCTCGAGCCCATCTTGATCCGGCATGAGAAGATCCATGATGACAAGATCCGGCGATTTAGCCCGATACCGCTCCACTCCCTCTTTCCCATTAGAGGCCTCTTCAACCTCGTAACCAGCCTGCTCCAAGGTTTCTCGGATGAGCTGACGAACTTGGTCCTGATCATCAACGACGAGGACTGACGGCATCCGACACCTCAATCGATATTCTTGATGGTTCTGGGACGGAGTTGGCCGGCGCACCCGTAGTTTCGGGATACATGGGAGACTGGTCCAAGGCCCGGCGGATGGTATAGGCCAGCTCATGCAACGTGAGCGGCTTGAGGAGATATTCCGTCATGCCCTGCGAACAGACGTCGTCCATCCCGGGTACACCATGTGACCCGCTGCAGAGAATGACGGAGAGATCTGGGCGAAGTTTCCGACATTCACGTGCTAGACGATCCCCACTCATACCAGGCATCATCTGATCGGTCATCAGCAAGTCGAACCGTGTGGGCTCAACTTGAAAGATCTCCAAGGCTTCTACGGCTGTTCTACAGACTACTGGATGGTAGCCGAGAGCTGTCAGCGCCTCTCTTCCGAAACGGGCCACGGCATCTTCGTCATCAACGAATAAGATACATTCGTGTCCATAAGGAAGGGGATCATCCTGTTGAGCCGTTAACGGGGCACAAGCCCGGAGAACAGGGAGGTAGGCTGATACGGTCACGCCGGCTCTAATTTCACTCTCAACCGCCAAGGTACCGCCATGCGCCGAGACAATGTCGTAAACGACCGCGAGTCCCACACCCTGTTCCTCGCTGACGGCCTTGGACGTCGCAAACGAGTCGACCAATCGGCTGATGCCCTGAGGGTCTAAGCCCTCGCCTGTATTCCGAACACTCACACAGACATACTTCCCAGCAGGGAGTCGACCGGAGGGCATGCTTTGATCCGTGACAAACTCCCTGTTCTGAAGCTGAACGTCGAGGACTCCCCCCCTCTTCTGCATCGCACGGACGGCGTGATCGACCAGATGGAAAATCATCTCATGCATCTGCATGGCATTGGCCGAAATAGGGTTGGTCACATGTGGAATCTGCGTTCTGAGTTCAATCCACAAGGGGATCGTCGGACGAAGGAACCTGAGGGATTCTTTTGCCACGGAGTGGAGTAATAATGGACATCGTCCGTGGTCGTTCTGCCCACCGAAGGCCAGCAATTGCTGGATCAGCTCGCGAGATTTTTGTGCCGCCGCCACCACTTGCCCGACATGGCGATGCGACTTCGTCTCAGCTGGAATCAAGGGAAGGGCCAACTCGCTGAAGCCAAGCACGGCCGTGAGACCATTATTCAACTCGTGAGCGATACCACCGGCAAACGCGCCGATCGCCTCCATCCGTGCTGACTCGCGCCAACGGGCAGTAACGTTTTTGCGATCGGTCACATCGACGACTGTCCCGAGCGTATGCACCGGTTGCCTCGATGAACCATCGCTATCAAACGACGTCAGAGAACGAAGACGGATGTGCCGCATGGCGCCGTCTGGTCTGATGAGACGGTACTCGACCTCGTACAGGCCATTGCCTGTCACAGCACAGGCTCGTTGTACCGTTGAGACCACCCGGTCCCGATCATCGGGATGAATGAGGTCAAGGGAACGCTGCCAGGAAGCTGGCTCATCGCTACCGACGCCGTAGATGTCCCGTAGGATCGGTGACCAAGAAAGAAAATCTGTCCGGTGGTCATGTTCAAAGAACCCAACCTGCCCGACCTGCACGGCAAGATCAAGTCGCGCCTCGCTATCCCGGTGTGCCTGTTCGGCCTGCCGACGCGCAACGATATCTTCGCCCTGCGCCTTATCAGGCACTTCTGTAATCTGACCACGTTGTGATACTTGACTCATCGTCCAAACAACCGAC
Organism: Nitrospiraceae bacterium; assembly: GCA_052387595.1. Taxonomy (GTDB): domain Bacteria; phylum Nitrospirota; class Nitrospiria; order Nitrospirales; family Nitrospiraceae; genus Nitrospira_D. The sequence continues at coordinate 134,927 of JBQTJA010000016.1, read as the reverse complement.
GTCACCCGACCCAGGCGGTCTTTCACCGGTGACAACGAAACATCACTCAAAAATGAGGTGCCGTTCTTGCGGTAATGACAGATCCGTACACGACATGCCCATCCATCTTGGAGAGCCATCGCGAGCTTTTCCATTGAGGCCCGGTCTGTATCCGGCCCGGTCAAGATCGACGTCGTTTGACCGATCACTTCCTGCTCAGCATAGCCGGTTAGTACCAGGAAAGCCGGATTGACGTAGACGATCGTATGATGGGACACCCTCGCATCCGTCACGAGCACACCACAATTCGTCGCCGCGATGACGGTTGAATTCAGGACGTTCTCTTGGCGCTGTCGGATCAGCATCCAGAGAACACAGCTGAGAGACAGGAACAACCCTAGGAAGAGACTAGCAACCATGCGGGACAACCTCCCCGTGTGTGCACGCGGAGTAGTTATGTATACTAATAATTTGATGCCACACTACAGGAAGCGCGAGTGGAATGCCCAGGGATGAAGGATAGCTGTAAAACTAACTTTTTGCACCTAAAAGCAGTAGATCCGAATGTTGGTCCCTCATCCTTGCCGCTTCACAAAAAAGGCGGCCGCTTGTGCACGCCGAGTAATGCGAAGCTTTTGAAAGACGTTGGCCAAGTAGTTCTTGACGGTCTTATCGCTGAGCCCGAGCGCGACGGCGATTTCCTTGTTGGTCTTTCCCTCGGCAACCAACGCAACGACCCGTTCTTCCTGAGAAGACAGCTGGTCCGTACCAGAGGTCGCTGGCAGATCGTGCAGCCCTCTCAGCCACCGCAGCGCCCGTTCAGTCACATGAGAGTCCAAGATTGATTGACCTTTCGCCACCGAGCGGATGGCTTCGAGCAAGGCGGGTGAATCGATTTCTTTAAGGACATAGCCATGAGCGCCGGCGAGTACTGCGGCGAGCACGGAGTCGTCGTCGGCATAGGACGTCAAGAAAATGACCCGCGTCCCCGGCAGGGCTCCGAGAATCTCCCGACAGGCGTCGATACCGGACCCGTCCGGTAGTCGGACATCCATTAAGATCACGTCGGGCTTCAACCGCTGCGCTTGCTGGACTGCCTCCGCCATGGTGCCCGCTTCCCCGATCACCGAGACGCCCTGGGTTTGGCCAAGCACCGTCCTCAGCCCCACGCGAATAACCTCATGATCATCGACGAGCAGTACTCGAATCGCTTGAGTTTTAGTTGTGAGCATAATGCGTATCCTTTGGAAGATCGAGTGAGATCCTTGTCCCCTTGTCAGGTTTCGACTGGATGGCAAACAAGCCCCGGACTTTTTGAGCCCGTGACGCCATGTTGACTAACCCATGGCCAACCCCCTGAACTGAACGGGTGTTAAACCCGATACCGTCATCCGTCACGGCCAGACGATCAGAGCGGATAAGATCCCGAAGCGAGACGGTGATCTGTTTAGCACGGCTGTGGCGCAATGCATTACTCACCCCCTCCCGTACGATGTTGATGATATGGAGTGCCTGTTCGGTGGAAAGCCGCCGTGCGGCCTCATCATCGATTCTGACACGGCATCTGGTGGAAGAGGAGATGGACATCGTTTCGACCATAGTCCGCAGGGCGGTCGAAAAGTCTCCACCCTGCAGGACTTGAGATTCGAGGCCGGCAATGAAATTCCGGACTTCCGTCATGACCTGATTGAGCTGGCTAATGGCGTGATCCAGTGTCGCCATGAACTTCTTCGCCACATGATCGCGTCGCTTCCTGATCAGTGGCTTACACGCTTCCAACCCAAGTCCAACAGCATACAGGGATTGGAGAATACCGTCGTGGAGGTCCTGGCTAATCCGCTCTCGTTCTTGAAGTGCGGCGCTCAAATCTCGTTCACGTTGTACGAGGATCTCCTCCATCTGTTTGCGCTCCGTGATATCCGTCGCGGCACCCAGCACCATGTGAACCTGTCCTTGATCGTCGTAGATCGGCCGCTTGACCGTCTGTAACCAGCGCGTCTTTCCCTCAGCATTGGTCAGCCTTTCCTCCGGGATGAACCGATCCCTGCCGGAATAGATCACCTCAAGATCGCTCCGCCGAAAGAACCCCACCTCTTCGGCATTTGCATTGAAGTCGGAATCCGATTTCCCGATCAACTCTTCCACCGTCGTACCATACCAATCGGCGACCGCCTTGTTGGCCACCGTAAAACGACCGGCGCGATCCTTGGCAAAGATGAGGTCTGGATCGGTGTCGATGACCTGTCGCAAGAATGTATGGGAGCGACGGAGCTCGGCTTCTGCCCGTTTACGTTCTCCGATGTCCCGCAAGATCATGCAAGCGTACTCTTTCTCTTCATGTTGCAGATAATTGACGGTCACGTCCGTCTGCAAGACGAGTCCACTTCGCGACCAAAACTTTGCATCGAATGTCAGCGCTCCCTGCTCTTTGAGATAATTCCAATGAGTCCCCCACCGCTCTACGGGGAAATTTGGGTCAATATCATGGACCGTCATGGCCATCAGTTGCTCGCGCGAGTACTCCAACATTCGGCAAGCGGTATCATTGACGCTGAATATTCGAGCGTTCGGGTCTAACCACACGATCGCCTCGACGGCCTGATCCACGGAGAACTGAGTCAACCGAAGCGCCTTTTCCAAGCGCTTGCTCTCAGTGATATCGTCGCCAACCGTCACACTGCATTGCTTGCCGTTCAACTCAATCAGTTCGGACGACAAGAGGCACTGGCGAATTTCGCCACTCTTGCTTCGTAGAGCCACTTCCACGTTGCGGACTGATCCCTGGCGCATCAACAGTTCGAGATAACGGTCCCGTGCCTCCGTCGAGGGCCAGAGTCCTATTTGTTGCGTCGTGCGTCCTATGACTTCCTCTTTACGATAGGCGAACAGCTGACAGGCGGCATCATTGGCGTCCACCACGAGACCAGAATCCAGCTCGCTAATGACGACCGGGTGGGGACCGGCTTGAAACGCCTTCGCAAAACGCTCCTCGCTCCTGCGTAGTGCTTCTTCGGCTTGCTTACGGTCCGTGATGTCGTTAGCAACAGTCACTACACATTGCGTTCCGTTGAGCTCCGCGAGATCAGCGGAGGTCAGAAGGTAGCGCACGGCACCCGATTTGGTCTTTAACACAAACTCCATGTTCCGCACCGGCTGTCCAGCTTTCAAGCGTTCGATGACCCGTACTCGCTCTTCGAGATTCGGCCAGATACCCAGCATCAACGTGGTGTTTCCAATCACCTCCTCTCGACGAAAACCGAACACGTCAAGACAGGCATCGTTCACCTCAATACATCGACCCGTTGCTGCCTCCGTGATTCCGATCGGATGAGGACTTGTTCGGAAGGCTTTGGAGAATCGTTCTTCGCTTTCCCGCAGGGCTTGCTCAGCCTGCTTACGCTCGGTGATATCGACTGTCGCGCCAATTAGGTGCGTCAATTGCCCATTCTGACCACGAACGCTGTGGCATCGAACGTCAGTCCACACCATGGATCCGTCTTTCTTGACCATTCGAAGCTCGTAGTGACAGGCATCGGCTGCTCCGCTTTGGATCAATTCCCAGTTCTTCATGGCGATCGGCTGGTCGTCCGGACAGACCAGGTTCAGCCACATATAGGGATCCGTGGAGAGTTCTTCAGGAGCATAGCCAAAGAGGGCTTTGAGATTGGCATCGGCGTGGTATTCACCCGTGACGATATCTAATTCCCAGACTCCAACCTTGCCGATGGCCGTAGCACGTGCATAGCGATCTTCGCTGGCCTGCAATTCTGCAGTGCGCTCGATGACCTTGCGCTCCAATTCATCGTGCGCCTGCCGGAGGGCTTCTTCTGCCCGTTTGCGCTCGGTAATGTCTTGGAACGTTCCGTACGCGCGAACGGCCCGTTTGTTCACGACTTCGACCTTCCCGGCAGCCCGGACTGCAATCCGGCGGCCCTTCGCTGAGACGAGATCTAACTCCAGATCCCAAGACATCCCCTGGGTCGCCGCTTTTCCAAGCGCCTCGGCGAGAAGGAGTCGGCTTTCTGGTGTATAAAAATTCAACGCTGTTTCCACGGTCGGGCTGTACAACTCCGGTGTGGTCTCATGCAGCCGGTAGGTTTCGTCGCTCCACGAAAGATGGTTTGTCAGGAAATCGAACCCCCATCCCCCGATTTTCCCGACCGCTTCTGTTTGAGCTGTCAACGCAAGCTGTTGCCTGTGTTGGGTAATATCCTCCGCAATACCGGCAACACGATTCTCCCACCCCGCCATTCTGACGCGGCGATCAGAAATCCAGCGGACATGACCATCTCGTCCCACGATCCGGTACTCACAATGGAACACCGCGGCTGTTCCTCCTCCAACAAACCGATCATGACTTGCCTTCACTCGCGCGCGGTCATCCGGATGGATCGAGTCGAGCCAGAGAAACCAGTTTCGATACATTTCTTCCCGCTCAATGCCCCAGATGCGGGTAAATGCCGAGTTGACATACAAGACCTTCCGTTCGTCCAGCGTCACATCCGCGATCCAGAATGCTGAACCGACCGACTCGGCGAACTGCTGCCACCGAGCCTCGCTCTCCCTCAACGCCTCTTGTGTACGATTACGCTCCGTGACATCAGTGGCAATAACGCCCAGGGCAGAGAGATGGCCTGACGCATCGATGATGGGGAACCTCACCACGATATGGGTATGAGGCCCATCCTCTTGTTGCGTCACTTCCTCGAATTGCTGTCCACAACCGTTGAGTAGCACCTGTTGGTCGTGCGAGTGAGACTGGGCCGCCTGTTCGGGAGGGAACAACTCCTCAACCGTCTTCCCTATGGCTATGCCTGGGGAAAGTCTGAATACCTTGTCGAACTGTCGATTGGTATAGACATACCGCCCATTGTGGTCTTTCAGGGCGGTCACATTCGGAGCGTTGTCGAGGAATTGCCGAAAGCGTTCCTCGCTCTGGCACAGGGCTTGCGTCCGGTCGCACACCTCCTGTTCCAACGTGGCGTTAAGATCGGCCAACGCTTTCTCCGCCTGCTTGCGCACGGTGATGTCCTCGCACACGATGAGGGCTAGTGATTCGCCATCCCCACTCTGCACCACACGCGCGATCTCGCGTACCCACAGTACCGCGCCATCGCTTCGCACCTTGCGGAATTCCCACTGCGCGACTCCTTCCGGATGACGAAAGAACGTTTCCATCTCGGCGCAGACGCGCTCTCGGTCTTCTTCGAAGAAGATAGCCGCCACCGATTTCCCAACAAGATCCTCGACGCGATAGCCCAAGTACTGCGCGCCGTACTGGTTGACGGACCTAAGGATTCCCGTTCCGTCCACGGTGAAATACATGGAGGGGGTTTCATCATAGAGGGTTCGGTATCGTTCCTCGCTCCGACGCACAGAGTCCAGAGCCGATTGGCGGTCCAACTCACCGCCGAGCCACCGTGCCATAAGTTGAATGAAATCCCTTTCGGAATCCGTAAACGGCGTGTTGCGGGGTTCGACGCTCGCAAAACACAGAGTCCCGTAGGTGCACTCCTGTCCGTTGATCACGGTCCCGATGTACGATTCCAGCTTCAGCGCGGCATAGGCTGGGTGCTGCTGCCATTCCGGAGAAGCACCGGCATGCGCGAAACATACTGGCCCGCTCTGGCGAAGGGTCTCGCCGCAGTACGTCTTGGTCAGAGACACGCGCATGCAAGGATGGAACGCCATGCCGGGCGCGTTCACTTGCCCCACCTCCAACTCTTCGCCCCGGACAAAGGTCTCCATCCCTATCGGCAGGTCGAAGAAGCGGCACCCGAGCTGGAGCAGCGCTTCGACCCGTTCCTTGAACGAGTGGCTTTGCGCCGACGAGATATCGTGGAGCGCGCGGATGGCCTGCCGGCTCTTCCAGAGGGCCTGTTCCGCCTGCTTGGGCTCAGTGATATCGCAGAACAGGCCGAGGATGGCTGGTTTACCATTCCACGTAATCCGAGCTGCCTCGACCTGGACCGGAATCGGTGTTCCATCCATCTTCAGATAGATTCGTTCCGCACTATGGACGGACACTCCGCCGTTCAACAGGCGTTTCACATTTTCACGGACTTCTTGATGATAGTCCGGATGGATGACCTCAAACGTCGGCCGGTCCAGAATTTCCTGCGCAGCGTTCGCTCCCAGGAGGACGGCACCCGTGTGGTTGACGTAGACTGTTCGTCCTTCACTGAAGACAAAGACACCCGACGGTGAAAGCTCGACCAACGTTCTGTACCATTCTTCACTCTCCCGTACCGACTCTTCCATCAGTTTACGATCAGTAATATCGGTATGTGAGCCGAGGAGGCGAATCTGTCGGCCATCTGCCTCCGTTACAAACGAGGCCCGTGCTTCAATCCATCGGTACCGCCCATCCTTGTGCTTCAGCCGGAATTCCTGTCGATAGTCTCCCTCGCGACGAGACACGTAGTCTCGTATGTAGGCCATCGCCGCATCACCATCTTCTGGATGCAGAAGCGTCGTCCAGGCCTCAACAGAATCACTAATCTCCACCGGCTCGTATCCCAGCTGGCGTTTCCATTCCTCGGAAAAGACCACATCGTTCGTTTCCGTGTTCCATTCCCAGAGTCCAGTCCCTGACGCACGGAGGGTCTGTCGGAGTCTTTCTTGCGAAGTCCGAAGCATCGCCTCCGTAAGCTTACGATCGGTAATGTCCAAGGCCGTCCCGAACATACGAAGGGGTTGACCGCCGCTATCACGCACGACCTCGCCGCAACAATGAATCGTCCGTACTTCGCCATCGGGGCGGACGATTCGGCATTCCATGTCGTAGGCTGCGGCCCCTGCCAACGCGTCATCGATCGACGCCAGCACCCGGTCATGATCGTCCGGCAGTACCGCCGACACAAAGCTGTCAAAGGTGATCGCTCGCGATCGAGATTCATAGCCGAAGATTCGGTAGAGTTCGTCGGACCATTCCACCTCGCCGCTTGCGATGTCCCAATTCCAACTCCCCAGGTGAGCAAGAGCTTGTGCGACCTCGAAGTGACGAGTCTGTTCGTGCAGCACTCGATCCCGTTCGGCAAGCTCACGTGCGAGATCAGCAACCTGCCTGCGCAGCAGATCTAATTCAGGACGGTGACTCGTAGGACTCATGATGAGGCTCCTTGCCGCGCGACGCCGACAGCACCTCAACAGGCAGCTCAACTCACAGGAGCGACCATGTCACGTGGCCAATGATGATTGATGGTGACGTCCCAGCCTACTGCTTCCTAAGATAAAGACCTCAGGAGAGGGCTAGTGTCCTATGGGAATAGGCGAAAGTCTAGATCCAAATGGCCCGGAGGCGCTAGTTGGAAATCGGAGAGAGCTGCATCGATATGATGGTGCCGAAGGCGGGACTTGAACCCGCACGGCTTTCGCCACACGCCCCTCAAACGTGCGTGTCTGCCATTCCACCACTTCGGCACTCAGCAGGATGTTGAAACGAAGCCTACACCTGCGTTGTGGTATCGCTCAAACCCTCAACGTACCCAGAGATACGCCTCAGGCTTTCGCTCGCTGCGGCCTTGTTGCAGGCTTGTTTGACCATCCTGCATTCCGGCCTCCTGTCAGCATCTGAGGGGAAAGGAGTGCGCATTATAGAAGTAGGGTAAAATTGTTGTCAATCAACCGGACGTTCGGTAGAATCGGCATCTCAATTGTCCTGGGGCGTGCTTCCATGACGCGAACAGACGAGCAAGGTCTCTCCTCTTCCATTGCGGCATTTTTTGATGTCGACAATACGATTTTGCCCGGTGAAGCGAGTGAAGTGAGATTTTTCCGCTGGCTGTGGCAACGTGGAATCGTCGGGTGGCCTGAAGCCCGTGAGAGCCTGTCGTGGCTCCTGCGGCATTTCCCGGCATTGTCGCTGCACCCGCTCCGCAAGCGGAAGCTGTATCTTGCTGGAAAACCTTCCCAAGTGATTCAACCATTGGGCGAAGAGTTTTGCCGTGAGGAACTCTGTCCTCGTGTTTCTCCCACCGCCATGCGGATGCTCGATGAGCATCGCCGTGCCGGCCACGCCATCGTGTTCGTGACAGGATCCATCGATTTTCTGATCGCCCCCATCGCGGACGCCCTTCGAGCTGATGGTTGCTTTGCCACTCGATTGGAGCAGCAGAATGGACTCTATACCGGGTTCCTTGTGCCACCTCTGCCTTATGGGGAGGGAAAACGCCAACTCATTGATCGATTGTCCCATGAACTGACGTTGGACCTGTCGCAATGCTATGCGTATGGGGACAGCCCTGGTGATCTCGACCTGCTCCGGGCCGTAGGCCATCCGACAGTGGTGAACCCGATTCGTGGCATGGCCTCCATCGCCCGACAGCAGAACTGGCCGATCGTCAAATGGCGATGAGTGACTCCTTGTGATCGAATCAACCGCCTCCTCGGTGAATCATCCAATCGACGATTCGGTTCGTCCACACACAGCTCATGCGCGTCACTGAAATTTTTCATAGCGTTCAAGGCGAGTCGACCTTTGCCGGCCTCCCCTGCGTGTTCGTACGTCTGACCGGTTGCCCGTTGCGATGCACCTGGTGTGACACGGAGTATGCGTTCTTTGGCGGAACGGACCAGTCCATCGATGACATTCTCGACACAGTGCAATCCTATGGGTGTCAGTTGGTGGAGGTGACGGGAGGTGAACCGTTAGCGCAACCGGATGCCAGCGTGCTGCTTCGTCGATTGTGCCATGAAGGATTCACAGTCCTCCTTGAAACGAGCGGAGCCGTGGATACCGCCATCGTCGATCCATCGGTGCGTATTATCTTGGACGTGAAATGCCCGGGAAGCGGCATGACGGAACGGATGCACTGGCCCAATGTCGAACGGTTGCGGCCACAGGATGAAGCAAAATTCGTCATGCAGGACCGGAGTGATTACGAATGGGCGAAAAGTATTCTGAATCGCTTCCAGTTGACCAATCGCTGTGCGGTTCTCTTTAGTCCGGTATTTGGTGCGTTGGATCCGCGACAGTTAGCCGAATGGCTCTTGGCGGATCGATTACCGATTCGCCTTCAGTTGCAACTCCACAAGCACATCTGGGCACCCGATATGCGGGGAGTGTGAAGAATAGCACCGTCGAGCACGATGAAGAAATCCCGATGACAACCAACAATTGGCTGATGCTGCTTGCCCATTGATGCATCAAAGGAGAATTGAATGCCCATTCTGCGAGTTCACGCGAAACAAGGACACGTCGACACCGAAACCACGGACGCGCTGGTCCTCCTGCTGTGTGAAGGGGAGGGACTGCCCAAGGAAGATGGGGCGATTCTGGATAGAGCGCTCGGTGGAGCCCTCCGTGATCTTCTCCAGTCAAAGGAGTTCGATGGAAAGACCGGTGAGGTGGTTTTGTTTCATACACACGGGAAAATTCCGGCGAAGCGGTTGATTCTGGTCGGGCTTGGGAAAAAACATGATCTGGGTTTGGATCAGATCCGACAGGCAATGGGCCATGCCGTCAAACGGGTTCGCCAAGCCAAGTCCGGTGCTTTTGTGGCGGCGCTGCCGGGCATCGTGCCGCATGGGGCGTCGCCGATTGACGTTGGCCAGACCATGACTGAAGGAGCGATCTTAGGAAGCTATCAATTCACGGCCTACCGCAGTGACGCCCCGACGGGTAAGGGAGTGGGGGCGATGACGGTTCTGGCTCCGCGGAAAGATCAACTGCGCCAGCTGTCGGAAGGGATTCGTCGCGGTGTCGCGACCGCTGAAGCAACGGTCTATGTTCGGGATCTCTGCAACCATCCATCGAATGTGATGACACCGACCAAGATCGCCAGTGAGGCAAAAACCGTGGCGAAGGAAGTCGGCGTGAATCTCAAGATCCTCGAACAAAAAGAGATGGAACAACTCGGCATGGGTGCGCTGCTGGGGGTTGCAAAAGGCAGCCACGAACCGCCGAAGTTCATTATTCTCCAGTATCACGGAGCCAAGAACAAACACGACCGCCCGATCGTGCTCGTCGGCAAGACGATCACCTTCGACACGGGTGGGATCTCGCTCAAACCGGCCGAGAATATGGAACAGATGAAGGCCGACATGACTGGTGGAGCTGAGGTATTAGCTACGATGCGAGCAGCGGCTCGTCTGAAGCTACCGCTTAATCTCATCAGCATTCTCCCGGCGGCGGAGAATATGCCCGGGGGCCGGGCGATGCGACCTGGTGACGTGGTCAAGACCCTTTCGGGCAAAACCGTGGAGGTGCAGAACACGGACGCCGAGGGCCGCCTGATCCTCTCCGACGGCCTCGCTTATGCGACCCGATTCAAGCCGGCCGCGCTCATTGATATCGCCACGTTGACGGGGGCTTGTGTCGTCGCGCTGGGTCAGTTCGCGATCGGCATGTTCGGCACCGATGCCACGTTGAAAGATGCGATTCACAAGGCCGGCCTTCGGGCAGGCGAGCGAGTGTGGGAAATGCCGTTGTGGGAAGAATATTTCGAGCAACTGCGCAGCGATGTGGCCGACATGCGGAACATCGGCGGGCGTGGGGGTGGCATGATCACAGCGGCTCTCTTCTTAAGCAAGTTCGTCGGCGACGCCCCTTGGGTGCATCTCGACATCGCCAGCACCGATTGGAGCGAGCGGGAGCGGGCGTATATCCCTAAAGGCCCAACCGGCATCGGGACCAGACTGTTGATCCAGTTCCTCATCAATCGCTCACTATAGGGTAAGAGAAAAACGGTTCGACGATGTCGTACGACCAGATTGGCCAACTCTTCATGATAGGGTTCGATGGCACCACTGTGTCGGCTGACCTCGCCTCCTTCATCAGGGAATATAAGCCCGGCGGGATCATCCTATTTTCCAGAAATCTCGAATCGATCGTACAGATCGCGGAATTGACGAGCGATCTTCAACGCTGCAGTCCACACTCCCCCCTCCTGATCTCTATCGATCAAGAAGGCGGACGGGTTTCACGGTTGCCGAAAGACTTTACAATTTTCCCACCGTGCGGAGTCCTTGGGCAATGCCGTTCCTCTGAACTGGCCTACGCGGCGGCAGCCACGACTGCCACAGAGCTCAAGGCTGTCGGCATCAACATGAATATGTCTCCGGTGCTCGATGTGAACAGCAACCCCGCCAATCCGGTGATCGGTGATCGAGCCTTCGGCACAACGCCGGACCTCGTGGCTGAATTGGGGCTGGCCACAGTGGGAGGGCTTCAGGATAACCGCGTTGTGGCATGTGGAAAACATTTTCCTGGCCATGGCGACACCAACTCTGACTCGCACAAGGAGTTGCCCATCGTCACGGCGCCGCGCGAACGATTGGAGCATATTGAGTTTCCTCCATTCCGGCGAGCGGTGGTGAACGGCGTGGCGACGATGATGACGGCCCACGTGCTGTATCAGGCGTTGGATGAGAAACGGCCGGCAACCCTGTCCCCGACGATCATCGGAAGGTTTCTTCGTGAGGAGTTGCACTACAACGGTGTCGTGTTGACGGATGATCTTGAGATGCATGCCATCATTGATCATTATGGCATCGGCGACGCAACCATCCAGGCCATCCAAGCCGGTTGCGACATGCCGTTGATCTGTAAAGACCGCAACCGAGTCGTCGCCGCGATGACTGCCGTTGACAAAGCCGTGGCAGACGGGAATATCTCGGCCGGACGTTTGGCCCAATCCCTCGCGCGTATCCGCCGCGTGAAAGAGCGCTTTCTGCTTCCCTATCGCCCCGTGATGATTTCAGATGCCAAACTTGTGGTGGGGTGCCGAAGCCACAAAGCGCTCTTGCGCTCCATCGACCGGACACGAGAACGCGTCGCGAAGGCCGACCTATGACCTTGACCTTCATTTTTTCTTTTCAACATACTATAGAGTGAACAACTTTGTGCAGTGTCTCTCAGGCGAATTCTCTGAGTTACGCAGGGATGGAAGACCTCCCCTCACTGAAGTGAGGAAGCGAAACCTCTGTCCCTCTACCGAATGCCTTGCCCTCCTCTCATCTCTTGTGGCATCATGAACGTTCCTTTGGAGGGCCTTATGGCCTCATTGCTCGAGTACGTTGGATCTGTCCATATTTTTCTTGGACCCTACCGGGGCAATCCGATCGCGATCTATTTGCGGCGGACGGAATCTGGCTGCCAGATCGGCCCGAAAGTCTATCCTTGGAACAATGTCATGGGCCTTGGTGAAACGCCGAATAAGGCCGCTGCTGATTTCGAGGAAAAATGGAAGACAAAGGGCTTAACGGCAAACATGTATTCGGGTCCAGCCTGGGAAGGAGGCATTAAGCCGGAAAGACCAGCGCCGCCCAAGCCAGCTACCTCTCCACCTAAACCGGCCACTCCGCCCAAAGCCGCGACCGATCCAGTAGACACAGCCCCTGCATCGCCTGTCCCGGCTGCTGCAGCAGTTTCCATTGAAGAGACTTCGACCGCGGCACCCATTTCCGCAACCCAGCCCTCTGGAAAGCCGGACTAGACTCCCACTAGAATTGTTCTTGATTCATCCTGACGGCGGACTACTTGTCGACAGCCTGAGCGGCTAGTTTGCTGTGTTTCATCCCATACGCCGCATACACGAGAATGCCAATAACGGTCCATACCACAAAACGGATCCATGTTGCCGAAGGCAAACCAGCCATGAGGTATAGGCATGCCGCGATGCTCATGATGGGCACGAGAGGCATGAAGGGAAGACGAAAGGGCCTGGGCAGATCAGGCTTTACGTACCGGAGCAACATGACCCCAAAACTGACGAGGATAAAGGCAAAGAAAGTTCCGATGTTGGTCATATCGGCCGCTTCCCCGATCTGGAACAACGCCGCCAGGATCGCGACAGCCACTCCGGTCAGAATCGTTGCCCGATGGGGCGTTCCAAACGTTGGATGAACCTGTGAGAGCCTCGGGCTTAACAGCCGATCGCGCGACATAGCAAAGAACACGCGGATTTGTCCTAGCATCATGACGATCAATACACTCGTGATACCCGCCACGGCTCCGATAGCCACGATAGCCGCGCCCCATTTAAACCCCACGACGCTGAGCGCTTCAGCCACTGGAGCGTGTATGTCAATTTGGCTGAAGGGAATCAGGCCGGTGAGGACAGCCGCCACGGAAATATAGAGCACGGTACACACAGCCAGCGAAGCAAGGATACCCAACGGAACGTCTCGTTGGGGGTTCCGAGCCTCCTCTGCGGCAGTTGAGACCGCATCGAACCCGATATAGGCAAAAAAGATGATGGCAGCCGCGGCACGGACCCCTTCAAATCCGTTCGGCATGAACGGTGTCCAGTTGTCAGCGCTGACAGAGGGAGCCCCCACGGCGATGAAGAAGAGAACCACCGAAAGTTTCAGCAGCACGATTATGCCAGCCGCACGGGCACTTTCCTTGATTCCTATCACGAGGATGGCCGTGACCAACAAGACGATGATGGCAGCTGGAAAATTAGCGATACTTCCCTCCGGACCACCAGCCCAATGCGGTGGATTCGTCGCCCAATAGGGCAATTCCAAGCCCGCAAGCTTCAATAATTTGTTGAAATAGCCGGACCAGCCGATCGCCACCGCGACGCAGGCCACACCATATTCCAAAATCAGATTCCACCCCGTGAGCCAGGCCAGGAACTCACCCAGCGTGGCGTACGAAAAGGTGTACGCTGACCCTGCGACCGGGATCATCGATGAAAATTCGGCATAACATAGCGCGGCTAACGCGCAGGTGATGCCGGAAAGAACGAAGGAGAGTACAATCCCTGGTCCCGCTCCTGGCCGGTGTGCATCACCGACGATGGCGGTTCCGACCAGGACGAAAATACCGGTCCCAATAATCGCGCCGATCCCAAGCGCCGTGAGATCCCACGCCGTCAATGTTTTCTTGAGACGATGCTCTGGATGTTCGGCATCGGCCAGAATTTGATCGATGGGTTTCGTTCGGAGAAGTTGGCTACCCACGGTCCCTCCCACGCTCAACGTACCGGAATTCGCTGTGATAGAGTCGCGACACTACGGCTCCATCTGAGATCAACGTATAGCCAGAGACCAGGGAACGAGCTGGCGGTGCTTGCTGGAATGGTCCGGAGAGATTATGCACGCGTCCGGCGGGCCGCACGGAGCAGGGCTTCAAACAGCCGCCGATGGACCATATGCCGCTCGAACAAGAATTCGGGGTGCCATTGGATCGCGAGGAGAAATCGATGTGCGGGGGATTCGATCGCTTCGATGATCCCATCGGGTGCCATGGCACTTGCGCAGAGCGACGGAGCGACTGTCTTGACCGATTGGTGATGGGAACTATTCACCATGAAGGTTCTTTTTCCGACCACCTTGTTCAAGAGGCTCTTGGGTGTCACCGTCACTGGGTGAGCGACATGGATCGCTTTCGCTTTTTGACGATGATCCAACGCACTGGGGACTTGCGCGGGAATGTCCTGATACAGGCTCCCTCCACAGGCGACGTTCACCGTCTGCATCCCTCCGCAGATTCCTAGGAGAGGAAGATCCCGCTTCTTGGCCTGAAGGACTAACTCCAGCTCAAAGTTGGCGCGGCGCTCGCTCACCAGCGGAAACTTGTAGCGTTGCCGCTCTCCATAGAGACTCGGCGGAAGGTCTGGTCCACTGCCGGTGAGGAGCAACCCATCAACACGGTCAAGAAGCCGCCGCCGGGCAGACGGTTCCGCTACGAGAGGAAAGATCAGAGGAATACCGCCGAGTTCTTCAACGGCCCGAATGTAGCGAGCCCGCAAAAAATAGGTTGGCTCGTGCCCGCCCATGTCCTTCCTGTCACCGGCATTAAAGTCTGGGGTCACGCCAATTACAGGCTTCATACTCAATGCGCGGCTAGTTCATCGGAGCAGGCGCGACGGAGGTTCCCTCATTTTCGGCACCAACACCGAGGAAACGTACCGGACGATCGCCGCTGAGATGCTCCGGGGTAATGAGGTAGGTCCCGTACATGCTGGGAACCCAGATACTTTTCGCCGTTGGCTCACTGAATCCCGAAAACACATACGCGAGACCACCGACGATTCCACCGCCAACAGCAAATGCTGCTTTAAACGGGAAATACAAGATTGTGGCGGCAGCTGAGGCAGCTCCCATGCCGGCCCCGGAAGCCGTCCCTTGCTGTGTGTCAGCGGACGACGACTGACTCCAAGCCGGAGCGACAAACATCGAACAGTAGGTGATGATGACGACGAGAATCACGATTGGGAGTCTCACGTGAAGCGCCTCCTTCCTTTTCAGATCCACAACGATGGGATATCCGCACAATCATACACTAGTCCTCGCGTGCGTTATAACAAATTCTCTCCTGAATGCAACCCCCGAGAGATCTCGACCTTAACAGGATGACGGCATCGAATGATCAAGAGTCAGATCCAACTCTCCCAAGATGTAAGCGAGCACATCGTCTGCACGATTATTGGCCTCCTGATCTAATTCAATGGATAACTCATCAACGTGGATTCGCTGATTTTCTTGGACCACACCCGCTTGCAGTCTTAGATCCAGCTTGCACCAGCAAACAGCTTGTGCAAAGCAATCCACTATACGCTCTTGATAGTGAGGACGCTCCTGAGGGTCGAGTGTCGTCAAACTCTTTGCGAGTCGATCATCAAGTCGCATCCTTTGGCGAAGCCCCGCCAGCTGGTTGGCGCTCATCTCGACGGAGATCTGAATGCCTGCTTTCCAGCTCCGTTTTTTCACATTGAACACACAGGCCAACACGTGGGACTGCCCCGGGACTGGCTCAGGCCCGAAGAAGAACATAACTCGATACAATGGGACGTCTCGATGTGATCCTAGAACCATAGGAGCACCATTGTACCATGATTCACATACAGACCCGGAGCTTGATTGACGCGCCTGTACCCCGAGGATAAGATGGAAACTCATGAGCGACGTTGCCCACCAAACGCGGATCGCTGCAATCCAAGACGCACTCGGAGACATAGGCTCTCTTGATGGATGGCTTTTCTACGACTTTCGCGGTAGCGACCCATTAGCCTATCGGGTCTTGCTCCTTGATCCGATCCAGCATGTCACTCGGCGTTGGTACTATTGGATCCCCACGTCGGGAGAACCGGTCAAACTCCTTCACAGAATCGAACCACATGTGCTGGACGAGTTACCCGGTCAGGTCCAGCGGTACGTGTCATGGGAACAGCAACGTTCGCTGTTAACCTCGCTGTTGCGAGGCCGACGGCGAATCGCCATGCAGTATTCACCGTTCAACGCCGTTCCCTATCTGTCCAGAGTGGACGCCGGCACCGTTGAGTTGATCAGAAGTTTTGGGCTTGAGGTGGTCACATCAGCCGATCTTGTCCAACGATTCGAGGCAGTCTGGACAGATGAACAACTGGAATCCCATCGGTACGCCGTGACGGCGCTCAGACACATCGTCGATGAGGCCTTCGCCCATGTGGCGTCTTGTGTCACCAACAAACGTCGGTTATCCGAATATGATCTGCAGCAGTTCATTCTCTCACGTATTCGCGATACAGGCATGACCACGTCCAGCGCTCCAATTGCAGCGGTTGATGCCCACAGCGCCGATCCCCATTATGGGCCGACTGCGTCAAGCTCCTCTCTCATCACTCGGGACAATTTGGTTCTGATCGACTTATGGGCGAAACAAACAGCACCGGGCTCGGCCTATGGGGATATCACCTGGACAGGCTATACCGGTAGGGAAGTGCCGACACAACAGCGCATGATCTTTGAACATGTTCGACGCGGACGCGATGCAGCACTGTCGTTTGTCCAGGATCAGGTGGCCACCGGCCGATTTCCTTGCGGATGGGAAGTTGATGATGTCTGCCGCACGACGATTCGCACGGCGGGCTACGGTGACTTCTTCATACATCGAACCGGCCACTCGATCGGTGAAGAAGTTCATGGTAATGGAGCCAATATCGACAACCTGGAAACTCAGGATAGCCGTCGGCTTCTGCCGAGAACCTGCTTCTCTATCGAGCCGGGGATCTACCTGCCGGGAGAGTTTGGGATCAGGAGTGAGCTTGACGTCTATATATCAGATTGCGAAGCCGTGGTGTATGGGCTACCACTTCAAACCGAAATCGTATCTCTTCTCTGACATTTCCGTCTGAGCATTCTGCTTCGACCTTTTCTTGACACCATGTCTAAGGGGCGGCTAGATTCAATCATCCCACAAGGGCACTCTCCGGATCACACTCGAGGCCGTGGCATGTTCGGCACAATGGGTTTCTCAGAACTCATTCTTATTCTCGTCATCGTGCTCATCATTTTTGGCGCAGGCCGTCTGCCACAGATCGGCGAGGGTGTCGGCAAGGCGTTGAAAGGCTTTCGAAAAGAAGTCACCGACGTGCCTCAACCAGCTTCTGACCCGGTCCAACAAGAAACCGGGCAACCACAGGCAGTTCAGACTCCGGCAAGTATCGCAGCAACAGTTCCACCACCGGCCACAGGAACATCGCCAGCAACAACAAGGCCACTCGCTCCCTATGTCCCTGGTCCAGAACTGACACCCGGCACCACGGCTTCCTTGCTCTACAGCACAAACCTTCAGACTCCGCACACAACCACGCTTTCACCAAATCAAGCATCTCCATCTGCCTCCAGCCCAGTGCTCTCGATGGAGGAGCGGGCTGCGGCGCCCCCTCCAAAAGCTCACGCGTCGTATCCACCGTTGCCGGCTGGTTCTCAGGCAAAACCGACCGCCAAACGTCCTTCCGCCATTGTGAACAAAGAGGCGGTGGCCCGCGTACAGGCGCAACAGGCCGCGCTCAAAGCGACACAATCGGCAGCGGTATCGCCTGACGACCTGCAGCATCTCGGTGAAGGCCTCGGAGAGATCGTGCGAACGTTCCGGCAAGCGGCGACCGACGTGCGAAACAGTATGGACCCTCAAATGCGAACGATCCAAGCCGAAATGGATGCGGCCCAAAAAGAAATCCAGCAATCCATCGAAGCCGCTAAAGAATTACCGCCGCAAGAAGATCCCCAGAAATCTGCGTGACTCTCACCCCATGGCTCTCCATATTTCGCTCACATTCTTACTCGCCGATTGAAGTATGCCCTCTTCGAACCACTGGCATGAGGGATCGCTATTGCTGTAAGTGTTATCAAGATACTCTGGCATCCGAACCTGACGTGACCCTTGAACAGGCTCATTAGGAACCGAGTATCAACGATGTATCACCGCGACGAAACGTGTAGGAGACCTCCCTCGGCGCTGTCCTGGAAGAGTAGTACGGATACCCCTTTGTTTATCGGGCTGGCCTCGCTCAGCACTCATGCGTGATTGATTTGTACCAGTCTTTGTACTGAAAGTGCGGGGTCAGTTCAAGTTGATGACGTCAAGCTGGAGATCATTCTGGTGATCGGCATAGTGGAATGTGATCTCGCCCGGTTCCATGGTAATCCATGGTGATGCCGTCCATGCACACGGCTAGCCCAGCAGATAGCAACCCGTCGCGTGAATTCAAGAGAGCCTTAGCAGTCTGCTGAAAAACTCGGATTCTGCTTCGCGCACCGTTGCACGATGACAGAAGACCTATAGCACTCTACATCTCAGAATGCTCAAAAAGGCCGTCCAGCAAGGCCGCAGCGAGCGAAGGGGCGAGGCGTACGCTTCGGTACATTGAGCCTCTGAGTGATGCGAGAACGCCGCTGGAGGACTTTTTCAGCATTCTGTTAGTGCAACAAAATCCAAGATGCCCCGGCATATGGAAGTACGGCGTCCAACCCAAGGTTCCGTTCTCCTATCCCGGCGTTGGAGGCGTGATGGTATCGCACTCCCACTGTCACAGCCATGCGTGTCGTCACATAGTATTGAACACCTGGTCCCGTCTGCAGCACAAAGTTCACTTGACTACTGTCCTCGACAATACGGGGAGCGAGATCGGTCCACAGCAATCCCACTCCAACATCCCAGAAGGGCATCCAGCGTCCGAATGAGAGGAGATTGTACTTCATGCCCAGCGACGCCCCGACCATATCAGCAGAAAAGCTATTCTGAAACCGACTGTAGAATGGCTCAACCAGGACCTCCAGGTTTCCAGAGAGCAGGCCGGCACCCATTTCATCGGTCAGTACCACGCCTAGCTTAGGCATGATAAAGACAGCTCGACGACTGGCCGAGTGGGCCTCGGTGGGAAAGAGGAACTCCTCCCAGTAACCGACTGCCCCTCCTACTTCGATCGTCCCGCGCTTCAGAATGGCTCGGGCGTCTGGTGATACGTTATCTGATTGCGGCCAACAGGGTTGGGTCAATCCAGCCCAGGCCGCGAGAAATGCCCCTATGAATCCAACATAGGGCGACACAGTGTAATCGCTCATTTGCAACTTTCTTTCTACTACAGCTACAGCGTCACCCTTTTATACATAAACCGTGTCAAGCATGAAATCAGACCAGCTCTTGCCCCATCCTTCTGCTCTCATCATAGCCGCCTCCTTTAGCCCATGATTTATGGGCTCGCCAGAATACGGACAGGTCAGAGGAGAAGACATCCGGGCGATCGGACCATCAGGCTGACAGTGAGCAATTTCAGCCATTGAAACAGCGCACGTGGGCAGATTGGAGGGGAAAACTGGTGAGCCGGCTGGGACTCGAACCCAGGGCCCTCGCCTTAAAAGGGCGATGCTCTACCGACTGAGCTACCGGCTCACAAGAGGGATATGGAAACTGGCACTACCGTCGTTTGTTCATTCGTTCCAACACTGCGACGGACCAACACTGGCCCATCCTAACATTCCTGGCTGACTGATGACCATTGACTAATTTTCAGGAGCGTTTGGAGCGGCGGCGAGAGCAATCCAAGGGATTGCGCAGCATGATCGTTTCGGCACGCTTGGATCCGGTCGAGATCATGTCGACTCGGCACTGTGCCAACTCTTCGATGCGGGCAAGGTATCGCTTCGCTTCGACCGGGAGCTGCTTGTAGCTGGTTGTCCCTGTCGTCGCAGCAGTCCACCCTTTCATCCGTTGATAGACCGGCTCGCAACCGGTCAACACGTCCAGATCCGCTGGCATATCTTTATAGATAGTGCTCCCGTGCCTGTAGCCGGTACAGAGTTTCAACTCCTTGCAGCCATCGAGCACATCGAGCTTGGTCACCGCCAGGGAGGATAATCCGTTGACTTGTGTCGCATGGCGGACAACGACAGCATCGAACCAGCCACATCTTCTGGCACGCCCCGTAGTCGAACCGAACTCCTTTCCACGTTCTTGCAACCCCTGTCCAACCTCGTCAGTCAGCTCAGTTGGAAAGGGGCCACTGCCCACCCTGGTGGTATAGACCTTCGCAATGCCCAGGACCGCATCGATCATCGTAGGACCCACGCCAGTTCCCGTGCAGGCACCACCTGCCGCTGAACTGGACGAAGTCACGTAAGGATAGGTGCCGAAATCCACATCCAGATGGGTACCTTGCGCCCCTTCAAACAAGACGGTCTTGTTCTTCCCGATCGCGCGATTGAGCAACGTGGTTGTATCGACGATATAACTCCTGAGTCGATCGGCATACGCCATATATTGGTCGAAGACTTTGTCGACCTGAAATGTCTCGACTTTGTAGAGTCGCTCTAAGAACCAGTTCATCTCGACAAGATTCTCTTCAAGTTTTTTCTTGAACAATGGTGGGTTCAGCAGATCCCCCATGAGAATTCCGATCCGCGCCATCTTGTCAGCATACGAGGGTCCAATTCCACGTCCGGTCGTGCCGATTTTGCGTGACCCTTTGGACTGCTCTGACGCGCGATCGATTGCTTTATGGTAGGGCAAGATGACGTGAGCCCGCTGACTAATGACGAAATTCTTCCCGAACTTCACACCCTGACCGTGCAGGTGATCCATCTCCTCGATCAGAGAACCAGGATCAACGACAACGCCGTTGCCAATCGCACACAATGTGCCACGATAGAGAATCCCTGAAGGGATGAGATGGAAAACAAATGTGCCACGATCGTTGATGACCGTGTGCCCAGCATTGGAACCGCCTTGATAGCGCACGACGATATCGGCGTTTTGGGCTAAGATATCCACGATCTTGCCCTTGCCTTCATCGCCCCACTGAGCACCAATAATGACGAGATTGCCCATAGTTAAAGATATCCACAGCCGGTGTTGACACGAAAAAATGGCTCTGACCCGATTGGGAGATCAGAGCCAAGGGCCCTCATGGTAGGTGCGACCTCTTCTTTTGTCAAGATGGTCGTTGCGATGTGTGCAGCTAGCACATCCTTCTTCAAGATCATGACACTGTGTGGCAACGATTGGTCGGTTGACTGGCTCTAAGCTGCGTGTTAGCATGCCCTGGATTGTTTCAACGTCTCAATTTTCCATAGCAATTTCGCTCTCTAAATCTCCCTGGGTGGGGCTGTAGCGCAGTTGGGAGCGCGCGTGAATGGCATTCACGAGGTCGCCGGTTCAATCCCGGCCAGCTCCACCATACTAACCTTCGGTTGAGCCGATCGCTAATTTTCGCAGTATCGTAATTGGCGCGATCGGAAAGAGTCTTCAACCCACGTTGGTGTTTTTAAGATTCACCGGCTGCTCTATTTGAGGTTTAGCGTAACCGTTGTGCCGGATAACCACCTCAAGGATTTAGGATTGTAGAATGTTTACGTTGCACGTATCACCTATGCTCAGCTTTCTCCAGCTCCCTCGCCTTCCGACCTGCTAGCTGTTTCCCTTGTTCGAGTGCATCTCGGGTGATCTAGACATCCCATTATCACATAGAAGGTTTGTGCCGATGCTCCAAATTGAATCCGTCAGCAAGCAATATTCCACGAAGATCCTGCTTTCTGAGGCCTCCGCACATCTTCGCCCGAATTCACGAGTCGGCCTAGTCGGACCGAACGGCGCCGGCAAGACCACACTCTTTCGTATGATCCTGGCCGAAGAGTCACCCGATGAAGGCTCGATCCGCAAGCGACCTCGCCTTCGAATCGGCTACCTTCCGCAGGAACTCGAAACCATTACTGGCAAGACCGTCCTCGATGCCACACATCGTGACGAGTACCCTGAGCATGAAGCCAAACGCATCCTGATGGGGTTGGGGTTCACGGAAGTCGATTTCGATCGCCCCGTCGAGAAACTGTCCGGAGGTTACCGGATGCGGGTCGCGTTAGGACATCTGCTTTTGTCCAATCCCGACGTGCTCATGCTGGACGAGCCGACCAACCATTTGGACAAGCCGACTCAACGCTGGTTCGAGCAGTTTTTGTTGCAGTCGGGTATGACGCTCCTGATCATCAGCCACGACACTGCCTTTCTCGATCGCGTCGTCACCCATATCTGGGAACTACGGCATCACAAAATCGAAGAATACCGAGGCAACTATTCGCTCTTCTGCAAACTGAAAGCCGAAAAGGATGCTCAACTCCACGCCTCGGCGGCTCGCCAATCCAAAGAGGTCGCTCGGGTTCAAAAGTTTGTTGATCGCTTTCGATACCAAGCCAACAAAGCCAGTCAGGTGCAGTCGCGCCTCAAGCAGCTCGAGAAGGTCAAACGGATTGAAATCCAGCGAGATCCGAAGCGTGTCAAGTTCCGGTTTCCCCTTCCGTCGACCAGCGGCCGTCAGGTGTTAGAGCTGGCTGGCGCCAGTAAACGCTACGGCGAAAAAGTCGTTTACAAGACGCTCGATTTTTCCATAGAGCGTGGCCAACGTATCGCACTGGTCGGTGAGAACGGAGCCGGAAAGAGCACGCTCTTGAAGATGCTCGCTGGCGTCCTTCCTTCTGATACCGGTACCAGAACCGTCGGACACGGCGTGACATTGCACTACTTCGCCCAGCATCAGGCCGAAACCTTGAACCCCGAACATTCGATTCTCGAATCGCTGGAAGAAGTTACCAAACATGCGGAAAGGAATTTCCTGCGCGGCATCGCCGGCGCCTTCTTGTTTTCCGGCGACGATCAGAAAAAACTGATCAAGGCGCTGAGCGGTGGCGAGCGAAACCGGGTGGCGTTAGCCCGCATGCTGGTCGAACCCGCCAATACCTTGCTGCTTGATGAGCCGACGAACCATTTGGACCCGGCCTCTGTGGATATGCTCACCGACGCATTGGCAGAATTCCCCGGGACCATCATCTTCATTTCCCATGACCCGACGTTTCTGGCACGCATTGCCACCCGGGTCGTTGAGATTGAAGAGGGACAGGCACGAAACTTCATCGGCGACTACGAGTATTATTTGTGGAAGAAAGCCCAAGAGTTTGAGTCGATTAAAGAAACGAGCGACGAGCTCCAACGCGCATCTCCCCGCTCCTCTTCAGGCCCTACTCGGGCAATGGAACAGCAAGTATTGCCAAAAGGGCGTGGTGGAGAGCGCCGTGATCTCACCAAGACGCAGGCGCGATTGGAGAAGCAGGTATCACGCGCCGAAACGGAGATTAGTGAGGCCGAAGAGAAGATCAGAATCCGCGAGGCAGAATTGGCTGATCCCAAACTCTACGAACAGTTCGATAGGTGGAACCTTCTGCATCAGGAGCAGAGGGAGTGGAAGAGCGATCTTGAGCGACTGACGGCCCGGTGGGAATCACTGTCGGCTGAATTAGAAAACGTCAAGCAACAGCTGGTCTCGCTGGGCTAATTGCGTCATTCCTTTTGGAGTTTGAATATGAACTAATCAGCGAGCGTTTTAGACAGAGGCTTTGAGGGTTTCTTCTAGATAGTAGTACAGCCAGCGGTTCTTCTCTTTCGTCACCAATTCATCCCAGACGACGCCAATCAAGAATCCTTTCTTTTCCCAGGGCCTGACCCAGGCGACAGTCCCATCGAGTTTTTCCTGTTGTTCAACTCGATCGGAATCGAGGAAGGCGAGCGAGACCGTAACTTTCTCGTTTGATGGGAATCGATCTTTGATGTGAAGTCCGGCCCCGATCTTGTTCACATTATCCAGGACCGCCGTACAGGCACGCCCGCCTTTCTTCGGCGATACCAAGGCAGAACCGACCAACGTGGCTCGGACAAGTTTCCTCCGCTCACTCAGTGCAATCACGGTGGCCGATGGTTTTCCTTCCCCTCGCTTCATTACTCTAAGTATAACCGATTAGACAAGAAAGTAAATCGGGACAATCGGCCCTATTTCAGAGGCTTTGGGCGGTAGTACCGTCGACCTTTGAGTGGTAGTGGGAGGTGGGTTTGTTCCGTTTGCGCTGACGGGTCGTCGTGGACATAACGGTAGTCGGCTCCATAGCCTAGGTCTCTCATCAGAGAGGTTACCGCGTTCCGGAGATGGAGCGGGACCCCCAGATTGCCGTAGGCTTTGGCATCCTTGAGCGCTTCCAATAGACCGACGTAGGACGCATTGTCTTTGAGTCGTGATGCCAGGTATGTGGTGCCTTGAGCCAAATTGATCTGCGCCTCTGGAAGTCCCACGAATTGGACGGCTTGTGCCACCGATGTGGCAATGAGAAGGGCGAAGGGATCAGCATTGCCGATATCCTCCGAGGCAAAGATCACCATCCGTCGGGCGATGAATTTCGGATCTTCGCCGGCATCCAGCATCCTGGCTAGCCAATACAGCGCCCCATTTGGATCGGAATCGCGCAGGCTTTTAATGTAGGCTGAAATGACGTTGTAGTGTTCCTCGCCTGACTTATCGTACCGTAGCACCTTCTTGCCCAATGCCGCTTCCAACATCCCGTCATCAATCACACGCGCGCCATCTGGTCCTGCCGGCGCCTGCATCACCACAAATTCTAACGATGTGAGCAGCGCCCTCGCATCGCCATTGCCGAAAGCAATCAGTCGTAGTCGTGCCTCCGGTGAAACACGCACCTTCCATTTGCCAAGCCCCCAGTCGAGGTCGGCAAGCGCACGATCAAGAATCTGACCTAATGCTTCCTCGGTAAGCGGTTTGAGCACGACGACCAGCGAACGGGACAGGAGTGGGCTGATAACTTCGAAGGAAGGATTCTCCGTGGTCGCGCCGACGAGAATGATGGCACCTCGCTCGACATGCGGAAGAAATGCGTCTTGCTGTGCCTTGTTGAAGCGGTGAATTTCATCGACGAATAAGATGGTCCGCTGCCCATTGATCGCTCGGCGTTGGTCAGCTGCCTTGATGATCGTGCGCAACTCAGGCACGCCGCTGGTCACGGCCGAAAATGGAATAAACTGCGCCTTCGTATGGCGGGCAATCAGATGGGCCAGCGTTGTCTTCCCAGAACCGGGCGGCCCCCAGAAAATTACGGACGAGAGCTGGTCGGCCTCGATGGCCCGCCGAAGCGGC
The DNA here is from genome assembly GCA_052387595.1 of Nitrospiraceae bacterium. Classification (GTDB taxonomy): domain Bacteria; phylum Nitrospirota; class Nitrospiria; order Nitrospirales; family Nitrospiraceae; genus Nitrospira_D. The sequence continues at coordinate 109,770 of JBQTJA010000016.1, read as the reverse complement.
CGATCCGGTGCCGTGATGTCGTCTTGTCCCACGAAATCCGCAAACACACGTGGCCGCATCCGCTCGGCAAGCGGAGCCTCGACGGTGTCTTCACGATCTGGAGGCGTGAACAAATCAGGAGCCTGATCACGAGAACGAGTCATGTTACTCCTCAGAAAGAGCAGGAATTGTATATGCCGTGCTGGATGATCGCAAATGGCCTCTTGACCATGCAGGCAGCCGATGGTACGAACACCACAACTTACGGAGCGCACCGTGCACACCCAGGTCAACGGTATCACCCTTGCCTATAACGATCGGGGCTCTGGCCTTCCCATCGTCTTTTTCCATGCTTTTCCGCTTAACCGAACGATGTGGGCAGAGCAGGAGAAAGCGTTTTCGTCACAGTTTCGAGTCGTGACGATTGACCTGCGCGGGCACGGCGAATCCGATGCACCGCTCTGGCGGTATACGCTGGACCAAGACGCCGATGATGTGATCGGGTTGCTTGATCACCTCTCGATCCAGGAGGCGGTTTTCGTCGGACTGTCCATGGGCGGCTACATCCTATTTGCTCTCTATCGAAAGTATGCGGATCGTGTAAAAGGCTTGGTACTTGCTGACACAAGAGCGCAGGCTGATACGGAAGAAGGGAAACAAGCTCGGTTTCAGATGGCGCAGACGGCCTATCAGAAAGGACCATCGGTTATTGCCGACATCATGATCCCAAAATTGCTGAGCCCCGCGGCAGTCCAGACGAAGCCGGAGCTTGTTCGACACGTACGTGCAATGATCGAAGGCAATCAGATCAGCGGCATCGCGGGAAGCTTGATGGCAATGGCTGAACGGCCTGATTCCGTTACACTCTTGGAACACATCACGTGTCCCACCCAGATCATCGTCGGTGAACTGGACCTTCCCACTCCACCTTCCGACGCCAAACTCATGGCAGATCGGATTCCCAATGCCCGCTTGACCATCATTCCGGGCGCCGCCCATCTTTCGAACCTGGAAAAGCCGGACATCTTCAACAATACCGTACGCGAGTTTGTTAGAAATGAGACGAGATAACTGTTGTCGGCGATGAGGGAGGCATGTATCCTGGGATCAGTCCGGATCGCCGACACTGCCGCGGCGAATCAATTTCAGAAATTCCACGCGAGTCTGTGCCTGACTGCGAAATACTCCTAACATGGAGCTGGTGACGGCGAGCGTGTTCTGTTTTTCCACCCCGCGCATCATCATGCAGAGGTGCCGTGCTTCGACAACGACTCCGACCCCATGAGCGTTTAGCTTAGTGCTGATGGTTTCGGCGATCTGCACGGTCAGCCGTTCTTGAACTTGCAGACGCCTCGCGAAGGTATCGACAATCCGAGGAATCTTGCTCAAACCCACGACTTTCTTATTGGGCAGGTACCCGACATGGACCCGTCCAAAAAATGGCAGTAAGTGATGCTCGCACATGCTGAAGAAATCGATGTCTTTGACGATGACCATCTCGTCGTATTCGATCGGAAATAGCGCACCGTTCAACAGATGGTCGATGTCACGCTGGTAGCCCTGTGTCATAAACGCCAGTGCTTTGGCCACGCGTTCGGGCGTTTTCAGCAAACCGTTGCGTCCCGGTCTTTCCCCCAGGGCGAGAAGCATTTCGGTGACGAGCGACTCGAGTACCGGTAAGTCCGCCGGCTTCCCGCTCCCGCTGGTATCCTCAACTGGTTCTCGTCCTGTGTCTCTTTTCCGTTGTTTCCTCACTCCGTTCCCTCGTCGTTTCAGGCGACGCCCGCATACTCGAAGTAGTTGTCTCTCGTCTCGATGACACCTACTTTATGCAGGCACCCCACAGGCAATTGGGGCACCAAAATGTCCCAGATCAATTTGACGATATTCTCCCCAGTGGTCGTGAGTCCTGCCAGCGCCGGGTCGCTATTGAGGTCACGATGATCGAACCGGCCAATAATCCGCTCGTTAACCAGCTGGTCAAGGTCGTTTAGGTCCCACATCTCTTGTGCTCCTCCGGTTTTGATCGTAACCAGCACGACGTAATTGTGCCCATGACCATTCGGATTATTACACTTTCCGAACGCAGCCCAATTCTCCTCATGCGAGAGCTGATCAGTGTGAAGCCTGTGGGCGGCGCAAAATCGATAGCGCCTCGTTACCTGTACTTGCGACATTCCAGCACGTATCTCTGGTGAACGGCATAAATAGCAAGGACCGCCCGGGGTACGAGCGGTCCTTGCTGGAAGGTCCATTGCTCGGCATTCTAACGAGGACGTTTATGCGCTAAACGAGCTGCCGCAGCCACACGTCGTTTTGGCCTGAGGATTCTTGATCGAAAAGCCAGAACCCTGCACGCTGTCCACATAGTCCACTTCCGCACCTTGGAGCAACGGCGCACTCTGGGAATCCATAATGACCTTTACATCGCCCATCTCGACGACGGTGTCATCCTCGGCCATTTTGGACTCGAAGGCCATGCCGTACTGGTAGCCATTGCACCCACCACCACGGACATACACCCGCAGTCCAACGACGTCCTTCTCTTCAGCCATCAGCTCCCGTATCTTCTGTTCCGCAACCTGTGTAATCGTAACCATCGGCTTCCTCCTCTATAGATCGATCTAGCTCACCACCGTGAGCTAGTGTGATAGTCTAACACCTCTTGCTCGAATATCAACCCCATGCTTCGGACGTGGCTATTCTTGGATTCTCCCATTTGGCTTCCGGCACACGCACCACAACATCCCCCAGGACACGTGCTTGGCACGCCAGGCGATGCCATGGCTGCGTCAACGCTTCCCGATCCAGCAGGTCCTGCTCGTCGAAATCGATCTCCGAGAGATGCTCCTGCCCCATCTGGACCTCCACTCGGCAGGTTGTGCAGGAGGCATTTCCTCCACAGTCGTAGCTCAATCGGAATCCCACTTCTTTCGCGGCCTGAAGAAGTGAAACGTTCTCTTCTACATCTCCGCTTCGTCCGTCTGAATGAAGAAACGTCACCCGCGGCATGACCCCTCCCTAGGAATGCACAGCAATCCCGGCTGGTGCTTCTTGATAGGGACACCGCTGCAACCGAATATGCTCTTCATACTCGTGACGAAACAGCTTCAAACTACTTTGCACCAAGACGGAGGCTCCGGTCACGAGCGTGCAGTACCCGGTCCCTTTCACAAAGCCACAGAGCTGCAACATACTATCGAGATCTTTTTGCGTACCTTGTCCCGCTTCAATTTTTGTCATCAGCGCGGCTAAGTTTATGGTTCCCATCCGACAGGGAGGACATTGGCCACAACTCTCGTTCTTGAAAAAATTTGAAAAGTGCAGCGTTTTAGCCACCATGCAGGTCGCATCATCAACAACAATGACGCCCGCCGATCCTAACCCCGTGCCAGCCTTTTTCAACGAATCGAAATCCATGGGCAGATCGAGCTGATCCGTTGTCACCATGGAAAACGCCGGGCCACCTGGAAACACGGCTTTGATCTTGCGTCCGTTTGGCACTCCACCGCCGCATTGTTCAATCAGATCTCGAATCGTCACGCCCATCGGCATCTCGTACACACCGGGTCGATTGATCGATCCACTCAGCGAGAACATCATGGTCCCTGGACATTTCTCCGTCCCGACCTGCGTAAACCACGAGGCACCCTTATGGAGAATACGAGGGATGTTGCAGAGCGTCTCCACGTTATTGACCAGAGTCGGCTTGCCATAGAGGCCGAAATCGGTCGGATAGAATGGGGGCTTCTGTCGCGGCATTGCCGGACGACCCTGCATCGACTCGAGCATAGCCGTCTCCTCGCCGGCGACGTAGCTTCCATGGCCTTCAAACACTTCCAATTCTATGTCGAAGCCGCTCCCAAACACATTCTTGCCGAGCAGTCCCTGTTCTTTGGCTTGAGCCAAGGCCTTCTTCAGATTCTGCCGCTCGTCATGGTACTCATGATTCACATAGATAAAAGAGGCCTTCGCCTGCACCGTAAACGACGCAATCAAACAGCCCTCGATCAGTTGGTGCGGTAAGGTCTTCAATAAATGGCGGTCTTTAAACGTTCCTGGTTCGTGTTCTCCGGCATTGCAGACAAAATAGCGTTCTTTCACCCGGTGATTGAGCACCTTGTCCCATTTGATTCCCGTCGGAAATCCTGCACCGCCTCGCCCCCGCAGACCGGCTTTTTTGAGCTCGTCAATGACTTGAGAGGCCTTCAACTCTTTGACACAGCGCTTCCAGGCCTCATAGCCACCGACTTTGAGGTACCCCTCAATTTCCCAAGGGGCTCCTTCCATCTGTTGAACAAGGCGTGGTTCTACGGCCGTAGGCATAACTATGCGTCAGTGACTCTTGAAGGTTGAGACAGTACTATACGGCTCCACCTCTTCATCCGTCAAGGCGACGAACCGAAATGGGCCTGAATCTCAAGCAGTTAGGGCTAGGGGACCTATTCAAAGACTGGGTATAGAGGGGCAGACGAGGTCAGCAGGAAAGCTGGTGGAACACCTCGCCGGTGGGCCAAGCCCACCGGCGAACGGAATTGAAAGTCTATCGGAAATGGCTGCCGGCTCCCATGAAAAACAGCATGGGAATCGAGAGCATGAAATTCACGCGAGAAGCCAGCAAGGCGGTCCGTCCCCATTGCGCCATCTCAGGTGGCGCGGGAGTCCCCTGCGCGGCTGCAGTGACGGCGGCAATGATCTTTTTCTGGTTTGGCCAGATAATGCCGTGGACGTTGCCCATCATAATGATACCGAGCAATCCACCGATTGCCAGGGCCACAGCACCGGTCCCGCCCTTGTGGTACATGTGACCATACAGCAACACCCCTGCCACCACAGTGACAGTGGCTCCATGCCGGAACCAATTGAGGGCAGCCGGCATCAACTTCGGGATCACGACATTCTTGGTCGGCCCATCTAGGCTTTTTAAGAACGAGGCATTGATCAAGTTGAAGAAATACAAGAGCCCGATCCAGGTGATCCCAGCCAGGAAGTGCACCCAGCGAAGAATCATCTGGCCCCACTCGCCTTCACCCGCACTAATGCCAGTTAAACCCAAATATATCCCTACCAACACGATGGTGAGCACAAACCCCACCCCCATCGTCTGCATCGGATCTTCAAGAAATTTCATTGCTCTCTCCTCTGAACGGTTAACTGTCTAACCTACTGTCTGTACTGCAGTGTTTCTTCGAATGTCAAGCGCACGATGACCGTCGTCGGCAGGACGCTGGCTGCCCAGAGGCACGTGAGATGATGGGGAAGGAGGTTCCTTAGGCCATCAGCCGATCCACGGTGCGACAGAGTTCCCGCACCGCGTTGGCCGATGTGTCCAACGCTGCCCGCTCATCACTCGTCAGTTCATACTCCAGAATCTGCTCGGCCCCGCCCCGGCCGATTTTCACTGGCACGCCGACGACGACGTCCTTCAGTCCGTACTCCCCATCACACAAGACCGCGCAGGGCATCACCTGCTTCTCGTCTTTATGGATTGATTCAACCATCGCCACCGCCGAAGCGGATGGAGCATAGAAGGCACTGCCCGTTTTCAAGAGGCCGACGATTTCAGCTCCACCATCCCGTGTTCGTTTGACGATGGCGTCGAGTTTCTCTTTCGACATCAGTTCCGACACCGGCCTGCCCCTCACAGTGGTATAGCGCGGCAGCGGCACCATTGTATCGCCGTGTCCGCCCAACACCATGGCCTGCACCTCCGTGGCCGGTACGTTGAGTTCAGCGGCAATGAAGGTCCGCATTCTCGCCGAGTCCAACACACCCGCCATGCCGATGATTCTCGATTTCGGCAACCCACTGACGGAACGCGCCACATGGACCATGGCGTCCAAGGGGTTGGTCACAAGGATCAGGATAATATCCGGAGAGCGGGAGACTAATTCTGAGACGACAGATTTGACGATTTTCGCATTCGTCGCCAATAACTCGTCGCGACTCATGCCCGGCTTTCTCGGCATGCCGGACGTGATCACGGCGATCGATGATCCCGCGGTTTCCGTATAGGCATTGGTGCCGACCACCTGCGTGCTGTACCCACAGACTGGCCCAGCCTGTGAAATATCGAGCGCCTTGCCCTGTGGAACCCCTTGGGCAATATCGACCAAGACCACGTCGTAGAGATTCTTCTCAGCCAGCCGCTGCGCCGTCGTCCCCCCGACGTTCCCTGCGCCAACCACCGTCACTTTTGACCGTTCCATCATAACCTCACATCAAGTATCAGGACTGAAGGCCGAGGACTAAGCCGTTTGAGTTCGGCGTCTCAACCCTCAGCACTTTGTCCTCAGTCATGGTCTAATGTTCATGCTCCGTCCAGCCCGCGACTTTAAAATTGATCGTGCAGACGAAATTATCTTCATCGTAGAAATTGACCTTGATCTTCTTCTTGCCGAATGTGTGCGCCAGAAACTCCTCCGGATTGTCAACGAGTTCCTGAAAGCCACCCGGAGGATACTCAGCCAAGTCATGAAAGACCACGATCATCCCTTCTTTGACTTCCTGCAGCACCTTCATCCGGCAACGAGGATAGACGTCCCAGAACTTTGCTTCGATCATCTCCTTCGTCGGCTCCGGACGATCTTCGCCGGGCTTCACCACCTGCCCAAACTTGGCTAAGCGACGGACATAGGGATACTGATGCCCCGTGAAGAGCTTATACAACCAAGGGGGAACCGTCGGCTTTCCTGTCGAGTTGGTCATACGCTTGATGAAGTTACGCTGTCAATTGCCTGTATATGAGCGGCAGCTTGGTTGGAAGGGCTTCGACGCTATGAATGACGCAGTACCGTGCCTCCGCATACATGCGGCGCAGATAGGTCTCCGCTTCTCGGTCGATCGTCACACAAAAGGCCTCAACTCCCCGTTGTCTTGCCTCCCGGAGTGCCGCCTTCGTATCTTCCAACGAGTATTCATCCTTGTACTGATCATCCAATGGTCTTCCGTCGCTCAACAGCACGAGGACGCGGTCCTTGGCTTCCCGCGCTACTAGCTTCGCCGTGGCGTGCCGGATAGCGGCACCGTCTCGATTCTGATGACGAGGAGCCAAGCCACCAAGCCGATGCGCCGTCGTCGCCCCGAGTCGATCGTCAAAATCTTTGATCGTGAGAAACTCGACCTTCCGTCGGCCTTGGCTCGAGTAGGCATAGAGTCCATACTGATCACCAACGGCATCCAGGGCTTCACATAGAAGTACCAGACCTTCCTTCTCAATGTCGATTACCCGCCGACCGGCTCCCAGGTCTCGACTGGTTGATCCACTGATGTCGATGAGGAAGGACACCGCTACGTCACGCGTTCGTTTTTCCCGACGGATGTACAGCCGATCGTCGCCTTCCGTCCCTGCCCGCTGTTCCCCTGCTCGTCGGACAACGGCATCGAGATCCACCTCTTCCCCGTCAGTTTGCCCCGCGACTCGGCGAAAGGCCGGAGGTCGCAAGCCTTCAAAAAACCGGCGGAGCGACTTGACGGTACTCTGCTGCGTCGCCAACGTCTCTGTGACGAATTCGTCAGACCCGAGATCCGCTGGTCGTTCTACCACACAACACCAATTCATCCGATAATCCTCGATCCGATAGTCCCATTCAGGGTAGAGGATAGTTCGTTCGCCATGAGCCATGGCCTCCTGTATCTGTGGGGCATCGACTTCAAGGGTCAGACATTCTTCAACGACCGACGGCAACGATCGCCCTTCGCCCAACATGTCTCCGCTTCCGGAGTCGTGGTCCCCGCTCCGCACCTGTTCCGCCGGAGAATGATCCGATTCTGTCAGAGGCTTGTCTTGCCGGTCGACCTGTTCCTGGTTCCACGTGATGAATTCAGGGTTCATCGCACCGCGATAGACCACATCGGTCACTGCTCGGTATTGGTCGCCTGGCTGATCCCGTTTCGTCTGTCCCGCTCCCACATCTTTTTGTTCCTCGCACCGCTCTGCCGGTATCATCTCGCTGCGAGCTGTCAGCAGCTCTTCGATCCGTAGATAGACAGCATCGACGACACGAACTGCTTCCTCAGCTGTCGCTGTAGCTTTGAGAATGGAATCACACATGCTCCAAAGGAGCGCAACTTCTTCTTTGACAGCCTTGGGAACCGCGGAATCCGCCGATTCACCGGTGGAGAGTCTCAAGAGACCGTCGACAACCAACTCCTGTACCCTCAACCCCTGAGCCGGATCACGTGGGGTAATGGATTCCTCTGCCAATCGAGCGAGATCACACCGAAGTCCTGGGTACTCGGTTTGCAGCAAGAATTCGATCCGCGCATCTTCCAGCACGGTCCAGAGATCTCGCACCAGGGTGGGGTTCGGATAGAGTTGAAACAGAGCAGCCAGCGTATCGGGTCTCGCTTCATTGGTTCGACCATAACGCTGTTGCACGGTTTCAACCAGATCGGCCAGGGATTCGAGCCTGAGTTGATACGTACCGAATTCCAAGTGCCCAGCTTCATGAGCCGCCATCACGAGATAGAGACGCTCGTTTTCCGCAGCCGTCGGATACCGACGGAGCAGCGCTGGCAACAAAATGGTGCTCCCGTCTCCGCTGACCGTCGCACGGGCTGGGGACGTCACAGAATCAGGAAGCGCCGTCACGGCGACATCGGTTCCACAGAGTCCCTGGACGAACAGTTTCACTCGTCGCGCGACCTGGCGAAACCGCACCCCGCTCAAGGCGAGTTCGACCGAAGCCAGTGCCTTCCTGGACTCCACTAAAAAATAGGCACGCGCGCCCTCTGGGCTGTAGGCCGCGACTTCCATCCCAGCCTTAAACCAATTCTCAAATCTCGTGAACGCGTCGGGCCCACTTCCGATGAGTTGGACAAGTTCGGGGGCCCGACGCAGGTACTCGAGTGTCACGTCAGCATGCTTTTCAGCAAGCAACGCGCCGTACTGCAAGAGCCGGACGCGCCATTCCAGTGACGGCAACACTCCTAAGAGGTCGGGTGACTCTGCGAGCCACGTCATGCTGGACTCGGGGGAATATTCAGCTAACACGAGGCACAGGGACACGACCTTCTCCCGAATGGCCGGATTTTCGATGTTTCGAAGAATGGCCGGGCTGGTTCTGAGATACTCCATGGTCGCCACGTAATCCGGCTTCCCAAGGCTATTCGGCACAATCAATTTCATGCCCAAGGTGGCCCAATCCCTCACATTTTCCAAAGGCAGCACAGGGGCCAGCTTGGAGATCTGTCGGATGAATTCAAGGCCGACGACGACATTGATCTCGGTCAGTTCAATGCCGATATGGAGCCATGAACGCAATTGGTTCGAGGCGATGGTGCTTAGAATCTGCGGGGCAGATCGAATGTATTCAAGCGCGACATTGGCATCTTGCTCGGCGATTTCCAGACCGATGGTCAGGACCTCGGTGCGCGCACCGACTGATTCGATCAGCCCGAGGACCATAGGACTATCCTTGAAATATTTGAGGGCGGATGCCCCGGAGGACTGAGCCAGTGCCACCCCGAGATCAAGCCAGTATAGCGTGTGTGAAAGACCAGCCCGCCGGTCGAGCTCAGGCAATGCCACTATCGCCGCAGTAGCTACTTTCTCAGACAACTCTTGGAGTTCATCGAGCAGGGTGAGCGCCTGTGCCGCAGCATCCGGTTTACCAGTGGCCTGCGGGAAACGGGTCACCAACGGCTCTGCGACCGCCAGACTCAACTCGTGGACCAACCGTTGGAGCAAGATCTGTTGACTCGACATGTCTGTCATGACGCATGACGAAAATCCGCTGAAGTGACGGATTGTAAAGCAGCGAATTACCCCTGTAAACTAGCACTTCTGCCCATCGTCGTTCGAGAGGAGGAGGTCCATGGCCGAGCCGACAGCGGAAAGTCTCGAGAAGATACAAAAATTCGTGCAAGGGTTTGCCGAGAAAAGCGGGACCACCATGCATCCCAACCCTGCGGTGACGGAGGCGGTGGTCAAGGGATTAGCGTCTCATATCGACGAACTCGGGAAACCGCTCTGCCCCTGTAATTTTTACAAGGATAAAGCAGCCGAAGCCAAGCTCCGACGCTGGATCTGCGCGTGTGATGAGATGCAAATCTATAAGTACTGTCACTGCCTGCTGTTCGTTCGCGAAGACGGATTGCCGATTACGGAATATCTACCGGAAGGCCATGAAGGCCGAGAAGTGTATGGTCTGGTGATCGATCCGACCCCTGACAAGGGTCGCGCCCTCAAGCACAAAGCCGTCCTGTCTCCAACCGAACCGGACGAGTCCGCCACAGCGTCAGCTCTCTCGATATGACCTGGCGTGACAGACAACTCACGTACTGGTTCATCTGTCTCTTGCTGATCTGCAGCGTCCACTTGGCGCCAGCACAAGCAGTGATGTCGGGCTCATCGAACCCACCGACCTTCAACGAGAAAGAGCTTTTCGCCTACAAGGCAAAAGGTCGGGGAAGTGCCGCCGGACAGGTATTCTTGCGTGCATCCTCTGGAAAAGCCGTGACTCAAGCGGGGACCTCGATCTATTTGATTCCAATGGTTTCCTCTACTCGCTCGTGGTTCGATAAACATGTGCGAGAGAACTCCTGCCCATCAAAAGGCGGAGCATCGTCTTCAGAAAACCCCATGCCGCAAGGGTCATCTGTGGAATGCCTTCGTGAGGTCATGGCTCAACTGCTGACCGACAAGAGACTGATCCCCTATCTTCGTACGACGAGGGCCAATCCGACCGGCCATTTTTGGTTCACGAAAGTTCCAGCTGGCCGTTATTATATTGTCAGCCTGCTTGAGGGGAGCGGGGGAGCCCATCAGGATGAACGAGCGGTGGGAATCGTCTGGCTGACCATCGACCTCGAGGTTGACGAAAAAGCAACCAACCTGGTGGTCACGGACTGCAAGAGCGTCCTCTGTTGATCTGCACCAGCATCATTTGTCTCCGAATGTGCGAAGTATCCAGCACGAAAAAGCACCACGTCGTGGAACCTGAATCGCCCGCTCTCTTTGAGAATGTTGCGGAGAGAATGTATGCCCTTATCACGCAATAAGGTCGAATCTCGCTACTTCAACCGGATCGCCAAGTTACCCTATAGCCTCCGCCTGAAGGACTTCGAGATGGCCATGCAAGATATCTACGACTTTTTCTACGACGTAAATCTTGGCCTTATTGACCGCGGCCTTCACCGCTTGGATGATATGCTTAGGGCCGCAATCATGTCCGGAGTATTGTCGGACATGCTTGCTTCGAGCCTTGCCAAACATTCCCGAAGCCTTACGGTCAATCTCTATCACAACGGTCATCCAGACTTAGTCGTGAACGGCGTGTATCCCGATAACAAGGTCAAGGCCGGATCGGAAGGCGTTGAAATTAAGACAACCTGCAAGGCCGGTGGGGCGGTCGATACCCACGGAGCCAGGGATCAATGGATGTGCGTATTCGTCTACAAGGTCGATAACACCACTGAGCCCGCCAGAGATAGGCAACCGATGACGATTACCGAGATATATATTGGGCACGTCACCAGAGATGACTTCCGCAAGAATCAACGAGGCGAATTGGGTACTCGAACAGCGTACCTTACACAAGAGTGGGATCGAAAAGTTAAGGAGGAATTGGATTTACAAGCGCAGCAAGTGATTGTCCCCGTTTTTGAACGCTGCCAATCTTGGCAAGGCTTTCATCGCCATCTCAAAGTAGTGCGGGTCCTTTTCAAGCCCGATACTGGCATACCCCACTGCTTCAGCTGCGGCAAGTGTCGATCCTGCTCCACAGAATGGATCGAGAACAACACCTTCTCCAAGCGGAAGCACGCCACGAACCAATGTGCGCAGGAATTGCTGAGGCTTTAGGCTGGGGTGGGGAGCCATCAGCCGTTCGGATTTATGAGTTGGCGAGGATGGAATGACATCTCCGAACGGTTTGTTCAAAGATGGTCTTCGGAACCCACCGGTTCTCCACTTCCTTAGATTGTCCTGCACTCTACCTTCCAGAGGCTTACGGAAAACCAGCCACGGCTCCCACATAGAACGCGGCATCACACTGATATCAGAAAATTCCTCGTGAGCAGCTTTCGGTCTATCGCCTCCTCGCATGGTCATCACCAAACGAACGATCTCTCCCCTCCTTTCTAGCCCAGCCTTCGCTAACGCGCCTGCGACCAAGTATGAGAGGAGGGGGTTCGTCGCAACAACAACGTTGGCTCCCGGCACCAAAACAGGGATCAGCAACCGTGCCCATTCATGGAAAAATAACTCAAGAGACCGAAGATCTTGTTGCGAGAGAACCGTGAACCGGGGAAGAGGGGATCGCTGAACTCCGTCAAACGAAGGAGGGATGCGCCAGACTCCTCCCTTTCCCTTCCGTAATTTCTCCTGCTGCTCAGAGGTATATTCAAACAGGCCGTAGGGGGGATCGGTTACCACAGCGTGTACGGTGTTTGGCTGTTGATCCCGTAACCAATTGAAGCAGTCCGTCTCAAGAACTATGGCTCTTCCGAACGTGACACTCCTCCAGTAGTCGGGACGTGATTCGGAGACCTTATTCGCCCACACGCTCGTTGGTGTTGTCAATCCATAATATCCTCTGGCTGTACGGACGAAGATCGATGGCGTATTGAGCCTCAAGTAGGATCGAACGCTTGATCGAGCTGAATTGCCAATGAGGTCCTCGACATGCTGTTCAATTGTTTGGAGCGAGGCACCGCTTGGTCTGGCTGTGAGAACAGAAATAATTGCGTCTCGTACTTCTCCAGGACGTCGCTTCTGCTTGATGGTCAATTTGTACACGGCGTCAGAGAGTAAGACGTCTAGACGTCTTTGTCAACTGCGTGCAGGCTTCTATTGAAGTACCGGTCGCGCGTCCTCCGTAACAGGACGTCTTACTCAATCACTGTACGGACCAGCTCCGGTAATCCGACAATGTCCCACCTATCACGGTAGAGAGTGACCCGTCGGTCGAGTAGTGTCATAATATGAAAATGCCACAGATTACGGTCATGGATCCTTACGCCGTCTCTCTAAGATTGCTCGATGCCAAGGAAAGTCGAATACCATGAGAATTCTGCTTGTTGAGGACGATGCCGATCTGGCTCAATTCGTCAGAAAAGGATTGAAAGAAGAGCACTATGTGGTGGACGTTGCCGCAGACGGTGAAGAAGGCTTGATGTTGGCGTTGGACAACCCTTACGATCTCCTGATTCTCGATATCATGTTGCCGAAACTTGACGGCCTGACCCTCTGCCGCCGCGTTCGTGACAAGGGTATCTCCACGCCGGTGCTCCTGTTGACCGCACGCAACACCGTGGAGACCAAGGTCTCCGGCTTTGATACAGGCGCGGATCTATTTTTGGCGAAGCCGTTCGCCTTCGCGGAATTGTTGGCTGGGATCAGAGCGCTGTTGCGCCGGGGCAGTTCTCAGCCACTCGCCCACCTGCAGGCAGCCGACCTGAGATTGGACCCAGCTTCTCACCGGGTCTGGCGTGCGGGACAGGAAATCTCCCTGACGAACAAAGAATACGCCCTGCTAGAGTTCCTCTTGCGGAACAAGAATCGTGTGCTCACGAGAACGGCGATCATCGAGCATGTGTGGGATATCAGCTATGATCCCATGACGAACATCGTCGATGCCCACATCCGAGCCCTCCGGGCAAAGATCGACCGAGACTTCCCGCCGCCCTTGATCGCCACGGTGCGTGGTGCCGGGTATATGCTTGAAGAGCCAGACGCCTCCGCATGAAATCCCTGCGTAGTTTGATCAGTTGGTCCGCCTTCGTCTTGATGGCAGGGCTCCTCTTGTTTTCTGCCCTCGTGTATGCCACCAGTGAGATCTTACTCCACCGTTTTGTGGATGGACGGCTGCTCGTGTTGGCGGAAACCCTGGCGGAGTTTGTGGAGTGGCATCCCGAGTTCTTTGAGCATAGCGGCAAGGACTCTGCTCCGACCAACGAATTGACCCACAGCGCCACGGAACAACAGGTACTGCCCGACGTGACCCATGCCCTTCGCGTCTTTTCAACGAACGGCTTGCTCTTGTGGAGAAATGTGCACGCGACTGGACAAGGATCGCTCCCCCCTCGCGTGGTAGAACAGGTCCGCCTCAAGAATATCCTATTCGAAACCCTCGACGCGCCCGATGGGACACCTGCGCGGCACCTGTTCCTCTTCCTTACCGGCAAGGGCCATGCGCAGTACATCTTGCAGGCGGAAACCTCGTTACTCCATTACCAGGAAACTCTGAATGGCCTTGTGTTTCTGCTCGCCCTTGGATCCGGAGCCACGCTGATCCTGTCCTGGGTCGGCAGCCTGTGGCTGGCAAAGAAAGTGATGGCCCCCATTGATGCGTTATGTACGGGAGCGGAAACCCTGTCGGAAGCCGACCTTGGAAAACGCCTGGTGCTGGATTCACCCTATCGAGAATTTCGGCGGCTCACCCAGGCGGTCAATTCCGTGTTGGATCAGTTCCAGCGAGGTAGTGAGGTCCAGCGGAACTTTTGCGAAATCGCCGCCCACGAGATGAAGACGCCCCTGACCATCCTGCAGGGAAACCTGGAAGTGGCGCTCATGAAAGCGAGGACCCCGGAAGAATATCATGAAGTGTTACTCAACAATCTCCAGCAAGTGGACCGGCTCATCGCCTTGACCCGTCCACTCCTGACGCTCGCGAAATTCACTAGCAGCAAACCTCCGGTCAATCTCGTCACGCTCGCCGTGGAACCTCTGATTCAAGAGCTTGTGGATGAGTTGATGCTCTTGGCGGATGACCGCCGGATCACGTTGCGGTTTGAGTCCCAACCGGTTCCCTTCGTACTCGGCGATGCCCAGTGGCTCAAGCAAGCCATGATCAATTTGCTCGACAATGCGCTGCGGTACACTCCATTCGGTGGAACCGTCACCATCCGCCTGCAGGCCGTCGGTCACGATGTGGCAGTGGCCGTCGAGGACACAGGCCACGGAATCGAACCCGAGAATATTCCCCATCTGTTCGAGCGATTCTACCGCACCGATTGGGCCAGGGCGAAAGATTCCGCTGGCACCGGGCTTGGACTGCCCATCGTGAAAGAAATCATGGATGCTCATGGCGGGAGCATTTCCGTTACAAGCGAAGTCAACAAAGGCTCTGCCTTTACCCTGCGTCTTCCGGCCCTCGCCCAGCAAAACGCGCTTGCCTAAGCCTTTTAAAATCCTGGCCCCTCGCCACAGTCTGAGTCGGTAGATTCCACAAGCTCTAGGGTCGTTCGCCGTGGACGATATCGTGGTGAACTGACCCCCGTCACCAGCGTAGAAGGGGGGACATGTCATGAAGAACTCTTCACGATCCCCTCATGGAAGCTTCATCTTGGTGGCGTATACAGGCAGGAAAGCGAAAGGGGGTGAATAACAATCATGATTTCCTTTATCGAAGTGTTCTTATTGGCCGCCATATTCGGAGTGTTATACGCGATGTTGCAACTTGCGAGCCGGTGACCAGACTCGGACGATGCTGTGGAGTGACGTGCTAGAGACGGGGGCTGAGCAGAGAGGGTCATGCTTGCCAGTCACGTAC
Organism: Nitrospiraceae bacterium; assembly: GCA_052387595.1. Lineage (GTDB taxonomy): Bacteria > Nitrospirota > Nitrospiria > Nitrospirales > Nitrospiraceae > Nitrospira_D. The sequence continues at coordinate 94,294 of JBQTJA010000016.1, read as the reverse complement.
GCACTTGTGACTCGTGCTCGCCCCCGATAGAGGAACCGGTTTCCACATGGACTGTGACTCGGCTGCGATCTCGGTTAGTCAGACCCGCAACATCACAGGCTTCTGGTCGGTGCCGCCCTGGACCTTTGTTAGCTCGCAGATCCCGATCAGACTGGTCATGCAGTCTGGTAACGCCCCATCATCCTACAAGTCAGTCCCTACCTGAGAACTCCGGCTTTCTAGCAGGATGCGGGAAAAGCCCACCAACGGCGTTCTCGCATCGCTCAGAGGCTCAGCGTACGGCACAAAGTACGATTCGCCTCTTCGCTTGCTGCGGCCTTGCTGGACAGCCTTTTTGCGCAACCTGCTAGACACAGCCTCCTAATTTGGTCAGTCGGTCTTCGAAGAGTTCCACGATATCCATCACTTGCTGGTGTCACTCACCGATCAGTTAGCACGCGGTTCGGTCGCCAAATCATGAAGACTTCTTCATGATTTCATCACAGACCCTTCATAGTCGAGCGTTATGATTTTCATCAGGTGAAAGGAGGTGAAGATCCATGATGACGATATTCTTCGCGTTGCTCGCCCTGACTGCTCTTCTTGGAGTGATGTATAAGGCCGCGTACCTTGACCGTGAGTAGTTAAGGAGAACCGTCTCCTTTCTCGACTAGAGAAGAGGAGGCCGTTGTCCCTTCGAAATAGGACACCGAGCACCCGCTCGTACCAACATAGCTGCCCACGCCCTGTATGGCATCCGCCACCCATGGGCTGGGCACGGTACGATTTCCAAGTTGTGTCGGCCGAGTTCGTTGAGGTGAAAGCGGAGGGGATTCTTGATCGTCAACGCGCGTTGACCGAAGAGGGAACTTCAACCCTACTTTCGTTCTTTGATCGCTCGTTCCACTTCTCTGCCAGCTTCCCGAGCTTTGATCGATTCTCGACGATCATGCTGCTTCTTCCCTTTGGCTAACCCCAGTTCGATCTTGACCTGGCCCCGCTCAGAAAAATAGATGCGGAGCGGGATTAACGTAAGGCCCTTCTGCTGGGTTCTCCCCAGGAGCTTGTTGATCTCCTTTCGATGCAGGAGCAATTTGCGGGTCCTGATCGGGTCGTGGTTCATCATGTTGCCATGACTATAGGGACTGATATGGCAATGATGGAGAAAAACCTCGCCTTCTTTGACGTCCGCATAACTGTCTTGTAAGTTCACTCGCCTGTCCCGAAGCGATTTCACCTCGGTGCCCTTGAGCACAATCCCCGCCTCGAACTTTTCTTCGATAAAATAATCGTGGTAGGCCTTCCGATTGGTAGCCACGACCTTCCCCTGATCTTCTGTCTTTTTAGCCATAACCCGACACCGACGCCTTGATCTATTTCTCCGCTACCGCCTATGATGCCACATGGCTGGCCCTCGCACACTCGATTCCTTTGGGAGCATCCTGTCCGGTCTTTCCAAGCGGCTTGGTCTTGAATCACGACTGCTGGAACTTCGCCTGCAGCGTCGTTGGCATGCGCTCGTGGGCGAGCCCATGGCGTCTCATACCTGGCCGGCTCAGATTCGCTTCAAGAAGCTCTACCTCGTCGTCAGAAATTCCGTCTGGCTCCAGCAGTTGACGTTCCTCAAGCCGGCACTCTTAACGAAGCTGCAAGCAGAGTTCGGGACCGAGTGTGTGACCGACATTGCGGGTCGGGTCGGAGAGATTCCCGCCGCGTCGGAGGCGTCTTCCGCGCCTCTCACCACCGACCTCGGACCACCTCAACCAGGGGAATCTTCAGCTGAGGTGTGCTCGCGTACCACCGTCATTCAAGATCCCGCGCTCCGTGAGCACTTTAGAAAGGTGATATCGGCTTACCTTGTGCAGGCTCCGCCTCCACGGGTAAAGAGTCCGTCACGCGTCCCCTAAAGAGAATCCGTGTGTTGCTGGAAATGTGGCCATTCTTAGAGATGGGTCCCACGCCTCCTTCTTCTTCCTGATCCTGCAATCGATAGTACCCGCGCATGTGCCGTTCATAGTCGTTGATGACTGTCGCATCCCCAGCCAGATATTTCGCCAGCACCTCTGGATCGGTCCATCCGTGGTCGTCGAACACGTAAATCATGATCTGTCTATACAAACCACTGGGATCGCCTGGAGTGGTGGGGTAGATCTTCATGCGAGCGAAGTCGTGCGTTTGGTGGCCGACCTTTCGAAAACGCTTCACCAGCGATTCAATCTCCTCATCGGTGGATCCGCGGGGAACGTCCATGGTGACGATCTGGCTTGATTGTGCACCGACCGTATAGGGAGGAATCGATCGATCGGGGCGGCTGAGGTACATACCCCCCCAGATCAAGGCAAAAGATCCCACAAACACGCTCAGTGCGACCTTGACGACGATATCCAGCGGCTTCTTGGCTTTTGGACCGGAGGAAGACAGAGACATAGGAGAAGACGCTTCCTCGTGCATGGAACAACTACGCGGCTCGGTCGGACTAGGCTTCGGGGGTCTCTTCCGAACCCGCATCCTCTCGTTCGACCACTTCCGCCAATCTGGCGACACCCACCACTCGGTCTCCTTCACCGTCGAGGTCGAGAATGCGGACACCTTGGGTATTCCGGCCAATCTCTCGGATATCATCAACTTTGCAACGGAGCACCTTCCCTTGCGCCGCCATCAACATGATTTGGTCGTCATCTCGTACTTGAAGAAATCCTACCGCCAGACCGTTTCGCTCCGTCGTCTTGACGCTGATGATGCCTTTGCCTCCACGACCCTGGATACGGTATTCACCCACGGGTGTTCGTTTGCCGTAGCCGCCTTCCGTGACGGTCAAAATGGATGTCGTGGAATCAGGGGTAATGGTTTCCATGCCGATCACTTCGTTTCCCTCTTCGAGCGTGATCCCTTTCACCCCATAGGCCGTCCGGCCCATGGATCTCACCTCTTCTTCTTTGAATCGAATGGTGAGGCCCTGCCGTGTCCCGAGAAGAATTTCCCGCTGCCCATCGGTTAGTTGAACACCGATCAGCTTATCGCCGCCCTCAAGTCCCAAGGCGATGATCCCGCCTTGCCGTGGATTGCTGAACGCGGACAGTTCCGTCTTTTTGATGATGCCCTTCTTGGTGCCCATCACGATATACCGGTCGCCCCTGAACTCTTTCACCGGCAATGTGGCCGTGACCTTTTCATTGCCCGACAGCGCGAGCAGATTGACGAGCGCTTTGCCCTTTGCGGCACGGCTGGCCTCAGGAATTTCATGGACCTTTAACCAATACACCTTGCCGGCATCCGTGAAAAAGAGCAGTGAATCATGCGTGGAGGCCGTGAAGAGATTCACGACGAAATCTTCCTCCTTGATCCCCATGCCGATCTTGCCTTTTCCTCCTCGACGCTGGGCACGATAGAGCGACACGGCATTGCGTTTGATGTATCCGGCATGAGAGATCGTGACAATCACTTCTTCTGCTGCAATCAGATCTTCCAGGGTGATTTCCGCCTCTTCCTTGACGATCTGCGTCCGCCGCTCGTCCTTATACGCTTCCCGAATTTCGGTCAGCTCGTCCTTAATAATCGTCCGGACCAGTTCCCGGTTGGCGAGGATGGACTTCAAATACTCGATCTGCTTCAGCACGTCTTGGTACTCTTCGACGAGTTTCGTCCGCTCAAGCTGCGTTAAGCGCTGGAGCCGCATGTCAAGGATCGCGTGAGCTTGGATATCGGTAAGGCCGAACTGGCGCATCAACCCGGCCCGTGCTTCGTCCGGCGATTGCGACCGACGTATGAGAGCGATCACGGCATCGAGATTGTCGAGTGCGATCTTGAGCCCTTCGAGGATATGCGCCCGCTCTTCCGCTTTGCGCAGCTCGTAGGCGGTGCGTCGGACGACGACTTCCCGCCGGTGATCGAGGAAATGATGCAGAATTTGTTTGAGATTCAGGACTTCTGGACGATTGTTGACCAGCGCCAGCATGATGACGCCGAAGGTGGTTTCAAGAGGGGTGTGCTTGTAGAGATTATTCAACACGACCAGCGGGATTTCACCTCGCTTGAGCTCGATGACCACCCGGACCCCCTCACGATCCGATGACTCATCACGCAAATCAGAGATGCCTTTGATCCGGTCTTCCTGAACCAGCTCGGCAATTTTCTTGATCAATGATACCTTATTGACTTGATACGGAATCTCCGTCACAAGGAGCCGTTCGCGGTCGGTGCGTTCATCGGTCTCTACCACGACTTTTGCCCGCAACTTCAAGAGACCCCGACCGGTTTCATAAGCATCCTTGATCCCGCTCATGCCGTAGATGAACCCGGCTGTTGGAAAATCTGGCCCTGGGATCTTCTTCATCAACTGCGCGATCGTGACGTCTTGATTCTCCAACAGCAGAAGCAATCCATCGATGATCTCAGCAATGTTGTGCGTCGGGATATTCGTGGCATAGCCGACCGCGATGCCGCCCGCTCCGTTAATGAGGAGATTTGGCACCCTGCTCGGCAACACCAGTGGCTCCTGTCTCGATTCGTCGTAGTTCGGACCGAAGTCGACCGTTTCCTTGTCGATATCGGCCAGCATCTCTTCGGCAAGCTTGGTCATGCGCGCTTCGGTGTAACGCATCGCAGCCGCTGAATCGCCGTCCATCGATCCATAGTTGCCCTGGCCGTCGACGAGGGGATAGCGCATGTTGAAATTCTGCGCCATCCGAACGAGAGTATCGTAAATGGCCGTATCACCGTGGGGATGATAGTTGCCCATAATCTCGCCCACGATCTTGGCTGATTTGCGGTAGGCCCGATTGGAGGCAAGGCCCATTTCGTTCATGCCGAACAGGATGCGGCGATGGACCGGTTTAAGCCCATCGCGGACGTCGGGCAGCGCTCGTCCCACGATGACGCTCATCGCATAATCAAGGTAGGACGACTTCATCTCGTCTTCTATCGCGATGTGGCCTAAGCGCTCATCAGGGGGCATATTTCCTCATTAATCGTTACTCGTGAAATGTGAAACGCAAGCATGTATTCGGTGTTTTCTCTTGTGATTCACGATGAGCGAATAACGTCAGACGTCCAAGTTTCTTACTTCGAGGGCATGCGTTTGAATAAAGTTGCGCCGCGGTTCAACCTCATCGCCCATCAAGATCGTAAAGATCTCATCGACTCCGGTGAGGTCTTCAAGTGTGACCCGCAAGAGGGTACGCATTTCAGGATTCATGGTCGTTTCCCAGAGCTGCCCCGGGTTCATCTCGCCGAGCCCTTTGTAGCGCTGGATGCTGAGCCCCTGCTTCCCCATATCCAAGATCGCTTTCACCAACTCATCGGTCGCCCGATAGTGATGTTCTTGCCCTTTGGCTTTGAGCTTGTACGGAGGGCGTCCTAACCCAACAACCGACGGAGTCAGTTTCTGTAGTTCACGAAAGTCCGCGGAACCGACGAGCTCATGTGTCACACACAGTTCATGAGTAACGCCGTTCGCATGCAGCCGGCAGACGACCTTGTTCGATTGATGCTCTTCGTCATCCAGCACCTGGAACTCCGGCATGACTTTTGGAAATACCACAGCCAGCGACTGCTTGACGCTCTCGACCGATCGTTGAAGTGCGCTTCGATCCTTGAGCAGCTCCCGATCGAGCCCCGGTTCGTCGGCGAAGGTACGGAGCATCGCGGCTTCGTGGGACTTCTTATTGAGCCGACTGAGCAAGGTTTCAAAGGCAATCATTTTCTTCAGAATCGGCAACAGCCTGCGTCCGGTCACATACCCTTGCGCCCCTTCCAGATACAGTTCGACATCTTCGACCGCCAGATCGGCTAGGTATTCGTTCAATAACCCTTCGTCTTTGAGATACCGCTCCGTCTTGCCTTTCTTCACTTTGAACAGCGGCGGCTGCGCGATATAGATATACCCCCGTTCGATCAGCTCGGGCATCTGCCGGAAAAAGAACGTCAAGAGCAAGGTTCGGATGTGGCTGCCATCCACATCCGCATCGGTCATGAGAATAATCTTGTGATAGCGAGCCTTGGCGATGTCGAATGCATCCTTCTCCGACTTGTCGCTCTCTTCGCGCCTGCGGCCGATGCCGGTCCCCAGTGCCATGATGAGGGTCCGGATCTCATCACTCGAGAGCATCTTGTCGAAGCGCGCCTTTTCGACGTTCAAGATCTTCCCTTTCAAGGGCAAGATCGCTTGGAACTTGCGGTCACGTCCTTGCTTCGCGGAGCCGCCGGCTGAATCACCCTCCACAATGTAGAGTTCGCTCAAGGCTGGATCTTTTTCCGAACAATCAGCTAACTTTCCGGGCAACGAGCCGCCGTCAAGCGCACTCTTTCGCCGGATCAGATCCTTGGCTTTCCGCGCCGCTTCGCGGGCACGGGCCGCGTCGATGGCCTTCCCGATGATCTTGCGAGCGACGGGAGGATTTTCCTCGAAATAGTTACCCAAGGCCTCGTTGACAGCGGCCTCGACCACGCCTTTGACCTCGCTGTTCCCGAGCTTCGCTTTCGTCTGGCCCTCGAATTGCGGATTGCGTACCTTGACGCTGACCACCGCCGTCAATCCCTCCCGCACATCGTCTCCTGTCAGGGATTCGGTTTCCTTCTTGAAGAGATCGTTCGCATTGGCGTAGGTGTTGATCGTCCTGGTGAGAGCCGCCTTGAATCCGACTAAATGCGTACCGCCTTCCTTTGTGTTGATATTATTCGCGAACGAGAACAGGTTTTCCGCGTAGCTGTCATTGTACTGGAGCGCCACTTCTAGAACCATTTCTGGCTTCTCGACCTTGACGTAGATCGGCTTATGCAGCGGCGTTTTGGCTTCGTTAAGGTGTTCAACGAAGGACATGATGCCGCCCTTGTACAAGAACACTTGCTCTTTCGCCGGTTCTTTCCGCTCATCCCTCAAGGTAATGGCCAGGCCTTTATTTAAAAAAGCGAGCTCGCGGAGCCGCTGGGCCAACACATCAAAACTGAACTCCAAGGTCTCAAAGATTTGGCTGTCCGGTTTGAACCGAACGTTAGTCCCTCGGCGTTTTGTTTTCCCGGTTGCCTTGAGCGGAGCATCCGGCTTCCCACGTTCATAGCGCTGCTCGAACACTTGACCATCCTGCCAGATCTCCAGCTCAAGCCACTCCGACAAGGCGTTCACGACCGAGATACCGACTCCGTGCAAGCCGCCGGAGACTGTATAGGCTCCTTGCTCAAACTTGCCGCCTGCGTGCAGGACCGTCAATGCCACTTCGGCGGCGGACTTTTTTTGCGTGGAGTGTATGCCGGTGGGAATGCCTCGTCCGTTGTCGATGACCGTCACACTCCCATCGATGTGGATCATGACTTCGATGGCGTCACCGAACCCCGCCATATGTTCGTCGACACTATTGTCCACGACTTCATAGACAAGGTGGTGAAGTCCATCGACGCCAGTGCTCCCAATATACATCGCCGGCCGCTTTCGGACGGCCTCGAGGCCCTCAAGGACTTTGATTTGATCGGCGTTGTAGCTGTCTGATTTAGGCTGGGAAGAGTCGTCTGTGGTCATCCGTTTCCTAACCGTCTGTTGCGAAGTAGGGTTCGCTTTGTTTGTTCCTGGGATATGAGTACGATGCCGGTGGACTTGTTCACTATCATCCCGTTAAATCTTAATGGGCATGACCACACATTTGAACCCTGGGCTTTCCGGTTCCTGGATCAGACAGGGACTGAGCGGAGTGTCCATCTGAAGCGAGAGGGTTTCCCCATCCATCACACTAAAGACATCCAACAGGTAACGGGCATTGAATCCCGTCTGGATGGCTTCTCCTTCATAGTGGGCGGGCAATTCTTCCGTAGCTTCCCCGTAATCCGGGCTGCTGGAAAACAAGCTCATCTTATCGGATGCGAACGAAATCTTGACCGCGCTGGCTTTATCCTTGGCCAGTACCGACACCCGACGCAGCGCACTCTCCAATTCACTTCGGCTCACGCTGATCTTCTTGCCGCTTTCTTTTGGGATGACCTGTTGGTAGTTAGGGTAGTTGCCTTCCATCAACCGAGACGTCAGCAGCAACCCGCTCTTGCGGAAGATCATGAGATTTTTCGAGAAACCGATGAGCGGCTCGGTATCTCCGCCCTCCTCCAAGAGATGGCGGATTTCGTGCGCAGCCTTCTTCGGTATGATGGCTTTCATTTCCTGGGGCACACCCTTATTACCGGCCTTGCCGACCTCCTGCTCCGCCACCGCCAAACGATGCCCGTCGGTGCCAACCAATCGCAGCGAGGTTTTCTTGTCGGTTGCAACAAGCGTGACCAAGAGTCCGTTCAAGATATATCGAGCATCGTTATCACCGGCGGCAAAGAGTGTCTTTCGTATCAATTCCAGAAGGCCTGCTCCTGAAAGCGGTGTCAACCCCTCGCGCTCGATCGTTGGCAGTGCAGGATATTCGCTACTGGGAAGGCCGACGACTTTGAATTGGCTTTTTCCGGCTTGGATGGTTGTCCAGTTGTTATCCGTCGACGTCAGTTCGATGTCGCCAGGGGGTAACTCTTTGACGATCTCGAATAATTTTCGGGCTGAGATGGTGACACCGCCAGTCGAAAGAACGGTTCCCTTGTACAGACCTCGTAATCCAATTTCGAGGTCGGTTGCGACAATCTCCACCCCATCCTGCTTGGCTTCCAACAAGATATTGGACAGAATCGGCATCGTATTTCGTTTCTCCACGACACCTTGGACCCGCTGAAGTCCCGTCAACAATTCATCTCGCCCAATACGTATTTTCATAGAGAATTCTCCCTGTGACGCTCTTAACTACGAAGAATTTGCTCTTTCAATGTTTCAAGCGTCGCCTGCAATACCGTGTTGGTCTCCTTGGCCTTTGTGACCTGGCGACAGGCGTGAATGATGGTCGTATGATCTTTACCGCCAAATTGGCGCCCGATTTCCGGGTACGATGCATCAGTCAGCTCTCGACACAGATACATGGCGATCTGTCGAGGATGTACAAGCGTCTTGCTCCTGCGGCGAGATTTCAGCTCCGTCATCTTCACATGGAATTGTGTACAGACCGCCTCTTGAATATCATCCATCGCAACGATCTTTTTCTTATCCCCAATGAGATCGCGCAAGATATTCTTGGCAAGATCAAGGCTTATCACCTGCCCGGTCAGCGAGGCATAGGCGCCTAGCCGAACCAGACTGCCTTCTAGTTCACGGATATTACTCTTCATCGTAATCGATAAGAACTGGATGACGTCTTCCGGCAGTTTGAGACCCTCATCTTCTGATTTTTTTCTCAGGATGGCAATGCGGGTCTCCACATCAGGCGGCTGTAAGTCCGCAATCAGTCCCCATTCAAAGCGAGATCGTAAACGCTCCTCAATATCCGGCATATCCTTAGGAAACCGGTCGCTTGAGAGCACAATCTGCTTGTGCCCCTCATATAAGGCATTAAAGGTATGGAAGAACTCTTCCTGTGTCCGTTCCTTCCCGACCAGGAACTGGATATCGTCGATCATCAGCATATCGATGTGCCGATACCGTTTCCGTAAATCCATCATTTTGTCATATCGAATGGAGTTGATGACCTCATTGGTAAATTGCTCTGTGGTCAGATAGGCAATTCGCAGATCGCTCTTTTCAGCGACATGATTTCCGATCGCGTTTAAGAGATGCGTCTTCCCGAGTCCCACCCCTCCATAAATAAAGAGTGGGTTATAGGTCTGGCCTGGCTGTTCCGCTACGGCCATACAGGCCGCATGCGCAAATTGGTTCCCAGCTCCGACAACGAAGTTCTTAAATATGTATTTTGGGTTGAGCTGGATTCCCCGTCGAGGCTTAGCTTGAGTGACACCTCGCGGCGCACTGACAACACTGTGTGGTTCAACCTCCTGTACGGTGCTCTTTTGGCGGACGGTGAATACAACACTCATCAACCCACCACCACGAGCCGTGGCCATGGCTTCCGCTAATAGCGGTCCGTAATGAGCATCTAGCCATTCTCCGAAGAACTTATTCGGAACCCCAATATGCGCCGTCGAGTTTTCAATCCGGTCAAGGTGAACCGGTATAAACCATGTGTCATACACCTGCTTAGGAACTTTCGCCTGGATATACTGCAATGCTTCTTGCCAAACAGTGTCAAGACTCATAACGCGTTATAATCACTATACACAGGATTATTCACACTTGTGGATAACTACCATCCCGCTTCTCTTTCTAACGGATAAAAAGCGACGCTGAATACCATGTCACACCAGGACATGTCGAGTTCTATAAAGAAAGGATAACCACTATCCATTCCCTCTTCACAAACTTTTCACAGATTCCAACTACTCTATAAAGAAACAATCCACAGTATTATCCATCTCTATCAAGTAATACTTACTTTATAAAATCAACCACTTCACACTTATACTCTTTATTCACTTCACTACTCCTACTTCCAGTACTCCTAACTTTCTTAACTAATAAACTTCGGAGTCATAGTGCTATGACTTTCGTACTTCGAAGGAATATTTCAAGCATTTGTTTATAGGATAGCCGTTCACCCTCTGTGAATTGAGTGGTATCTGTTATACGCAATATCTTTCCTGGAAGAAGGGGATCTTCAAGAGAAAGTATCACCGCTGAACTATTCTCGGACAAGAGTGCTTGGGACAGAGAATGAAGCGGAGAACGAACAAGATAGACGGCCGACAACATAGGAGAAATTCCTGACTCAAAACACGAGTGTGCAGTCCATGGATTGTATAAAAGATTGAATAGTTTCGTTGTTTTCACGTTTCACAGAGAAGTCATCCTGGATTACTACCTGATCAATCATATTAGGGATAATAAATGGAATTTCGAGTTGTTTAATAGTAGGAAGATACTTTTCAAGGATCTCAATATCGAGAATATCATCGGTCTCATCTCCTAGGAGACGGGCAGCCTCACCAAGGAGAACGACCGTTGTCACGTGAGATCCAGCCGAAAGGCCAAGAGCAATACGGAGAGCCTCGACAGGCCTATGAGTCTTTCGAGGATCTTCTTGAATAACAACAGCAACGTTTTTTGCCATAGAGAAGAAATAATCAGGTAAACGATAGAAACGGATCACAAGCATCAATAATTCCAGACAATACAACGAGGCCACAGAGCGACATTTTGGCGTCTATAGTTTCGGTTGGAACGTGGTGTTGTTGACATCCATAGGCGCAGGCAAAAACGCGGGCCCCTTCTTGGGCGAGACCTCGGTAGCGGTCGCTGTGAATATTCTTCACGCCTTCATCAATAAGATATAAGTAGACCTCATGACCAGCATCAAGGGCCGCGTGGGCGAGACCATGCACAGTCTCAGCGCTGGTGTGTGCTGGGGGAAGAGCTAGGAGAAAACCAATCTTCTTTGAATCCACAGGAATTTATGATGAATTATATATAGTTATATACTATATCCACTATGAGAGATTAAGTGGTTTTTAGGGGAAAGTCAATCCGGAAAAGCGCACACTTCAGGAGCTGGGAAGGAGAGATTGAATCTGAGGACTTACAGTAGAGAGATTCACATCATACTGTACTTTTGTCTTCATATCGCGAAGAACAGCCGATCCTTTTACTACTTCATCATCCCCGATAATAAGAGTGAAACGAGACGCAAGACGGTCAGCTTGTCGTAAGTGAGCCTTCAAGGTTGTGGATCGAAAATCGGAGACTGCGCGGAGTCCAGCAAGACGAAGTTCTTCCAGTGCCGTAAGACCAGCCACAGTACCGTGGTTACCGAAGCCAGCGACATAGATAGCAAAATCCTCCTGTGTTCCTCCTGTTGCCGACTCAGGTAACAACATCGACATTCTTTCAAGGCCAATGGCAAAACCAACAGCAGGAGTGGATGGCCCTCCGAGAGTTTCAACCAACCCATCGTAGCGTCCACCTGCGCCTACAGCATTCTGTGCACCTAAATTGGTTGCAGTGACCTCAAAAGTGGTGAGATTGTAGTAATCAAGGCCTCGCACCAGCCGATGATTCAATGAGTACGGAATCTTAATAGTTTCAAGACCAGTGAGGACTTGTGTGAAATATGAACGAGCTGCCTCTGAAAGAGAGTCGCCTAGGCGGGGTGCGGTTTCTGTAATGGCGCGACACTCGGGAACTTTACAGTCCAGAACTCGCAGTGGATTGGCGTCGATGCGGTGCTGGCAATTTGCACACAGGCCCGACTCCTGTTGTTTGAGGTAACTCACGAGGTGAGGCCGATAGCTGTCCCGATCAGCGGTATAGCCGAGGTTGTTAATCTCTAAGGTGAGACTGGGAAGATTAAGGTCGGACAGGATCCGCCAGAGGAGGGCAATGGCCTCGACATCGGCTCGGGGATCCGACATACCTATCGACTCGACGCCAAACTGGTGAAATTGCCTGAGCCGGCCGGCTTGGGGACGCTCGTGACGAAACATGGGCCCGAAATAGAAGTACTTTTGAGGAACGGGAATCGCGGCCCGATTATGCTCGATATAGGCTCGGACAGTTCCTGCAGTCCCTTCAGGCCGAAGAGTGAGAGATGTACCGTCGCGATCTGGGAAGGTGTACATCTCTTTCTCAACGATGTCAGTTGATGCACCGATACTCCGCGCGAACAAGGTCGTCACTTCAAAGATCGGAATACGAATCTCATGAAATCCATACCGGCCTGCCCATCGCCTGGCAGTTTCTTCGATGAGGCGCCAACGGGGAGTCTCTTCCGGTAACAGATCTTTTACACCTTTAATGCCTTTAATCATGAAAAACGGCCGCCTCCTGCTCCCATGGACACCTCACACAGCATGATTTGCGCGGACTATAGCGGCGCCTTCTGCGGCAAGTCAACGGACCTGAGCTTGCGCCATCCTGAATCGAGAGGTATAGTGCGCGGCCTACGGTTTAATCCGACGTGAAAGACCTTCTATGAGTCAGGATCAATCAGGTCGCCGGGTCATGGCCATTGCGCCTATGCCACCGGAGAAATCTGCGTATGCACTGGCGCGCTACAGCCGATCGCCGGACTCCATAGAACAGAGCATCCGGTGGGTGCATGGACATTCCTCGGAAAAGTTCTGGGATCAGTTTTATTTCGATTACGGTCATGCGTCGATCGCCGACCTTGGCCACGTCATCATCTGTTTTGAAGAGATCTCGGAGCTCGCCGCCATTCGCCTGGAGGACGAGCCGCTCTGGGATGGCCAGGCAAAATCGAGCCGCTATCAGAACTTTGCCGCGAGCCGGTGGTTTGTGCCGGGCCAGATTCGAGGGAGCGAAACCGAGGCAGTCTATGAAGGCATTCTCCGCAGTCTGTCCGAAATTTATCGATTACTGCACGATCCCTTGATCGCGTACCTCTCCGAACGGGACCCGCGTCCGGAGTCCATGAAACCAGCCGATTATCAGCGGACGATCGCGGCACGTGCCTTCGATGTCACCCGGTACCTGCTTCCTCTTGCGGCCAAGACGAATGTCGGGCAAGTCGTCAGCATCCGGACGTTGGAAAAACAGATGACGCGCCTGTTGTCGTCGCAATTGCCGGAACTGCGGGCGATCGGCGAGGATTTGAAAGAGGCCTGTCAACGTCCGCCGGTGAATCTATGGGGCGAGCTCTGCGGTCAGACCGCCGGCCTGAGTGATCCATTGGCTCCGACACTCGCGCGGCATGCGAAGGCGAATACCTATCAGGAAGCGGTCTACTCCGATTTGGCACGCCATGCGAAAGAAGTCTTGCGCGGAGCAGGGCTCGATCAGCCTGAAAACTGGGGTACGGTCGAGTCCGTCGAGTTGATTGATCCGCACCATCCGCTGGACGAAATTGTTGCGACGCTCTTCTATCGCGTATCGCAGGCCCCGTACCGGAAGATCCTCGAGATCGTGAAAGAGTGGTCTGAGAAGGAGAAACATGCGACCATCGAAGTAGCCACGAGACAGCGCGGGCCATACGACGAACTCATCAAGGAATTCCGGAGTGGCTACGCATTCAACTTTGATATTCTCATGGACATCGGTGCCTGGCGGGATATGCATCGTCATCGGCGGTGCCAGCAAGTCCAGCAAAACTTCACGACCGTCCACGGCTATGATGTGCCGCCGCCGTTGATCGACGCCGGTTTGGATCAGGAATATCGGCAGGCGATGAACGCAGTGCGTCAAGACATCGAGTTGCTGAAGAAAAAGGATCAAGAAGCCTCGCTCTATGCCATTCCGTTCGGCTTCAAGGTGCGCTGTTTGTTCAAGATGGACTATGCCGAGGCGGAGTATATCGCCAAGCTCCGGTCCGGGGTGAAGGGCCATTGGTCGTACAGAACGATTGCCTGGCAGATGAAGCAGCAGCTGGCCAAGAAATTTCCCTTCCTCGGCGGCGGTATCCAGGCGACGCCGCCTGATGTTGAAGACGCACTGACTCGATAAACTCCTCACATCGCGCATGAACACCCATCAGCAACAATGCGAAACGGCCATCGCGGCCGGAGCATGGGACACCCTGTTTGCCGAAGCGATGGCCTGGAGCCGGGACCCGGATGGAGCGAAGGATCCACGTCCGCTGTTCGCCCGCAACGTCGTGTATCTCCTGCAGGGACGGTTTGCCGATGCCTGGAAAACCCATGCCCTCTGTCTCGAGGCTGCACAGGACATCGCGGTGGTGGGGGAGTGGGTGAACGATCTGCTCGGCAGTCACAGGGAGTGCGGCTACGTGCATTTGTGCAAGGGTTTGTTCCTTGCGCAGTCGGGTCAATCGGAACAATCCATGCGATCGTACACGGAGGCCGCTCGATTGCTTCCGCACTCTGCCTATCCACATTACTTTCTGGCACAGATTCATGAGCGGGCCGGCCATCCGGAAATGGCGATCAAGGAATATCGCGAGGCTGTTCGACTGGCTCCCGACTTTGCCCCGGCACGGATGAATCTGGGTGTTGCCTATCAGGATCAAGGGCGGCTGGAGATGGCGATCAAAGAATACCGGGAGGTGGTCAAGCTCACCCCCAGCGATTCGGCTGCACACTCGAATCTCGCCTGTGCGCTCGCAGAACAGGGGAAGATGGAACCGGCGGTGCAATCCTACAAGACGGCGTTGAAACTGAATCCAGAGGATGCCGAAGTCCACTTCGCGCTGGGCGGACTCTATGAAACGCGCGGACGCCTGGATCTGGCGCAAAAGAGCTATCAAGAGGCGCTTCAGGCGAATCCAGACTTTGGCGCTGCCCATTCCGCGCTCGGTTGGCTCGCATTAGGCAAGCATCGGCTCCAAGAAGCATCGGATATCTTCAGCCGGGCGCTTAAGTGTAATGAGGAAGACGCACGGGCCTATCACGGCATCGCTGAAATCTATGCGATCCGCGGGAAGCGCCAAAGCGCAATGGAGAACTACACCAAGGCGATGAAGTACTATCAAGATCCTGAAAAGAGAAATCAGATCATGAATCAGCTCTTTCAGGAAGGGCAGTTGGGGGATTGAAAGTTGGGACCAATCGAGTAGGTCCTTTGCTTGCGGAGATCCCATGATGAAGCGGTGGTCGCTCGACGCACGCAGTCAGGCCCCACTCAATTAGTCCCATAGGGTCGGAAGAGAGAAAAAGAATATGCGCAGGTGGAGAAGAACGCCTCAAATGCTTCCGGGCTAACAACGGCGTTGTCGGGGTCTCAGGCAGAATGATATCTCGTGAGGCAGCAGAGACACTGGACGCCGAGAGGAAAGTTCAGCAGGCTCTACAGTTCTCTGATCGCACCCTGCAGCACCGTAATCTGGGTAGTTGGATCGCCCGTCGCTTTCAGTTCGTTTCGGATTTGATCCTTCAGGTAGGAGGAATAGCCCACACGGTCGATGAGGAGGTCGAGAAATCGCTCAGTCGGTAACAGACTTTGTTCCCTGAGTTCATCGATGGTCTCGTCACTCACGGGCACGTAGGTGCTACCGATGTGGAAAACTACGTTGTAGTGGCGCCCTGTGGCAATCCGCTCAAATCTCAGACCCTTCACTGATTCCTCCTCGGCAGGATGGTGAAAACCCCCGCTAGCTTCGTTGTTGCATCGCTGGACGGTCCTTTTGAACATCCTGCAAGTGCTAATAGAAGGCACTCATTCTAGACAAGTTCTGGTCGTGAAGACAAGGGCAACCATCGAGCGCCAGCGGTGGACAGTCATTGCAATGGGCCTTTATCATGACATTCCGTTGCCATGACGTGCGGAGGTTGTCAGTCGGTATGACAGGCACAGAACTCATCGAATGGTGGATCACCTGCCTTGAAGCAGAGCGAGCCCGACTGACTGAAACAGGGCAGGATGCTCCTGTCGTGGCGTCGCAAGGCCGCTTGATGCATACAACCGGCGGGCTCCACCTGTACGAATTTATCGTGCCTGCTGACGTCCAACTGTCCGTCGACCTTCCGGTATCTGTCGTCCCTGCCGATGAGGCGGACACGACGGAAGGGGTTGTCCTGCGGCAGGCCGGGAATAGCCTATCCGTCCAACTGGTCGATGCCCTTGGGTGCGACGTCCCTTCTGTGACCCTTGTTCCAGATCAGGCCGGCCTTGTGAGTACGTCAGCCTCCCGTCTGAAAGATATGTTGGCGAAGCCAGACCTGTATCATCTTGGGCCAACCGAGCGGTTGGCGTCGCTGTTGCAGATGCAGGATGTTGAGGCTGAGGCCTTCCCCTCCGCCTCATCCGTCTTCACAACCGTGTGGTCTGATGACCGATCAGCCCGGCGTCAAAAGTTGGGGAATCTGGCGATGGAGCTGATTCGCGCCAACAAGCGCATCCTCTTAATCAGCCCGGACCACCTCGCGTGCGATGAGATGGTGGGGATGGTGGGGCGTACCATGAAGGCCGGTGGATTGAATCACACAACGTGGATCACTCGGTATGAACTCCCGATTGCCTCGCAGGCCGGAGGCGTCGATCTTCAGGAACTGGGGTTCGAAGCCCAAATGCATCAATTTTATGCCAAATCACAGGGCAACAAGGCCTCCTTGAAACACAAGTATGACCGGTTCCGAGAGCTTGCCCCATTCTTGTCTCAGAAGGAAGTGAAACAAAAAGATCTGGACGAAGTCCGTTTACTGGAATGGCGCCTCGTCACACAATTGCGTGACCTCCAAGTGAAAATGGCTGATGTCCAGAAAATGCTCAAGGACTTCGAGAACCTACCCCTGTTTCAACGTTTGACGATGCAGGCGGTCGGGAAGAATGCGGCATCCCTCAAACAGTATGGCGCCCTGTATCAGGGGCAGATGGACCAACTGAACAACGAACTCGATGTGACCAAAGGCCGCATTCAGCAGCTTGCTCCGGAGGCGGCCGTTCCCAGCGGGAAGCGGGCCGAGTTCGAGGAACTCCAAGAACAGATTGCCAAACTGGGGGGAACCAAAAAGGTCCGCGAGTTACTGGCGGCCGAAGAACATCCAAACCGCCAGGCCTTCATTCAGAATCGGCGACTTGTCGCGGCCACACCCATGCGGGTCGCGAGCGATCCCCTGTTCAGCCGCGTGCGCTTCGATGTCCTGATGGTCGATGAGGCTCCGAGAATCACTGCCCCCTCACTCTTGGCTGCGGCCGGGCTTGTACGTGAACGCATTATCGTCAGCGGCGATCCTCGTGAGATCGCGACCATTGGGCAATGGGCCATGCCTGGGCCGGTCATCCGTGCCGCATCGTGATATGGTGGCCCCAACGTTTGCTTGACGCCGATGAGGAGAATTCAGGATAATCCGTCTCCCCGGTAGTTCCTCAGTCTGGTTCTTGATGTCGGGTTGCTCGCAATGGATCGGAGCAAGGCCGCAAAGAGCTTCGACCTCAAAGCGTACGCGGTTGGTGCGTTGAGGGGGATGGACGACTGAGAATGCCACGGGGAGACATTATCAGCAGCCTGTATGCCGAAGTGGCGAAACTGGCAGACGCACTAGATTCAGGGTCTAGCGCCCGCAAGGGTGTGCGGGTTCAAATCCCGCCTTCGGCACCACCCCTCGATCACCGCTCCTACCAAGCGGTTCACGCGTTTAATCTACCTCACTTCTTACACCTGCTTAGACCTGGTCCAGGTTCTCTTCGGGTCGAATTGTCAAGTGAGCGGCACTGGAGGCGCTTCTTTCTTACCAGTCAAGGCTTCGAACAGCGCCTCTCTCTGCTTCTTGGGCAAGACGTGATCGAAGGTGGTAGGAGGTAACAAATATGCTTCTCGAAAGGCCTGCTCGTTAATCTTGTACAACTCCGGCGGAATCTGTTCGAAGAAGGGCTTAACAGCGTTGAGCAAGTCCCTTCTCAAGTTTTGCTCTGAATGACCGTAGGTCTTGGTCGAGTAGAGATATCCGGCTACATGATCGGGGAGCATTAATAGAGGCTCTTCCTGTTCAGTGGTGATTGTGACCCTGAAGTGTGGGCTAATTCTGGTTGCCTGGACGGTTAGAGGAAGCTCCCCTTTAAGTGCTGCAAAAACGTTCTGGCAAATCTTCTGATTCGTGTCGCCCTGTATGTCCGAGTCGAAAACAGCGTTCACCGTAATTCGCTGCGCTGGACGATTCTGTCGCGGGAGCATTAAAGCATGTCGACGCAGGTACAGACCGAGCAAGTCTCCGCTGGCCCCACCAAGGTGCTGGAGCTTAAAGGTGTACATGGGTTGGGCATAAGGTGCAGCCTCCTGTGCTTTCTTCACGCACATCTCGTAAAGTCTCTTGCCTTCCTTAAAGTAGCTATCCCATTCCGGAGTGTTCTTCCAAAGAATTTGTGCTGTCCAAATGACCCTTCGCTCTGCCAATAGTCTAAAGATAGCTTTGGCCGTCTCCGCATTTCCTTCGCTGTTCGACCATTTCACCAGGCTCCCCCCGGTCGCCTTCAGAAGGCATTCCCTTATTGCGTGAACGTTCTTCGTCTGCATCCCCACGGCACCGAACACGATTGGAGTCTCTTTCGAGTGGGAGTACCTGCCTGCTGCGTCCAAGAAGAAAGTTAAATCAGGGAAGCGCGATTTCATAATGGCCAAACCATAGCATGATTTCCCAAAATGTACTGACGTGTCATTTAGAGCCAGATTTGGGCCGGCTCAGCGTCTTCGAGTCCCCTAATAGGGTGCGGCTACTTTAACGCCTCTTCCAATGTCGGTTTGGCCGTATTTTCCAGGGTGCAGGCGGGTGATTGGTCTGACGTGTCCAATACCCGGACGGCAGAGGCCAGGTGTTTTGGCGACAGGTGGGCATATCTGAGCGTCATGGTCTGGGACGTGTGCCCGAGAAGATTGCTCACTGTGGCGAGCGGGACGCCGTGCATAATGAACCAGGACACAAAGGTATGCCCTGAGGTCATGGAAGTGGAAATCCGTCAGTCCTGCGGCCGCACAGGCCCGCTCAAAGCCATATCGCACATCATCCCACCGATGCCCGGCAGAATTGTGGTACGTTCCTCTTTCCTAATATTAAGGGGGGGTCATCGTTTTGTCGTTACATTTTAACACCAGTTAACACCCCTTCAGACGTCTGGCTTGGCTGAATTGTCGCGTATCTGTCGAGCGAACACGCAGTTATCCACCGTATGAGGAACGATTGATCATGGTCTCACCGGGGGTTTACCGTCACCATAAAGGGCAGCAGTATGAAGTCTTGGGGGTTGCCAGACATTCAGAAACGGAAGAGGCGTTTGTCGTGTACCGGGCCTTGTATGGCGATCGAGGCCTCTGGATAAGACCCCTTGCCATGTTTACCGAGAGCGTCGATAAGGGAGGCGTATCTGTCCCGCGCTTTTCACGAATAGATGAGAAAACGGGAGAAGACAAGACTTGAAGGCGGTTGGGGTAGTCGAAGGAGCCTGTCCAGCTTGATGCCTTTGTGGACTCATCGACCGCCACGTATCATCATCAGCCCCAAAATGATATTTTGGTGACAGTTTGGTCTAGTTCAACAACAATGAACTCTGTCCTGAGGGATCCACTTGCAGAGAATGTAAAGGCTCAAGAAGCCGTTATCAGGGTTACCTCTGGCGAATCGGTCGGCATTAGGAGAAATGACTAGGATGACAGGTAGGAACATGATGAGAGGATTCGTGCTCGTGGGAGTCTTGATCTTGAGCATTGCCGCGATTGCGGTGGCGGGGGAACCCCTGACCGGGAATCCCAAGCCAGTGGCCCCTCAGAAATCGATTCCACTGGCCGGGGAGGAGCCATATGAGGCGTTGAAGCGTGGAGATTTCAGGGTCGCTGCGGGACTCTTTTACCCCTTGGCACAACGTGGGGATGCACGGGCCCAGTATAACCTAGGGCTGCTGTATGCCAGCGGTCTGGGTGTGGACCAAGACTACCAGGCGGCACTGAAATGGCATCGCATGGCGGCGGCCCAAGGCCATGCGGGGGGCCAAAACGAACTCGCGCAGATGTATGCCAAGGGACAAGGCGTTCAACCGAATCAGGTCCTGGCCTATGTGTGGTTCACCGTGGCGATCGCGTCGTCGAGCAGCGGGTCGAAGACAGAAATAACGAAGGACCGAGACCGTACGGCGTCACGCATGACGCCGGAGCAAATCACGAAGGCGCAGCAGATGGCCGAGCAGTGCCAAGAGACAAAGTTCACGAAGTGCGGTGAGAAGTAAGCAATTAGAAAGTTAAGCTCACGCCTCCCAAACTCAACACCTTCTGCACATCATTCCACCTAGACGTCTAATCAGCTTCTTGCCGCTTTCCCAGCGTGAGATATGCTGGCCTGGTCTTCGCGAACATATGACCTTGGGCAGGGCTCCAATCATCAGTTTCCCACCTTGCGTTCTTCGGGCAAATGCGTAGAATCTTGCGCCACGGCCCATTGGGATGGCCGTGGGGCCTCGGCTTCCTGTTGTGAGACCATGAGCAAGATTCTGATTTCGTATCGACGTGAGGATAGCGCCGATGTCACCGGTCGTATCTATGACCGGCTCATCCTGGCGTTTCCCCAATCGGTCTTTCGGGACGTCGATTCGATTCCCTTGGGGGTTGACTTTCGGACTTACCTGGATGAACAGGTGGCTAAATGCGAGGTGTTACTCGCGGTCATCGGGCGGGACTGGCTCAGAGGAAAGAATCGCAAGGGGAAGTCCAGACTCGAAGACCCTGGCGATTTCGTGCGGATTGAAATCGAATCGGCGCTGAAGCGTCAGATTCCGGTCATTCCAGTGCTCGTCCAAGGCGCCAAGATTCCTGAGGTGCAGCGGCTACCCGGTAGCATTCAGGCGTTGTCGTGCCGGAACGGCATTGTCGTCCGCCCTGATCCGGATTTTCACAAGGACATGGATCGGTTGATTGCGCATCTGACACAACCGGTGCAAGGTCTGAGCGAGCCTCAGGCGGAACCAACGACACAATCGAAGTCTGTTCCTAATGAGCAACAACTAGTTGTCTCTATCACACCAGTGGACATGGTCAAAGTACCCAAAGGACCATTCCTATATGGCGATCAGAAGATTCGCGTCGTGATCGAGCACGACTATTGGATCGATCAGTATCCCGTGACCAATGAGAAGTATCGAGCCTTCATCGAAGCTGGTGGCTATGAGAATCAGCAGTACTGGTCATCTGAAGGGTGGCAGTGGAAGACCAAGAATAACGTCACAGGTCTTCAGTATTGGAGTGAAGCAGCATGGATCAAGGCCGCTCATCCCGTGGTTGGGGTGAGCTACCACGAGGCGGAAGCCTATGCCAAGTTGGCCGGCAAACGTTTTCCTACCGAGCAAGAGTGGGAAAAGGCTGCGCGAGGTCAAGATGGACGGAAGTATCCCTGGGGAGAAGAGTTCGAGAAGGATCGATGTAACAGTGAGGAGTCTGGCATTGGTCATACGACCTCGGTCGGCCAGTATCCTAACGGGGTCAGTCCCTACGGCTGTTATGATATGGCGGGCAATGTCTGGGAATGGTGCACAAGTTGGTATGACCAAAGCCTCGCTCAGCGCGTGATTCGCGGTGGTTCCTGGCTCAACAGACCGGAGGTCCTGCGTGCATCCTCCCGGTTCAGGTACACCACCGACTACCGGTTCTACAACCTGGGTTTTCGTCTCGTTCAGGACCTTCCCTAACCCTCTGCCCTTTGTGCTTTGACCCTTTGCCTCCGATCGCTCCGTCACACACGAAGCACCTTGACGGCTGATGCCTCACTCATGCATATTGATGCATATGCGCACAACACTCAACATTGACGATCAGCTCCTCAAGCGCGCCGGTCAACTCACCGGCGTTCACGAAAAGACGCAGCTTGTGCGCTTGGGACTCGAGGCCCTCATTTCACGCGAAGCCGCCAAGCGGCTCGCCCGACTGGGAGGCACTGATCCCCAGCTCAAAGAGATCCGCCGTCGCCGATCGGCGTAGTCATGCCTACCCTGGTCGATACGTCCGTGTGGATCGATCATTTTCGATCTGACTCTTCTGTGCTCCGGCGTTTGCTTGACGACGATCTGATCCTCTGTCATCCGCTCGTAATTGGAGAACTCGCGTGCGGCAACTTGAAACAGCGATCCGTCGTTCTCAACTCCATGGCCGTCCTACCTACCACACCCACGATCGACTATCAGGAACTCCTCATGTTTATAGACACCCATCGACTCTTTGGACAGGGCTTGGGGTGGATCGATGTCCATCTTCTTGCCTCGGCTGTGCTCCAGCACGTGACACTTTGGACCCTCGATCAGTCCTTACGGCATGCTGCCAAAAAATTGCGCTGTAGTTTTGAATTGTCCCAATGATCGATGCGTATTTGGGAGCATTGATCGGAATGAAGCGGCACGAAAGACAGATCATTTTTGATCTATGCTGCCCGCAGCGCTCTGATCTCTTCCAAGGTTTTTTCGATTTCCTTCGGTGAGTTGATGAGGCTCGGCGCGAGCCGGACATACTTCGTTGCGTAGGGTGTGACGCTGCCGACGATGTTGCGCTGGCGGAGCTTTTCCACTACCTGGCGAGGCGCCATACCGGCCATCTCGAAACAGGTGATCCCGGCGGAGAGATCCTGCGATATCGGCGTGTGTAAGGTGACATGGGGCATGGCAGCCACTCCTTGTTTCAATTGCTGATTCAGTTCGTAGATGCGTTGCGTGACCCTCGATTTCCCGATAGCCTGGTGAAACATGAAGGCTTCGTCCAGCGCCCAGCGATGTTCGAATGAATGGAACCCACCCGGCGTCATGTGGATTGACTGTGGGAGATCCTTCGATGATTTGTTCTCCATCCAGAGGTCATAGGCCTGCCCACTAAAGGTCGGGATCGTTGCTCTGGCGATCGGCCAGGCTTTTGGGTGACCCCAAACCAAACCGGTTCCACGGGGACCAAACATCCACTTGTGGGTTCCGGCGATGAGGAAATCGCAGCCGAGTTCGCTTGCACGGAAGTCTTCAACTCCCAAGGCATGGACTCCGTCCACGCAGAAGATGATACGGTCCCGCTCGTCTCTTGAACGATTGATGGCCTGGATTGCCAGCGCCATCTCATGAATAGGCAGTTTAAGCCCAGTGCTGGAATGCACCCAGGTGACCGCTACAATGCGCGTCATCGGGGTGATGCCCTTGCGCAACGAATCGACAATTTCATCGCGAGACACAGTTTTGGTGGAACGATAGAGGTGAATCTGTCGCACCATGGCACCTGTCCGTTCGGCGCGAAGACGCAGCGCTGTTTCCGTCGAATAATGGTCGTGGGTCGTTGTCAGAATTTCCTGCTCGTTGCCAAGCTTGAGACCACCATAGAGAAGCCCCAGTCCCATCGTCGTACTGTCGGTCAAGGCAATATCGGTCGGATTGCCGCCCAGGTAGTCGGCTGCGGCCTGAAGGACCTTTGCTTCCTGTTTCTCCTCATGTTCAACCCAATAGCCGATGGGATCGGCATCGAGGCCAGCGCGGTGCCGCTCGATCGCCTCACGCACCGGCGTCGGATGGGATGCGAGAAAAAATGCCGCCAGATGGATGAGTTGGGGAGACAACGGAAACTGGGTCCGGAGGTCTTCCCAGTTTTTGAATCTGTACTGCGGGGCTTGTTGATCGGCGGACACGCGTGCGTGGGCACCAGCCAGAACCGCTGCGCCCAAGGCCAAACCAGTCCGCACCAGAAAACTTCGACGTCCGATGTCGCTCATAGAACCTCCTCGTCAGGGTCCGCTTCTGTACTCTACTGTGAGCGTAGAAAATGGACAAGGCAGGGTCCACCGTTGCCCATGCAGAGGAGGACAACCAAGAGGCAACGGCGGAGGATGAGCTGGCTAGGGCTGATAACTTTCGATCGGAGGACAGCTGCAGACCAGATGGCGGTCACCGTAGGCCTCGTCGATGCGGCTCACGCTCGGCCAGAACTTGCTCAGTCTGATCCATGGAGCGGGAAAGGCCGCCTGCTCGCGGGTATAGGGACGATTCCATTCCGTCGCCGTCACGGCGGATGCGGTGTGCGGCGCGTTCTTCAGCACGTTGTTTGCGCGCGGCTGCCGTCCATCGACGATTTCTTGAATCTCTGCACGAATCAGAATCAGCGCCTCACAGAACCGATCGAGTTCGCTCTTGGCTTCGCTTTCCGTCGGCTCGATCATCAGCGTGCCGGGCACCGGGAACGACACGGTTGGGGCATGGAAACCATAGTCCATGAGTCGCTTGGCAACATCCATCGCTTCGACCCCGGCGCTCTCCTTGAATTCACGGAGATCCAGGATGAACTCGTGAGCCACCAATCCGGAATCGCCCCGGTACAGAATGGGGTAATGTTTTTCCATCCGCTTGGCCATGTAGTTGGCATTGAGGATGGCCACCTGCGTGGCTTTGGTCAATCCGTCACGACCCATCAAGGCAATGTATACCCAGGAAATCGGAAGGATGCCCGGACTGCCAAACGGGGCTGCCGAAACAGGGCCGATGGCTTGAGGCCCACCAAGCTTGACCACGGGGTGCCCCGGTAGAAATGGCACGAGATGCCGCGCCACTCCAATCGGTCCGACGCCGGGCCCTCCACCTCCATGGGGAATACAAAACGTCTTATGGAGGTTGAGGTGGCAGACATCCGCTCCGATGTCGCCCAGCCGGCAGAGGCCCACCATGGCAGTCATATTGGCCCCGTCGATATAGACTTGACCGCCATGGGTATGGACGATTTGGCAAATGCGCCGCACACTTGCTTCAAACACCCCGTGAGTTGATGGATAGGTGAGCATCAAGGCCGACAATCGGTCTCGATATTGAGCGGCCTTGGCCTCCAAGTCGGCGACATCCACGTTGCCGTCCTGATCGCAGGCAACCACGACGACCGTCATCCCAACCATGGCGGCGCTGGCGGGATTCGTGCCGTGGGCTGATACGGGGATTAAGCAGACGTCGCGGTGTGTTTCTCCCTTCGCCCGATGGTATGCCCGAATCATCATCAGACCAGAATATTCGCCCTGGGACCCCGCGTTCGGCTGGAGCGAGAAGGCCGCGAATCCGGCAATCTCAGCCAGCCACGATTCGAGCTGTTCGAACAATGTCCGATAGCCACGTGTTTGTTCAGCCGGCGCGAAGGGGTGCAAACGAGCGAACTCCGGCCACGTTACCGGCAGCATTTCAGCAGTAGCGTTCAGCTTCATGGTGCAGGAACCCAGCGGGATCATGGAGTGGACGAGGGAGAGGTCCTTGGCCTGTAGTCTGTGAAGATAGCGGAGCATCTCGTGCTCGGAGTGATTGCGCTGGAAGACTTCATGCGTGAGGTATTTACTTGTTCTGGCCAAGGGAGCCGAGTAGTTGAGATCGATGGCGTCAGCGAGATCGGAAAGTCGGAATGGCAACTGGTCATGTCCGACGAAGATGTGCAGAAGCCGGTGGACTTCTTCCTCGGAGCTGACTTCATCGAGTGAGATACCGATGGAGCCGTCTTCATAGTGCCGGAAATTGATTCCTTGTTCATTCGCCCTGGTCGCAATGTGAGCAGCTTGAGCTTTGGGGACTGGTATCCGAACCGTATCGAAGAAGACTTTCGGCAAGACATCGAATCCAAGCCGGCGCAGTCCTTCAGCCAATAGCAACGTGAGGCCATGTACGCGCTCGGCGATCCGACGCAACCCGTCCGGCCCATGATACACCGCATACATGGCGGCCATGACGGCCAACAGGACTTGAGCCGTACAGATATTACTGGTGGCCTTTTCCCGTCGAATGTGTTGCTCCCTCGTCTGAAGCGAAAGCCTGATGGCTGGTTTGCCGGTCACATCTTTTGAGACACCAACAAGGCGGCCTGGCACCTGCCGTTTGTATTCCTCTCTGGTCGCGAGAAACGCAGCATGAGGTCCACCGAAGCTGATCGGAACACCGAAGCGTTGTGTCGAACCGATGGCAATGTCAGCGCCGAATTCCCCGGGCGAGCGGAGCAAGGTCAGGGCGAGAAGATCGGTGGCAACTGCTACGAGAACACCGGCCTCATGCGCCTGTGCGACCAATGTGCTGAAGTCACTCACATAGCCGTCTGTGGCCGGGTACTGCAACAACAGGCCGCACAGCTGAGGACGCGAACAATCAACGGATGAGGCGACACCGGTCTTGATGACGATACCCAGAGGCTCGGCTCTGGTCTGCAACACCGCCAAGGTCTGTGGATGGCAGTCGCGCGAGACAAAGAATTCCTTTCGTTCATCGCCGGTGTTGCGGGCGATCGTGTAACACATCGCCATCGCTTCGGCTGCAGCGGTCGCTTCATCCAACAGCGAGGCATTCGCCAGCGGGAGACCGGTCAAGTCCGCCACCATGGTTTGGAAGTTCACAAGCGCCTCTAGGCGGCCTTGTGAGATCTCGGCTTGGTATGGGGTGTATTGCGTATACCAAGCCGGGTTTTCTAGAATATTTCGCTGGATGACGCCCGGGGTGACGCAATCGTAGTACCCCATGCCGATCAACGATCGATAGACCTGATTTTGGGACGCGATGTCTTTCAGGCGGGTCAGGACGGCCTGCTCACCGTCGGCGATCGGAATGTCAAGAGCTCGACGAAATCGAATATCAGAAGGAATAGCGGTATCGGTCAACGTGTCGAGCGACAGGAGGCCTAATGTGGCCAGCATCTCTTGAATATCGGCCCTTGTGGGACCCAGGTGCCGGTGAATAAAGTCGTCAGTCGGTTGGCGCCAATTCTGAGTGGTCATGGAGTCAGCTACCCTCTGTTTAGCTTGTAGAGAATGGGTTGAGCAGTGCCCCCGTCAATCCTGCAGGGTACCATGCGATCCGCTGCTTTTCCAAGAGACCAGGACCGTTTTCGGAGGTGTTTTCGTAGTCATGACAATTGCTGTGTTGCGAGGAGGCCTTGTCTGAAACAGCCGTCGGGCTCGGCCAGTGCTCCGCAGAGTACATCGGCCTGCAGAGCCGCCGGCTTTGATTGCTTTTCACATAATTCACGCTATTGTTACCTCATATCTTCAGTCCGGAGAGCTGACCTATGGTCGCCATGAAGCAGGGGACCGATGAGAGAACCGAGAAGCGAGCGCCGCCACGCTTCTCGATGGTAAAAGTCATCGTCATTCTCTTTGTGCTGGGTACCACAGTGGCCATCGGATACGCAGGGTACATGATTTTCAAGGATCAGAGTCTGGTCACCAAGTTTCTGGCTCCCCATGTACCGACAAGTCAGCCCAGCGTGGTTCTCTCAGATTCGCCGTCGAAGCCTGTCCAGGCCGATGTCCGTCTGACTCGTGAAGGGATCGACCATCTTCTCAACGCACTCGACGAAGCTGTTCGACGAAAGGATGTCGACGGCGTCCTGCGCCACATTGCTCACGACGCGACCATCACCATTCATCTGAAGCAAGGCCCGCAACAACAGATGGCCATGCTGACGCGGGAAGATTACCGGAAGACGCTCGCCATGAGCTTCGTCTTTCCCAGCGCCCACGACTTCACTCGTACGAATACGTCCGTGTCGTTGGCCGTCGATGAACGGAGCGCGAAAGTCTCCTTCAAGTCGACAGAGACGCTTCGCCAGGCCAATCGAGAATTCAAGACGGAAGGCGAGGAAACGCTGGTCTTCACGATCCGCGACGGCAAGCCCATGATTACTTCTCTGGAACAGACCTTCCCCGGCGATTCGACCTAACAGGATGCGGAAAAAGACCGCCAGCGGTGTTCTCACATCGCTCAGAGGTTCAACGTACGGCCCAGAGTACGATTCACCTCTTCGCTCGCTGCGGCCTTGCTGGACGGCCTTTTTGCGCATCCTGCATGAATTGTTTAACGTCGTCTCACACCTCAATATCCGTGACGGCGACAGAGATCAACATGAGTTTTTCCGCAGCCTGCTAAGTCCCCGCTTCGTGACGAGTGAGAGCCACTGTACACTTCAAGATTCATAGTCATCGGTCTGGTATAATCACGCCGCTGCTCAATATTTGTTGGGGTGTCTATGCGCGTGCTTGTCATAGAAGATGAAACCAAAGTCGGTTGTTTTATTAAACGGGCTCTTGAAGAGGAAAGCTATGCTGTCGACCTCTGTGAGGACGGAGCCAAGGGATTGGAAATGGCCCTAGCGACCAACTACGATCTCCTAGTCGTCGACGTGATGCTGCCCTCCATGTCTGGTCTGGATGTGCTGAAGAATATCCGTCGCGAACGGGTCCACACACCGGTGCTGATTCTCTCGGCGCAATCCCAGATCGACCAGCGGGTCAAAGGATTGGATGCCGGTGCCGATGATTACCTGACCAAACCGTTCGCGATCGATGAACTCTTGGCGCGTGTTCGAGCCCTGTTGCGTCGTGGAGCATCCGAAAGCCCAGGAATTCTTCAGGTGGATGATCTGATGCTCAACCCGGCAACCCGTGATGTCACCCGGGGTGGGCAACGCATCGATTTGACGCTGAAAGAGTACGCGTTACTTGAATATCTGATGCGTCACACCGGCCGCGTTCTCACTCGGCCCATGATCTCCGAACATGTGTGGAATCAAGATTTCGACACCTTTACGAACGTCATCGATGTCTATGTGAACTACCTTCGGAACAAAATCGATCGAGGCCGAACCAAGAAACTGATCCATACCATTCGCGGGAGCGGGTATATGCTGAAGGCCGACTAGCGTGATCCTGATACAAGCCCCGTGTGTATCCAGTGACGTGAAGCGCAGCGAACCGACAGCACGACGTCGTCACCACCGAGCAGGAGCTGATCCATGCCGCTACGCGTCCGGCTGACCCTGTGGTATGGGACCGCCCTAGCCCTGGTCTTGATCATTTTCTCCGTGGCTTTGTACGCCATGACGGCGAGAAGTCTCCGCGACACAGTCGATGAATCGTTGGAAGATACGGCCATGACGGCGGTGCGGTCGCTCGAAGAGCGAGGATTTCTTCCACTGATCAACGAAGAGGAATTGCTTTCGCAATTTCCCGAACTGACGCGAATCGACAAGTTTTTCCAGATCTTCAGCCCCTCTGGCACGATCTCGATCCGTTCTCCGAATATCAAACAACACGAAGTTCCGCTGAGCCGAACCGCCCTTGATGCCGCGTTTGCCGGACAGAGAATTTTTGAGTCGGCCAAGTATCCCAAGGAGCCTCCGTTGAGGCTGATTTCCGTGCCGATCATGTATCGAGGCAATCTCCTGTACATCGTGCAGGTCGGTACGTCGATGGAACCGGTTGGAGAGACACTCCAGCGCTTCCTGGTGCTGCTGGTTGTGGCGATCCCCATCGCCCTGGCCGTGTCTCTGGCAGGGGGATGGTTCTTGGCGGGACGAGCGTTACGTCCTGTCGATAAGATTACCCTTGCGGCGCAGCGCATTGCCGCTGGGGATTTGAGTCAACGCCTGAGCATACCGGCGGCTCACGACGAAATCGGCCGCCTGGCCGCCACCTTCAACAATATGATCGGCCGTCTGGATACGTCGTTTCGCCAGATTCGTCAATTCACCAGCGATGCCTCGCATGAGTTGCGGACTCCTCTGACGGTGATGAAGGGCGAAACAGACCTGGTGCTGCGGCGACCTCGTTCGCTTGACGACTATAAGTCGGTGCTGGAGAGCAATCTGGAAGAGATCGATCGAATGACGCGGATTGTCGATGAACTGTTGTTCCTCTCACGTGCCGACATGGGTGAAGTCAGAGTGGAGTCGCTGCCTGTCGCCATGGAGTCGCTGGTGGAGGATATTCATCGTCAGGCCAAGTTGCTTGCGCAAGACCGCAACATCGAAGTCCTGCTGGGAACCGTCATGCCGGTGGTGGTTCAGGGCGACGACTTGCGGCTTCGCGAACTGCTGCTCAATCTCGTCGAAAATGCGATGAAGTATTCGCATCCTGGTGGAAAGGTGGAGATCTTGCTGTTGAATGACGGTCGGGAGGCCCGGCTGTCGGTGACAGACCAGGGGATCGGCATCGCCCCTGCCGATCATAAGAAGATTTTCCAACGCTTCTTCCGCACCGACGTTGCCCGAGGCCATACAAAGAAGGGGACGGGTCTCGGCCTCGCCATCTGTGCCTGGATCGTGGAGCTGCACAAGGGCCGGATAGAAGTCAAAAGCGATCTCGGCCAGGGATCAGCGTTCACGGTTGTCTTACCGCTCGCTCCTCCCACTGCTTAGTGAACTTTAATCGTTGGTTAATCTCGTTCTCATCCCAGGTTGTTATGTTCCTTGCAACTGCAAGGCAGGGGTTACCCGATCGCAAGAACGAGGAATTACGGGTTTCCAATCAACCAGCCTATGGGGAGGGCGTATGTCATCACATCTGCGTAGGAAGGTCGGGTCCGCGATCGGAATCGGTCTCATGAGCGGGGTTCTGGTTTGGGGTGGGCACTCGTTTAGTGCGTCCCAGGCATCCAGTGCCCCGACTTCAACTCCAGCGGCCGCGGTCATCACAACTCCCGCGAACGGGTTCACGGACGTCGCAAGGCAAGTTACACCAGCGGTTGTCAATATTACGACGGTCATGACTGAAAGGGTTTCGGACGGATCACCTCTCCCCGATGAACTACGAGACCGTATGGAGGAATTTTTCGGGAAACCCTTCGACCCACGGCGTCGGGGGCCGCAATCTCCCGGGGAACATCGAGGACCTCGAAGGGGTCAGGGATCAGGTGTGATCATCTCTGCTGACGGATATGTTTTGACCAACAATCATGTGATCGACAAGGCTCATGAAGTAAGCGTCACTCTTCCCGACAAGCGGGAATTCAAGGGCAAGATTATCGGAGCAGATCCGAAGAGCGACCTCGCTGTGGTCAAGATCAACGCCAGCAGTCTTCCCGCCATACCATGGGGCGATGCGTCACAACTGCAGGTCGGTGAGTATGTCTTGGCGGTCGGCAATCCCTTCGGGTTGAATTCCACCGTGACGCTCGGGATCGTCAGCGCTGTTGGCCGCGGCCATATGGGGATCACCCAGTACGAAGACTTTATTCAGACGGATGCCGCCATTAACCCCGGTAACTCAGGCGGCGCACTGGTCAACACCAGAGGTGAGCTCGTTGGTATTAATACAGCCATCTTTTCGCAGACGGGTGGGTATCAAGGAGTCGGCTTTGCGGTCTCAACAACGATGGCCAAGCCGATCTATGAGAACCTGATCAAGACCGGTAAGGTGGTCCGAGGGTATCTGGGGATCGGTCTTCAAGACTTGAACCAGGATCTGGCAAAGTCTTTCAGTATGAAGGATTCGAAAGGCGCCTTAGTCAGCGACGTTAAGGAAGACAGCCCGGCTGACCAAGCTGGACTTAAGCAGGGCGATGTGATCATTGAGTATCAGGGGATCCTGATTGAGGATGGTGTCGCACTGCAACGGATGGTCACCAGGACTCCAGTCGGCAGCAAGGTCCCGGTGAAGGTCATGCGCGATGGGCGCGCGCGCGATCTGACCGTGCGGATCGGGGAGCAGCCGGAGCTAGAGAAAGTTGCAAAGAAAGTAGAAAGTGGTGAACATGACTACGCCTTGGCCGGTTTGTCTGTCGAGGATTTGAATCAGAACACCGCGCGCGAGTTGGGCATCAAAGGAAAGGCTCAGGGAGTCGTCGTGACGAGCGTTGACCCGGACAGCGGTGCGGAAAAGGCCGGACTCGTACCTGGTGATGTCATTCAAGAGATCAATCGGAGGCCGGTCAAGTCCGTAAAGGAATTTGAGAAGGTGTCTTCAGATTTGAGGAAGGGGGACAGCATCCTGATGCTGATCAACCGCCGTGGGGGATCATTATTTCTGTCAGCGAAGATCTAATATCGTGTCCTCGGTTTCAAACAGAAGGGGAACGGATTTATACCCGTTCCCTTTTCTCTTCTACTATCGTTGGATCGTCACCGATTCAATCGAACACGACCGTCTTTCTCCCGTAGACTAACACTCGCCGCTCAATGTGGCGCCGCACGGCGCGCGCCAGCACGACTTCCTCCAAGTCGCGTCCTTTCCGGACGAGATCGTCCACGGTATCTCGATGTCCGATGCGAATCACGTCTTGCTCGATGATCGGCCCTTCATCCAAATCTTGGGTCGCGTAGTGCGCCGTGGTTCCAATGATCTTGACGCCGCGGTCATAGGCCTGCCGGTAGGGATTGGCTCCGATAAAGGCCGGCAGAAAAGAATGGTGAATGTTGATGACCGGGCAGCCAACCTGGGCAAGAAAGTCCGCGCTGAGAATCTGCATGTAGCGAGCCATCACCACGAGCTCAACCCGGTGCTCTTTCAGCAGCGCCAAGACCTGCTGTTCCTGCTGGGGCTTGGTCTCCTTCGTCACGGGATAGACGGCAAAGGGAATGTTGAAGAGCTCAGCCCAGCTCGCACAGGTGTCGTGATTCGAAATGATGACGGGAATATCGATGTGTAGTTCGTCTCGGCGATGCCGCTGGAGGAGGTCGGCCAGACAGTGATCTTGTTTGGAAACCAGCAGGCCGACACGGGTTCGTCGGCTGGACGGATACACTTCGCAGTGCATCTCGTACACGTTCGCAATCGGGGCAAAGGCGGACGGAATGTCGTCCGGGGGAATCTGGAACCCCTCCGTGGCGAACTCCATGCGCATGAGAAAATCGTTCGTGTCCTTGTCAGTGTGATGGTCGGAATCGAGGATGTTGCCGCCAAAATCATGAATGAACCCCGACACGCGCGCCACGATGCCCTTACGGTCTTTGCAATGGATCAACAGAATGATCGAATCTTTTCCCTGTGCCGACATCGGTGGTCACTCCTCTGTTGGTGGTTGCTATGAGTGTAGCAGGAGCGGCAAGGAGCCGCACTTCCTAGACAGGAGTTGTGACGATGCGCCCGACGAGATCGAAGGCCGCGGCATCGGTAATCTCGACCGTACAGAAATCACCAGGTGTGGGAGAGGAGACGTTGTGACGAGCTGGGCGCTGTGGCGTGGTATCAGACGGGTCCTCGTCGATGTAGACGACACCATCGATTTCAGGAGCGAGCCCCTCATGGCGGCCCTCCAGAACGTGTTCCGTTTCCTCGGATCGTCCATCGACCAGCACCTCGAGGATGGAGCCGACTGTAGCCCTTCCTTTGGCGGCTGAAATCGACTCCTGAATGGAGAGGATCGCATTGCGGCGCTCATCCATGACGTCCCGCTCGACTTTGTTGTCGAGGCCGACTGCCCCAGTGCCTTCTTCATCCGAATAAAGAAACACCGCAACGCGGTCGAACTCCGCCCGTTCCACGTAATCGCGAAGCTCGTTATAGGCGGCATCGGTTTCTCCAGGAAAGCCAACAATAAAGGCTGTTCGAAAGGTCACCATGGGGATGCGGGTACGGATACGATCGACGAGAGATTCAATGGCAGTGCGATCGCCCAGCCGATGCATGCGTTTCAGCATCCGGTCATTGATGTGTTGAAGCGGCATGTCGATATACTTCGTGATCTTTTCTTCCCCGGCGTAGAGGTCGAGGAGGTCATCCGTGACTTGTTGGGGGTAGAGGTAAAACGGTCTGATCCACCGGAGTGTCTCAACCTTCACCAACTCACGAAGCAGCTGGACGAGGCCTTGGCGAAGACCAAGATCGACTCCGTAGTTGATCGTATCTTGCGAGATCAGATTGATCTCTTTGACACCCTCAGCGGCGAGCTGGCGCGCTTCAGCGACAATGGATTCCACCGGCCTGCTGCGCTGTTTCCCGCGCATCAGCGGAATCGCGCAAAACGCACAGTTGCGGTTGCAGCCTTCGGCGATTTTCACATAGGCGCTGTGCTGTTTACCGAGCCTCAGGCGAGGTGCGAGTTCATCATAGAGATAGGGAGGTTGACTGATCCAGAGACGTCGATGCCGTTTCTTAGGAGCCAACAAGTCTCGACAGATCTCCGCAATCTTGCCGAATTCGCCGGTGCCGACCACCGCGTCCAACTCCGGCAACTCTTTCAGCAAGTCTCCTTGGTAGCGTTGTGCCAGGCAGCCGGCTGCGATGAGGACCCGGCAGGTTCCTGTTGTCTTCAGCTGCCCATGTTCGAGGATGGTGTTGATCGATTCCTCTTTGGCTTCTTCGATGAAGCCACAGGTATTGACGATGACCACGTCAGCTTGTTTCGGGTCACTGGTCAGCTGAAACCCCTCGGTTACGAGACTCCCGAGCATGATTTCCGAATCGACCTGATTTTTGGAACAGCCAAGATTGACGAAACCAATAGTGGTCGTGGTTCCTTTTGTCTTGGCGGATTTGGTTGATCTGGCGCGTTGAGGGATGATGAGGGGCTGAGACATGGAGGCCAGTCTACGGGACGTTTGAAAAGCCTGTCAATTAGACCCTTGCGGGAGGCTGCCCACTTCCCCTAGAGTGCGCCTCATGATTCGAACCTTTCAGGGCACCAGACCGGCGATTCCCACATCATGCTTTATCGAAGAGACCGCTGTCGTGATCGGCGATGTGGTCATGGGGGAGAATTGCAGTGTGTGGTTCAATGCCGTCATCCGGGGCGATGTCTACTACATCCGGATCGGAGAACGGACGAATGTCCAGGATCTCTGCATGCTCCATGTGACGCACGACACCCATCCGCTCATCATCGGCACTGATGTCACGATCGGCCATAATGTTGTGCTGCATGGGTGTACGATTCAGGATCGTGTGCTGGTCGGAATGGGCGCGGTCATTATGGACGGGGCGGTGATCGGGGAAGACTCCGTTGTGGGTGCCGGGGCCTTAGTCGTCGAAGGTACGGTTGTGCCGCCGAAAAGCTTAATCCTTGGATCCCCGGCCAAGATCAAGCGACCGGTTACAGAAGAGGAGTTAGCCTGGATTAAGGAATCGGCTGAGAATTATGTGAAGTACGCAAGGCAGTATATGAACGATTCAACCAAGAAAACCGGTTTTGAACTCTGAGTGATCGCACGCCTTACACCGGCACACCTCATCCCTTACCAACCTTGATGAAGCAAATCGGATCGCCGACGAGCGCCGTCGGGTACTGTTTCCGCTCTACACGATACGGAATCTCGTGGCGGTGACACCAGTCCGCAATCCAGATGACTTCCTCTGTTGAGGTGGTTACCAATCCCGGCAGGCTCAGTTTCGGCATAACACGATCGACGATCGAACGTACAACGCGGCGCTGCTGTTCAAATTGGTGTGGGTCAAACGTCACCGGATCGGCGGTACCGTAGGACAGGGGGGCCAGGT
The DNA here is from genome assembly GCA_052387595.1 of Nitrospiraceae bacterium. Taxonomy (GTDB): domain Bacteria; phylum Nitrospirota; class Nitrospiria; order Nitrospirales; family Nitrospiraceae; genus Nitrospira_D. The sequence goes on along the minus strand of JBQTJA010000016.1, from coordinate 58,858 downwards.
GAGGAAATCGCTCCGGATCATTCAAGACGCTCACAATCCAGAGATGATCGAAGAGGCCATCCGCTGAAGAAGCATCCTGTGCTCTAAACTTCACGGGTAGGGATCGGCAGGCACGATTGAGGACCGTCACTTCAGACCGTCGGAGATTGTAGGGCGCAACCTGGCGTTGAAGCTCGATCACTTCGGCTAATAAGGCCGGCAACTCCGTCACGCCGGCTCCGACATACAGACTACGCCCGCTATGCGATAACTTCCTAACGAGAACTTCGGCCACCTTGGTTCCCAGTCGCCGGCAGGGTTCCCGCTTCTTACGCCAAAACTCATCACCGCCTTCGTAACAGTAGACCGACTCTAAGCGTTCATAATCGAGGTGATCAAATACAGAGGCAATAGTCCGGCGAGTTGAATCAGAAAGGTGTTTTTGCATGGCCGCTCACTTATGTCGCATCTCCCTGACGTCCGTTTCAGGCTAATCCACTCTTTAGCGCTTGAATCTGTTGATACACAGCTCTTCTTCGCTTATCTGAATACAGGGAGTTTGTCTCTCTGAGAATGATGTTGACTATGGGATGATGCTCATTCGTTATAGTGGCAATGCATCTCTTCACCGTCTGCAATGCCTTCCCTGAAGCGTGGTCGCGAATATCATTTCCCAACAGGAACGCCCCTGCATCCTCATATCTCGATATGCGTGCTAATCCCGCGAGTTCAAATCGACGTGCCTGGTTAGCCTCATAGTGCTCCATGACGTAGGAGAGATCCACAAGGTCCCGTGGATATTTTCTGTCCAAATAGGCCACCACCTTTAGGACCGCGAACAGCCACAGTGGTACGATCGGCAGCATCAGCCCTTGCATAACCTCAACGTGTCTTGCATATTGAAACACTTCCGCAAACCCAGTGAGATTCATTTGGTTGCCAGATTTCCTCCAAACCAGGATATCCTCGGGGCCATCTGTAATCCCATAAGGAATGAGATCGATCTCTGCTGTCTGATAATAAAGCCGGTGCTCCAGTTCTCCTTGGCCTTGCTGAAAACCCAATTTGACGAGGTCCGATATGACAGCTTCCCAATCTGCCCACGAGGACAACTTGATCACATGATCGGCGTCGCGCGTCTCACGAGTGCCGACATCCGAAGAGAGCAAGATGGCCGGAACAAGTGCACCCACGAGCGCGAAGGAGATCCCTTTACGGTCAAAGTAGGCGGAGAGCAGATTCATCGCATGCGCAAGGTGGGCCTCAATCTTTGGCAAGGGTCGGCTCCAAGTACTTGTGGTAGATAAGGCGAGCGGTTTCGAGGTCGCGGTCGGTGGCTCGACATAGCAGTTCGGCGTAGACCAATAAAGGGTGCACTACCGGGTAAGGCTCTTGTTTTCCCCAGAACCGGAAAACATTCGATGAAAACGCCTTGATGACGGTGATCGGTCCTCCTGTAACAGGCAACCACTTCAAGGTCCGAAGCGCGTCATCCTGTCGCCACAATTCAATGAAGACCGTGAGGACATTGCTGCGGTAGTGATGAACCAACTCGTCTGCGCCAAACCCTCCTGTGAGCCCCCACGATAGCCCCTGATCCAAGGCATAGTGTTGGAAACTCTTCACAACGGCATCCAGATCGTTTGTCAGTTCTCTGAACTCACCGAGAAAGAGCTTGGGGCGAAGGCGGCTTGCATATCCCTGGACCCAGCGCTCCACCAATTCCTTCTTCCGAAGCAAACGAAATCGTTCATTACCGAGTGGTTCCAAATATCCCTGTTCCTTCAGATCTCGTTTCACCCATCCCACGGTTCCCAGAGCTACGCCATTAGCATTGGAGAGATGCCGATAAGGGGTGTTGATGGAATCTGGCTCGATCAGCAGGCCGAAAAGAAGTGTGAGGCCGCTCGGCTGAAACAGCCTGGCTGGTTTGTCCTTCTGAGAGGCTGGTGGTTTTTTGCCTTCGACGTAGAGATAGAGTCCCGGATCCCGGCTTAAGAATAGGTTCCCTGCTGTATCGACAAAATTGATGCCCGCTTCTTTGAGTTGAGCGGCTAAGGAAGGATTCACGTAGTCGGCAAGTAGTAACAGTTCGGTCGCCTTTCTCCACTTAGCACGATCGATGCGCGCGCGAATCAAGAGATGTCGAACGGATTCTGGCCGTAGATGAGCTTTGGCTTCATATACATACTGAAAAGCGCCCTGTTTTGTTTTCAACGTCACCTGGCCATCCCATCCCCGTTCCTTCTCCGAAACCGTCCGACGAAGATGTGTGATCCTGATGGGGTAAGCTGCCCGTATCTGGTCGAGAGCAGCTGCGAGAACTCGAGATTCTCGGTCTAATGGTCTCATAATGCTTGTCAATATAGCATGTTCATGAATCATGAACAACATGATTTAGTGAACATATATCCTATAGAGGTAGAGGGGCTTACAGGAAAGAACTCGCGATCGGCAAGAGGCTAGGGGCGCCTATAACTCTCCCTGGAATGCGCGGTGGAGCATGGAGTGAAGAGGTCATCCAGCCGGCGGCGGGAAGCGGCTTGCTGGGTTTCCATTGCGCGAATCTCGGTGTGGTGGTCGGCAAGAAGCTCCTGAAGGAGCTGCCTCGTACTTAGACACTGAGATGTCATTCTTCATCGACGGATATTTCTATCGGAACTTTGGGGGCGATCTGAACCTGCACCGGCGTGTAGATGTCGATCTTCTCGCTCGGTGTGTGAATCGTTACAATTAACGAATATCGAGCTACTTTGTTCCAACGGCCGAGATGGTGTCGTTCTCTCCACCAGCCGACCACAGGATAAACTGCGATCATATTACGATTTGCTAAATCGGCAGCCGTCCCTTCCCACCAGTCAGAGTGAATCGACCTGAGATGGCGCAGTTGAGGACCTAATTCCCAATCTGCTGCATCACCTTGATACCCTTGGTTTTCGTCCTCTTCTTCCTCTCGTGCGGCGGAATTAACTCGCCTCCTAAAGTCATTTTTCGTTTCAGTGGGTGTTTGTACTTCGAAGCGAAGGGCATGGGAGGCATACCGATATCTTCCTTTCCACCCCCTTCGCGCAGGATTCGGCTCGACGAAGTACGACAAGGTAACGCGTAGTTTCACTGGTGTCTCGCGAAGATCTCTTAGGACAGTAGTTGGCCAGGGTAAGCTATGGTAGTTGATAGCCTTCGTTTTGTAGGCACTTCCTTCTTTCTTGTATGGCTGAAAACTATCCTGTGCAACCAAGGTAAGGTGATTTGTCGCACTCCAGCAGGCGCGGTTGAAATCCGGGTTTCCGTACCCACAGTACCGTAAAAGCTTCTCCTTTTGCTCTCGTGTATTCAATGGCTGAAAGTGTTTCTTCATAGCCTCGGTCCACTCAGCGGAGTGGACAAGCAATGCGCGGATGGTTTCTGGCCAATAGTCGGGATAGCGGGCTTGCAAAATCGCCGCATGTCGTACAGCAAGAGCGGTGGCGGCGCTTGTCATGGCGGACCATGAGAACGCACGTTCTGTTGGAGTACGATGAGTCGTCAAGAGAGACAATTCATCGACCGTACGTCCCTTGCCATCGACTGGATCGATTGCACAATTGCCACCCTCCACTACAATCTCAGGCTTCAACGGCCATGGGCGCTGCCAGCTAGAGGAGGTTCTACTAAAGGGGCTCACGTCACCCTTCGAGGCTACAGGTATCCAATCTGGATATCGCTCAGCCGGTAAACTGGCGAATTGAGTCGACGCACCAATGGTTAAGGCATTCCAGGCCTGACCAGGGTCTTGGACGCTCGAAGACAGACAAATAGAAGGATGCTCGTGCCAATGATCATCCGGGGTATTGCCTGCAGAAATGAGCAATAACCTTCGTTTGTCGTCTTGATAGCCAGAAACTAGAGAATCAATAGCGGCAGACCACGTTGAAGGCTGTCCCTTCTCCTCGTCCCCCGCAGTCACAGCCATACCAATGGCCCGATGTCGATGCGGCGCAGCCTGCTCGGCAAGGTCAACACTTCGAATAGTTACTTCGCCATACAGGTGAGGAGGATTGGGGTCATCTTTGTTGTAGATCTTCACTGATTCAAGGCAATGCTCAAGTCGAATTGGATCACTCGTCGCTAGTAGTTCAACAAGATTTCCATACAACGAGAGCCCTGCCATCTCTGTACCATGTCCGTGGGGGTCGTTACTTCCCCATTCCTCACGAACAGTTTGGCAGTCGCTAGGTTTTAATGCCGGCGCAAGTAGTTGGTGACCTTGCGTTACTCCTGTGTCAAGAATGGAAGCTGCAGCGGTAGGACTGTCGCTCATCGATACTCGCGCCAGTATGTCGGATGAAAGCTGGTATTGATCCCGTGGCGATAGATCTAAAAAATCTGCTGCAGTGACTTTGGCGTGCCGAAGCTCAGCGACAGAATTGACAAAGCGCAAGGATCGGCTTATCTGGCGTTTAGTGCAATTCGCCGTTACGACTGTACGTTCGGGAAAACGCAGTCTTTCATTGGTAAGGCTAAAGCCGGCAGCGTGAGCAGCTCCCTTTAACGTTTCGACTAAAACTTCGTCATCACCACGAACCCAAATTTCCCACCAGATTGATTCATCATCACTTGGTAAGGGAGCGCTATCTGTCCACAGGGCTTCAACCGCAGCAAGGTGGACAGCCTCAATGCTCTCCACCAGCGCTCTATGCTTCGGAGTACCTCGGTGCGTTTCCTGTGTCCGATATTCCTCTATACGGCTAATAAAATGCTTGAGCTTTCCGTCAGGAACGTAACAAACAGCTATTATTTTGCCTTCTGATTGACGTAGAGAAAGCAATTCGATCCCTTGGGTGCGCAGATCAAGGCTCTCAAACTTCAGATCGAAATCTGGCGCGCTTTCAAACTGAAGCACAAGGCCTGCGTGAGGATCGAAGCCGAATTCGCCTCGTTCCTCAGAAAGAGTTTTATACTCTCGCTGAAGAGTTTTGAACTGTCTAAGAAGATGTTTCGCGTGAGATTGACGATTTCTCTGAGGCGCTCTGAATCTAGGCCCTTGGCCGCGGGGCGTATATGGCTCCGTGCTCGCAGTCCCCTCTATCCTTATATGACGTAGTAGATTCGGCTGACCTTCTGGCAAATTTAATACCCCTTGAAGGTGCTATGATCGGTTTATTGATTTCCGTTCATGAAGTGACTCAAGCACATCTGCTTCGTCGAGATTGTCTTTGTTATTAATGACCATAGACTTAATGGCATCGTCACAAGCGCGGACAATGTCCGCATAACTCATATCCGCGGACTCTCGTGCGAGTTTTGCCCACCCTTTCCACATCTTCTTGACCGAAGCCAAGCGATTTTGGAGTACCTCTCTCGCGGTCTCCTGCGTCGGCAGCTGATACTCAATTACGTCGTCAAAGCGACGGAACAGTGCATGGTCCAATAATTCTGGATGATTCGTGGCAGCTAAAATGAGACTTTGCGAATCATCTGCTTCGATGAACTGCAAAAAGCTGTTTAGAACCCTGCGAATCTCCCCGACATCGTTCCTAAGCCCTCGCTCCGATCCAATGGAATCAAATTCATCGAAGAGGTAGACACCTCGAACGCTCGCAATGTTGTCAAAGATCAACCGAAGCTTCGCTGCTGTCTCTCCCATGAACTTTGTGATCATTCCCTCAAGGCGAACTACGAAAAGTGGGAGAGATAATTCGCCGGCAAGTACTGCGGCTGAATATGTCTTGCCTGTTCCTGGTGGTCCCACAAAAAGAATCTTACGACGTGGAGAGAGACCATAGGTACGAATTCGACCAACGTGTCTCTGTTCCTGAAGGATTCTCATTAATCGACGCCGCAGTGCAGGAGGAAGGATCATGTCTGAAAGCCGTTGTTTAGGATAGGCTACGCTCAACAACCCTACAAGCTCGCCCTTAGGTTGAGCTATAGGAATCGCCTTGGGCTCTCCGACGGTCTGAGCTCGACGCTTCGCAAGCGAAATTAGTTGCTCTAGTTCTTGGGAATATTTCGCATGCCCTGCACGGGCTTCGTGAGCAGCTACTTGTTGGACTACTGCCAGAAAATGGCTTTGATCCCCTTCAGCGTAAGCCTTCAAAAGGGCCTTCAACTGTTGTGCGCTTGCCACTATGCGATCTCCTCATGTACTGCCGATTCGAGGAGTTTTTATTATGGTCCAAATTCGCGGTTTTTTCACCATGAAAGGAAAGCGGTAGAATTGCTCAGAAAGTCAGATTCGACGCGTCGAGCGTATTAGTTGCTTATGTTAGTGCGGATTTCTAAATTGGTCATGCCGGTGAGTGTGATGGTGGAAAAGCAAGGACTCCCACCATAACTTTGGGACCCTATCAGGCTTTCCCCTTCGACTGGAACCCAATCCGTCTCTTAGGTGCGTCGGGAAGTGGTTGCAGCAGCGGCTGTAGTTTCTCGAAGAGAACCGCCCCCTAGAGGAACCTTCCAACATGCCGTCTCACGCGGCACTCCCGTTCCGCTTCGAGCCAGTCGAGGCGATCAAGGACTTCCTCGGAAAATAGACTCGACGAACCACGCAACCGGCGAAGATCGCGCCTCTGTTGGTAGCGACGCCACACCGCTTCATCTTCGTTGAAGCGACTGACAAGTTCCTGAGGGTCAGTCAACGAATTCATGGCATTCCAATTTCAGAGAAGCTCGTCTCATTCTATAGCTCCCCATTGAGGCGTGGGAGTCTAACCAAATCGGTCAATGAAAGCTATGCAGTCGGCTGACAAGCCAACGCAATGACCGCTGAGGTGACTCCCTCGGTCACCGACGCGATGAAGTCCAGATTCAGTGTGTCGACGGTGTCGGTTGGCCGATGGTAATGAGGATTACGGAAGTTGGCGGTATCCGTAAGCATGACGGCGGGAAACCCCTGCTCCCAGAACGAGGTGTGGTCGCTCCGTCTGGTGTCCGGGAGCTTCTCTCCGTTGCCCGGCACGATCAGTGGAACAATCGGGAGATGTGATTGCATGGCTTTCGCGACGGAGCCGGTCAAGATATGCGAGCGTTCGTTCCCAACCACGGCAAGAAAATTTCCGGTCGTGGGCACGGCGATGGGCACACCGGGAGGAGTCTTCTGTGAGCCTGCTAGATGGCTCGCGTAGCCGACACATTCCAACACGATCGCTCCGTGGATCGTTTCACGATTCTTTCTCAACATCGCTGTATAGGCGGAGCTGCCGAGCAAGTTCTCTTCTTCCAAATTAAAGGCGATGAAATGGATCGGTCTGGCCAATTTCATGGCTCGCACTCGGCGAGCGATGTGAAGTATCACCGCGAGGGCGCTAGCATTATCATCGGCGCCGGGAGACCCTTGGACCGTATCGAAGTGCGCAGCGAGGATTAGCGGCGGTGCGGATCGAAATGGCTCAGTGTCGGGAAGCGCCGTTCCGATCACATTGTGGTAGGTGCCGCCCAAGGCTTGGAAGTGTTGCGTGGTGACGGTCAGACCGGCTTCAGAGAATTGGCGGTGCAGATAGGCCTCTACTTCCTGGAGGTGAATCGGAGAAGAGAGCGGATGGCGTTCGCCCACCAGATGGCGAAGGTCTTCTTTGAGGAGGTTGTGAGCAATGCGCACGTGGGTTTCCGTCAACGGAACGATTAGGTCACGATCTCGGTCCCGATCCCCTTGCGCGTGAAGATTTCGAGCAGAACAGCGTGTGGAATGCGCCCGTCGATGATATGTGCCTTCCCGACCCCCTCAGCCAGCGCATCCAGGCAGGCGTGAACTTTCGGGATCATCCCCTCCGTGATGGTCCCCTTCTTCATCATCCGTTGCACATCTTTTCGAGACACGGTGGAGAGGTGGCGTCCGTTGGCGTCGCGAATGCCTTTGATGTCGGTCATCATGACGAGTTTTTCCGCGCGCAGGGCCCCTGCGACGGCTCCGGCCACAAGATCGGCGTTGATGTTGTAGGTATTCCCTTCGCGATCCGTTCCGATGGGCGCGATCACCGGGATGTAGTGGTCGTCCTGCAGATTACGCAGCAGACCAGGATCGACCTTTTCGATATCGCCCACCAACCCGAAGTCCCCTTCGCCGTCCTCTCCTTCTAAATCGCGATCGAGGCTTTCCGCCCAGGCCTTGGCCGTCAATGGCTTGCTGAGAATCAGCCCGCCGTCCTTCCCGCTCAAACCGACCGCACTGCCACCGTGTCGGTTGATCAGATCGGTGATCTCCATATTGATCTTTCCTGCCAGGACCATCTCCACGATTTCCATCGTGGCCTCGTCGGTAATTCGAACACCATGGCGGAATTTCGCTTGGATGCCAAGCCGGTCGAGCATCTTGTCGATCTGGGGTCCGCCGCCGTGGATAATGACCGGGTTGATCCCAACGTACTTCAGCAACACGACATTTTGCGCGAACCGTTCTTTGAGGGATGAATCCGTCATCGCATGGCCGCCGTATTTCACGACCACCGTTTTCCCGCGAAACGTTCGAATGTACGGCAGGGCTTCGATGAGGACGTTGGCTTTCTTGATCAGTTTGTCCATGCAGAACTCCCGGCGATCGACACCGAATCCCTATAAAATATACCGGCTCAGATCCTGGTCCTTCACGATATCTTTCAATCGGTCCCGTACATTGGTCGCGGTGATGCTGATTTGTTTGTCGGGCCAGCCTGGTCCTTCGAAAGAAATGTCCTCCAGCAACCGCTCCATGATGGTGAACAGGCGGCGCGCACCGATGTTCTCAGTCCGTTCATTCACTTGCACCGCCACGTCGGCGATCTCCTCCAGACCATCTTTGGTGAACTCGATGGCGAGGCCTTCCGTGGCCAGCAAGGCCTGATACTGCCGGACCAACGCTCCTTTCGGTTCCGTGAGAATACGGACAAAATCGTCTTTGGACAAGGGACTGAGTTCGACGCGGATCGGAAATCGCCCTTGGAGCTCCGGAATTAGATCGGACGGTTTCGCCACATGAAAGGCACCGGCGGCGATGAAGAGGATGTGATCCGTCACGACCGGGCCGTGTTTGGTGCTGACTGTGCAGCCTTCCACGATGGGGAGGAGGTCGCGTTGGACACCTTCTCGGGACACATCCGGTCCCGTGTTGCGCTCGCGGCCTGCAATTTTGTCGATCTCGTCGAGGAATACAATTCCGGTCTGTTCCACCTTGGTGATGGCTTCCCGCGTGGCGTCATCCATATCGATCAGTTTCTGGGCTTCTTCCTGTGTCAGGTGTTTGAGCGCTTCGGGGACTTTCATCAGCCGCTTCTTTTTCTTCCCTTGGAACATGCCGCCCAGCATGTCTCGCAGATTGCTCTCGATGTCATCGAGTCCACCCGCGTTGGAAATGACGCCAATTGGAAGGCCTCGTTCCTTGACTTCCATCTCCACCGTTCGCTCATCTAGCTTCCCTTCTCGCAGCTGCAGGCGGAGTTTCGATCTCGTCGCGTCGTGGGAATCGTGAGGGACCTGAGCGGCCGGCTCGCTCGTGCTGTCTATAAAGCCTGGTCGAGGAGGCGGTGGCGGCAGGAGAAGCTCGAGCAGTCGTTCCTCGCCTTGTTGTTCCGCTTTTTGCTGAACGGACGCCAACCGTTGCGTCTTGACCATATTGATGGCCAGTTCGGTCAAGTCACGAATGATCGATTCCACATCACGCCCGACATAGCCGACCTCGGTGAATTTCGACGCTTCCACTTTGATGAAGGGGGCTTCGGCCAACTTGGCGAGCCGTCGGGCAATCTCGGTTTTTCCTACGCCAGTCGGCCCAATCATAATGATGTTTTTCGGCATGACCTCGTCGCGGAGGTCGGGGGACACCTGCTGGCGTCGCCAGCGGTTGCGAAGTGCGATGGCGACCATCCGCTTCGCGTCCTTTTGCCCGATGACGTAGCGATTCAGTTCCTCGACGATCTGGCGCGGAGTAAGACTGTTGAGATTCAACGGTTCGGTATCGCTTGTGAGTGGCTTCATCATCGTGCGTTATCCTCGGAGTTCTTCAACAATAATCTGTTGGTTGGTGTAGATGTCAATAGAACCTGCGATGGTCATGGCTTCGGTGATGATCACCGGGGCCTCGAGTTGAGAATGGCGGAGCAGTCCTCTGGCAGCCGCCAGGGCATAGGGTCCACCCGAACCGATGGCTAAAATGCCATCTTCCGGTTCTATGACATCGCCGGTTCCTGAAATGATGAACGACTGTTCCCTGCCGGCGACGGCAAGCAGCGCCTCCAACCGTCGTAGCGCCCGGTCGGTTCGCCAATCTTTCGCGAGCTCGACCGCCGCTCTCGTGAGATTGCCCCGATACTCCTCCAATTTGCTCTCGAATTTCTCGAACAGCGTAAACGCATCAGCCGTGGCACCGGCAAATCCTGCCAGTATCTGGTCATGATGCAGGCGCCGGAGCTTCTTCGCGTTGTGCTTCATCACCGTGGTTCCAACGGTCACTTGGCCGTCACAGCCCATGGCGACCCGTCCATCGCGCCGGACACAGAGGATGGTGGTCGATCGAATGATCATGACGATTTCCGGTCCTTTCGTGACAAGGGGCTTGCCGCCGCCCGTGCTCGTGGGTGGGCGCTATCGTACGCCACAAGAAGCTGATCCATCGCCAAATGCGTATATTTTTGTGTCGTGCTCAGTGACGCGTGGCCGAGCATTTCCTGAATCGACCGGAGATCCGCGCCTTCGTCGAGCAGGTGCGTCGCGTAGGAGTGCCGCAAAGCGTGGGGACTGACCGCTCCACTCACGAGACGGCTGGAATATCGAGCAACCATTCGAGCGACACTCCTCGTGGTGATTCGGCCTCCACGATGATTCAAAAACATCGGAGCCGACAGCTGACCGCTGCGGGCCAGCGGTTTCAAGGACGTGCGATACTCCCGGATGGCTTGAAGCGCCAGATCACCGATCGGAACCATCCGTTCCTTGCGGCCCTTCCCTCTCAAACACACGCTTCCGTCCGTCTCGTTCAGATCATCCAGATTGATGCCCACGACCTCACTCACCCGAGCACCGGTCGAGTACATGGTTTCCAGCAGGGCACGGTCGCGCAAGGTGAGAGGCGACTGCCCCGACGGAAACTCCATGAGCGCCGCCGCATCGTCCTTTGTCAATACTCGGGGGAGCGGCTTGGGTAGCTTGGGGCTCCTCAGGTTGTCCGTGGGGTTCTTAGAAAGCTGCCCTTCACGAACGAGAAACCGAAAAAAACTTCGCAGGCACGCCAGTTTTCTCGCTAAGGATGACGCTTTCTCGCCTTGATGATCCAACCTGTGCAGGTGGGCGCGAATATTGTCGCTGGTAACCGTATCGATGCGAAAGGGTGTGGTGTCCGCCTTGGTTGGTTGAAGGAATCTTACCAGCTGATGAAGGTCGGATCGATAACTGCGAATCGTCTCCTGTGACGCATTGCGTTCAACCTGGAGGTGCATTACGAAAGCCTTGATCGCATCTTCCACGAATCAAAATCCTCAAGGGCTCGTTGGCTGAGCAAGCGACGCTTCTTCTCTTTGTCTTTGGGATGGTTCGACAAGGGAGGAAACAGGCCGAAGTTGGTGTTCATCGGTTGGAAATGGCGCGGATCCGATGAGGCGATATGCGTGATCAAGCAGCCATGCGCGGTTGTGGGGGGAGGCGTGATCAGCGGTTCGCCCGCCAAAGCCCGCGCGGCATTGATCCCGGCCAGGCCCCCCATGGCTGCCGATTCGGTGTAGCCTTCCACGCCCACAAGCTGCCCGGCAAAAAAGAGCGTGCCGCGCGCCTTGAATTGCAACGTGTTCAACAGGAGCTGAGGGGAGTTGATGAACGTGTTGCGATGGAGACTTCCATACCGGAGGAACTCAGCCTGTTCGAGCCCTGGGATCATGCGAAACACGCGCTTCTGTTCGCCATAGGTCAGTTTCGTCTGAAAGCCGACCAGGTTGTAGCAGGTCCGATGGATGTTTTCCGTTCTCAATTGCACGACCGCAGCTGGTTCGATCCCCGTGCGAGGATCTTTGAGGCCCACTGGTTTCATGGGTCCAAACTGCATTGTCTGGCGGCCACGTTCAGCGAGGACTTCAATCGGCACACAGGCCTCAAAATAAGGCGTCTTCTCAAATTCCTTCGGCTGCACCTTCTCCGCGGCCATCATGGCCTCGTAGAAGGCATTGTACTGTTCTGCCGTCATGGGGCAATTTAAATAATCATCCCCGCCCTTGTCATAACGAGAGGCGCGGAAGACGATCTCCATATTAATCGAGTCTGCGTCGACGATCGGCGAGATCGCGTCATAGAAATAGAGGTGCTGCGATTTCGTGGCTGCGCGGATGGCTTGGGAGAGCTTATCGGAGGTCAACGGCCCAGTGGCGATGATACAGAGACAATCCGTCGGGATCTCCGCAATTTCTTCGTGGAGAATTCTGATATTCGGATGGCCTTCCAATGCGCGGGTGATGTGCTGGGAGAACTGATCACGATCAACCGCGAGCGCCGATCCGGCTGGAACTTTGGCTTGTTCAGCAGCGGCGATGATCAGCGAATTGAGTCGCCGCATCTCTTCTTTCAAGATGCCTGGTGCATTCAGGGGATCGAGAGATCCTAATGAGTTCGAGCAAACGAGTTCGGCCAAGCCGCCCGTTTTATGCGCCTTCGTCATCTCTTTCGGGCGCATCTCGTAGAGCGTGACCTTGGCGCCGCGATTCGCTGCTTGCCAGGCAGCTTCGGAACCAGCCAGACCACCGCCGACTATCACAACATCGTCACGCATGTGATTGGGAACAGCACACAACCGGTGAGTAATGCGGCATTGTACGAACCGATTTTTTCCTCTGTCAAGATTAAGCGATGGCAAACTTGTGCCGACTCTCTTTAATTCCGGGGAGTCACCTGGTCATGGTTCGGCAGGCCTGTCCTGAGTTCATCGAAAGGCTCACCGCGAGTAGTACCACCTGAAATCACACAATGCGCAGATTGATCCCTCGCCAGGGAGTAGCCTCCGCGTTGACTGATTCGGGGGCGCAGTGCTAGAGTTTACCCTCTTTTCGGACGGCTTCTCAGGCTTGGGCGATTAGCTCAGTGGTAGAGCGCTTCCTTCACACGGAAGAGGCCACAGGTTCGATACCTGTATCGCCCACCATCCTCTCCTCCCCTGACGACGTCCTATCTACTGAGAATTCTTGACCTTTCCTCAAACGAGCGAACACCTCGAATTCTGGACAGAAACGAGGGTGTGGGCTACACTTCTGATTATCTTTGTGCCGTATCTGGTTTAAGTATCCGGTAGATGGGAGCCGAAACAAGAAAGGTCATAACATGAAAGCAACATCGACCATTCTGGGCATCATGATACTGGCCACGGTTGCCGTCGGTTGCAGTACGACGCATCAACAAACCGCGGGAGCCGGTGACAAGGAATACACTCCGCCGACGAGCATTTACAATATTCTGGACAGCACCGCGCTGGTGTACTCGGACCCCGCTGCTGGTTCGGCTGTCAATGATCATCCCCTTCGTTGGCTTGGATTCGTCTCAAATCCGATCGGCCATGCGTTCGACTATGGGATCAATCGTCCGATCTATAAGCTGGCAACCGGATTCTCGTATCTTTCCGGCTATACAGCGGAAGATAATATGGTAGACGCACAACGTCGCTAGTTTACCCAGTCCTTTCGAATGAGATGAGGGCCCGCTCTTGAGAGAAGAGCGGGCCTTTTCATTTCCTCTTCGCGAAGACCCCCTCAAATCGTGTATTGTTTGTAGTATGCACGACAAGGATTGCCCATCGAATTTCTTCAGGTCCGTATCTTTGGCTAGCCTCTTTGCGGTTATGGGTCTGGTGATCGGGTGTGGCGGGTCCCCGGCCCCTGTGAAGCCTCCACTCCCACCCTCGAAAAGTGACCTTGCTCTGCTTGTGTCAACGGCGCTCTGTGAGCGCAAGGTCGACTTCTTGAAAAAACACTCCTCCGTGACGCACACCTCGACGAGTTGGGGAAGCGGGCAGGAGCTTGTCATTCCTATGCAAGGAAGTGCCTCGCACGGGGAGGAATCCTACTTCTTCGACGAAGATGACGTGTTGGTGGGGGCTTTGTTCACTTTCTCGAAGGGACTGGATCTCAAACCCTATCCGGTGCTTCGGCACACGCTCTCTCAGCTGAAGCCATCAGTCGAGTTCTATTTGAACGTGGCCCAATTGGAAACACGAATGAATATGGAGAGCAGTGCGCTCCTCGAAACCGGAGACGAGAAAAGCACGACCCAGTATCTCGTCACCGGTCCTCACGACCGTCCGGTCCTGCTCCAGGCCTCCTACACGATCGATCCCTATGTACGCCTCTTCTCGCCGTACCGACGGGTGTTTCTTGATCGGCTTCGCATTTTTGGAGGGGGTATGGGGGGGCAAACAATGGAAAGCCAGGGAACCGAGGATAAAGAGCCGTTCGCGTCGTTGCAGCAATTCGCTCGTGGTCAGGCTGCCCAGCTTGCCTACTGCGGGGACAAGAACTATGAGATCGCCGCCGATGCGTACCAAAAGGCGATTTCCAGTGGATTCACAAATAAGGTCTGGCTCGCCGAAGCTCGGCACAAACTTGGGGTTGCATGGCTGGTGAAAGGCCAACTCGAGAAAGCAAAAGTGGAGTTGCTGCAGTCACTGGCCCTTAGGCCTAACATCCCGGAGGTGCTGAACAATCTTGGCACGGTCCAGGTAAAGTTAGGGGACACAGCGGCTGGCTTACGCTTGTTCGAAAAGGCGGTGACCCTGCGTCCCAACTATGCCCTGGCCCGGTTCAATCTGGCCGAAGCGAGTGCAGCCACGAACCCAAAACGTGCCGTCTCTGAGTACGAAACCTACCTTGCTCTTGTAGAAGGGATACCCGAAGAGGAAGCCCGTATGGCACACGTCAAGGAACGGGTGAAGGCCTTGAAGCGGTAGATCCGTATTCTACCGGGATTATCTTGAGTATTCTCGATTCGTGTGAAGAAAAGGATTCAGCCTCGAGCTTGTTCTTCCTGTTCTTGGATGGTCTTGCACTCGATACAGAGGGTGGTGACAGGGCGGACTTTGAGCCGTTTATAAGGGATATCTTCACTGCAGCGCTCGCAGATCCCGTAGGTCGCTGCACTCATCCGTTCCAGCGCTTCATCGATTTTCTTGAGCAACTTCCGTTCTCGGTCTCGAATTCGCATTGAAAAGTTCTGATCGACCTCGGCGGACGCTTGATCACTGACATCGGGGAATGCTTCGAGGTTCTCCCGGTGCGTCAGAACGTCCCCAGCCTCATTGAGGATTGCCGTCCGTTGCCGTTCGAGATCACGGCGAATGTCAGGATATTTTGCTTTCTTGGGAGTTGTCTTCCGTTTATTCGCCTTATTCGCCGACGATTTGGCAGGCATCGCGCGTGGCGATTTGGTTGAAGGAGCGTCTTTATGCGGAGAACGTGCTTTCATAGCGGTGATTCTGTATGCGTCAACGATGACTATAGCAACCTCGTTGAGGGGGGTCAACGAGGGCCGGAAGGGGTCTGTTAGGTTTACAAATCGCGCCGTCCTTCAATCGATTTCAACAACGTCACTTCGTCCGCATACTCAATATCCATGCCTACTGGAATTCCATAAGCAATTCTGGAAACGCGGACGCCGAAGGGCTTAAGCAATCGGGTCAGATAGATCGCGGTGGCTTCTCCTTCAATGGTTGGGTTCGTTGCGAGAATGATTTCCTCAACCCCCCCGAGTTTCACGCGCTCAACCAGCTCCTCAGCTTTGATGTCGCCCGGGCCTATGCCGTCGAGTGGGGAAAGCGCTCCCAGCAAGACGTGATAGAGCCCGCGATAGGCGCCTGCCCGTTCAACGGCATACAGCGTACTCGGTTCTTCAACGACGAAGATCTTGGTCTGATCACGTTTTGGGTCGAGGCAAAACTCACATAAGTCTGCTTCTGCAATATTGCGACATTGTCGGCAAAACGCCAATCCATCCTTCACCGCACGAATGGCATCCGCTAACCTCAAGGCATCCTCTCGCTCGGCCTTCATGAGATGAAAGGCCAATCGCTGGGCGCTCTTGTGACCGATTCCTGGGAGACGGACCAGTTCCTTGATCAATCTCGCCAATAAGCCCTGTTGATCGACGGCCATCGCTAAAACAGGCCTGGAATTTTCATCCCGCCGGTCAGCGCTTTCATTTCGCCTTCCATCAATTCCTTGGCTTTGCGGAGCGCGTCGTTCGTCGCGGCCACCACAAGGTCTTGGAGCATGTCGACATCGCCGCTCTTGACGACCTCGGGGTCGATCGCCACACTGACGATCTGCATCGCCCCGTTCGCCGTGACGGTGACAATCCCGCCGCCGGCCGTCCCACTGGCGGTTTTTGACGCAGCTTGTTCCTGAATCTTGGCCATTTGTTCCTGCATGGCCTGAGCTTGCTTAAGAATGTTGCCCATATTGCCGAAAGGACTTTTCATTCGCTTGCCTCCTGCTGAGCTATAGTACGAACCTCGGCCAATTCGACGCCGAAAATCTCGAGGGCCTGCTTCACCGTCGGGTTCGCTTTCGCACGTTCGAACAACACTAGCCGTTGTTCTTGTTCCTTGGCTGCTCGTATTTGGGCCATGGTCGGTCCTGGTGGATGGGTCTCCGTCAGCTCAATGATACGGACACGTACGGGAGACCCCAACTGACGCTCGCACAGCTTTGATAACACAAGAAGATTTTCTTCCTTCTCCAATCTCGCTCTGGCCACGGTTGCCTGCTTGGCAAATCCTATAGTGACGAAGCCGCCCTCCATTCCAACAAACCTACCGGCCTCGAGAAACGGTGCGATATTGGGAAATGAAGCGCCAACCTCTTCTTGGACTAAATCCCACTGCAATGTTGGTTGTGGACCGACGGCTATGGGAGGCACGGTGGCTGGGGCGGTTGTCGTCACAGCGGCTGGTGGATTGTGAGATGGTTTGGGTGAGATCGTCGACCCTTCGTCCGTTTCCCTCCTGGGCGTGTGAGCAGGTTTAGGGGTGGGCCGTGACGCCGTGGGTACGCCCTGGCGTAAAGTCTGAGGAGTTGATGGCTCGCTCTTGCACTCTTCCGGTCTAGCTGGAGGTTTCTGGCTGGAAGACGACGCTGTCTGTGCCGGGCGGGCCTCCGTACCCTCTCGTTGGCGAAGCAGGCGAGTAGCTCGAACAGCCGCAGTCTCCACCACGAAACGGGGGTGGCTGCTGAATCGTAAAGAATCTTCTGCTTGGATGAAGATTGCCAGCAGTTCCTGAAACCGTTCCGGAGTCAGTATCTTGGCATCCATCGACAGCTGGTTCAGATCATCTTCCGAGGTTTCAATCAAACTACGCAGCTCGGCCGTACTGGGAACGACTGCTGCCACCAGCAGATTACGGATGTGTTCGACGACTTCCGCGCAGAACGCCCGCAAGTCATGCCCCCGGTCCAATAGATTGGCCAGGCTGGCAAGAGCGGCAGGGCTGTCTTGGGCCAAAATCGCTCGGAGAAGTTCCTGCACCAGTTCTTGAGGCACGGCTCCCAAGAGCAGTTCGAGATCCGCGTGGCTGATGGTTTTGCCGCCGTAGGCAATGGCCTGATCAAGCAAACTCAAGGCGTCACGCATACTCCCTTCACTGGCGCGAGCCAGGGCCACAAAGCTCCGTTCCTCAAGCGACAACTGATCTTGCGCTGCTACGTGCCGAAGTCGTTCGATGATTTCGGTCCTGGCGATCCGACGAAAGTTGTAATGCTGGCATCGCGAGAGAATAGTCGCGGGGATTTTGTGAATCTCCGTTGTCGCAAAGATGAACACGACATGTGCTGGTGGTTCTTCGAGTGTCTTCAAGAGAGCATTAAACGCGGAGTTAGAGAGCATGTGGACTTCATCGATAAGGTAGACGCGAAACTGACCACGAAACGGCGTGAATCGAACGTTCTCGCGGATCTCTCGCACATCATCCACGCTGGTGTTCGACGCGCCGTCGATCTCGATGACATCAACCGAGTTCCCCTGTGCAATTTCACGGCAATTTTCGCAGGTGTCGCAGGGATGACTTGTCGGTCCTTGTTCACAGTTGAGTGCCTTCGCGAGGATTCGTGCAACCGTCGTTTTCCCCACACCTCGCGTGCCGGAAAAGAGATACGCGTGCGCGACTCGCTTCGTCGAAACCGCGTTCATCAACGTTTGGACGACATGGGGCTGACCGATCACATCGTCAAACGTGCCGGGCCGATATTTGCGCGCGGAGACTTGGTAATCCAATTGTCGCGTTGCCCCCCAACGTTCAGTCTTAAGAAAACCCGAAATTCAGGGACGCCAGGATGTCCCTGAATATGCAGATTTTTTCGATCAGAGCGGGGCTAGGTGATCCTGCGGCACATAGAACTGACTGCTTACCGTTGCTTCCTTCCGGATCTGGCGGGGTTCACAGGGTTCTATTGCACAGGGCCCAGCCCCTATTCTCGATCGAGACCTTCCAGCCCCGCCCAAGCTTCAGGTGTCTATCCGCCTGCGGAAATTACGATACATCGATAAAGAGCAGGCGGTACACACAAAATGCGGTATGGCGGAGAGGGTGGGATTCGAACCCACGGTCCCGTTGCCGGGACGCATGCTTTCCAAGCATGTCGATTCGTCCACTCTCGCACCTCTCCGCATCGAGAAGTGTAAAGGGACAGTATCTTAGCATGCGTGTTCATGACCAGCAAGGTGACCGGCCCTCGTCGATGCTATTGGAAATGAGGAGGCAATTGCGGTAGCAGGGCGGTCGCCTTGAGGTGTACCACAGTGAATATTATGGGTGAGGTCTTTGGTGAGTAACGGGGATAGAGTAGATCAGCAAATAGCCAAGCTGGACCATCCATACAGAGGAGTAGGGTACCCTCGGTCGTATGGGTTGACATTACAGGTGTCCAACGGTACAACGCTATACGACATCGCGTGTTTTTGCAGTCTTAGCCACTCTTGCTTGGTTATTCTATAAGTTACAGAGTGGCGGCTCCGCAGTGTCCTCTACCATGCGAGAGTGGCGGAACTGGCAGACGCGCGAGACTTAGTATCTAGTGGGCAACCGTGGGGGTTCAAGTCCCCCCTCTCGCACCACCTAATAACGAAAACTTATGGAGTAGGGAGTCTCATTTCGACGATGAAGATGGAAGTGACTGAGTTAGGACCGATGAAACGCGCCTTGAAAATCGAGGTGCCGGCCGATGAGGTGACACAACAATTTTCACGAGCCTATTTGGAACTCAACCGTCAGGTTCAGATTCCAGGGTTTCGACCAGGGAAAGCCCCGGTGGCTATTTTAGAAAAGCGGTATGCGAAAACAATCGAAGAAGATGTCATTCGAAAGCTCGTACCTGATTTCTATGGCCGGGCCATCAAACAGGCCGGGATCAGTCCAGTCGTGGTGGATATTCCCCCTCTGGATCGGGTCAAAATCAAAAAAGACGCCCCGTTTACGTTCACGGCGACCGTCGAAATCAAACCGACGATCGAACTTCGTGACTATAAGTCCCCCAGTCCCATTTCGCTCCAGGCCGACAAGCGCACGGTGGCAGAGGAGCAGATAGACCGTGCGCTGGAAGTATTGCGTGAACAACAGGCTCGCCTGGACGAGGCTCAAGCTGGTACAGTTTTATCCGAAGGGGATTATGCCATCGTCGATCTCGAAGGATTTCTGGAAGGTGCCTCTCTTGAAGGTACAAAGAAGGAAGGCCAGCTCCATAAAGTGGGATCAAAAGCCGCTTTGCTGGGGATTGAAATCGACACTCATCTGATCGGAAGACGGACAGGGGATATGGTAGAAATTCCTCAGACCTATCCGGTGAGCCATCCGGATCAACGGGTCGCGGGAAAAGCTGTCAGCTTCCACCTCGTTATAAAGGGAGTCAAACAGAAAAAGCTCCCTATCCTTGACGATGAGTTCGCCAAGGACTGCGGACCATACGCGTCGCTCCACGAGTTAAGGGAGAAGTTGCGTGGCCAAATGGAAAAGGCGCTCAAGAGGGATATTGAAGAGTCCTACAAAGATACTCTTCTCAAACGCCTTATCGAGACCCATCATTTTGATCTTCCTGATACACTCGTAGAACGAGAGCTCAGCACAATTGTGCAGCAGAAATTACAAGCACGACAGCGCGGCAACGTCACCGATTCCCCTCCTCCGCCAGATGCGGAAGAATTGAAGAAGATTCGCGAAGAGCACCGTGAGGACGCAAGTCGTCGCGTGAAAGCAGGGTTGATTCTTGAGGCCATCGCGGAGAAAGAAAGTTTGTCGGTGACCCAGGACGATCTGAATAATGAAGTGACTCGACTAGCCACGGAGCTCAGGGTACCGATGGCCGATCTCGTAAAAATGATCCAGGCAGGTGGCCAGGATTCTATTGAGGAATTACGCGCGAGGATCTTGGCCGATAAGGCGCTGGATGTTGTTTATCGTCAAGCGGTCATTCAAGGATAGGCGTGGCGGTTGTTGGGTACAGAGTTGCCCGGGAAAGGAATTGAACAATATGTTGGTTCCGATCGTAGTCGAACAAACCAATCGAGGCGAGCGAGCCTATGACATTTACTCACGCCTTCTCAAAGATCGCATCATTTTTCTTGGAGCCCCAATCGATGATGTGTTTGCCAACTTGGTGATTGCGCAGCTTCTCTTTCTTGAATCGGAAGATCCCGAGAAAGACATTAATCTCTACGTCAACTCTCCGGGAGGCAGTGTGACTGCTGGATTAGGCATATACGATACCATGCAATATGTGAAGCCTCCGATCAACACCATCTGCCTCGGTCAGGCTGCCAGTATGGGTGCGCTGCTATTGACCGCCGGAACAAAAGGCAAGCGGTTTTCCCTGCCCAATGCGCGGGTGATGATCCATCAACCGTTGGGCGGGTTCCAAGGACAAGCGACGGAAATAGACATCCATGCCAGGGAAATTCTGAAGATTCGTGAACGCCTTAATGAAATCATGGCCAAACACACTGGCCAGCCGATTGAGAAGATCGCACATGACACGGAACGCGACTATTTCATGTCCGGCGAAGAAGCGAAGCGGTACGGCCTCATAGACGAGGTCATCACACGACCACCCAAAATTATCAAGGCAGTAGAATCCGGCGACGGAATCAAAGGTAAGTAACGCAGGAGGGTACATGGCCAAGCAGGAAAAGATGGACCGACACTTGCGCTGTTCTTTCTGTGGAAAAAGCCGTGATGAGGTGAGAAAACTCATCGCCGGACCGACGGTGTATATCTGTGATGAGTGCGTCAATCTTTGTAATGACATCATTGCGGAGGACTGGGAAGAGGCCAAAGAAGAAATTTCGTCGAAACTCAAGAAACCAGCGGAGATCAAACATCACCTCGATCAATATGTCATCGGGCAGGAACGGGCTAAACGCATTCTCTCCGTAGCCGTGCACAATCATTACAAGCGCATCTCGTCAAAAGAAAAAGAGGTTGATGATATCGAGCTTCAAAAGGGCAACATTCTCATGGTCGGTCCAACCGGCACGGGGAAGACCCTCTTGGCTCAAACCTTGGCCAAGTATCTGGATGTCCCTTTTACTCTTGCCGATGCGACGACGCTGACCGAAGCGGGTTATGTGGGGGAAGATGTCGAGAATATCATTCTGAAGCTCCTGCAAGCTGCGGACTACGATGTGGAACGAGCTGAGCGCGGAATTGTGTACATCGATGAAATCGATAAGATCAGTCGGAAGAGCGATAGTCCATCCATTACGCGTGACGTGTCTGGCGAAGGGGTTCAACAAGCCCTGCTGAAGTTGATCGAAGGCACGGTCGCGAATGTCCCCCCGCAGGGAGGGAGAAAGCATCCGCATCAGGAATTTATTCAGGTCAATACCAGCAACATTTTGTTTATCTGTGGTGGAGCGTTTGTTGGTTTAGAACAGATCATCGAACAGCGTCTGAATCGAAAAGCTATGGGATTTGGAGCTGACATCCGAGGAAGAAGCGACATTCGTTTGGGGGATCTACTGTCTAAGGTACAGCCAGAAGATTTTCTGAAGTACGGTCTGATACCGGAATTCGTGGGACGATTACCCGTCGTGGCCACGTTAGAGGAGTTGGACGAGCGAGCCTTGATCCGTATCCTTACTGAACCGCGCAATGCATTGACCAAGCAGTACGAGAAGCTGTTATCGTTCGAAAAGGTCAAGCTCCGATTCACCGAAGCGGCATTGGGGGCCCTGGCGCGTAAAGCCTATGCGCAGAAGACTGGGGCCAGAGGCCTTCGTGCGATCCTGGAAGAAGTGATGCTTGACATCATGTATGATGCCCCCTCTCAGAAACAGATCGTCGAGGTGGTGATTACGGAAGATGCAATCTTGGGCAAAAACCCACCGATGCGTATATTTGAACAGGAAAAAGACGCTAAGACCGCATAAAAACTGACCATTTATACTTTGAGTGATTGGTCTAGCTAATCATTCGTAGAGGGGGGAGAAATTGATATTCCCTCCTCTGGAAGTAAGCTCCTTCCCTCGCTTCTCCTAACCCCATCATTTTCCTCGACAATCAGAAACGCCGCGCTATACTTGCTTCGTGCGTATTTCGGATGGAGGGCCTGTGAAATACCCTGTCTCTTTGAGCCTTCGCCACAAAGGCAAAGTCATTGAACTTGACGCAGCCCGTGAAATGGTTGTCTTGTTGGGTGTCAAGGGGGAGACAATTGGCTCCCTGTCCTGGGACTTCGTCATTGATCAAATACTCGCCTACCGCAAGGTGGATGTTGTGGGTGCTCAAAAAGAAGTCCGGTCAGAGCCTCGGATTTCGCTCGCGTTCCGGGTGCGCTACAACAGCCCAGAAGGACCACGATGTGAGAGTCGTGCCGGTGGTATTGGCGGTGGAGGATTATTTATCGAAAGCCAGACCCCTCTTCCTGTAGGGACCAGACTGGCTATGGAGTTCTCGTTTCCAGAGAAATCCGAAGAATGGATGCCGGCAAAAGGAACCGTCGCCTGGGTTTGTCCAAAAGCTGATCAATACACTTTTAGTCCTGGAATGGGAATACGGTTCACTGAAATAGCGGAGAATATCCGCGATCGAATTCATGAGCTAGTGAAATCAACCCAGAACATGGGGCACGCAGCATAGTTCCACTCCTGGCTTACGCCACCCGGAAAAGGGATGTATGACGTTTCCTGTCGTTTCCACTACGGGGCATCGAGGGAAGTCTCTCACTATTGATTCTGGGCGAGAGACAATCAACGTACATGACACCGCTGGCCAGTTATTGGGTAGCATGTCATGGGGCGCAATCATCGAGCACGTGGTTGTCAGTGGTGAAGATGGCCGGTTTGCCCATTGTCGCGCGCAGCCCCGTGCGCCTCTCGCCCTAAAGGTCCGGTGTACGACACCAGAAGGAAAGCAGTTCGATAGTCTCACTGGGGGAATCGGCGGCGGCGGGCTCTTTATTGAGAGTGGTGCTCCTCTCAGTCCTGGCACTGAGTTGACGGTCGAATTTGCGCTTCCAGATCGGCCGTGGGATAAGCTGAAAGCGAAGGCGAAGGTTGCCTGGGTCCGCAACAAGCCGGAGCGATACCTTCTGTTTCCAGGCATGGGCATCCAATTTGTGGATCTGGATAAGAAGGTACAGGAGGAACTGGTTGGACTGGTTGAGGCCCTGAATCGAAGTCGAAACCCCTCCTGAGTACGAACGAGCGAATCCTGATCAGCATGTAACGTTCAGAGCGTTATTCTACCGGGCAACGGCTACTATTTTGTTGATATAGATCCTCCGCCAAGAACCGAAGCCGGTACACTGCTTCTCCAGCACGCAAACAACCCTATCGCTCCATTGCCGACAGAGGTGGCTCTGCATCTTTGGACAAAATCTTTCAGTTCTTAAGTCGTGCCCTGCGGGATGCTGACTACCCGGCGGTGAGCAGTGTGGTCAAGTTAGTGCAGTACGCCTGATCGGGTGGTTGACCCTGATCGCTCGGTCGCTCGTCCTCCTCATTTATGGTCCTGCCTTTGCAAACCTACTAGTTCGAGGCACCAAACAGAGACAATCTGTTGCATAATACCCCAGACAGCCTGCTTCGCTGTCGCATTTTGGGACAAGCGAGGTCTTGTGCCTTGCTTGAGGAGAGAATGTCATGACCGAAGAATGGGGTGCCATCCTCGTTGTCGATGATGATGCAGATATGCGGGAATTGGCTTATGACATGCTGAAAGACCGGGGTCATCAGGTCACGACGGCTGGAAGCGGAGAGGAGGCTCTGAAACGGTTGACCGAAGAAGACTATGCGGTCGTTCTCACGGATCTTCGCATGAAAGGGATGCAGGGGCTCGAATTGCTAACCCAGATCAAACGAGACCATCCGGAGATCAACGTGATTCTCATGACCGCCTTTGGGTCGGTGGAGACGGCGGTCGAAGCCATGAAACACGGGGCGAACGATTACCTCACCAAGCCGGTCAAGAAAGACGAGCTGATCCGCGTCGTCGAGCGGGTCATTCGAGAAGCGGCACTCCGGCGGGAGGTCAGACGGCTCAGAAAAGAAGTCCACAAGGAATACAGTTTTCATCACATCTTAGGCAAGAGCAAGGCGATCCAGGCGGTGTTCGATTTGATTCGCCGGGTGGCCGATAGTCCGACTAATGTCCTGATTACGGGAGAAAGCGGGACTGGCAAAGAGTTGGTTGCTAAAGCGATTCACTACAATAGTGACAGAAAGGATGCTCCTTTTGTTCCGGTGAACTGTGCGGCGATTCCAGAGCAACTCTTGGAGAGCGAACTGTTCGGGCATATGCGAGGCGCCTTTACCGATGCGAAGATGGATAAACGGGGGCTGTTCGAAGAGGCGCAGAAAGGCACGCTGTTTCTCGACGAGATCAGTGAGCTGCCGCTCATGCTTCAGGCCAAAATTCTTCGTGCGATTCAGGAAAAGGAAATCCGGCGCGTGGGAGCGAACAAGCCGGTCTCGGTGGATGTGCGCATCATCGCAGCCACTAATCTGAACCTCACTGAGGAGGTTAAGAATAAGCGCTTTCGAGAAGATTTGTACTACCGACTCAATGTCATTGAGCTGAAGTTGCCGCCGCTCCGGGAACGGCGCGAAGATATTCCGCTCCTGGTCGAGGCCTTTCTCAAGAAGTGCGGCGAGGCTCGAGGGAAGGAGGTCAAGGGTGTGAGCGAGGCCACTTTGGCGATGTTGATGGATTATGCCTGGCCCGGGAATGTGCGTGAACTGGAGAATGTCATCGAACGGGCTGTGACGCTCAGCCGGGGGGAGAAGATCTCGCCAGATGATCTACCCGCACCGGTGCAAGGAGCACGCGGCGACCGGCGTGTCCTGGACGAAGCGGCTGAGCAGGCGTTGCCCCTGCATGAGCTTGAAAAAGAGTACATTAAGAAGATCCTCGAAAAGACCGGCGGCAACAAGTATCAGGCCGCTCATGCCCTTGGCATCGATCGCAAGACCCTGTATCGTAAGCTCGCCGAAATCGAAGGTAAGCCTCATCCTGAGGAATGACCATCTCTTTCTGATCGTCGAACTGGGATTGCGGTGACACAATCCCGTCCAGGCCGAGATCAATCGCATGACGGATATCTCCAAGATTGCTATGCGCACTGCGCCCTGGGCGGTCCCACTTCTTACGATAAGCATTTTTGTCTTAGACCTGTTGAGTCCGGTCGGAATGGCAGTCTCGATTCTGTATATCATACCGTTGCTGCTGACGTATCCATCCCCCCGCACAAAAGGTCCGCTCCACTTCGCTGCTGTGGCGACGATACTCACGTGGGCTGACGTTCTGCTGAAACCACCCGGTCTCCCAATTCCCTATGCACTGTTTAACCGTACCTTGGGCACGACGGTCATCTGGGTCATCGCCATCGGTCTGATTCGGTATAAGCGAACCCAGCACGAGTTGAAGTCTTTGCTGGTTGAACAGGCCCATGCCGAAGGTCTGATGATGGAGGCGCAAGAGGCCCGCTACCATGCGGATAGGGAGGCGGTGCGTGCCGCGGTCGGCCGTGAAGCGGTTGAAGAGCAGCTCCTGGTCAGTCGGCTCAGGCTGGAAAGCATCATTGAATCCGCGATGGATGCGATCATCACCGTGGATGAGGATCAGAGAGTCGTGTTGTTCAACCGCGCGGCCGAGGAGATGTTCGGCTGCTCCGTTCGAGACGCCACTGGTCAGCCGCTCGATCGATTTTTGCCGACACGCTTCCGAGATGCCCATCGCCAGCATGTCCACGCTTTCGGGCAAGCCGGTGTCACGAACCGGAAGATGGGCCAACTGGGAACGGTGATGGGGCTTCGAACAAACGGAGAAGAATTTCCAATTGAAGCCTCCATTTCGCATATCACAGTGGAGAGGAAGACATACTATACCGTCATTCTGAGAGACATCAGCGAGCGCAAGCGGGTTGAAGAAGACCTCCGAGAGAGCCAGCGGAAACTTCTTACGCTGATAGCCAATCTTCCGGGCTTCGCATATCGTTGCAAAAATGATCGTGACTGGACATTGGAGTATCTCAGTGAGGGAGTGTCCGATTTGACAGGGTACACCGCTGATGACTATCTCGTTCAACGCAGCATCTCATACGGTGAGAAAACGCATCCGGATGACAAAGAGTATGTGTGGCAAGAGGTCCAGATTGCCGTAGAGCACCATCACCCCTTCGAAATAACTTACCGAATCTTGACCAAATCAGGCGAGGTCAAATGGGTCTGGGAGCGGGGCGAAGGGATTTACGCACCGGACGGTACCCTCAGCTACTTGGAAGGGTTCGTCACCGACATCACCGAACGTAAGCGAGCCGAACACCTGCTGCGGCAAAGTGAAGAACGCTACCGGCGACTGATCGCCGTCTCACCCTATGCGATTCTGGTAAACCGGGGCGACCGCATTATCTTTGCGAACGACCAGGCTATCAAACTGTTCGGCGCGGTGAAGGCCGACGAGATTCTGGGAAAGTCTCCCTTGGATCTGTTTCATCCTGACAATCACGACGTCATTCGAGAGCGGATCCATGAATTGCCGGGTGGTAGGTCGCAGGTTCCGGTGATCGAGGAGAAAATCGTCAGAGTGGATGGAACATCCGTCGATGTCGAGGTTAGCGCGGTGAGGTTTGCAGATGAAGAAGGACCAGCCATCCTCGTCATGCTCCGAGATGTCAGTGAGCGGAAACGGCTCCAAGAGCAATTGCGTAAGACCGAGCGGATCGCCGAACTCGGTACGCTAGCCTCCGGCATGGCCCACGAGATTGGGACACCGATGAACGTCATTCTCGGCCGTGCCGAATATTTGATGGATCGTGTGACGGAAGAGCCGATCAAAAAAGGGCTTCAGACCATCATCACCCAGGTCGAGCGGATCACTAAGGTGATGAACCAACTGCTGGCTTTTGTACGGCGCAAGCCTCCCGAGCGGGTTCCAGTCGTGCTGAAGGACATTGTCGAAGATGGTCTCGAGCTGTTTCGGGAACGGCTTGCGAAGAGCAGTATAACAGTGGAATCGATGTTGCGCGACTGCCCGAGTGTGCTGGCCGATCCGGATCAAATGAGTCAGGTCTTCATCAATCTCGTGATGAATGCGATACATGCCATGCCGGACCGGGGGACTCTAAGAATCGGCCTGGCGCCGGAAAAACAGATGGTGAAACTCACGATAGCCGATACGGGCCACGGCATTCCCCGCGATGTGGTCGAGAAAGTCTTCGAGCCGTTCTTCACGACGAAAGAATTCGGTCAGGGGACAGGATTGGGGCTGACCGTGGTCAAGGGCATCATCGAAGAACATCAGGGTTCCATTGTTGTTGAGAGTGAAGAAGGGAATGGCACGACGTTTACGATCCTGATTCCGCAAGCTGACAGCCAGTGGCTTCTATCTCCTGTGGCATCCCGCAACAGCTGATCCACCCTTGACTGTGGTTTTTCTCATCAGGCGGGCATTTGTATTCCTCATTAGGGCTTGATTTTCTTGGAATTACCCCTCCTTCGCTTTCCCTTCTCATGGCATGCCCCTTGCCAGTTACCCAACCTAAGAGCTTGCGAAAGACTGGATGGGGGCCGGAGAGGATGTCGCGCATGACGAAGGGAAAAGCCGCTGTGTTGCTGATCGTCGAGGATGACCACGAAATGCGCAGTCTGCTGTGCGATGAATTTTGCGGAACAGGATATCACCTGCGTGAAGCGCGGAATGGGGACGAAGCATTTCTGGCCGTGCTGCAGTCCGTGCCGGATCTGATTTTGACGGATCTACGGATGCCGGCAGGAGGAGATGACTACATCAGCCGGCTGAGGACTGTGGCACCCAGGTGTCCCATCGTCGTCATCACGGGATTCGGCGATCCGGCATTGAAAGCACAGGTACTGAAAGCGGGAGCGAACGCGTACTTTGACAAACCCGTCCGTGTTGCTGACCTCAAGTATTGTGTGCAACAATTACTTGACCACGAACCCGGAGCTGATAGCTGACGGCATATGCCTTATGCTCTTCATCCCGAGAAATGAGCCCGCTTTGTGTGATGCAGAACGCCTTGACGGGCCGCCACCGGCGGATCCCATCATTGCCGCGCGAATCGAAGCGATCAAGCAGTTAGCAGAGGGACTCTCGGACCGCGTGGCGGTGATGGACGCCTCATTCAATGTCGTCTACGCGAACGAGGCAGCCTGGGCTGTCGGCCAGACTCAAACACCTCACCGATCTCATGCCAAATGCTATGAAGCGTTTGCGCATCGGACCGACCCTTGCGGGACCTGTCCGGCTATCAGGGTATTTGAGACACCCGACGTCCAGTGCGTGTCTTGTTCCAGCGGAGGAGACGGCACGGCCTGCGGGATGCAACAAGCCTTTCCCTTAGCGGATGCGCAGGGAACGGTGGCCTCCATGCTGGTGCTCTTTAATCCGACACCGAAGTCGCAGAGTCGAGCAACGCCAGAGGACGCCACCGGTCAGGCGGGAGGCGATGGTCTGGGGGATTTGATCGGTCGAAGTCCGGCCATGCGGCAGCTGTTCGACATGACTCGTCTTGTGGCGGACAGTTCGGCGACCGTCCTCATACAAGGGGAGAGCGGAACGGGTAAAGAAATCCTGGCGAGAACGATTCATGCGCTCAGCAGCCGGAAAGATCGGCCGTTCGTCGTCGTCGATTGCGGTTCCTTGCCAGAAACACTGCTCGAAAGTGAACTGTTCGGGCACGTGAAGGGTGCCTTCACCGGGGCGGTCGCCAATAAGCGTGGGCTCTTCGAGGAGGCAGACGGCGGGACCATCTTCCTCGACGAGATCGCCGATACCACCCCGACCTTTCAAGCGAAGCTGCTCCGCGTTCTGCAAGAGGGCGAGATCAAGCCTGTGGGTGGAACCAGATCGCTGAAGATCCATGCGCGGGTCCTCTCTGCCTCGAACAAAGATCTGGCCGAACTAGTGAAGGCCAAGACATTTCGGCAGGATCTGTACTATCGACTGGCCGTGTTGCCTCTCTATTTGCCGGCTCTCCGGGAACGGCGAGACGACATCCCGCTGTTAGTCCGGCACTTCATCGCCGCTTCGTGCGCTCGACATCATCAACCGGTTCGGCAGGTCGCCGAGCGAACGATGAGGACGTTGCGCGACGCCCCGTGGCCCGGCAATGTCCGGCAATTGCAGCATTACGTCGAACGGGCCGTGGTGACGACCGCCGGGCCGTGGCTCCGGTGTGATGATCTCCTCGACGTGGGCATCGCTGACGAGCACGAGAGTTTACGCTCAACGTCACGGGGGGTGGTTGCCCAGGCCGAGCGCACACGGATCGTCGACGCGCTGGAGAAGACCGCAGGAAACCGATTGAAAGCCGCCAAGTTGCTCAAGATCAGCCGAGCGAGTCTCTATAACAAACTTCGTGCCTATAGCATCGAATAGTCTGGTGGTTGCCCCCGTCCAGCTCTTTCTTCAGGTCATAGCTCTCCACGTATTTCAATAGCCTACTCCATTGAAACTCTGGATAACGGTCCCGATGCCTGCCGGAACTGTGTAGAACCTGCGCATCAGCTTCTGGCATTTGTCCGGACAGAGCTGCAGATGAAGGTTGTTCTCCGCGTGTTCCTTTTCGCCCTTTCTTTCACGGACGGACGTCTATCGCCGTGGACAGCATAAGTGGATGATATCTAAACGATCGAGCGAGATCTCCCTTGCGATTGTCCAAACCGATGGATTGCGTGGGGCACTCCAAAAAGACGCTGATACTCGATGTGAAACTCCAATCTTCGCTTCTGTCACACGAATGTTCAGTTGAGAAACCGCGAACAATCGTGGCACGAACGTTGCGGAAGGGATGTACGAATGCAGAGAGGCCGGGCTCTGTTAGGTGCTGGGTCGTGATTCGCTCTATTACTATATCCAGCGTCGTTCGCTTGGGAGCGAGCGGTTGTCCCGACCGCTACGTGCCAGCGATGAGGGGGTCACAGGTGAGAGTGGCCCCCTCATTTTCTATACAAGCAGGGCCAGAAGAGGAGGGATCATGTACGTCATTCCGCTTGCCTTGTTGCTCGTGCTGCACATGGCCGGTACGGCGTTCGCGGATGGCGCGCACGGCGGCCATCATATGCCGCAGCTTCTCAGTCAGCCGAACACGCAGCCGAACACGACGGTCACCTATGAAGGTAATCGTGTCACGGTGACGTTCGGTCCGGTGGATTTGCCGACAGGGCATGACGGCGAGCTCGCGGCCAGCATACCGAAACACCACTTTACGTTGCCCGACGACATGACCATGGTCGGCTTCCATTCCGCCGTCTTTCTAAAAGACGGGACGCCGCTTCCCCGCCAGTATCTTCACCATATTTTGATGATCAATCAGAACAAAGACAGCGCCGCCTGCCCAGGCGAGCCGCTGTTCTTTGCCGGCGCCGGCATGGAGATGGCTGAGACGCGATTTCCCGCCGGGTATGGAGTCAAGCTCGCCAAGGGGCAGAAGCTCATGACCATCGTCGCCTTCTATCACGGGGTGCTGCCCACGAAGGATGTGATGGCCAGTTTTACGATGGAGATGGCGCCGAAGGGCGCCCCGGTCCAGGCGCTGGATGTCTACCAGGTCGGCGTCAACGTGGTCTGCTTCACCAAATTCGACAAGCGGCGGGCGGATGAGACCGACGAGGGCATCGAGATCCAGCGGGGCGTGCAAGTGGATCGCGCGCCGCTCAAATTCAAGATGGATGGCTGCGTGAAGTTTGCCTATCCGCATGGACACGATCAAGCGTTGCTGATCGCCCTGGAGAACAAGACGGCGCAGCGGACGATGCTTCGGACGGTTCCCGACGTCGCGCCGGACGGCTCGTTCCTGTCGTTTTTGCCGCATCAGATTTATCACAGCCCAGAGGGTTTCTCCGTGAACCAGCGCGACGAGTACGAAATGGTCATGGTGCATCACCGTCCCTTGCAGGAACCTCTGACGAATCACGGGATGGGGAACTATCTGCTCTACATGACGGAGGGAACGTGTCCGGACACGAAGTAACGAGGTGATCAATTGAGGAAGGAGCGGCTCATGTCGGAGCCCAAAGACGTTGTAGCTGGAATTGAGGACGGTCTCGGCGAGGCCATCGCGGAGCTGGATCAACCGGACATCCACCGCGCCTATTGGAACCAGAACGAGTTCGTCCTTCTCCCACGGTTCATCCCTTCTGCTCTGGTCGAGCCGTGCCTGACCGAGATTGAAGAGGTTGAGCCGGACATCAATCGGAATTACGTGCCCGGTCACAAGCAGGGAGGCAGCGTCAGCTCCTATGTCATTCGTGAAAAAGCGCCGGCGATTCTGGCCTTATATCGGTCGCATGCGCTCCGGACGTTCCTCGGCCGGCTGGTCGACGCCCCCCTCATGCTCTGTCCCGAAGACGATCCGCATGCCTGCGCGTTGTATTACTACACGAAGCTCGGCGACCACATCGGCTTTCACTATGATACGTCCTACTACAAAGGCGCCCGCTATACGGTTCTCATCGGCCTGGTCGAGCAATCCGAGCAGTGCCGGTTGGTGGCGCGGGTGCATAAGGGTAAGGCTCCCACCGAGATCAGCGAAACCCGCATCCCAATGGAGCCGGGCACGATGGTGGTCTTCAACGGCGACAAGCTCTGGCACGCCGTCACACCGCTTGGTGCTCACGAACGGCGGGTGATCTTGACGCTGCAATACGTGACGGATCAGCGGATGGGGCCGCTCAAGAAACTGTTCTCCAACATGAAGGATGCGTTTGCCTACTTCGGGCCGGCCACGCTGATGCACCGGCCCAAGGCGAAGCAGGCCTCGATCAACGACCGCGCGATGATCCGGTCCGACATGATGGCCGATCATCCGACGCTGCAATTTCTCGAGGGAGCATGGCGTGCATCTCTCAATCGCGATTCCTGAGGCGCAGGTGGTTGAAGCTCCGGCCTTGCTGCGGATAGTCCGGATGGCGCCGGCCTGCGATGTAGAGGCCGATGAGCAGGGGGCGTCGTATGTCGCGTTCTTCGAGGATTTCCCCGAATCGGTCGAAATCGTCGTACGGCTGATCGAGGAGGCGTGGGACCTACGCGATGTGCTCATCACACTCGAAGGCAGACCCGTCGTGAGCCGGATCAACTTCTATGCCGCCCTCCGCTGCTATCACGAGAGTCTCGGTGCGCCGGATGCGGAAGCCTACTGTCTTCAGCAGGCGGCGAGTGTGAACAATGAGGCAGGGTGTCCTGATCGAGCGTGTCTGTCCCATTGTCAGTTTATCTGTTCACGATGTGTGGGACTGTCGCGCCATCAGGGTGCGCCTCCGATCGCGAGTCAGCTCTTGGAACTGGCGCGTCGGGCAGAAGTGGACTGGTGTCCGAACCTCCGCCTCGCGAAGGTGGATGCGTGAACTGTCACGTGAGGGTGAAGCGAAGCCAAGATCAGGCGTTCGCGAAGCAAGAATCTTTTGGATCGAAACCGACGGAAGGAATCGATCATTCACCAAGCTGATGGCTCGGAGTGACAGGTAGCTGTCAGCTGATTGCTCGAAGGAGGGCCGTGCTCCTCGATGCACAACCAGGGAGGGGGAGTATCATGCAGGTTCAGAAGAGCAGGAAGAACATCGGAATCTGGTCTGTCGCGGCTTCGCTCGCCGCCGTGTTCGCCCTGAGTAGTGTGGGAACGGCCTTGGCCGAAGATACGACCTCGACGGGAAATCGTGTCTTCTTTCGGGGTGGCTATGGGGAAATGTTGAGCGACCGTGCCGGCGAGTTGATTACCGACGTCCATACCAAGGGGAACACGGGGACCGGCGGCTATTACATCGGCGGTGGAACAGAGCTCATGATCACTAAAGATTTGTGGGGAGTGATACCGGGTGTCGCGCTGGTGGGTGAGATCGGATTAGAGTTCAAGCGGTGGGCATCCAGCAGCGTCGTGAATGGGGAGGCACTGGTCGGGAATACGGCTCCGGCCAAGGTACAGATGACCATGTTGACGGCGAGTGTGGCGCCCAAGGTGAAGTTCAGGCAGGGGACCGATTTCCAGCCTTGGATCATTCCGGCCGGGTTGGATTTCCACGTCATCAGTCCGACGTCCAGTCAGGTCAATTACCTGGACATCGGGGTTCAGTTCGGCGGCGGCGCCGAGTTTCGCCTGTGGAAAGAGTTGTGGCTGGGTCTCGACAGCCGCTTCCACCTGGCGTCCAATCAAACCAACACGGTGAACAATTTTTGGACTGCCGGCGTCTATGGGGCAATCGGATTCTAAACGGCGTGATGGAGACTACCTGACAGCTATCGTCTCTATTGGCTCGTGCTTCGCAGGGAGCCGTGAAGCAGCTCTCTGCTCTTACCCCCGCCTGCCAGGTGGGGACTCTCGCGTATTTAAAGGAGTCTAAATGTCCATCCCTGAACAAGCCCCAGCGCCCCAGACACCCACACGCCAGTATGTGAACTTCGTTTTCTACCAAGTCGACCCAGCCTGGCGGCGCCTATCAGAAGATGTGCGGACCCAGGGTAAACAGGAGTTTCTCCGGGCCGTGGAAGACTACAGCGGCAAGGTCCTGGTGGTGCCCTATTCCACCATCGGCATCCGAGGGGATTGCGACTTCATGCTCTGGCGGATCAGCTACGACCTGGACCTGTTTCAGGATATGGGTTCCAAGATCCTCGCCTCCGGCTTAGGGCAGTACCTCACGACCCCATACTCCTATCTGGCGATGACCAAGCGGTCTGTCTATGTCGACCACCATTCGCACGCGGGGCAGGAGGGTAAACGGCTGACGGTGGTGCCGGGGAAGAGCAAATATAACTTCGTATATCCGTTTCTGAAGACGCGCGAATGGTTCCTGCTCACGAAGGCGGCGCGACAGGGCATGATGGATGAGCATATCGAGGTCGGTCATCGGTTCCCCTCGGTGAAGCTGAACATGGCCTATTCATTCGGGTTGGATGATCAGGAATGGGTGGTGGCATTTGAAAGTGATAAACCGGAAGACTTTCTGGAGCTCGTGATGGCGCTACGCGAAACGGAGGGCTCGCGCTACACACTGCGCGATACGCCGATTTTCACCTGCATTCGCAAGAGTCTCAAGGACATGCTCGATACGCTCGGCGGCTGAGGCCACAGAACTGCATGCTTGAAGGTTTCTGGTACATTGCCGGGGAAAGCACCGCGATCAGGGCCGGCCGGCCCTTCGCGTCGGTGCTCTGCAATCAGCCATTGGTGCTGTTTCGGGATGGGCAGGGCCGCGTGCATGCGTTGGAAGACCGCTGTCCCCACAAGGGCGTCCCGCTCTCGTCAGCACAGCAGGAAGGGGATTCCTTGCGGTGCCCTTTTCACGGGTGGCGCTTCATCGCTTCCGGCGAGTGTATAGAAGTACCGGCCATCGGCAACGTGCCACATCCATCATCGGCCTCGGCCTGCGTGAAGACCTTTCCAGCGGAGGAACAGGACGGGTGGGTGTGGGTCTATATTGGCAATGAGCAGTGCCCGAAACCTTCGTCTCCACCACCGTCGTTGCCGGTTCCGGTCGATGGCAGTCCGATGGTGTCCGTGCGCGAGTCAGCAGAGGCCAAGGTCCGGTGGGATTTCGCGGTGGATAGCCTTATGGATCCTGCCCATGTCCCGTTCGTGCATCACAGCTATTTCCGACGGCGCGAGGCGGCGAGGAAAAAGGAAAAGGTGTTCACGCGCTTGCCGTTGGGGTTTCGCACGATCTCGCAGAATGTCGTGCTGCCGGACACGTTTATCTTTCGCGCCTTGTCTCCGAGGCTGGGCTCGGCCACGACCACGGTCGATTTCGTCCTGCCCGGCATCCATCTGGAACGATGGGAGATCGGCACACGGTTCGCGTCCGTCATGTTGGTGGCCACACCGCTCACGGATGAACGAAGCCGGTTCGACATTTGCGTCGGGTGGAACTTCTTGCACGGGCTACCTGTGGGATGGCCGGTCCGCCGTACCTTGAGGACCATTTTGAGTCAAGACCGGGAAGTTCTGGAA
Organism: Nitrospiraceae bacterium; assembly: GCA_052387595.1. Taxonomy (GTDB): domain Bacteria; phylum Nitrospirota; class Nitrospiria; order Nitrospirales; family Nitrospiraceae; genus Nitrospira_D. Next base: position 23,522 of record JBQTJA010000016.1, on the reverse strand, counting down.
TTGCAGGAACAGGGGTTTGGCCAGAAGGGAAGTATGCTATTGAACTTAGAATCGGACACATTGGCCGTGTGGTACCGGCGGCTGAAGAGATACCGTTTGGATCAATTGGCTGGTGTGCCTAAGCTACAACATCCGGTTCCGGAGAAGACCACGCTCAGCTGGATCACGTGATACGAATTGTCCGATGCAACCGCGCATGCTGAAGAACAAGACGGCGCAGAGGATTCAGCCTTGGCTAGCGCCGAATGTCTCTGATGTCTCGGACCAGTGGGAATTGATCAGCCTGATTACCCCCCTCTGCCTATGAGCACACAACTCACTATCTTGGATGAGCTTCGGGTCGGCGATCGGCGATCCGTTGGTCGCACCAATCAGGTGGTAGAGACCATACGCCGGCAGCCGGCGCTGTTTTCTGCCCTCATATACGGTATGCATCATGACGACGAGGTGGTATGCATGCGTGCCGCTGACGCTGCAGAAAAGCTTACCGTTACGAATCCGCAGTGGCTCCAGCCTTTCAAAGTTCAGCTCATCCAGTTAGCGGTCAGGGCACAACAGCAAGAGCTGAGATGGCATTTAGCCCAGATGCTTCCACGCTTGGAGTTGACGTTGAGAGACCGTGCCATTGTTGTGGCAGTGCTTCGACGCTATCTTCAAGACCAAAGCCGAATCGTGAAGACCTTTGCGATGCAGGGTTTGACAGACTTGGCTAAGCAGGATCCAAGGTTAACAAATTCAATTCGACCGCTCACCTCATCTCTCATCCGGATTGGTAGTCCGTCCATGAGAAGTCGAGGGCGGAAGCTATTGCTTCAACTTCGCGCTTCGACAGTGCCCCGTCATGCTCCAGTTTCTCGTTAGAGACTGTCCAAAGAGACAGCGCCATGTTTCTTGGGAATAAGGCAGGACGATTTTTCTCACCGGATCGACTATGATGCGACGGCATGTACTCCACGCTCGTGATTCTCCATATTCTTGCCGCGGTGAGTTGGGTCGGTGGCATGATCTTTCTCTCCTTGGTCTTGGCCCCCTTGGTCAGGGGGCGGAAAGCTGCGCCGGAATTCATGGCGATGTTTCGGTCCGCCGCGCTACGGTTTCGCCCCATCGTCTGGATCGCGATGGCGATCCTGTTGATGACCGGGCCGATGTTACTCTCACACCGTGGCCTCAATGTGATGACACCGGCTGCGTGGCCGGGAATCGTGACCGTGAAACTGATGTTGGTCCTCCTGTTATTGTTCCTGACACTCCTCCATGACCTTGTCTTCGGTCCTCAGGTCAGTCGGGTCAGCGCTGTCCCGGAATCTCAGCGAACGACCGGAGAGCGGGTCGTCTTCAAGTCTGCTCGCTGGTTGCCGCGTCTTTCATTGCTCATCGCACTGGCCGTAGTCGTTGCGGCGGCACTGTTGGCGCGGTCATAACGGGATTTGCAGCGAGCAATCTGATCGAGCGAGAGTTCTCTGTCCGTGAAAATCGGGGTGAGCGCAAGGCCTATGAAGCAGGACGGGCCCTGCGCCTAGTCAATTGAGGGCCACGCTTGTGAAGGCGTGGGAGTGTAGGCGTCATCAGCGCAACAACCGTCGCTGGAAGATTTGTGTGTTCCCCTGCTCATCATACGACATCGATCAAGCCAGAAAGGGTTATGGAGTCTTTGCACAGCGAAACCCGTAGCCGAACTGCCGGCCGGATGGATCGGCGTTGAAACGGAACGAAGAACGCAGAAAGTCCTGAATATACAGCCAGTTACCACCCCGCACGACTTTCGACTTACCCGTTGCCGGTCCTTGAGGATTCTTCATCGGGCTCTTCTTGTAATAGTCATGGTCATACCAGTCGTTGACCCATTCCCAGGCATTGCCGGCCATGTCGTAGATCCCGTAGGGGCTCTTGCCCATTTCGAACATACCCACTGGAACCAAAGCCATATGATAAGACCATTCCTTCTTGCCGAAATTCGCGTGGAGCCTGGTGGGGGTTTCGTTGCCCCAAGGGTAGAGGCGGCCATCCGTCCCCCGCGCTGCCTTTTCCCACTCAGCTTCGGTCGGCAGACGCTTCCCGGCCCATTTGCAGTACGTGGCTGCATCCGACCAGCTGACGTTCACGACCGGACGTTTCTGATGGCGAGGTTCGTTCATGATCTCCCACTCCGGCGGTGCCTCCGCGCCCGTCACCTCCAGATACTTGGCATACTGCCCCACCGTCACGTGGTACTTGTCCATATGGAAAGCGCCAAGGTAGACGCGATGCACGGGCTTTTCGTCAGCTTTCAGTGTGCTCCCCATCGTGAATTCCCCTGCCGGCACCAGCGCCATTGGTATGTCGCGGGGATCGGTCTGGAACGCTTCTCCTCCTGACCCATCTGGTTTGAGACTCTGCGGCGAGGCGGTCGAACGTCGTCCAGGGAATTTCGCTTGTAACTGTTGATAGACGGCCTGTTGCTCATTATTGAGGCCCAACTCATGCGCGCCGTCCAGAGCCTCCTCCGCCTGCTTCATCTTGTCGGGCTGAGCCTGTCCACCGGCAAGCAGACCCTTTGCTTCCTCCAGCAAGCGCCACGCAGTCACTTCTTCCAGCGACTGCCACACCTTCATTTTGCTTAACCGTGGTTCCCTCGTCCCCGTGATCCTGGATTTTGCATCCAGATGTAACGCGGTCTCGTAATGTTCTTCCGCGCAGTCCCAGGCGGCTAATCCTCGACAGGCCTCAGCCAAGTTGAAATGAGCCTGCACATTCGATGAATTCTTGATGAGCCCTGCCTCCAACGTCGCGCGCGCTTCGGCATAGTGTTTCTGCTTTAAAAGACTCTCTCCTTTGGCGAAGTCCTGCTCGCCAGCGTCGGCTGCCAGCGCCATGGAGTTTGCAGTCATGTTCAAACATATGACAAAACTCAGCACCCCTAGCGTCTGTCTCATACACGCGTCCCTCCCACCTGTGACTGCCCTATGCGGAAGTGGGCTTGTCTCCCGGTACAGCGCACCAGCCGCTGTCGTGAACACAGCCTTCATGGTCGGAAAGATAACATAACGTGACCTAAGCATAAAGGAGCCTAAGCGAGCGCCCACATGCGGTTGATGACGTGTTGGCAACTTTCAAGAACACTCGAGCACCTTGCCACGTAAAGTAAAAGGTTCGGTGAGCATGAGAATGTGGTGCGAACCTGTCGCCTTCTGCGACAGGGCCCCTGTGCTCCCTGTAGCAACGCGCAACCTTTTTTCGAACGATGGGTTCGTTGTTTTTATCGAACCGGCTAATTTCTTGGGTGAATTTTAGGTCCGTCTCATTCGGTTCCATCCTTGCCAGCTAGCTTCAAGGTCTGGCCGCGCCGGTGTGGCCAACGAAGTCTCAGCACACAATGAAATTATGAAACAGAGTCTATGTATTACTGCCGTGGTTCTGTGGATCACGACATTGACCGCAGCCGGATGGTTGTTCGTGAAGGGATGGACAGCGAAAGGAAGTGATGGGCGGACCGAAATCCTCTTAGCGCCGGTCGGGCGGGATTAGATCCTCGCGGAGATGCGGCAGCTGCTGAAAGCGGTGGACGGTATCGTCAGAGAGCTCGGGGAGCCGGAGCCTGATGTGAAACAGATGGAAGAAACGGCCAGGGCGGTGGGGATGAAGATGGCTGCGGACACGGAGCCGCCCATCATGGCCAAGCTGCCGCTGCCGTTTAAACAGATGGGCATGTCGATCCACAAGGATATGGATGCTCTGGCCGATGCGATTGTACAGAACGAGACATCTCAACAAATCTTGCGACGGCTGTCGAGCATGACGGCCCGCTGCACGGCTTGTCATGACATGTACAGATTCAAAGCGAGCGAGTAGCTGTCAGTGGACAGCAATCAGCAGCAGGGCAGAAGAGAAGAAAACGAAGCGAGAGCGAATCCATTTCCAATGTGGTGACTCCCACCCACTGAGAGCTCCTGTCATGGCCGGATGGCACAAGCCTCGAAGGCGGGACATCCGCCACAACCGAGAGCAATGTCGCTCCGGTCACGCAAGAGGGGAGGTATTCATGAAGTCTCAAGCCATTGTACGTGCCGCTATCGCCACAGCCATGTTGTTGCCGGTCGGTTTCGTGACCATCGGGTCGGCGCAAGATCTCGACCGTGATCGCGATCAGCTGAAGACGCAACAACAAGGGACAAGTTGCAGACCAAAGACAAACTCCAAACCAAGGATCAGCTGAAGGAGAAGGGCCAGATCAAGGAACAAGAACGGACGCGTGAACGTGAACGGATGCGAGAACATATGCAGACAGAACGCCCAGACAAGCCGCAGCACGAACGGCCTGAGCGTGGTGGGGGAGGAGGACGGCACTAGGAACAGGCGCCTTCTGAGTGCTGGGTTGACATGTTGCTTGGCATTCAGGACTCAGCACTTCGGATCGGAGGTGAGAGATGGCACGAGTGGCAATCATCGGCGCATCAATCGGCGGCCTACCCGCCGCCTATGAAGCACGGACACTGTTGGACAAGAAACACACGGTGACGGTTATCTCCAATGTCAACTCGTTTCACCTCGTGCCGTCGAATCCCTGGGTCGCGGTCGGCTGTCGCACACGCAAAGACATCAGCTTTGAGCTGGGGCCAGTGTTGGCCAAGAAGGGAATCGACTTCGTTCATGCCACGGCTGATCGCATCGAACCAGAACAGAACCGCGTCATTACCGCGAAAGGCGAGGTGCCGTACGATTATCTCATCATCGCCACGGGGCCGAAGCTCAACTTTGCCGCTGTGCCTGGTCTGGGCCCAAGCGGCTATACCCAATCAGTGTGCAACGTGGACCATGCAGAACAGGCTTGGGGCACCTATCAGAGTTTTCTGAAAGATCCGGGCCCAATAGTCGTGGGCGCCGCGGAAGGGGCCTCTTGCTTCGGCCCGGCCTATGAGATGGCGTTCATCCTGGATGCGGATTTGCGGAAGAAAAAACTCTGCAAGAAAGTCCCGATCTATTTCATTACGCCGGAGCCTTACATCGGCCATATGGGTCTCGCCGGCGTGGGAAAATCCCGGCGGTTGATGGAGGATGAGTTCGCCGAACACTCGATCAAGCCGATCCACAATACGGCGATCAAGGAAGTCCAGCCCGGGAAAATGTTCTTGGAGGACGGTCAGGAGATCCCTTTCCGATATTCGATGATGATCCCGCCGTTTGCCGGTGTCGATGCGGTGGCTGGGACCCCGGGCCTCTGCAATCCCAAAGGGTTTGTCAATATCGATGCCTATCAGGCCAATCCCAAGTACAGGAATATTTACTCGGTGGGGGTCTGTGTCGCCATTCCGCCGGTCGAGCAGACACCGGTCCCGACCGGTGCGCCGAAGACCGGGTACATGATCGAATCCATGGTGTCGGCAGCGGTTCACAATATCAAGGCTGATATTGAGAACAATACCAAGAAGGAGACTGCGACTTGGAATGCGATCTGTCTGGCCGACATGGGTGATACGGGGATGGCGTTCGTGGCCCTGCCCCAGATGGCCCCGCGCAACGTTACCTGGGCGAAGAAAGGCAAATGGGTCCACCTGGCCAAGATCGCGCTGGAAAAGTACTTCCTGATGAAAATGAACCGTGGCGTCAGCGAGCCGTTCTTTGAGAAGGCGATTCTCGATGCAATAGGCATCACCAAGCGAGAATAGAGCGGCTAACATGGCGGACTTTCCGCTCTGAATCCTTTGCTCCGTCCCGCCTCACATAGACAAGAGGAAAGGAGGGTGCTATGAAACTCAATGAACGTTTGCGATTGATTGCCGGTGTCTTTGTGCTCGCCGCAGTGATCCTAGGCGCGGCGGTCCATCCGTACTGGAATTATTTCGCCGCGTTCGTAGCGGTGAATCTCATCCAATCGGCCTTTACCGGCTGGTGTCCGATGATGGCGCTTTTGCGCAAACTCGGTGTGCAGGAGTAACAGGATGGTGAAAACACCCTCCAGCTTCGTTCTCGCATCGCTCAGAGGCTCAACGTACCAAAGCGTACGTCTCACCTCTTCGCTCGCTGCGGCCTTGCTGGAGGGACGTTTTGACCATCCTGACGTCAATCTAAAGAGATGTTTGATGATCAGGAGCCAACCATGACGATTCTACTAGCGCTCGAAGGTGCCTTTGCGAGCGAAGAGACATTGCGTGACATGGTTGCCACGAGGAAGGTCTGCTTCGACCACGATCCCTTCTACGTCAAGGATGGGTCTGATCGGATCATTCAGATCGGGTTTCAACTTAACCTCTATGCCGCCTTTCAAGACCCAGCGCACTTGCCGACCAGTGACGATTTCGAACTGCGGGAGCTGGTGGGAGACCTTCGACGCCTCTGCCGCGTGTTCTTTCAATCCTTGGATCTTCTGAAACCCTGTCAGTATCCTGAACCACCGATGCATCGCATTATGTATGCTCGGGAACGTCAGTATCGAGCGGAAGTCTGTCTTCAGGTTCCTATCTTCGACCGGGCACACTATGGGGCGAAACCAGATCGTTGCTTAGAAGAGCTGCTCAAGACGGCCGAATGTCTCCTTCGGCAGCTAGGGGCCAAGCGCGGGACATGGGACGATCAGAAGAGTGCTCACGCTCAGGATCAGTGTGAGGACCATGCTCGAGCGGCCACGGGTGAATTCTGAGTCCGGAGCATAACATCGCCCAAGTAAGGTTCAGTCCAGTGAAACAGATACTCGTCGCACTGCTGTTGCTGACCGGCTGCGGATCCAAAGAAGAGCCGGCCACCAGGGTAGTTTCAGCTGCTCCACAGAAGACCATTCAGGTTGCAGTTGTCGAGGCCCAATCTACCTCGGTGCCGATCCGTGTTGAAGTGGCCGGTCAGGTCGCTCCCATTTTCCAAACTACGCTCTCTAGTCGCATCCAAGGAACGATCGACAAGCTGCTCGTTCGAGAAGGCTCGCGAGTCTCCAAGGGTCAGCTCCTGATCCAGCTGGACAGCCGGGATCTTCAGGCGGACCTGGCCCGCGCTCACGCGGAGGTCGAGAATGCAAAGGCGCACCTCGACCGGATGAACCGCTGTATGCCCAAGATGCGGTCTCGAAACAGGAGATGGAGAATGCAACCCGAGCGTATCGAGTGGCCGAGGCCAATCGCAGAGCGGCGGAGGCTCAACTGAGCTATACGATGGTAAGAGCTCCATTTGAAGGAGTCATCACAGAAAAGAAAGTGGAGGCGGGGGAATTGGCCTCGCCGGGTCAGCCGCTGCTTAAAATGGAAGATCCTCAGCGCCTTCGGCTGGAAGCCACGGTGGCGGAAGGAGATCTGAAGTCGGTTTCTCGCGGGGACAAGATTCCAGTCGTCATCGATGCCTTGGGAGGCCAAGCCTTGACCGGACTCGTCAGCCAAATTCTCCCTGCCGGCGACCCGCACACGCATACCTTTATGGTTAAGGTGGATTTGCCGAAAACACCCGGACTCAAGACCGGCATGTTCGGCCGGTTCCAGCTCGACAAGGACTTGACTCAAACCATTCTTGTCCCTTCGGCAGCCGTTGTCGAGCGGGGTGAACTCAGCAGCCTCTATGTTGTTGGATCGGATCATCGTTGGGTCACACTCGGGCGGCGTTTCGAGCAACAGGTGGAAATCCTTTCAGGGCTCAATATAGGCGAACGAGTCTTGGTCGACGGAAGCAGAGGAATTGATGGGGCCGCCGTGCGGATCGTCGAGATGATGGTCTCGCCGACTGGGAAAACTCTGTGACGTGTCCCTCGTGAAACATGAAGCGCAGGATGGATTGCGAGATACGCTTCACGAGATACGAACGACGGTTGACCAATGACAGACTACCGACCAGGCCTTTCAGGCCGCATCGCGGCCCTCTTTATCCATAGCAAGCTCACGCCGCTCATCATCCTTGGCGTGTTGTTGCTGGGCGCATTTGCCGTGGTTGTCACGCCTCGTGAGGAGGAACCGCAGATCGTGGTTCCGATGGCCGATGTCTGGCTGCCGTTTCCCGGCGCGTCCGCCAAGGTCGTTGAAGAACAACTGACGAAGCCATTTGAGCGCAAACTCTCCGAGATCAAAGGCGTCGAGTATGTCTACTCGATCTCGCGTTCCGGCGGCGCGCTGATCATTGTCCGGTTTTACGTCAGTCAGCCGATGGAACAGAGCCTGGTCGATCTCTACGACAAGTTGATGTCGAATCAAGACCTGTTGCCGCCCGGCGCCGAGCCTTTTCTTGTCAAGCCCAAGGACGTCAACGACGTGCCGATTGTCACGTTGACGCTCTCGAGTGAGCGATACGGGGAGTTCGAGCTCCATCGCCTCGCCGAACAGGTGCTAGAGGAGGCCAGGAAGGTCTCCGGCACGTCGGCCGGTTTCATCGTCGGCGGACGGCCTCGCGAGCTGCGCATCCAGATCGATCCGGCCAGATTGAAAGCCTATGGACTGACGCCATTGCAGGTCGCGACCGTTGTGCGCGGAGAAAATCGGGCCTTGTCGACCGGCCGCTTCGAGAGCCGCAATCAAAGTTTTCTTGTAGAAACCGGTCGCTTCATCCGTTCGCGAAATGATCTCGAGGCGCTGGTCGTCGGTGTCAGCGAGCAGCGCCCGGTATACCTACGCCAAGTGGCGGATATGACAGACGGTCCGGCGGAAGCAACGAGTTATGTCTGGTTCGGCTTGGGCGCCGGTGAAACGTCAAACGGGGCTTACGAACGACGCTTCACGAGATTCGCTCGCTTCGCTGGGCGCGCGAAGCGGGGTTCACGAGTTTCCCGCCGTCACCGTGGCCATCGCCAAGCAGGCCGGCATGAACGCCGTGACCGTTGCTATGGGCGTGATCCGCAAAGTCGAGGACATGAAAGGCGTGACCATTCCATCGGACGTGCGGGTGACGGTCACCCGTGATTACGGAGAAACGGCACAGGAGAAGGCGAATGAACTCTTGTGGCATTTGCTCATCGCCATCGTCGCGGTGGTTGGCTTCCTTGGAGTTGCCTTGGGACCGCGACCGGCCCTTGTCGTGTCCATTGCGATCCCTCTCACGCTCGCCTTGACGTTGTTCACTTCAATGATCATCGGCTACACAATCAACCGCGTGACGCTCTTTGCCCTCATCTTTTCAATCGGCATCCTCGTGGATGACGCAATCGTGGTGGTCGAGAATACCTATCGGCATCTGAAGATGCGTCTCAGGCCTCATGACGAAGCCTCGATCCATGCCGTCGATGAAGTTGGGAATCCCACGATCCTGGCGACCTTCACCGTCATCGCTGCCCTCCTGCCAATGGCCTTTGTCTCTGGGTTGATGGGACCCTATATGAGACCGATTCCCGTCAACGCCTCCATTGCGATGTTCTTCTCGCTGCTGGTCGCGTTCGTCGTGATTCCTTGGTTTTGCCAGACCTGCTATCGCCCGGAGTCGTCGTTTCGGGTGTCGATCATGAAGGCGACGAACACGGAATAACGGCCCGAATCTATCGACGAGTCCTTTCTCCGTTACTGGCCCATCCGATGCTCGCGTATGCCTTTCTAGGGATTGTTGGACTGTTGCTCGTGGCGTCGACCCTGTTGTTCTACACCCGTCATGTCGTGGTGAAAATGCTCCCCTTCGACAACAAGAGTGAACTCCAACTGGTGATCGACATGCCGGAAGGGACGACTCTTGAAGAGACCGCACGGGTCACGCAGGCGTTGGGACGATACGTGAAGACTATACCGGAAGTGCGGGATTATCAGGCCTATGTCGGCACGGCGTCGCCCTTTAACTTCAGCGGACTGGTCCGTCACTATTATCTACGGGAGCAACCTCATGAGGCCGACATTCAGCTCAATCTGGTCGCGAAGCATGAGCGAGCCGCCCAAAGTCATGAGATCGCTCAATGGATTCGCCCACCGGTGCAACAGATCGCTCGTGAATACGGAGCGAACGTGAAGATTGTCGAAGTGCCGCCGGGGCCGCCTGTGCAATCAGTTCTGGTGGCGGAAGTGTACGGTCCCGATTACGGCAGGCAACTCGCTGTGGCACGCGAGATTCGAACGCTGTTCGAATCCACCCCAGGAGTGGTCGATGTGGATGATTATATTGAGGCGGATCAAGTGAAATACGTCTTCGCGGTCGATCGAGCAAAAGCGGCCCTTGCCGGTATTCCATCCGAGGACATTGTGAACACACTGCGTATGGCGCTCCAGGGGACGAAGGTCGGGCTCGTCCATATTCCTCAAGAGAAGAGTCCGGTCCACATCGTGCTCCGCCTGCCGCTTGCCGAGCGAACCGGCCTGGAGCATCTGGGCGAGATGGGGCTGCGGACGAGTGGCGGCAGCATCGTCCAACTGTCAGAATTGCTCAAGATTGAGCAAACCGTCCAAGACAAAGCAATTTATCACAAGAACCAAAAGCCGGTCGTCTATGTGGTCGCGGATGTCGGCGGCCCAGGAGCGGAGCAAGCGGAAAGTCCCGTGTACGGTGTCCTCGGAGTAGGGAAAAAGCTGGAAGAGTTTCGACCGGCAGAAGGATACCAGATCGAGCAGTCCTATGCCTCGCAGCCGTGGTCGGAAGAGAAGATCGCCATGAAGTGGGATGGCGAATGGCACATCACGTATGAAACATTCCGCGACATGGGGATCGTGTTTGCCGTGGCTATGTTGCTGATCTATCTCCTGATCGTCGGGCAGTTCCAATCGTTCATGACTCCGTTGATCATCATGGCTCCTATCCCGCTCACGCTGATCGGCATTCTGCCCGGGCATTGGCTGACCGGATCGTACTTCACCGCCACCTCCATGATCGGCTTCATCGCACTGGCCGGCATCATTGTGAGGAACTCCATCCTCCTGGTTGATTTCATTCAGCTGCAAGAACGGGCGGGGGTTGCGTTGTCAGAAGCCGTCATCAAGGCGGGCGCGATTCGAATGCGTCCTATCGTGCTGACTGCGGCGGCATTGATGGTAGGGGCCTTCGTCATCATTCTCGATCCCATCTTCCAGGGGTTGGCCGTCTCGTTGCTCTTCGGTGTTGGCGCGTCCACATTGTTGACTCTCGTCATGATTCCAGTCTTGTACTACCATGTGATGGGGAGGCCACGAGGATCAAGTTCCGAGGGAAATCGCGCGACGCTAGGAAACGGAGAGATGCCGTCCCTTGCCGCGAACGGGACGGGTAGTTCCAGCTGAGCAGAGCGGTGGGGATTTGGAAAGAGGCAGCTGCGATCGGGACGCGACTGCGGAGAAGCTAGGGATTGGCCTTGGTTTGGTCGATTCCCCTACTAGGAATGAGAGTTGTTTTTCATGATGAGCGTCCACGCTCTTGTTCAGTCGTGACTCCAGGCCTAGAATTGGAGGCTGGCCTATGCCCTCCAAATCCACAAAGAACAGTCCGAGCCGACGAGCTGTACGTGGGCGAACCAGTGCGCGCCCGCACTCTGGCAAGATCCAACCGAAGGAAGATCTTTTCGACAAGGCTTTTCGGTTAAGTCCCCACCCGATTGGCATCACAGAACTGGCCACCGGGCGCTGTCTCGATATCAACGATGCCTGCCTCCAGATCTATGGGTTTCAGCGACACGAGGTGATTGGGAAGACGACGTTGATGTTGGGGATCTGGCCCGATCCTCAAGAACGGGCCAGGTTGATCGATCGACTTCGATCGGAAGGTTCGGTCAGGAATGCCGAAGTGTCGATGCGGATGAAGAATAAAGACCTGCGCCACTTCCTCATCTCAACCGATCTGATCACCCTCAACGGAAAACGATGTCTGCTGACGATCGGCAGCGACATCACCGAACGCAAACAAGCCGAGGGGGCATTGCGCGAGATCAACGAGCTGCTCGAACATCGAGTTGCCGAGCGCACGGCGGCCCTGTGCACTGTGCAAGCGAGACAACAGCTACTATTGCAATCCACCCCGATGGTGCTCTATGCACGCCGAACCACCGGTGACTTCAGCACGACGTTCATCAGCGAGAACGTCGTCGAGCAGCTCGGCTACAGCCCACATGATTTTGTGGAACATTCGGACTTTTGGGTTACCCGTCTTCATCCCGACGATCGTTCTCAGGTGCTTGCCAATTTATCAACCGTTCTTGAACGGGAGCGGCATGTCTATGAATACCGATTCCGCCATCGGGACGGGAGGTATCGCTGGTTGCACGATGAGGTGCGCATCCTTCACGATCAGGCCGGCGCACCGGTTGAGCTCATCGGTTTCCAGATCGACATCAGCAGGCGCAAGCGAGCTGAGGAGGAATTGCGCCGGCATCAGACGAAACTGGAGAAGCTGACCTCGAAACTGCTCACGGCGCAAGAGCTCGAACGACAACGCATTGCGCGCGATCTGCATGACGATGTCACGCAACGTCTTGCGAGTCTGGCGGTCGATGCCGGCTCGCTCGAACGATTGTGTCAGTCTACGCCGGACCTGTTGCCGCACTGTCGGAGTCTTCGAGAAGCAGCCGAACGGCTTGCGGATGACGTCCACAACTTCGCCTACCGGCTCCACCCCTCCAGCCTGGAACATTTGGGCCTCGAAGCGGCAATTCAGGATCATACCCACGAGTTCGCACAGCGCACGGCGCTTGCCGTTCGGTATGTCGCGCGAAACGTGCCGAAAGCGATCCCCATCGAGATGGCCACCTGCCTCTATCGCGTGACGCAGGAATCTCTCCAAAACGTGCTGAAGCATGCTGAAGCCTCGATCGTCGTGGTGCGACTGCTTGGGACCTCTAACGGAGTCGGGGTCTGTATCCTTGACGATGGGATAGGATTTGAGGAGAAGAAAGTCTCCAGTCGGGGGCTGGGACTTCTCAGCATGGAGGAGCGGATTCGTTTGGCAGAGGGCACGTTCTGCATCCGCACGCGGCGAGGCGATGGGACGGAAGTGCATGCATGGGTGCCGCTTCCCGTTGTCCGGTAGGGAGGTTCCATGACGCAAGGACCTCGGGCGAGCAACGTGTGCCAATCCAGGTGTGAGCCATGACCATGAATGAAGTGACGCGGAGGCCGCGGGTGCTCTTAGCCGACGACCACAGCTTGATGCTTGCCGGTCTGCGACGGCTTGTGGAAGAGACCTGCGATGTCGTCGGCGCGGTAGAAGACGGCCGGGCACTGGTAGAGGCGGTTCAGCACTTGGAGCCCGACCTGATCCTTTTGGATATCAGCATGCCGCTGCTCAACGGTATCGACGCTGCGCGTCAGATTCAGAAGCTCCGTACTTCGGCCAAGCTGATTTTTCTGACCATGCACACGAGCCCAAGCTATGTGACGGAAGCGTTCCATGTCGGCGCGAGCGGCTATCTCCTGAAGCGGTCGGCCCCCATGGAGCTGCCGCTGGCGATTGAGGCCGTGCTGAAGGGGCAGCAATATTTGACGCCTTCGATCACCAGGCCGGTGCTTGCGCAGACGATGGAGCGAGAAGAGGCACCGGCGATCAAAGGTTCTGTAGTGGAACTCACTCCGCGGCAGCGTGAAGTCTTACAGTTGATCGGCGAAGGCAAGGGGACCAAAGCGATCGCCTCACTGCTCCATGTATCCGTGAAAACCATCGAATTTCACAAGACCTGCCTCATGAAGCAACTGAACCTGCACACGACGGCGGAATTGATGCGCTACGCCATCACGCAGGGCCTCGCGAGTGATCAACTGTAACCTCTCCCGTAGTCCTATAGACTTCGCGATAGAAGATCGTTGACATGGTTGCGTCCAGTAGTAAGTAGCCGATAGGTTCTCTTCGACTACAGACCCGGCAAGAATCTCTTGGAAAACTAGGTCACTTACTAGTTCATAAGGAGTCCTATTTGTTCTAGGGTGTCAAGTCGAAACACAAGGAGGAGACTCCATGGACACGACAACACTCATTGGCCGAGTCAAGACCACCTTGGAGCAAGTGGGTACAGACTGTCCGCTTGAAGAAATGATGGACCTCTGTCCTGATTTGACTTGGAATCAGATGTTTCTCGCCATCGATGACTTGAGTAGAAGGGGAGAAGTGCAGGTGACGATGGAAGCCGACAGGACTTACAGGGTACAGGTCCGTCGTTCCGAGGCGAGCTAGAGCCTGAGTATACGAGTACAGGAAGAGTCCGCTCATCTACAAGAGTTGAGATAATTCCCGGGGGGGAACGGAGGTGTCCATGTCCATCCAGGTGCTTCAGAACACGGAGGAAGAAAGCGGCAGGACCACCCTCAACAGTGCATGTGCTCATCAGCGTCTTATTGATGACATCTTGACCAGAGGTGGCAAACGCACAGGCAAGGTTCGTTGTCTTGAATGTGGCACTGAGATCGACGACCCCTATCGCGGTCAGAGATAGCTGCTTGTTCGAAGGAAGCGCTTTTATTCCAATGTCGTATCACTTTCTCCAAGAATAGGTTGACGATTCTTCTGAGGAAAGCACCGGATGAACCAATAGGAGTGCCGTATGTCGATAGGTTCAGTCTCTCATGCGCCGAGTTTCGTCGCTGACCGGACGAAGATGAAATCTATTCGTGTGCTTCTGGTGGACGACCGCTTCCTCGTCCGGCAAGGATTACGGAAGTATTTGAGCCACCATCTTGACATTGAATTGGTGGGTGAGGCCACGGATGGGGAAGAGGCGGTGAAGCTGACAGGCCTGCTCAAGCCCGATGTCGTGGTGATGGACATTCACATGTCGAGAATGAACGGTATCGAAGCGACAGAATCCATCATGCGAAAGCATCCTCACATGCCGGTCATTGGCCTCTCATTTTACGTCGGCAATGGAAATCGAGAAGCGTTCTTGGATGCCGGTGCCTGCCTCTTGCTCGAAAAGGCGACGGCGCATAAACACCTGCCTCATGCGATTTATCAGGCGGTCAACAAGAGCCTCAATGTCGGCTCGCCCGGTCATTGTTCCCGCGCATAGTGGAAGAGCAGCCAAAAGGGCGCGCACACTTCTCCTCCAACTCCACATATCTATCTCTTGACCTGTTGCCTTCTGCGACAGTGGTGGTTTTCTCTCTGTCGCAAGTTTTCCCTGCGTTGAAACCTTATTTTATGCACGTAGCCGTTCAACTCGTGAATGTTCTGATCGAAAGTCGTTATAGCTGACTTCTCTTCCCAGCGGCTCCCTCCTTGCAAGCCTCGCCATTTGGAGCTTGGAATACGCTTATGCGGGTCTCCCAAAGCATACGAGAACACCGCCTCATCGTGTGTCGCGTTGTTTCCCTCATCCTCGCTGCAGTCATCTGCGGGGTGGCCACGGAACTTGTGTCTGCGGAGGACTTGGAGAGAAGCTTTCTCTCTGCTCACGCAAGCTCTCTTCAGCAGCTTGATCTGGTACGCAACCGCCCAGTCCCAAGTTGGGCCTTGTCGTCTCCATCCAAATCAAAGGAGGAGTGATGCCACCACAATGTACGACCAGACGTCAAACACTCGATGTCATCATCCGTTCACCGGGCACTGCCGTTGATGAGGTGGTGCTGCAGTGCCCAAACCGCACCCGGAATCAGGTCGTTACTGCCATTGATCGGCTGAGCCGAGAGGAAGCTGGGACACTGACTCTCAAAGGAAGAGGGCTTTATTCAGTCCAGGTATCGGATCAGGCTTCCCTGAACGCCTAGCTCATTGTCGCTATCATTTGACGAGTCGTCTGTGGAAATTCACCTGAGCATTCCGCGCAACCAAGGAGATCGGCGATGAAAGCACAGCCATCGAAGCAGGTAGTGAAGAACACACCGGCCATTCCTCAGGGAGGTCTAACCAAGCAGCAGTCATCGGCGGGGATGTCGGCACCGACGAAGCAGCCGATGTTCGATGATCTGCCTGTGCGCATCACGGCGCGAGCCTATGAGCTGTACGTTGAGCGAGGTTGCCGTGAGGGCTGTGCGGAGCAGGATTGGCTGGATGCGGAGGGGGCGAGTCTGAACAAGACGTTTCCCGTCTAGTCAGCCAACTCAGCTCAGCAAACCGGTTACGACTCGCCGAAGGACGGCGCTGGATGCTGCGTGCTCCGACGTCAGCGCAGCACCCCACAAGGTCACGTATGACGACCCAAAACATCTGTTCACTTGTGCTCGTCATGCCACGGCGCGCTGCTGACGCATCGAAATAAGCGTGAAACGACGCGGCACGGTTTCTTTCCCCACCAGCTGGAGGGAGTGGAAAGGCACCCCCTGCTGTGCCCACCGATTGAGTAGCACCAGCCGATCCACATACTCACCACAATTGATGCATCGCCATCCGATCGTGTCGTTTCCCGCGCCGTCCGGACTCGCCAGGTCCGAATAGGCTTTCACCATCACGCCATGACATTGCGGACACTCATACCTCTGCATCCTCATGTGCTGTACTCCTTCGCTTCGGTTGCTCGTTCATTTCGAATATTTGCTGAGCAGCACCATGAGCCATGGGTGTGCCGGGCTGTCACAAATCGGCGGACAAGACAAAGGCTGATGTGAAAACAGCAGGTTATCGTGGTTTTCCTCCAGAGCACGACAAGAGGTGGCTGGTTCAAATACTGGTTACGGAGCAGTTCGAGGGCGGGCGCCGCAAGCAGGGGAAGACCACATTGAGCACCTAGGCATTTGACTAGGTTGCCTCACAGAATGAGCCAGGTTTTATTCTTTCAGAGGGTTGGGCGGGACGCGCCCTTGCTAGATCCATATACAGACACTTAGAATCACGCACCTCTATCACGAAGCAGGGATCTTTGGATAAGCGAGCACCAAGCAACTGGTTCTCCTGCCTACCAAAAGCCAGCCAAGAGGTTACTATGGTCTGCGGTTGGATCATTCTGCCCGATGAGAGGCTGAATTGATAAACCCATCGTCAGGCGGCTGGATCATTGCAGCAGCAGCAGCAGCAGCAGTGATCTTCGTTCTCGACGTGTTCACCCCGCTTGGCATCGCAGTGCCGATGCTGTATGTGATCCCGACACTTCTCACTTGGTTAGTGCCAGGCTCACGAATCACTGCTGTCATGGCTTGCTGTTCCCTTTTCCTGACAGTACTGGGAGTAGCTCTCTCACCAGGTGAGTTCACCATCGCAGACGCAGCAGACCGGGCCATTGCCTCAGCATTACTGCTTGTCGTCGCCGGCCTCTTGGTTATTCACAAGCAATCGGCGCAACAGATTGCCGTGATACAACAGGCGAGGGATGAGAGCGAGGAGCGGTTGCGCCTCTTCATCAACTATGCCCCAGCGGCTCTTGCCATGTTCGACCGCGACATGCGCTATCTCGCCCTGAGCCAGCGGTGGATGACTGATTATCGGACCCCAATAGATGTGATCGGACAGTCGCACTACGACGTGTTTCCCGACATTCCTGAACGGTGGAAAGCGGCCCACCGGCGTGGATTGGCCGGTGACATTGTGCGGGTAGAAGAGGATCGATTCGTGCGAGCGACTGGGGCCGAGCAGTGGCTTCACTGGGAAGTGCGACCTTGGCGAGTGAACGACGATCAGGTAGGCGGAATCGTCATTTTTACGGAGGACATCACGCAGCGCAAACGGGATGAAGAAGAACTGTACCGGCAGCGAGCAAGACTGGAAGACCTGGCCGCGAAACTGCTCACGGCTCAAGAGACCGAACGGCGGAGGCTTGCGCAGGATTTGCACGACGATATCACACAGCGGATCGCCGCGGTGGCGATTGATCTGCAGAGCATCCGGCCGGTTTCGCCGGGGTCCGAGGCGTCGTTGGTCGCTCACGTTCATCGGTCAGGCAAGACGGCGGAGCAGATTGCAACGGATCTGCAGCATTTGGCGCATCAGTTGCACCCTTCCCTGCTCGAACATGTCGGATTGGAAGCGGCGGTCCAGGAGCACGCGGAGGAATTTGAGGGAAGAACGGGTTTGAAGATGCAAGTCGTGGTGCGCAACCTTCCTCCCGCCTTGTCTCTCGACCGAGCCACCTGTCTCTATCGAGTGTTCCAGGAAAGCCTTCAGAACGTCCGCAAACATGCCAATGCGACCCACGTCTTGGTTCGGCTCTTGGGAACGAAGCAAGGGGTGGGGCTGTGTATTCATGACGACGGGCGGGGATTTGACGTCGTGCAGGAGGTGTCACGGGGACGGAAGGGTTTAGGGCTCATCAGCATCCAAGAACGAGTGGGGGCGCTGCGCGGGACTTTCCGCATCAGGGCAGAACCTGATAATGGGACGGAGGTCCATGTCTGGCTGCCCTTTGACCAGCATGAGGTCTTACGGAATGGAGGAGCAGGAACATGAATCAGGTGTGCAAGTCTCGAGTGCTGATGGCCGACGACCATTCCATCTTCCTGGCCGGGGTGCGCAAGCTGATCGAAGATCACTGTGAGGTCGTGGAGACCGTTCAGAATGGCCGGGCCTTACTTGAGGCGGCTAGTCGGCTCAAACCGGAGCTCATCATCCTCGATATCTCCATGCCCCTATTGAACGGCCTGGATGCCGCCCGGCAACTCAAGAAAGCCCTGCCTGAGACGAAACTGCTCTTTCTTACGATGCACGCGAGCCCCCGCTATGCGACGGAAGCGTTCAAGGCGGGCGCGCATGGGTTTCTGCTGAAACAGTCGGCTGCGTCCGAGCTGCCTCAGGCAATCGAGGCTGTCTTACAGGGAAAACACTACCTCACACCCTCAGTGGCCAAGCCGGTGATCGACCAAGCGCTGAAAGCCGAGGTGATGCCGGATATCAAGGAAGCTGTTGCGGAATTGACGCCCCGTCAGCGGGAGATCTTGCAACTCATCGGGGAAGGGAAAGGCACCAAAGAGATTGCCACCCTGCTGAACCTGTCTGTGAAGACCGTGCAGTTTCATAAGACCTGCCTCATGCATGAATTGAATATCCACACCACGGCGGAGTTGATGCGGTACGCCATTACGCAAGGCTTCGCCAGCGCAGAATTGTAGTGGTCCTGTTCCCTCCTCAATAGTTTCTTCCTCTAAGTGGCCTCACCACAGGAGTGGTGTGCCAGCCATTCGTCGATTCCCCAAGGACCGGCGAGAAGGAGTCTGCTCAATTGAACTGGATCGCAGGCAACTTTCACCCTATGGTCAGGGCGAATGCCTAGTATGCGTGGTGCGGTCGTCATTCTAGAGTGACGCAGTGGTATGGGTTTCACGATTGATCACATCAATATGGATCAGGTGCTGTCTGCGCTCCAGCAAAGGGGTACGCGTTGCCATTTAGAGGAGGTCGCAGCATTGTGTCCGAAGCTGACAGAAGACCAAGTCATTCTGGCGATCGGCTCCTTAACCCGAAGCCATCAGGTGTGCCTGACGCTGGATGTCAACAGAACATACTGGGTTCGGGTTTAGTGCCTGTTGAGGAGACGCGGGATCCGTCGTCAATAGCGCGGCCTTCCGAACTGCCGCACGCGGATCGAGCGTCTCATGAGGGTTCAAGTATTTGAGGACCCCTGTGTGGAGCATCTGAGATGATGCAGGATTCACTAACTCTGTCAATTGCCCGATCGTCCGACTTGGTCAAGGAGACACTTATGAGATACGCCCCGGTGCCGCCATCGCTCACTCTCGCGGTTATCAGTCGTCATTATCTCATCTATCTTGGGTTCCAGAGCATCCTAACAGGCGTAGGAACGGTCGTACACCTGCCCCCTCAATTGATGTCTGGGGTGCTACGGACCGAGCAGCACCCCGATCTGTTCGTGCTCGACCTGGAGACCGAGCAAGACGCCGTCGTCATGATCCGACAGATTCGGAAATCAGCCGCGACCAGCAAAATTATCTTGTTGAGCGGGGTCGAAGACACGCAATGTCTGCACAACGTTTTTGCCCATGGCGTCGACGGTGTCATCCTCACGGTTCAACCTCCCACGGTCATGTTGGCCGTGATCAAAGCCCTGCATGACTCCACAGCGAACTGCGGCCGGGCCGGAGGTAATGAACCGGAGGGCTGGGACCTGGGTAACTTGTCTAAGCCGAAGATCGTTTCAGACATACAGCTCCCCGTGGGGTACGACACCACAACCGAACGTGAGCAAGAGGTGATCCGATTGGTCTGCCAGGGACTCTCCAATAAAGAAATCGCCTACCAATTGTCGATTAGTGACAGTACGGTCCGTCATCATCTGACGAACATTTTCGACAAGCTCGGCGTGGCCAATCGGCAGAAGCTCCTGCTCCACACGCATCGGCTCCCGTCAGTCACTGTGCAACCGCCGTTTGATATGAATGGTGTGAGATCAATAGGTCAGCTGCCCTAATTCAACTGGCTGGTTTGTCACCAGGGAAGCGAGTGGATTCATTCGAGTTCGTTTCAATGCTGTCTTGATGCCGTGTGAACTGTGGACAGGCGGCGGGTGTGGCATTGCGAGGGGAGCAAGGCGCGTCGTTGTACCTCGGAGAAGGGGAAGGAATACCACATGCATGTCAAGGGATTCATTCTCGAGGACGACGAGGGAAGGGAGTTTGTGTTGGGATGTGAGCGGCCCTATACCCAGATTGGGCAGAAGTTCTTCCTCCGAGGCTGGCAGCGTCGGCGATTGGTTCCTCTGCAATTTTCAGAACGGGAGCTTCATCGAATCGTTGAGGAAGCACTCATCACACTCAAGGAGCTTTTTGAGGCGCTCCCACGATTTCTGGGAAAGAGAGAAGACGATGTCTCCATCGGTTGTGTCAGTTCTGTAGATGGCAGAGGTAACCCGTAGGCGCACATGAGATGCCAGTGTTCCGAGCGATGAATCTAGATTCAGAGAGCCATGCGGCGAAGCAGGAGAAGGTCGAGAGAACGGCTGGTTGTTGGATGCCCTGCGCTGCCCGTGCTGCTTCCTGGATTTTAAAGTGGAAAGGAGCCGCCGCTGGCTGCTGGGAGATGAAGCTATCGAGTGCAATGTGCTGATCATGCATGGAGCGGATACGGGAGCTTGTCTCGGTGATGCGGTGGTCGATCGCAGGTGCAAACTTCACAAGGCAGCACCAATTGTCTCAAATACGAAATGGAGGTAAGCCAACGGGCGAAGGGGATGTCATTAGTCGCGTCCGAAACATACTGGAACATCGCGGCTTCGCCTGTCGACTCGATGAGGTCACGGGATTTTTCCCAGACTTGACCTGGCATCAAGTGTTCTCCGACCTCGACCATTTGAAGCGGATCGGCGAGGTCGATGTCAGTTTGGATAGGGGGCAGAAGTGTTGGGTGCAGGTGCATGTTCGGCTGCCTGAGCGCCTACCAAGGTGCGGCGTACTGGCAATTGCACAACCACCATTGAACCACAGTAGCGTATCGCCACAAGTGCCATCATTGATCAAGCTCACATGGATTGGGTGCTGACTGTGCTGCAGCGATAGAGCACGCGTTATCAGCTGAGTGATGACTCCTATCATGGGAGTTTGCCGTGATAGGCCAGGCACCACTTCTTACCTCTGTCGCTTTCCGCTACAGGAGCCATCTGTTTCTTGTGGCAGGATTCCCCTCGGCCCGTTCGGTACTTTTTCGATATTTCGCCAATCAGAAACGTTTTAGCCTGAAACTCACTGTCACGGATGTATCCGCTAGCGGCTCTCTCCTTGCACTACTTCAAAGACCGGCAGGGCGCAAGGGATGAAGGTGGTTGGGTCACGATGGAGGAGGGCCTTTGAATTATGGAAGGGAAGACCACGTTGCTGAAAGTAGGAATCGGTCGGCGCTGCGGGGCGATTCAGGCGAACGACAATCACTATCGCGCTCTGATGAGTGATGAGTTGTACGAAGAACTCATCGCTCTCGGGAAAGAACTCGTGGGAGTGAAGATCTACCACGTGAATTCGACGGCGGCCGGCGGCTGATTCACGGGAAGCCGGAATTCTTTGCCATCACCAAATCGTTTCACAATACCCTTCGACAGCTCAGCTACGGACAAGGATGTCAGCCTGTTTCTGTGACCGTTGATCGAAGTGTACGATGCGGTCATCTTTACGATGGAGGAATTTCTGTTGCCTGGTCTGGCTGCGAAGCACATCGCTGCCGTCATCGCGCCGGCCATCGATCTCCTGGCTACGAAGAACATGGAGTTGTCGGAGGACCTGTGCCGGCGCGTGATTGCCGCAGCTCTGTGCGACAAGCCGGAACAAAATGTGTTGCCCTGTTTCTACAGAGAGCGCGAACGCTTTATCAAAATCATGCGGCAAGCCATTGCATTGAACGGCGGGTTCCTCAATACTCAGAGAATGATGGCCCAATATCTTCACAATGCCTACAGACTGGTCGGAGAATATGTCCGTCGGGGCTGAGAATAGATCCATTGAGATGGAACCATCATGACGGAGTCCGCCTCGGCTTCTCATGCCGGTTCAATCTTGGTGATCAATGGAGGATCGTCGACGCTCAAGTTTGCGCTCTTTCGCATCGGGACGGCTCCAGTTCGTGAGCTGGCGGGTTCGTTCGATCGCATCGGATCACCGGAAGCAACACTGAGATGGGCGCCTGAGGGAGCTGGCACCATCGGGCCTCGGTCGGTAGACGCTCCGAACCATGCTGCCTGCCTTGATCTCCTGCTTGCTTGTATCGCCGACCGGTTGAGACACTGTCCAGTGGTCGCGATTGGACATCGGGTCGTGCATGGTGGCCAGCACTATCGTGCTCCACAGCCACTGACGCCGGCTGTGATGGACGAGCTGCAGCGGTTGAGTTCCAGCGATCCAGAACATCTCCCGGGTGAGATCGAATTAATCCAGTGGTTTGCGCAACGGTACCCTCATCTCCCGCAAGTCGCCTGCTTTGACACGACATTTCACCGCGACATGCCGCGTGTGACTCGTCTCTTCTCGATTCCCCGGCGGTATGAAAAGTTGGGCCTTCAACGATACGGATTTCATGGCCTGTCCTATGCCTTTCTCATGAGAGAACTAGAGCGGGTCGGTGCGCCACACGAAGTCAGCGGTCGCGTCATCATGGCCCATCTTGGAAATGGTGCGAGTATGGCCGCAGTCAAGCATGGAAAGGCGGTTGATACGACGATGAGTTTCACCCCTGCCTCGGGCCTGGTCATGAGCCGTCGGTCCGGAGATCTCGATCCAGGGCTGATCTCTTACTTGGCCCGAACAGAAGGCATGACGGTGGAGCAATTTCATCGCATGGTCAACACCGAATCGGGCCTCCTCGGCGTATCAGAAATCAGCGCCGACATGCGAGACCTCCTCAAGCAAGAGCAGGATGATCCACGAGCTGCCGAGGCGATCGAGCTATTTTGTTATCAGGCTAGAAAATGGATCGGTGCGTTGGTCGCGACACTGGGTGGTGTGGATACGGTAGTCTTCACTGCCGGGATTGGAGCGCATTCTCCAATCATTCGCGCACGTATCTGCGCCGGCTTGGAATTTCTCGGTATCGCCATCGATTCTGCGCGCAACGAGGCCGATGAGGCCGTGATTTCTAGCGAAGGCAGTAGGGTGACCGTGCGAGTCATTCGTACGGATGAAGAAAGTGAGATTGCCCGGTCCGTGCTGGAGATGATCGGAACCGAGTCGTGACGAAGCCGAAGCAGTACGAGGGGACTGTGCAACGAACAAAGCCGAAGATGTTGAATCAGGACCAACTGAAGAAATTGGACGCCTACTGGCGAGCGGCCAATTATCTGTCGGTCGGCCAGATCTATCTCTACGACAACCCGTTACTAAAGAAACCGCTCGCGCGGACTCATATCAAGCCGCGCCTGC
>JBQTJA010000015.1:0-117445 GCA_052387595.1 Nitrospiraceae bacterium | reverse complement strand
AGTTCATGCAAGTCGGCACACTATCTGACGGTCGCTACGGTCACGTCGCAAGCATCCTCGGCCCAACAGATGGCGGGAGAAGGCAGTTCACGAGACGAGCTGCCCGGTGAAGAGTTTCTCAAGGCTTGTGTTTCAACTCATCATGCCTCTTTGACACTTCGCGAGATGGATGTATTTCAGGATCTGGTGCGGCTGCGCTGTGCCGACTGCCGACGGCAGTACGAACTGACGGTCTCGGTGTTTGAAACACGCCACAAGTAATCGGGAGTTGAGAGGAAGGGCGCATCGTCCCTTCACATCCCTGCCATGATGTCCCACTCCACTGTGTTCACCGATGAAGAGGCTGTGCTGCTGGCCGACGCACAGTTCTTTCGAAAAAAGGCCGCGATCACGACAAAAATACGAGCCATGCTTGAGGCGACGCATAACGCATTGCGGAATGAGCTGGCAGGTCTGTCGCTTGTCGCCTCTCCTGATTTCAATCCACACCTCTATCAGCTGGTAAAAGGTGAGCATCTGGAAGATTTCCCGTATCAATACCTGGATTGTCCTAAGCACTTCTCCGGGCCGAATACGTTCACGTTCCGTACGCTGGTCTGGTGGGGACATCATGTGGCTTATGCGCTCTTGCTGGAAGGTTCGGAGATCGGACGGTATAAGCGCCAGCTGCTCGGTCGATTTCATCAGCTCGCAGGAAAGGACCTTGAACTTTCTCTGGCCCCATCGTTATGGGAGTGGAAATGCGGGGAAGGCTATACGCTGCCGATCACCCATGACCGGAAGGCCCAGATCGCTGCCGTGCTGGCTGAACGGTCGTTTCTGAAGGTCGTGCGCTGTGTGCCTTTGGACGATCCACGATTACGGGAGGGACAGTTGGCCCAGATGGCATGCGAAACCTTTCGGTCACTGTCCCCCCTCGTTACCCCGTAACTTTTTTATCCTAATTGTCTCTGGCACCAAACTTGGGTAGACTGGGCCGCCACTCTTTTTGACCTTTGACCGGGAGGAGCCTGTGAAGCAATCGTCATTGCGAGTTTTGGGCTGTGCCATCATGATGGCGACCATGCTGGCTGGCTGTAGGGGAACAGGAGAGATGCGGTATCTGGATTTGCGGGAAAAGCCACCGATGGTGCAGGTGACCGACATCGAGCCGGTCAAGATCGCCATCGAACCGTTTGACGATCGACGGACAGACAAGAGCCGTGTAGGCACGCGCACCCATCTCTGGGGCGGCACCACGCAGTTCGATGTGTTGGGTGATCGGCCTGCGGGCGCGATCACGCAGCGCCTGGCCGATCGCTTGCGAACCCGCGGGTGGCGAGATCGTGTCTGGAATGTGCGTGTGGCCCCGGCTGGATCTGCCACGGATGCCGATATTATCATCAGTGGACAAGTGCAGGATTTTTCCACTACGGTGAAGAGCCGCGTTTTTTCGACCGTTATCGATACCACCAGCCGGTTTACGATTCAGGCCAGGAACCTCGCCGACCGAAGCACCACCATCCGTACGATTGAAGGGGGGCGCAGTCGAACGGTGTTTTGGTTCAATGAAGATGACGTGCGCGAACAACTGGCGGCGACCTTGAAAGACGGACTTGATCGGCTGATCAGCGACACGACGATCGAGAGCAAGGCGTTACGTCCGGCTCGCCGCCTCCTGCAAGAGTGAGCCATTGTGACACAGTAGTGAGAGGCGCTGTGCGCCTGAGCGGTGACGGCACCCTCAATCTATCGTCAAGGATCCCCCAGAGTGCGTGAGCGACGGTGGGAAACGACGACGGCCTTGAGCTTCGGTCAGGCGCTTGCCGTGGGGGAGCGCCTCGCCACGCTTGGGCTCAAGCCGGTCTCGCCTGCCAACGACGTGATCTGCTACGTGGAGGAATGGACGGTTGGGTCGTTCGACGACTTCGACCAGCTTGATCCCTGGGCTACGGAAGACGTCACGCTCGTCCATGTACGGGAACAATGGCGCGGCGATTTCTTTCTGCTCTCCGGGGCCTATCACACGGTCTATCAGCGCCATCAAGATATCGGCACCTATTGCTCCATCAGCCATCCCTGGCGCATTCGAGACACGCTGCAGCTGCATGACCAGCGCGCCATGTTTTGGATCGGGTTTCGGCATGCCCATTCCTTCATTCGGGTTCGTCTTCAGACTCAGGTCGTCATTACCCCCGGTGAAACGCGTGGTGATGTTGATCGCACACGCTGGCTGGATGAACGGAGGGCAGCGTTCCTTGATGCGATCACCGTGCTGGATCTGCCGATTGAGACACATGTGGAGAAACACGCGGTGGTCCTTCGTTCTGCCGATGCATCCATTCCATTCTTCTGCTCATGGCCCGATGCGTTTGGTCCCTGCCAGTTCGAGTACAACACGTCCGATGCGTTTGAGTTCCTCGTGCCGGCCAGCAAGCTTGCGGAGACGTTCAATCCAGAACCGGCTGGAGTTCGTGCCTATCTCACAGGATTTTCAGAAGCCGCCTTGGCAGAATTTCAAGGGATCGAACCGGGAGCGCGACTGGCCTATCGCTGCTCCGTCCACTGTCCGCTGGATGATCTCCCTGAGGTGCAGAATGCAATTCAACCGCACGGCCTCCTGTACGCGACGCTGTGTGAATTTCAGACGCGGGCGTTGTTGCCTGAGGCTGAGGATGCCTCGGCGATTATCGGCATCGTCGGAGTCAATGGACAGTTCAAGATCGAAGCCCGCCTCAATCACGCTCCCCTCCCCGAAGAGGCGATGGGGCCCTGGTTGGAACGGCTGATTGGTCATCCTGTCGCGTATGCGCCGTTGCCCGCATTTGTGTGAGAAGGGTGAGGCCATCGTGCGAGCGCCGTATCGATCCGATCACCGAACGAATACCTTCCAAGTAACCTTTCTCAAATGACTATTTCATTGATGAAACCAGCCAGGTTTCACACAGTAACGACATGAGTCCTCTGGCCAAAATCCAGTCTCTTCTGACGAAACCCTTCATGCCGGCCGTCTTCTTTCTCTCCGGCGTGACCTACGATACGCTCACGCTCTCACGAATCGACCGGCTGCTGGATAACTTGATTCTGCTCCTCTATCTGGTCTTGCTCGGAGCCCTGATCGTTTTAACGGGACGATTGGGGGTCGAGCCTCCTTCTGATCATGCCAAGCTCGCCTCGTATTCACGCTTTACAGGCTGGGTGTTGGAGAGCCGTCCGTACTATCCCATGGAGAGTCAGTTCCTGTTGGGCGGCCTCTTCAGTGCTTATACAATTTTCTATTCGCGAAGCGCCACGTTCACCGGCACCGCGGTCTTTTTTGCGCTGCTGATCATGCTCTTGGTGGCCAACGAGTTTTTGCGTGACCGATTATCTAATTTTCGAATATTGGTTGGTCTGTACGCAGTGGTCAGTTTCGCGTTTTTTACCTTTTTTGTGCCTGTAATCACTGGTTTCATGAATGCAGCAATCTTCATACTCGGTGCTCTTTTAAGTCTGGGTGTGACGCTGTATCTGGTTCAATTGGTCTATCGTCGTAGCCCGGATCAGTCGGGACGACAACCATTCGCTGTGATGACGCCCGCTATTGTGCTCATCGCTATGCTGGTCGGATTCTATTTCATGAATTGGATTCCGCCGGTGCCGCTGTCGCTGAAGTTCGGCGGACTATATCATGAGGTCAAGCGGACAGGAGACCAGTTCGAGTTGGTCTTTGAGAAGTCGTGGTACCAGTTTTGGAAGCGCTCAGACACAACTTTCCCGGCCGATGAGCCCATCTATTGTTTCACGGCCGTGTTTGCTCCGGTCGATCTCAACACGACCATCTATCACCACTGGTACTACCGTCCGAACGACAGCCGGCCTTTTACCCATGCGGACAAAATCCCGCTCAAGATCTCAGGCGGACGCGAGGGCGGGTACCGGGCGTACAGTTTTAAACAAGGACTGGACCCCGGCGACTGGCGTGTGGATGTTGAAGCAGAAGACGGGCGCATCATTGGACGGGTGTCGGTCATGGTTGAAGGCCAGCGTGAAGCCAATCCGACGCTGACGACTCTGTCGTATTGAACTCTGATCATGAAATGGTTGAGCGGCCTCACATTACTTGACGAGCGGGAAGGGGCCGGACAAGTAGCTCAGAAAGGCGACCATGTCGTCTATAACATGCGGCTCTATCTGAATAAGGGAGACGAGGTACTGCTTAATGAGAAACAGGCGGAGTATGTGCCAAAAGAGAAGCTCCGGATCCAGGACGGCGTCACGCTGATCGATCGTACCGTCACACTCGGCCGTCGTGAAGTGATGGCTGGCGTCGAGCAGGCGCTGATTGGCATGAAAGTCGGCGGCTATCGGAAGGTGCGCATCAGCCCCCATTTAGCCTATCGGGACGAAGGTCTTCCGGAGCTCATTCCGCCTCATGCTGTGCTGGTGGCGGAGATTTGGTTGCGGGCGGTGCTGGAAGCGAGTACAGTGCGGGCCCAATGAGCCAGCGGACTCTTCCTCCTTGCCCCTCCAGCCCTAATTGCGTGTCGACGCAGGCGACTGATGTGGGTCACGCCATCGCGCCCTTTCCGTACAAGAAGTCTCGCGCGGAAGCCAAAGAGGCGTTGAAAGCGGTGCTCGCAACATTGTCTCGGAGCAAGCTCCTCGATGAGGACGAGTCGTACCTCCATTACGAATTCACTTCCCTGCTCCTTCGATTCGTCGATGACGTGGAGTTCCTTTTCGATGAGCCCGCGAAGACGGTTCACTTTCGTTCTGCGTCCCGCATGGGCTACAGCGATCTTGGTGTCAACCGCAAGCGGATGGAGCAGATACGGGCTTTGGTCGCTGGAAGACTCTGAGCATTTCGGAAATTGCTTTGGCTTAATCCTTCCTCTTGGATCGAGAGCGATTGACCCATCTTCTCGACGATCATGTCCAGAGCAGTTTATCCCGCGGTTAGGTGGAGCCGACGCTCACGCCTAGCCGGTCCACTCGCCTCGTATTCCTTCCTTGCAAGATTAAAATTGCGAAAGGTCGGTGTGTGACCACCTTTGGAGATGCTGTGTGTTGCCAGGGCTAGATCTCTCTCATCCCAGGTCGCTCTGCTCCTTCATGCGGCTCCAGCGGCGTAGCGGGTCGTCTAGTACTCAGGACGGTCGGGATAAGGTGTTCTTGACTGGAATAGATGAAGCCTGGAGTGGAGGACGGACAAGTGATCAGGTAGAAGAGCTGGTGAGTGCCAGTTGAGAGTCAGCCGCCAGTCTACTTGGGTAATATGACTCACTCAGAACTAGGATAGAGACGATCCTCCCTACAGGGGCGAGTCGACCAGGCAGCAAGTTGCTCGTAGCCACTCATTCAATCAGAGCCTTATGGCTTTGGTCCCAGTCGGCGCGTATGTTGGAAAACGCACTTAGGGCAGGTGTAATGAATGAATTGGTTGCCGCCCACGAGCCGCTTCCGCATGAGCACCTTGCACCATGTGCAGAGGCGCTCAGGTAGCTCGATTCGAGGCGTGTCTCGGACCAGATCTGGAGAGGATGGCATGGGAGATATTGTCCCTGAGAGATGAAGCCTTGTCAACCGATTGATGGGGCTTTTTCACCAGAGCCGAAAATTTTTCCACCCCTTCACGTGCGCATGAAACAAATCATGGTATAGTTCACGCATGGTAGTCTTCATGTGCTCAACCTTCTTACAGAAAGGGAACCCCCCTCTATGAGTACCTCGGCTAGTTCCGAGTCCACAATCTTACCATCCAACGCCCCTGCGGCTGCTGCCCGACCGGTCCAAGACATGGTAGGAAGCGGTAAGGCATGGGGGCTCTGCACTGCCGTTGACCTCCACGATTGCAATCCCAAACTTATCCGAGATGCGGACTATATCAAGCGCTACGTCGTTGAGCTGTGTGAGCTCATCGGCATGAAGCGTTTTGGTGAATGCCAGGTCGTCGATTTTGGTGATGGGCCTGTGGCCGGCTACTCCATGGTGCAGTTGATCTCCACCTCGTTGATCAGCGGCCATTTCGCCAATGAAACCAATCACGCCTACCTCGACATTTTCAGTTGCAAGGGGTATGACCCTGCGGTGGTCGAGTCGTTCTCGAAGGAGTTTTTCGGCGCCCGTCGTAGTGTTGCGACCGCCACACTCCGGTACTAAACCCTGCTTTTGCATTGACCGTCCTTCGGGGGCGTGAGCATAGCGCCCCCGAAGACTTTAACCATTCGTTGCCATAGGTATTGTCTCAACATGAAAACCACGATTGTCAGAGAGGTGTTCGACTCCCTCCCCTCAAAACTTGATAAGGATGCAGCTGAGGATCTTGAGGCCGTCTACCAGTTCGACCTCCGTGGGAACCAAGGCGGTCAGTACCATCTGCTGGTGCACAATGGGAGCTGCGTCGTGAAGGATGGAATTCATGCCGATCCACATGTGACTCTCTCGATGACTGGAGAGGATTGCATCGGGATCCTGAACGGGCATCTCAGCGGAATGACGATGGCGATGTCGGGGCGTTTGCAGATTACCGGGGATATTGGACTGGCTATGCAGCTGAAGTCCTTGTTCCCAAACATTGTCGAGCGTTAACGCAGGCTACTCTGGAACCGAGGTGGCGCCAATGGAGGCCACTTCCTGATCGCTTGCCGATTCTTCGAGCCTCCTCGGGAGATATTCCTCTAAAATCAAATACATCGTTGGAACGAGAAATAATGTGAGGAGGGTAGAAACGCTCAACCCTCCGACGACCGCCCTTGCGAGAGGCGCGTTTGTTTCACCACCGGTCCCGAGTCCGATTGCCATGGGAAGCAGCCCAAAGACCGTGGCGAGCGAGGTCATGAGAATCGGGCGCAGCCTGGTTCGTGCGGCAGTCACAACGGCATGATGAAGTCCTTCGCCTCTGCGGCGGAGGACGTTGGTGTAATCGACCAATAAGACACCGTTTGAGACGACAATGCCCAACATCATGATAATCCCCATCAACGACGTGGTGGACAGTGTCGTGTTCGTCAGAAACAGGATCAAGATGACACCGGGGAAGCCCATCGGCACGGAAAACATGATGATAAAGGGGTCGATGAGTGATTTGAATTGGGCGGCCATGACCATGTAGACCAACAACAGTGCCAGGATGGTCGCAAACTGCAATCCTTGGAAGGTTTCGCGCTGCTGCTGAATCTGTCCCGCTAGCTTGAGGCTGAACCCTGCCGGCAACTGGAGTGCGGCGAAGGCGGACTCCAGGTCTTCGGCGATATCACCGAGGGGCCGGGTGGTGGGATTGGCCGTGATGTGGACCACGCGCTGAAAATGTTTTCGATCGACCTTCACCGGTCCTGCGTTCAACTTGAGGGACGCAACATTCTTCAGGAGGACAGGCTCGCCGGTTTTGGCGATGAGCAGAATATGCTCCAGATCGCTGAGATGTTTTCGGTGTTCTTCGGCCAGCCAGGCGCTGATGAAGTACTCATTGCCGCTTTGCGGATCCGTATAAATGATTGGGTCGGTCTGGCCGTTTCCGTTCAGAGAAAATAGGACCGTATTGGCCACGTCGGCCTCACTGATGCCGAGCAGAGCCGCCTTCTCCCGATCCACCGTCACGTTGACTTCCGGATAGTTTTCTTCCCGACTGGGTTCGATATCCGCCAGGCCTGGAGTTTGCTCCATGATCTCCTTGACACGGGCGATGACGTCTCTCGCCTTGTCGAAGTCATAGCCATAGATTTCCACATCAATGGCCTTTTGGGAGCCGAAGCTGGTGACGCGTTTGACGAGCCCCCCGGGATCGAAATACATCGACACTCCTGGGAACAGTTTGACGATCTTTGGGCGCACATCGTTCATGATCTCGACTTGAGTCCTCGTTCGCTTGTCCGGTGAGACCAAGTACACTTGCATCGAAGACGTATGGGGTCCTGTGTTGGGGTTGAAGAGAGAGGCACGGCCTTGCGACAGGATACCCGTACTGGAGACGATCGTCTCCAATTCGGTCGCGGGAATATTGGCTCGGAGCACCCGTTCGACTTCTGAGACTTGCTGCTCGGTCTTTTCAACCCGTTGGCCGACCGGTGCCCGCAGGACGATGCGGAACTGACTCTCATCGGAAACCGGAAGGAACTCCGTTCCGATCATCGGAACCAACGTGAGCGATCCGACAAAGATCAGCAGCACCATGGCGATAAAGGTCCGGCGATGTCCCAGGACCCACTGCAACGATTCTTCGTAACTTCTATCGAGAGTCTCATATCGGCGACGACTCCAATCCATCAGTGTGGTAAACCAGGACGGCATGGTCCGCCGAGCGTCTTGTTCAGGCTTGAGGAACTTGTAGCAGAGTGCCGGCGTCACTGTGCGGGAGACGAGGAAGGACGTGAAGAGCGCAATCGCGATGGTCACGGTTAACGGTATTAGCAACAGACGCGCGACACCGACGACGAAAAACATTGGGAGGAAGACCACCACCGTGGTGACGGTCGACGCGAGGATCGGCATGGCGACTTCCCGAGCGGCATTGAGGATGCCGTTCCACCGGTTGGGATTGGCATTGAGGTGGCGCTGAATATTTTCCAGTTCCACGATGGAGTCATCAACCAGCCGTCCGATACCGAGTGCCAGCCCGCCGAGGGTGAAGACGTTCAGGGTTTGGCCGGTAAAGTAGAGGACGACAAACGTCACGAGCATGGAGAGCGGAATGGCCACGGAAATGATGACGGTGCTTGTGAGGTTGCGCAAGAAGATCAGAATCACGGCTGCGGCCAGCAGCGACCCATGGAGGGCTTGTTCGGTAAGATTGTGAATAGACTGTCGGATATAGAGCGATTGATCGAATGAAATGCCGAGTTTCACCCCCTCGGGGATGCCAAACATCTTGGGGAGGGCTGCGCGAAGGGCATCCACAACCTCGACGGTATTGGCGATCGGTTGTTTGTTCACTCGAAGAAAGACGGATCTGACACCATCGGCATGAACGATGTTCGTTTGGATGTCGGATGAGTCCGTTACCATCCCAACGTCACGTACGCGGACCGGATTGCCCTGCGGATTGACCTTCACGATCACGTCTTGGATCGGCTCGACCGTTCGGAACTGATTGTTCGTAAAGACGTTATAGTCAAGGTTCCCGGCTTTAATGTCACCAGACGGCAGAATTAAATTGGAGGCTTTGACGGATTGTACGACATCAAGAATGGAGAGTCCGCGGGCGCTGAGGAGTGCAGGGTCGAGGTTGATATTGATCTGGCGAATCTTGCCGCCCTCGACTGTGGCTGCCGCGACATTGGCGATCTGCTCGATCTGTGGGGCGATGGTGTTGTACGCAAGATCATAGAGTGCTCGCTCATCCAACCCATCGCTCGACACCGACACAATGGAAACGGGGATGTTAGAAACGTCAAACTTCACGATAAAGGGCTGTAGGATCCCCGGCGGGAGGCTGTTTAAAATCTGCGTGATGCGTTGCATCACTTCCATCTGTCCAACATTGATGTCTGCTCCCCAGTTGAACCAGATCTGGACGGCCCCGAGACCCTGTTTGCTGAACGATTCGACATGTTCGACATTGGAAGCGGAGCTGACAGCTTTTTCGATTGGATAGACGACGCTCTGCTCGATGTCGAGCGGGGGCGCCCCCTTGTACACAACACCTACAAAAGCGACTGGGACCTGGATTTGCGGGAAGAGATCAACTGGTAGGCGTTGGAGGGACGTCAGCCCCAGTACCACCATCGCGAGCGATAGCATCAGAATGCCGATGCGATTGCGTAGTGCGAGTAGGGTGAGCCACATTCTAGGTTGGTGGGGAAACCGAGGTAAATCGTGAGGCCAAGGAAGCCGCACTCTTCAGCCGTATCACCAGTTACCCTTCACTCCTCACTTGGTTGAGCGGTTGAGTCTGGACGGGTGTGCCATCGTGCACCAAGTCTTTGCCTGCGACGATGATCTGTTCTCGCCCCGTCAAACCTTTGGTGATTTCTATATGGTTGCCGTTACGGGCCCCGATCTCGATATCCACTCGCTGGGCTTTCCCCTCCTGGACGATATAGATATATTGCATGTTTTCGAGTCGACTGACGGCATCAATGGGAATTTGTAATGCTTGGTGATGGGTGCCCACC
Organism: Nitrospiraceae bacterium; assembly: GCA_052387595.1. Classification (GTDB taxonomy): domain Bacteria; phylum Nitrospirota; class Nitrospiria; order Nitrospirales; family Nitrospiraceae; genus Nitrospira_D. Next base: position 107,375 of record JBQTJA010000015.1, on the reverse strand, counting down.
ATGACTTCGACTCGGGCAAACATCCCGCCTTTCAAACGACGATCCTTATTCGATAAGTCAATTTCCACCGTCATGGTACGTGTCGCGCGATTCAAGGCCTGAACGACACGTGTGACAGTTCCTTCGAATACGTAATCTGGGTACGCTTCGGCACGGAGATCGGCCTTTTGACCTACCTTCACGAGTGGAATGTCTCGCTCGACGACTTCGATCAGCACACGAACTGTATTGATGTCATGCAGGCTCATGATGCCTCGTGACATGGTCGACGTGCTGGCAGTCGCGCTGCTGACATAGGCTCCGGTATCTAAATTGCGTTCTGCGATATAGCCGGGAAATGGGGCTCGGATGTACGAGTAGGCCAAGCGAGTTTCAGCCTGGGCTAGGGCTACCTCCATTTGCTTGACTTGCGCTTGGAGGGATTCCTGCGCGGCGCTGGCGGCGTCGAAGTTGACCAGCGCAGTATCCAGGTCTTGCTGTGAGACAAATTGGTCTTTGATGAGGGTCTGCATGCGATCGAACGTCAGCTTGGCGTTGCGGACCACCGCATCCTGTTGTGAGACCTTCGCCTTGGCGGCTGACAGATTAGCTTTTGCCTGATTGACGGCATGTTGATAGTCCGTATGATCGATTTCAACGAGCAACTGGCCCGCTCTGACATAATCGCCCTTATCGACATGGAGCTTGGTGATGTATCCGTCAACCCGTGAGAAGATATTGACGACTTGATTAGGCGAGATGTCTGCTGTATAGGCCAGACGAATATTGAGATCTTGTCGGAGCGGAGACACAATACCGACCGTAATGAGCCGTGCCGTCTTCTTGTCGGTTTTGGAGCCTGTGCTCAGGCGAAAGGCTACAAGAACGGTGATCGCAATGAAGAGAATGATTCCGAGAGTGACGAAAGGATGTCGGAGGAGTCGACTCATGGTAGTGCCTGTCATCTACGCGCCCGTCGCCAGCTTCGCGCAAGTCGGAGCATACGCACTTTATGAGAAAATTGCGTTGTACAGGGCATGCTTGGTCGGAAAGTGTTTGCAGAGTAGCGCCTCACTGATGCCCGTAGTCCTGCTGTTTATGGATGAAGGTTGGGGATGGTTGATGTCGTTGACGAGAAGATATCCGTGTCCTATTCATGGTGAGTAAGCAGTCACTTACCATGAATTAGCATGGTGTGCGTCCAGAAGACAAGGTGAGATGGATTGCTAGGAGTGAACATTCCCGACTAGGCTCTGATAGTAGAGTCATTGAACCGACTCCGCTTGGGCAGCCGACTGGGCGTGGAGAAGTGTCCGCAAACGATCGCTATCGCGGAGGCTCACCTCATTCAGTTCAACGCCTAACAGAGATCCCTTTGTCCAGGAGACCACCACTTCCGAAACGAATAGGGGCTCCTCCTCGTCCGGAAGATATAAGAACAAGGTCAATTCCATGCCAATCTTGACGGGACAGTTTCCACGAATGCCCACCCCACCTTCGGATAGGTCTACAGCGCTACCGTCTCCAATAAGAACGTCGTCCCCGTTGATTCCCGAGTACATAAGCCCCAAGGAGACGAAACTTCTTCTCATTCTGCGACGCTCAATTGAATGCGATGAGTAAGGCACTTCCGACTGTCTCAAGTGTTTCATCTGGATCATCGTTACACCTCCTGGTTATGTCCCCATTTAGAGGGATTGATCGACTCAGTCCTAACTTTCTAAACGCTTGAGCCCCAAAGGCTCTTTCTGTCGAGCCGCAGTGCAGTCCGTATTGGAGATTTCGTATGGATGAAGGCTAGCGCGGAGTGTCAATCTTGCCTTCCCACCAGAGGAGGGGGAGTGCCCAAGTCGGAAGGGGGGTGAGGGCAGTTAACAATAAATCAATCTGTTATGTGCTTGCTGGAAGGGAGGCCTGGTTCTGAACGCCGTACGTGAGGTCTTATGAGTTGATGAGCGTCATGAAAAGGATCGTGGCACTATAGACAGGAGGGGATAAGGGTCGGACTACATCAGCCGGAATCGAGTTCGCTGATCGCTTACGGTTTGATGGGAGATGCTTTTCCAAATGAAAGATTGCAACCGCTTCCGATGGTCTTGGCTCAGATCCATAAATCGGACAGAAAATTGACAACCCGACACCCACACAACATGCGTTGATTTCAATGAAAGCTGAGGCAATCCATCGGGAAGCGCAATGGTAAGTGTCAATAATGTGCCTCGTGTCACCGGACGGTCGCTGATGATGTGGCAACCAGAAACAGATATGTTTTTGGTGAGTCCCTCCCCCTGATGAGGCTGCGTCGGAACTTCACCGACATAGCGCACTCGACACGTGACCGTTACACGTTCGGAATAGCGGCCATCCAACGGAACATAGGACTTTCGGCTAATCATTGGCAGTATCATCATCCTAACTTCGTCCGGAATATTTTCCCAATCAATTCACTAATGTAACTTGGTCATGTGAAGCGAATGATGCGCCAACTCGTAGAGCAGTAACTGGTGACGGGATGCCAGATTGATGAAGGGAATGACTGCCGGATCTTGGCCGAGGTCTATTAATACTCTTCAAAGGAATCGGCTTCCATCCACCCCTTGAAAATCGGTACTGCCTGGATGCGATGACCATAAACTCCGGAGAAATGTGGCACGAAGTCTTGCAGTGTGTGTCATCATTGGCCCCACATGATTGGGAAACAGCGCAACCTCTTGCCAGCGGAAAGGTTGGGATATTATCTATCCACGGTTAGAAGACTGTCGCGGAAGTCCCGTCCGATAGTTTCTCAGGGAGCGTCAGGCTTTCAAAAAATATGATGCCACGATCAGTTCCAGTCTCGAACCGCAACGCCACTTCCGTATGAAAACCATGCCACACATAGACTTTCACCGGGCCGACCGTGATTTGGCCCGGTGTTCGGTCGAGTGGACCATACTTGGATTGAAGGTAGGTCAAGGCTCTTTCATGAGTCTCACTTCCACTGTAGCGAACAGTCACGCGGCCGAACTTCTTCTCAAACGTCGTAAATCGTATAGAATCGATGGGTATTGTGCCGAGCGCAGGAGCCTGTTTAGTTTGTTCATAGATCTCTAGGCGACCGGCATCTTCGACACGCGAAAACTGTTCCATTTCCGCAAGGGATGTTCCCCAGGGAATATCTTCAAAGCCATTGGGATCGTTGACGAGTGGAACGGCCAACGACGGTATTGCTGTATGCAGCATGCAGAAGATCACTGCTGCGAGGAGTATCGTTCGTTTGCAAAAACCCGCGTTCATCGATCTACTCTGCGGAGTCGGTGAGATAGTCGTTGAACCGTGGTGCGAGCGTACGGCTATCGATGAATATGTAGCCGCGCTCGGTGCCGGCTTGGTAGGTCAGCGTAATCTCGGTATCTGAACCGCGCCACGTGTATTGCTGATTGAGACCTCGTGTCATCTGCCCGGGAATACGCTCCAGCCCACCGAATTGATTTTCCAGGAAGCGCAGCACATGTTTGTGAACTTGTTCCCCTTGGTATCGAATTATGACACGCGCAAATTGATCATCCAGGGACAGGTAGAGGATGCTGGTCATTTCTGTTCCCGCGAATGACGCAGGCTCTCTCTTGCAAAGATACTCGATGATATGTGGACCTGCCCGTATCGTCTCCAGGTCCTGGCGTGAGGACAAGGAAGTGCCCCAAGGAATATCGTGAAATCCCTTCGGATCATTCACCATGGGAACAGCCCATGCTGAGTGAGCACCGATCACGACGGCGATTATCAGGACCCACGGCAAGGTATTGGGTGTTGGTTGGGTGAGCGCGCTCATCTTCTGTCAACGGAGTCGGATACAACCCTATTGCTACTCACGCTACCATGCGAGAGAGTGCAACTCAATCGCGGATCTTTCTTGAGAACCTCGCAGGGTGTATCTTATAATGCGCCGGCTTTCTGCAGGTGTGTCTCAAGATGCCAGGGGGAAACGTTCAGTGATTGAAAGCGATGTGTTCGTCCAAACGATGCAGGACCTGGGAGTGAATTTCTTTACCGGCGTGCCAGATTCAATTCTGGGCGGGATCATTGCGGAACTCATGAACCGTCGGCTCTACACCCCCGCGGTTCGTGAGGATGAAGCGGTCGGCATGGCCGCGGGCGCCTATATGGCGGGGAAAACCCCCGCTGTGCTCATGCAGAATTCAGGACTCGGTACTTCTCTCAATGCGCTCATTTCTCTGAATATGATTTATCAACAACCCTGCATACTGATTGTTTCCTGGCGTGGGCAGGGGGGGAAGGATGCTCCTGAACATTTGGTGATGGGAGAGGTGATGCCGCAATTGCTTGATACCGTCAAGGTCCCGCACCGGACCCTGACTGAAAAAACACTGATTGAAGATTTCAGGTGGGTTGCTGAGACATTCATGAAGCAGCGGATTCCGGTCGCCTTGTTTATCACCAAAGGCGTGGTCAAGGGATTGCATCCATGAGGCCTGAACAAGGCACATTGATCAGTCGGGCGCAGGCCATGGAGGCCTTGCTGGAGTTGCTGACCGATCAGCCCGTCATTATCTGCAACGGGTTTCCCTCGCGCGAGGCGCACAAGATCGCGGATCGCCCCACTCATTTCTACATGATCGGCTCCATGGGGAATGCTTCGGCTATTGCCCTCGGTGTTGCGCTCGCCAAGCCGAATAAACAGGTGATTACCTTCGATGGCGACGGGAATGTGCTCATGGGAATGGGTACACTTGCGACGGTCGGTGCGTTGAAACCAAAAAACTTTATCCATGTCGTCTTCGACAATGAAGTGTACGGAACGACCGGGAACCAGCCGACGATCTCCAACGTGGTGCCGCTGGAGAAAGTGGCGAAGTCGGCGGGCTACGTGAATGTGGAACGGGTCCTTGATCGCGACGATCTCGTCTACGAGTTCAAGGATATGCTGAAGAAGGATGGGCCTAGCATGTTGCTCATCAAGGTGAACGAATTTGTGGAAGATGCCGGTCGCGTCCTGCACGACCCGCCGGACATCACCTGTCGGTTCATGAAGGCGATTGAGGGATAGGGGGGTGTGACGAGCCTCCCTTGTGCTCGCTGACCGCGCACCATCGGAATGTGCTCGGTCAATGCGCGCAATAAAGGGAAACCCATCACACCCCCTTAGAAGGAGGAGAGAAGAGTGGTTCTTCTAAATCCTGGACCGGTGAACGTGTCCGAGCGGGTGCGGCAGACGCTGCTGAAACCCGATATCTGTCATCGAGAAGATGAATTTCTAGAACTGCTTCACCGCATCCAAGCCAAGCTGCTCAAAGCCTTTGTCCCCGGAGCCGAATCGGACTATGTTGCCGTTTTGATGACTGGATCGGGGACGGCTGCCGTCGAAGCCGCCCTGATGTCATCGCTCCCTCACGGCCGCCGTATGCTCATCCTCAACAACGGGGTCTATGGTGAACGGATGTCCCAGATCGTGGGTCTCCATCGACTGGGGGTGAGCGAGTTGAAGTATGACTGGACGGTTCGGCCAGACCCTGAGAAGCTGCTGCTTGCCTTGCGACAGCATCAGGAAGTGCATGCTGTCGGCATGGTGTACCATGAGACCACCACTGGACTCCTCAACCCTGTCCATGAGATTGCCGAGATCGTCGACAATCAGAATCGCGTGTTTGTGCTCGATGCCGTCAGCGCGCTGGCAGGTGAAACGCTGAATATCGCCAAGTCGCACATCTATATGGTGACGGGGACGGCGGGAAAGTGCATTCAGGGGTTCCCAGGCGTTTCCTTCGTGCTTGTGCGAAAGGGGTTTGTCGAGAGAATGCGCGCATATCCGAAGCGCTCGTGGTATCTCCATCTGACCCATTACATCGACAACGAGGGGCGAGGCACGATTCCATTCACGCCCGCGGTGCAGGTCTACTATGCCTTTGACGAAGCACTTAATGAGTTGCTCGAGGAAGGCGTGGCCAATCGCATCCAGCGGTACAAGAAGATGGCGACCCTGATTCGTGAACGAATGGCCAAGCTCGGTGTGAAGGCGCTTCTCCCGGCGGACCGGCAATCGAACACCATCACGGCTTATCACCTGCCGGACGGGGTTTCTTACCAGGCGTTGCATGACCGCCTGAAGCAGCAGGGCTATGTCATTTATGCGGGGCAAGGCAACTTGGAAAACAAGATTTTTCGCGTGGCCAATATGGGGGCACTGTCCGAGGCGCAGTTTGGCGGATTTCTCGACGCCTTCGAACAGGTCTGCAAATCGGTATGAAGGCGGTCATTCTGGCAGCGGGAGTCGGAAAACGTTTGTGGGAAGTGACCCAGCATCACCCGAAATGCCTTATCGAGATCGGCGGCCGGTCGCTTCTGCATCGCTATCTGGAGTCGCTGGTTTCCGTGGGGATTCGCCGGGCTGAGATTGTTGTCGGGTACAAACAGGAGATGATCCGTGCGGCGGTCGAGCAGGATTGCTGTGGCGTCAACGTCACGTTTTTGGTCAATGAGCAGTTTCATAGGGGCAGTATTTCCTCCTTGTGGATTGCACGAACCGCGCTCGACGACGACACCATCGTGATGGATGCCGATGTGCTGTTCCATCCGGACATCCTGCGACGTCTCGTGTCGTCATCCTGTGAGAATGCGCTATTGATGGATGAGACGGTACAGCAAACTGGAGAGGAGTGCATGGTGGTCGTGGCCGGGGGCCGAGTGATCGCGCTGACGAAAAATATGCCGGAACGTTACGATTACGCCGGTGAAGGGGTTGGATTTCTTCGGATTCGTCATGCCGACACGCCTCATGTTGTCTCGTCGCTCCGTGGTTACATCGACCGAGGCTCATGGGAGATGGAGTACGAGGACGCGCTGCGGCCGTATTTTCAGGACGTGCGGGTTGGCTATGAACGAATTGGGGGGCTGCCCTGGACTGAGATCGATTTCATCGAAGACGTAAGAAAGGCTGAATTGGAAGTTTTGCCAAAATTATGAGAAAGTCTTCGTTATAGTACGCTGTCGGATGAAGAAGGACCCTGCGCAAGGGAACATTGGTGAGCAGACACAGGTGCCTAGCAAACCATGAGTAAGAGCATCCTCCAAAGAAGGGTCGAGATTCAAGGGTTGGCCACGGCGATTCTGCTGCCATCCGTCGGAGTATTCGGCGGTTCGATTGGGACGCAGGTCGACGACGCAGGGCCCCTGACAAGTGTCGTGGGGATCGGACTCTTTCAACGAACCGTACTCACCTTGCAGCGGGCGGGGATTCGTCAATTAATCGTCCTGTCCGGCTCCGAGGAGGAACAGCTGAAACAGGCGCTCGGCAAAGGGCCACGCGTCACGATTCCTGTCCGATGGATGCCGATCCGTGAATTTCCTCTCGATGATCCTCGAACCTGGGAAGCTTTGGCGGCCGAAGTGCATGGCTTTGCGTTGGTTGCGAGCGTCAATAGCGTGTTCTCTCGAGGGTTGATTGAACAGTTGCGGCGTGAGGTGCAGGACGGTCAGGCCATTGTGGTCTCGCAAGCCTCACAAGGGCAGGTCGATCAGTTCATGGTGCAGAGCCTGCGAGCAAAAGCCCAGTCTGATCGCCCGACGATTTTCGCCCCCCCTCGTTTCGACAGTCCGGCCTTGCGTGTGGCTGAGCTGGTGGTTGTGCCGGCAAGCCTGATGAGCACCACGAATCAAGCAGTGAATGAGAAGGGAAGCTCGCCGATCCGCCAGTGGCTTGAGCAGGCCTCGACGGATGGTCGAGTGCGTGTTGTCTCGGCTGAAGCGAAGCAGGGGAATTGGTATCAACCCATTCGGACGCTGTCTGACGTCCAAGCAGCCGAAAAGAAGTTGTTCAATTCGCTCAAGGGGGAATTCGAAGGGTTTGTCGATCGCTATTTCAATCGCAAAGTCTCTCGCTGGTTCACCCGCTTGTTTCTCGCCATGGGGCTGTCGCCCAATTCCATCACGGTCCTTGCCGGGTTAGTTGGTCTGCTGGCGGCCGCGGGATTTGGGATGGGCACGTACAGCGCCGGTATCGTGGCAGCTCTCTTGTTTCAATTGGCGGCCGTCATCGATTGCTGCGACGGCGAAGTCGCGCGGTTGACCTTTACCGAGTCGCCGCTTGGTGCCTGGCTGGATATCGTGTTGGACAACATCGTGCACATGGCGATTTTTGCGGGTATCGCCGTGGGACTCTATACGACTCACATCGGACAAGCGGACGATTGGGTTCCGCTTGCACTCGGCACCGCCGCGGTGTTTGGCAACGGCCTCTCTCTCGTACTCGTCGAAAAGGCGCAAAAGATTAAAGCGGTGAGTGGCTGGAGCACCCCTGCCCATGCAGTGTGGGCGGACGTCATGTTGAAAAATGTGGCCAGCAGAGATTTTTCAGCAGCGCTGTTGGGCTTTGCCCTGTTTGACCAGCTGTATTGGTTTCTCATCTTCGCGGCAGCTGGCGCATTGCTGTTTGCCGGTGCCATGGGCTGGGTCATCCGCCCATCCGCGGTCTCGTCTCCTCGGCCATAAATGCCCCGTTCGCCATCCGACTAACGTGTTGCGCTATATCCTACTAGCCCTTGGCCTCATCGTTCTTGGCGTTCTTGTCTGGCAGATTGGACCCGGTAACATCTATGATGCGGCGTTGCGGCTAGGCCCCCTCTCCTTGGTGATCATCCTGATTCCCTCTCTCATGATGTATGTGATCGAGGCCTATGGCTGGAAGCTGGTGTTGGGGTCATTTGGGCAAGTGATCTCGTTTTGGCGGCTCCTCACGATCAGGACCGCCGGGGAGGTTGTGAATATGACGACACCCACAGCCTATATGGGCGGCGAACCTCTGAAGGCCTACCTGCTGAAACAATACAATGTTCCGATGGCGGAAGGGGCTGCGTCCGTGGTGATTGCCAAGACGACTCTCACGATTGCCGAGGTGTTCTATATTCTCGTTGGGATCGCCATTGGATTTTTGATCTTGGGCACCGGTAGCTCGGGGGGACAGACCATCACGGCTGCGGTGCTGAGTGTGGCGGTGTTGGTCTGTTCAATCGCCGGGTTTATCTTTGTTCAACAGCGCGGGCTCTTCGCGTCGATGCTGGCAATCATGAAGAAGCTGGGACTGCGGATCCAGGCTCTAGAAGCGCAAGAGGCACACCTACGCTCGATCGACCAGACCATTCTGAATTTCTACAGCCAGCATCGTGGGACGTTTGCGCTCTCAACCGGCGTGTGCTTTTTCGGCTGGCTGGCCGAATCGTTAGAAGTTTTTGTGATCATCTATTTCCTAGGCGATTCCGCCAGTCTGTGGTCGGTCATCTCGATGGGTGCCTTGGCCGCCCTCATTAAAGGCGGGACCTTTTTCATCCCTGGCAGTCTCGGGGCGCAGGATGCCGGCAATCTCCTCTTGTTGCAAGCCTTCGGCTACAGTGATGTGACTGGCATCACCTTTGCGCTGCTCCGGCGATTCCGCGAAGTGGTCTGGATTAGTATCGGACTCTTGTGTCTGGCCCTAGTGGGAAAAGGCAGGAGACCTCGGGATCAAGAAGGTCAAAGCCCTCCCTGAGTGATCGTGTGGAGCCGTTCGACCATCCGATCCCACACAAAGCTGTGGAGCCGAAAATCCGCCGCCCGCTCCACCCTGTGAAACTGAAGCCCCATTCGATTCCCTTGGGCCCATCGGACTTCCGCTTCCTCGACCGGGAGTGACTGTGCCTGATCCGGAAGGATGAGCCGCATCTGTAGTGTGGTTCCCTCTGGGATGGTATCGGCGCATTCAATCGCGCAGCCGAACACCGTCAGGTTCATGACCGTTCCTTCCGCGATTGTTTCCGCATCGGAAAACATCACAGGGTATTGCATGGCAAGCGGGACGCGATAGTGATGGCGCTGATAGGGGCGTGTGGATTCCACGGTAACCCAGTGTAGTCGGCCTCGCGCGGCAGAATGTATCCCCCTTTCGCGGGGACGAAACGGGTCCCCAGAGTTGTCCGGGGCCTCTTCACCCTGAGGGCTGTGCCTATTTCAGGCGGAGTAGTGCTTATTGAGGTGTTCGCGCTGAAACTGGATGATATGCCGGGTCAGCAGTTCTCGATCCGCAGTGGCCATCCTGATGAAGCGGCCATGGAGGCGATAGGTATTGAGCGGGTAGGGGATGGGATCCACACGCAACACTTCGAGGTAGGACTTAAAAAGTACCTCGCCGGGAAGGAGCAGGGTACAGGAGAGAATGGCGTTCACCTCGAAGACCTGGTTCAGCGTGATGCCGATCCCGCCGGCGCTGATATTGACGGATCGCTGAATGAGCGCTCCCTCCGCGGTGTCGTTCTCAGGCTGAAGACAGATGGACAGGAGAACGGTGATGCGATAGTAGTCGCGGCGCTCTCGACCTGACGGCTGCGGAGTCGGGGTATCCGATGCCATGGTGGGGAGGAGTATACCAAAACCGAAGCACCGATCTATTGATTGACTGGTGGGGAACGCATAAAGTCGGAGCGGTAGAGGAACGAGATGGCCTATAACGAGGGGCTTGCAGAACGAATCAGGGGCTACTTCAAGCGCCGAAAAGGGGTGGAGGAGAAGCGTATGTTTGGCGGGCTCTGTTTCATGCTCAACGGCCACATGTGCTGTGGGATCGAGAAGGACTGCCTCATGATTCGTGTGTTGCCCGATCGCTACGAAACACTCCTCTCGAAACCGCACGCTCATGAAATGGATTTCACCGGAAAGCCACTCAAAGGTTTCTTGTTCATCAGCGAAGCAGGTTACCGCACGGTGTCCGGTCTTGCTTCATGGCTCGACGAGGCGGTCGAGTGCGCCAAATCGAAGCCGCCGAAGAAAAAGAAGGTGATACTGTTCAGGAAACTCTCGAAGGAAAACCGCCGTTGATTCAAATCAGCTCCTGCACAGGATGAGTGAGCTTCCTTTAGCCTGGGGTGGCTTTACGTCATTGGAATCAGGTGATATGATGGATATACATTGTAGTACCCTCGGGGAGGTGGACATATGATCAAAAAACTAACCAAGCATGGCAATAGTCTGGCCCTCGTGATCGATCGAGGAGTGCTGGATCTGCTGGAGATTGACGCCGAGACGCCGCTCAACATCAAGACAGACGGGAAGTGCCTCATCGTGACGCCCGCGCAGGATGCCGCTCGACAAAAGAAATTCCGCGCGGCCTTGGCCAAGGTGAATCGGCAATACGGTCCGGCGTTGAAAAAACTTGCGGAATAGGGAATGGAACCACTGTTTCTCACATTGGAGGAAGTGCTGGAGATCCACCGTGATGAAATTGAACGGCATGGTGGGACGCTGGGAGTCCGTGACAATGGGCTGCTCGAATCTGCGGTCGCCGCTCCTGAAGCTGGGTTTGGGGGACATTATCTGCACAATGATTTGTATGAGATGGCAGCGGCCTATCTCTTTCATCTTGTGCAGAACCATCCGTTCTTAGACGGAAACAAGCGGGTGGGAGCAGCTACGGCTCTCGTGTTTCTGACTATGAATGGCGTTGAAACAAAGATGACAAATCAGGTGCTGGTCGATATGGTGCTTGCGGTGGCCACAGGGAAGATGGACAAACCGGCCATCGCAGACTTCTTCCGCAAGCATTCCCGCTCGTAATTCAGACCCTCAGTTCTTCCATCTTCTACTAGGCACACCCTATTTGCTCTTTAGGCAAGGACGCCGGCGATTCGGATCTGTAGGAGCATTGATGTGAAAATGGCAGCGAAGGTTACTGCTTCGTATTCATCGCCTGATACCAGCGTCGCAGGTGTTTCAGATTGGGCAATCGTGTCTTGCCGTTGAACAGGTAGTTGCTGAGTACGCCGTACAGATTGTAATCCACGAACAATGGGCGATCGGCCAGCAGAAACGGCGAAGCTGCCAGCATGTTGTCGATCGGCTTCAAAAGTTCCACAAACTGGGCGCATAGATACCGTCGGTGGGTCGTCCATTCCCTGACACATCCGCTCCCGAACTTTCGTTCCTTATGGCGAATGAGCATCGTCTGTTCGATGAGGGGACGCGTCGGAATCACATACGTATCGTTCACCTTGAATCCCACCATCTCCAGCTCATTCTCGATATAGCGTGAGAGGATCAGCTGGAGGCCATCGAGGTTTTTGGGAAAGAGGTTGAGCCGATAGCGCTGATCCACGTAACGCGCCACCTCTTACCCGAAATCCGTCAGGTCACAGATCCCGCGCTTCCCGTCGATCAGGCAGGGTACTGTGTGGCCCTGGCCCTTGGTTGCTGTGATGATTGGGGTCCGATCATGGTAGGCGATGTTGTGGAGGCGAACCGGAATGCGATGGCGCGTCAGGATGTGCCTGATCGTAATGCAGAAGGGGGACCAAGGAAATTGGATGAGGGCAAGCATGGAGCCTATATGAGCGAAGCTAGGGAAAACAGCAAGCGTTGATGCGCGGCTCAGCAACTGCAGGTATTGATGTAGAACGACATCAGCAAGTTTGATGGGGGCATCTGAATTCGTTGGTGAGCCAAATCAGTCTTTGTATCGCAAGCTATGAATTTCCATAACGCTTTACGAGTTTGGTGAGCCGAACAAAAGCAGGTTTATTCGCCAATTTGTGATTAGCTTGGTTGATTTGATTGAGACATTCCTGAAGCTCCCCGGATATCCATTGAGCGCTGTCTCCAACAATGATGCCCAGGAATTCCAGAGCATCGTTTGGGTATTCTCGACAGATTTCTGTTTCGTGAAGTTGGCTAAGAATATAGTCTGGGTATTGAATAGGCTGGAGCCAGTGACGTAGTTCTTTAAGCGATTCTAGAAATACCTTCTTTGTCGTCACGCAGAGGCGAGCAAGGTTTTCAGAAATTGCAGGACTGTTAACCTGGGTAGATTTAGGCCAGATAGATTTCCAATATGGCAAAACACGATTATGCCAGTATGCTTCACGCTGGTCCCCAGCCCCTTCAAGCGCGCGAACCAGAGTCTGTGCGGCACTCTGCAAGCCTTCGAGCGGTAGTGCGCGAGTGGCTTGGGCAAGTTCATTTGTTGTAAAGATTTCCCCTGGATCCAGGGCTGCGAAGGTAAGAAATGCTGCAAACTGTTCCGCGTGTTTACCGAGCCGTACATAATGCGAGGCCGCAGCTATCATTGATGGCTTTAAGGCCAATAAAAGAGGGCCATACAAACGAGGTGACCACAAAAATCCTTCCCAGGCAGCACCTGCTTCAACTTCTGACTTATTCCAATCAAAAATCGGCAAAAGATACGTTTTGGTCCATTCCTCATCTGCACGGAATAGTGCAATTACATGCGCAGCGAGTATTACGCGACCATGACGGTAATTTGAAACCTGCGTGTCGCAAACGCTTGTGAATAGACTTTTCACCTTTTCTGGTAAGCTTTGTCCCTCACGAGGATTCTGTCGATACCACCAGTATAGTAAAGCTTCTGTTGTGTGGCCTATCGGGTGATTGATTGCGCGAGAAACGGGGTCATCATCCGTAGTGAGATCGCCTACGCAGTCTAGCTCTAGAAGACGACCGGATAGAGAGAAGAATTGAGTTTCGTGACTGACAAAAGTCTTTGCCTGGGCTTTTAGAAACCAACTGAGGGGATGCTTTAGATTGCGAACAATAGGGTCCGGCGCTACTCCGATAACTTTGGCCACAAAACGCCATGACTTCTTGAGGAGCCCTTCCTCCGCCCATGCTTGAAGGGCTTCACGCCAGCGATCTGTGGGCCACTGACCCTCGGATGACAAGGCGTAAAGCGCGCACGTGGCAGTTGGAAAGCGATCGCGACAACGTTGTTGCCAGTCGTCTTTTTGCCCGTGATCGGAACTCGGATGTTCTTTGAGCCAGGCAACAACTTTGTGGTGTTGAGTTGGTACAACGAGTGGTGGTTGTCCCAATTCGTCACCATCACCTGTGCCTATCCAAAAAGGAAATTCATCGCGTTCATCTGAGGCGAGCTTCCATCTGGGATACTTTTGAGAGAGGTCGCTTAGCCGTTGTGCGCCTGCTGGCCCAAGCGTTGCCCCGGCAGTATGGGCTTTCTTTAGCCTTAACCAGGTATCAGCATCCTGACGATGAATCCATTCTTCCTGTTCGATATCTGGCCTATACATGTCACGAGGGGGACCGAGCAATATGGCTTGCTCCAATTTCGAAAGGTCTGTGGCGTCTAATCGAGGAGCGAGTGCTACGAGTAAGCGAATCGCCTCACGTTGGGTTTCTGATGACCAAAGCCACCATCCGTTTTCAGCAAGTAGCCAGTCAAGAGCTTGACGAGGTGAAATTACGTTGCCGTGCGTTGCAGCAAAGAATGCCAGTCTTCTAAAAAGAGGATAGGGTGTTTGCCACCACGATTCTGCTGTGCGTTGTGCTTCTTTGGAGTTGAGTTCAAAAACGGCTACCCAGGCGTCGCGAGTCAAGATAATTAGACCTGCCCAGTCATGGAAATCATTGTTTTGCGGATGCTTACTGATTGACGGTTGGTAAGAGTAGGAGTGGTCGCTCTTTTCATCAGCCGCGCCCAGTTCGTGCATGAGGTCAAAGGTGTCACGGAGTAGCAGGCTAAAGTCCTGCAAGAGCCCTGGTAGAGCAATGGACCAGCTTGGTAAACGTTGTGCGTCACGGAGAATAGAGTGGAGATGACCAGCGGAAAGGACAATTTCCCATTCCACGAGGTCACTAATTCGCTTGACCTCACGAATGGTGTCTGGTGTCTCTGTCCATCGGAAGGGTTCTCGAATGGTGACACGTGGCGTGAGTGCTTCGCGTAGCTCTAACCGCAAAGTAGGTGTCAGGCCATCCAGCTTAAACCGGCGGACCCAACCGTAGAGGTCGTAATAACGTTCACGAGATTCAAGCCTTCCCGATAGGACAAGCCGCCATAGGATGCGCATCAAAGGACTGGGGATGGCGTTAGGAGCATTTGATCGAATTCGGTTGAGTTCTCCTTGATTGTTGTCATGCGATAGTCGATCTAGATCCATCAGCTGTTGCTGAATTTGTGCGGTGAAACGGTGATGCAACTGGCCGCCTTGTTTGGCTATCCAAAGCACAAGTTTTGGATCGTCCAGGTGGCGTGTCAGCCATCTGCCGAGATGAAACATTACTTCGTCCCAGTTGCTAGAACTGGGGCCAATATCGACCAAACACATGTGGGGGGCGAGAGTGTATGGTGATGGTCGTCGAAAGAAACTGAAGACGAGCTTCTCATTGATTTCTTGATTTGGAGTTACGCCAAAGCGAGACAAGTCTTCATGTTTAAATTGATCCTGCGACAATGGCTCCAGCCATTCTAGCGGCGGTACAGGGTTGAGGTCTGCAAAGTGTTTGGCTGCGAGCCCATCCGTTAGTGCCCACAGTGTGCGGCCAACCGCATAGTCCAGACGCGAGGAGGTTAGAGGCGGCGTACTTGCATGTTGGGTGACAATCATCTCCTTTCCGCTCACTCCGTCGCGGTAGGTCTCTGCCCAGTGCTTCAAAGTAAGATGCAAAGCTGAATGGTCGTGTGTGCCGGATGGAATTTCATACAAGAGGGGTATGACACCCTTAGCTTGCCATTCGGGGCTGGCTAGAGCTTCATCACCGGTCTCGTAATGTCCAAAGGCAAATGCTTCCGGTCGAACCTCTCCAAGCATTTGATCGACTGCTAGGGCGTCCATCATGTAACGCAATACTGGGTCATTGATGCTATACCCCACGAAGCAGACGGTGTAATACCGAAACAGTTCGCTAACAAATCGTGCTGCCCAGCGTTCGGTTAAGTAGGCTAGGCCAAAATCACCGCTGGTTAGCACCAAACGATTAAGTGAGATTTCGTCAATTATGTTGGGGAGCAAGCCGTGTATATGAATAACGCCATGCCACCGTGTCGGTTTTGGGATAGGTAGGAGTGGCGCAGCAAAGCTAGGAGGAGGAGGGCTGCATTGTGTTCTGACTCGTTCAAAAATCTGGTCAAAATTGGTTGTCACCAATCTGACTTTTCCCTTCCAGTCTTCCGCTAACTGCAGTAGGGCTTTGTGTGTTTCCGTTGCACCTTTTCTTCGCCATTTAGGTTTGAGCACCTTAGCAAGGGCACTCCGTACGGCTTGTCTGTTGCCAGGGATGCGACGCTCCAGCAGGTCTAAAGTCGCGTCATATTGAAAATTGGCAAATGCATTCTCCTCAATGGGGTTTCTGGTAGTTCCCAGATCATCGTATATCTGCTCGACAAGGCCTTTGAAGTCAGGTAGGCCAGCAGGATAGGAGATTCCAGCACCGCAAAAGAAAACAACCTTGCCCTCTTCGTGCCTCCATAACAGCCGTTCTGGAATGTCAGGACCATTTGAGACAAAGCGTGGCATCAGAGTAAACCCAGCAAATTCTCCTATGGCCCAGGGGTTATAAGAATACCCTTCTGTGCCAAGAAATTCATCAGAGTAGAGGGGCGACCGATTATCAAGGTCTGCGTGTCGAACGAGCGTTGCCTATAGTGTGGGATCTGATGGTTCCCGTTTGTGGGGTGTGTGAGAACAGGAGATTAACCAGGCCACCTGCTTCCTACCTCGTTATGTGAGGATGCCGCGCATGAAAGTGGCGGTGAAGCTGCTGTGGGTGTTGCTCTCCTTTCTCGGTGTATTCACGCTTGCCAATGTGGTCGGCGTCGTCAACCCAACGAGAAAGTGAATAGCCTCCGGTTGGTTGTGCCGGTGGGGTGTTTTCGCGGGACATCCAAGGTGAAGCAGCGGTGTCCGGTCTATCGTCATTTGGTATACGAAATGACGATCCTGGCGACACTAGATGATGGGTGCGAGGAAGGTGGGGTGCCGTGCTGTCGGACTATGTTAGGATGCCGCGCATGAAAGTGGCGGTGAATCTTCTCTGGGTGTTGCTCTCCGTTCTCGGTGCGTTCGCGCTTGCTCATGTGGTCGGCGTCGTGAATCCCGATGAGAAAGTAAACGGCCTCTGGTTGGTCGTGGCGGCGGCGTGCATCTATGTGCTGGCCTATCGGTTCTATGGCCGTTGGCTGGCCAGGCACGTGGTCGGGCTGAATAATCAACACGTCACACCGGCCGTGCGGCTGAACGATGGGGTCAATTTTCATCCCACGAACAAGGTTGTACTCTTCGGCCATCATTTTGCGGCGATTGCAGGGGCGGGACCCTTGCTGGGCCCAGTCTTGGCGGCGCAATTCGGATTTGTGCCAGGGTTTCTCTGGCTGGTGATCGGGGCGGTGCTCGCTGGAGCAGTGCAGGACTTCATTATTCTGGTTGCGTCCATGCGACGCAACGGTCGTTCGCTTCCTGAGATTGCGCACGATGAACTCGGCTCTGTCACCGGCACGGCGACGGCGGTCGCGGTGCTCTTTATTGTCGTGGTGGCTCTGGCTGGTCTTGGATTTGCCGTGGTGAATGCGCTCTATCACAATGCCTGGGGCACCTTTACGATCGCGATGACGATTCCGATTGGTCTTCTTATGGGCTTCTATCTTCAAAAGTTTCGTCCCGGCGCGGTTGCGGAAGTGTCGATACTTGGCGTGGTTCTACTGATTGCCGCCGTGCTGTACGGCCGTGTCGTCGCCCAATCGTCCTACGCGTGGCTCTTCGAGTTTGACAAGCCAGCGCTGATCTGGCTGCTAGCTGGCTATGGCTTTCTTGCGTCAGTACTGCCCGGTTGGATGTTACTGGTGCCGCGTGGCTATCTCTCGACGTTCATGAAACTCGGCGTGGTGTTCCTGCTCGGGTTCGGCGTGATTCTCATGGCGCCCACGATCGAAATGCCGCGTGTGACACAGTTTGCGAATGGCGGCGGGCCAATTATTCCCGGCACGCTCTTCCCTTTTCTCTTTATCACGATCGCCTGCGGGGCAATCTCAGGATTCCACTCACTGGTCTCGTCCGGGACCACGCCGAAGATGATTGAGCAGGAATCACAGGCGGTAGTCGGGTATGCGGCGATGCTGTTGGAGAGCTTCGTCGGTGTGATGGCGTTGATCGCGGCCTCGGTGCTGATTCCAGGCGACTATCTGGCGATCAATACGACATTGGGTACGGATGCATTGGCGGCCATGGGTTTTGCCCCGTCGCGAATCGCTGAATTGTCACAAATGGTCGAGGTGGATGTGGCGGGACGCCCAGGAGGGGCTGTGTCTCTGGCAGTCGGCATGGCGTCGATCTTTTCCGCATTGCCCGGCATGGCGGGGCTCATGGCCTACTGGTATCAATTCGCACTGGTGTTTGAGGCCCTGTTCATTCTCACGACAATTGATACGGGGACCCGTGTGGGTCGTTACCTCGTCCAAGAGATGGCGGGAAAAGTCTATGCGCCGTTTCGGCGGATCAACTGGATTCCGGGTGTCGTCGTGAGCAGTGGCTTGGTGGTGGGGGCATGGGCCTATCTGATTGGGACGGGAAGTATTTCAACCATTTGGCCGATGTTCGGTGCCGCGAATCAGCTGCTGGGGATGTTGGCGCTCTGCATTGGAACCACGGTGCTGATCAAGATGTGGAAGTCGCCCTATCTGTGGGTGACGGCGCTGCCGATGCTCTTTGTGGGCATCATCACCCTGACCGGATCGTATGAAATGTTTTGGATGTTCTTGAGGAAAGCAGGGACCTTGGCGGCGGGGCAAGCCTTCGCGCTCTATCTGGATGCGGTGTTGGTCGCATTGGTGGCGATGCTGGGCCTGATTGTCTTGAGCGACAGTATCAGACAGTGGTATGGCTACGTGGTCTTGAAGAAGCCGTTTACGTCGAGCGAAGTCGTGGTACTGGCAGGTGGCGGATCTGCAGGGCGGATGCAGACGGTGATCCATTGTGCTGATGACGAGAAGAGTTTTAAGCTGCCGCATGGAACGGGGTGTTGTTGAGGGCGGCATGGTTAATCGTTCTTGCTCGCGCCTGGCGTGTGAAGGAGAAAAGAGCAGCCTGGCCGTCCTCTTGCTCGCCGAACGCGCACATCTGCTTAGAAGATGGGGCACTGGATGTGAACGATGTGCTCGTTCGATGCGCGCATTCGAGGATCAACCAGGCCGCTCCTTGGAAAAAGTAGAGAGTAAAGAAGGAGGAGATTGTGGCTGATCAGTTTTCATTCGATGTGGTGTCGGAAGTGAATATGCAGGAACTGAAGAACGCGCTGGACCAGGCAACGAAAGAGATCAAGCAGCGGTTCGACTTCAAGGATACGAAGACGGAGATCACGCTGAAGGAGAAAGAAAAAGAGTTGGTCGTCGTGTCGGATGATGAATATAAGCTGAATGCCGTACAGGAGATCATTAAAGCGAAATGCGTGAAGCGTGGGGTGTCGCTGAAGGCGTTCGACTTTGGCGTGGTGGAGCCGGCGTTGAGTGGAACAGTGCGGCAGACGGGGAAGATTCAGAGCGGCCTCGCCTCGGAGAAAGCCAAAGAGATTACGAAGGCGGTCAAGGATGCCAAGTTGAAAGTTCAAGCGCAAATTCAGGGCGAGCAAGTGCGGGTGTTGGGGAAAAGTAAGGATGAACTGCAGTCCGCGATCGCATTCTTGAAGGGCAAGGATTTTGGGATCGATCAGCAGTTCACGAACTATCGATAGACAGGATGCTGAAACGGGCTCCCAACTGCGTTCTCGGTCGATCGCCCACCTCAACGTGCAAAGCAGAGCACGCTTCGGCGTCCGACTCTCCCTGCGGCCTTGTTGGATAGCCCGTTTGAGCATCCTGAAGAAATTTCAAGATCCCACATGAGAAACCTTCTCCTGCTCCTCGTTCTTGCCGCCTCACTCTTTGGCTGCAATCGCAGCGATCCGATCGTTCTGATCCAGCTCCATCCAAAGAATCCCGATATCATCTACGTTGCGACGAATGACTACATCTATAAGACCCGTGATGCCGGCCAGACCTGGACAAACCTTTCTCGAGGAATGAGCTATTCCCGTGTGATCGCTATGGCAATCGATCCCGTTTATCCCGCGACTGTGTATGCGGGAACGAAGGGCGACGCCGTCTACAAAAGCCATGATGGCGGACAGCGCTGGATCTCAATGCGATCGGGGCTTGATGATGCGACCATTACGTCCGTGGTGAATCAGTTCCTCTTCGATCCTGCTGATGCCCAGCACATTTTTCTCGCGACCACGATGGGTGTGTTTGAAACCAAGAACGGCGGCGAACAATGGAAAAAGAAAATGGAGGGCATGAAAGAAGTGTTGATGGTTGTGACGCTGGGCATGGATCCGACCAGGCCTTCCATTCTGTACGCTGGAACCAGCGGCGGTGTCTACAAGTCGATGGATCAGGCCGGTCATTGGGTAAAAGTGAACAACGGGCTGGTGCCGCCGGACATGGTGAAAACGTCCCGGGCGCTGAATGTCACCTCCATACTGGTTGATCCATACGAGCCCGATACCGTTTACGCCGCCACGCTCGCGGGGCTCTATAAAACAACCGATGGGGCCAAGGGTTGGAAACGAATCGGAGAATCGCTTGCCGATCAGATGATCATTGCCATGGTGCTCGACCGAACGCGTCGAGGCGTGATCTACATCACAGGACGGGATGGCGTGCATCGGAGCGAAGATGGTGGGAGCATGTGGGTGGTGCTCAACCGGGGGTTAGCAACCACCAACATCAGAACCATCGCACAAAGCGAAGCGGACCCGACGGTGTTCTATGCCGGCACAAATGGGAGTGGTCTCTATCGCAGCAAGGATGCGGGGGAGAACTGGGAGCCGATGCCGGTGGTGGGAGGAAAACCATGAGGGGAGGGCTATCGCCTCTTGCTATTCAAGTCGGAATCGCCGATGGCAGCACCGACGCCGTGCCGCGGAACAGTAGAGATTCCCTCACGGTTTTGTGCGTTTTCGACCTCAAAGCCTGTGCTACTAGGCATAGAGGTATCTTGAATGTCCGTTCCCGGCCGATGGGGAAGTTGACTGTCGTGCATAGAATCCCCTCTGCGGGGGCGAAGCGATTCGTTCACGTTACTGTAGGGCGAGACCGATGCTCCGATGTCCGCACCGAAGTTGGCATTCAGCCTGGTGTCCTCGATGTCTCCCCCAATCCGTGAGCGCAGCGTCGTATCTTGTATGTCCATTCCCGTTGGGGCTGCTGAGGGCAGTTTCTTCGACTTGAACTCTTTCTTGATCGCTTCTTCCTCGTCCTGGATCTGTAGTCTGGCACGGCCGCTGTGTTCGTACTCGACCTCACCAAGGTTTTTCTGTGCCTCGCTCAATCTGTCGAGACGTTCATTGAGGCGAAAGAGATCTCCACGCGCACGGGCAACCGTTCCCACGATTTCGCTGAGTGTGAATTGACGCGCGAACGTGCCGAGCTTCGGGCCTCGTCCAGCCCCTCCGCCTAAACCACCGCTTCCACTTCCATCGCCGGGACCGGTGCCTGGACTTCCGTCTGCCCTGCTTCCGATGCCAAATCCTGCCGAATTGTAGATGCCTTTTTGTTGTACGGCTTTGAGAATGTGGTTTGCCTCATCGATGAGGTCCACGACTTTATCAGGGGCATCCCCATCGGTCAGGCAGCACGAGACAAAGGTCCGGTAGCGATCCGAGAATCTCGACGCTGCATTCTGCAACTCCACGATTTTTATGGGGTCACGGTCGGGAAGATCGAAGCCCTGTCGGCGTGCCTTTTCCTTGAAAGCTTCTACGGACTGTGTGTCGTAGAGCGGCTCGCATCCGGGGCCTTTTTTCGTTGAAATCTGTTGATCGGGCGTCTTGCTCGAGCACCAATAGACCGGTGCCGGTTGGTTGAGAGGATTATCCGGATTGAAGTCCTTTGCATCGGCCTGTTCCAGGCAGAGGAACGGGAGGGTGAGGAGCAGAAACGGTCTTATGTATGAGGAAGACGAATAGTTTCGAAGCATGACAGCATTCTCTAATTGAAATCCCTTGAAGTCAACCAAACTTCACCAGTTTGACGGGCAAGGAAAGCCTTGGAACATTTCAGAGGGCTAAGTTTCGTAGCTTGTTGTAAATAAATACTAACTCAGTTGAATACCGACTACCAGATGATGCGTTCCCAGACTTCCGCACCTAAATTTAGGCCTCGCTAAGTTACTGAAAGACTGTTGACAAGCAAAAATGCCAGAGTATACTTCGTCAAGTGGGGAGAAGTGGAGGAATCTGGGTGGAAGTATCGTGGACGATGATTTGCACATCTCGGTGCTTGGTCAGGAAGTGTGCTCTTGGCTTATTTCTGAGCGACCTACCACTATTGTGGACTGTACGGTGGGATATGGTGGGCATGCTGAAATGCTCCTAATGACTAGCCCTGTTGGAGCAAGGGTTATAGGGCTGGACCAAGACTCTCAGGCCATTGAGTTCAGTCAGCGGCGGTTGAGTCGATTTGGAGACCGCATTGTGTTGCGGCAAGGAAATTATCGTGACTTGAAGGCGCACCTTGCCGAAGCGGGTATCGCGAAGGTCGGTGGTGTGCTTTTCGATTTTGGAGTTTCATCCCCGCAGCTGGACGATCCTTCGCGAGGGTTCAGTTTTCAGCGAGAAGGTCCCCTGGATATGCGCATGGACCAAACGATTGAGACAACTGCCGCCGACTTAGTGAACCGCAGTCCTGAACATGAGCTGGCGGACATCATATTTCAGTATGGGGAAGAGAGGTATGCCAGGCGAATTGCCCGGGCCATCGTGCAGGAAAGACTACGATACCCAATTGAGACTACAGGGGCACTCGGTTCTCTTATCACTCGGTCAGTGCCGGCGTCTTATCGGCATGGACGGATTCATTGCGCCACGCGGACCTTTCAGGCGCTTCGCATTGCGGTGAATCATGAGCTGGATTTCTTGGAGCCCTCGCTTCGAGCTGCAACCGAGGTGTTGGCTGTGGGGGGAAGGGTTTGCGCGATTTCTTTTCATTCTCTCGAAGATCGTATCGTGAAGCATACGTTTCGGTCTCTTGCTCAAGGGCCGGAAGCCACCTTGTCGATACTCACGAAGAAACCGGTTGTTCCTTCGGGGGTCGAGTGTGAAGCTAATCCCCGATCACGAAGCGCTAAATTACGAGTCGCTGAACGTCAACCGAGGATGGGACTTTTATGAAGACCGTCACCGTTTTTCTAGGACTCTGTCTCGTGTTTGTGTTTGTGTGGGAGCGCGTAGACGTGGTTCGGGTCGGCTATCAGATTGAACGGTTGAAGCGTGACAAGACGGTGCTGGAACGTCAACGGGATGAGCTTCGCGTCAAGTTTTCCACATTGAGTGCCTCCGACAGGATCGCAAAACTGGCGACGGAAAAACTCGGCATGAGTCTGCCTCAGCAGGGGCAAATTGTCGTGGTTCAGTCCAGGCCCAGTGGTGTCCACCCCTCAGATATTGCGTTGGTTGAGCTGAAAGTCGCCAGGAATGATCTTCCCAGCGGGAGGTTCTAGTGGCCGGTTCCCTTTCTCGCGGTCGTCGGTATGTCCTATTGCTACTGTTGCTGTGTGGGTTTGGAGTGGTTCTGTTCCGGCTGGTCACGTTGCAAGTGTTACAAGCGGCTGAACTCTCAGTCAAAGCGGATCGACAGCACCAAAAGACGGTATCTCTGGAAGGGGCGCGCGGCACGATTGTCGACCGACATGGCAAGGTTTTGGCCATGAATATGGAGGTGCCGTCCGTATTCGGAGTTCCAAACACAGTAGATAGTCCTCTTAAGACCGCTCGGCAGTTGTCGCCGATTCTGCATGTGAGGACCGATGAGTTGGAACGAAAACTTCGACAGGATCGAAGATTCGTATGGTTAGCTCGAAAGTTGGATCCTGAGCAGGGGCGTCGACTGGATCGGTTGTCGCTTGATGGAATCGGGGTTGTGATGGAAGGGCGGCGGTTCTATCCCAAAGGGCCGCTCCTGGCTCATGTGTTGGGTTTTTCGGGAATGGACGGTGAGGGCTTGGAAGGCATCGAGCATCGCTACGAACCGTACTTGCATGGTGAGAAGCGGATGATGGTGCTGCAACGCGATGCCTTAGGGCATACGGTGTTTCCTAAGGGAATGACGGAACGGAGCCCGACGCCCGGCCATAGCCTCACGCTTACGATCGACGAGGTAATTCAGTATATCGTTGAGAGAGAGCTTGAGGACGCGGTTGGCCGTGCGCGGGCCAAGTCAGGAACAATGATTGTGCTTGATCCAAAGACCGGAGCGGTGTTGGCTATGGCGGTGAGCCCGCGATTTGATCCCAATGCCGTGTCGGCTCTCAGTCGTGATCGCTGGCGAAACAGGGCACTAACGGATGCCTATGAGCCAGGGTCAACCATGAAGGCGATGATGGCGGCGGCAGCCATTGAGGAACGAGTGGTGAGGCCAAATACGATGGTATTTGGAGAGCGTGGTCATATGACGGTCGCGAACACCGTGATTCATGATCATGAGCGACTGGGATGGGTCTCCTTTGCTCAGGTAATTCAGAAGTCCAGCAACATCGGGGCGGCGAAGACCGGTATGGCGTTGGGGGAGCAGCGGCTCTATCGATATCTTCAGGCATTCGGCTTCGGTCAGCGTACAGAGATCGACTTGCCTGAGGAGGGGGCAGGATTGGTGAGAAATCCAAAAGACTGGGGGCGCCGTTCGGTCGCATCTATTTCCATAGGGCAAGAGATCGGTGTGACGCCGCTTCAAATGGTATCTGCCGTTGCAGCCCTCGCGAACGGCGGGGTGTTGATGAAACCCTATGTGGTATCAGAAATACGAGATGCTGAGGGTCAGATCCTTAGACAGATACCTCCTCAAGCCAGACGACGGGTTGTATCCCCGGAGACGGCCCGTAGCGTGACCAGGATCCTTGAAGGCGTCGTGACGGACGGTACTGGGGCGAAGGCGGCCATCCCGGGGTTCAGGGTGGCTGGAAAAACCGGCACGGCCCAACAGATCGATGACCACACGAAAACCTATTCGACTTCACGATTTGTTGCGTCCTTTGCCGGCTATGTTCCGTCAGACACTCCCAGGCTGGCCATGATCGTGATCATCGATGAACCTCAAGATAAAAAAGCCTCAGGCGGGAGCGTGGCGGCCCCAGTGTTTAGTCGCGTCGGGGAGCAGGTGTTAAGCTACTTGGGCGTGCCATCGGATGCACCTGTCACGTTGGCGATGGTCTCGCGGTAATCATAATCCTACTGGGGAGTGTCGATGACCTTGGCAACCCTGCTTCAGTCGCTAGAAGGACGGGTGAGGATTCTTGATCACCGTGGAAATTTGGACGTCTCCATCAACGCGATTACTGACGATTCTCGAGCTGTCTCGCCCCACAGTCTCTTTGTTGCCGTGAAAGGCGAGCAGGTTGATGGACATGAGTTTATCCCAGCGGCAATGAGAGGGGGAATAGTCGCATTGTTGTCGCAGCAGCCGGTGAGTGAGGTGTCTCTTCCATTCGTCCGCGTTGACGACTCCAGAAAGGCACTCGGTCTGCTGGGGGGCCGCTTTTATGAAGACCCCTCGTCGAAGATTCGGATGATCGGCGTGACTGGAACGAATGGGAAAACCACCACGACCTATATCTGCAAAGCTCTGCTGGAAGCCCTGGGGCACCCAGTAGGGTTGATTGGAACCGTCGCCTATCAAATCGGTGAGCGCTCAATGCCGGCCACACACACGACACCTGGTTCTCTTGAACTGCAACAGCTGCTTGCCAAGATGGTCGCCAGCGGCTGCACCACTGCCGTGATGGAAGTGTCTTCTCACGCCCTGGCACAGGACCGCACGAGCGGATGCGAATATGATGTGGCGGTCTTTTCGAATCTGACTCAAGACCATCTCGACTTTCATAAGACCATGGAAGAGTACTTTCAGGCAAAACTGAAGCTCTTTTTGGGATTGGAAAGAGGGATGAAGTCGAATAAACGAGCAATCGTCAATATGGACGATCCCTATGGATCTCGCATTGTCGAGCATTGTCCTGCCTCGGTGTGGACCTATGCATTAAAGGCCAAGGCGGATCTGCGCGCGGAAGCCGTGCAATTGTCTCTTCAGGGGACAACCTTTACTGCCGCAACTCCGGTCGGGAATTTCCCTATCGAGAGTCACCTCGTGGGGGAGCACAACGTGTACAACTTACTCGCTGCCATCGGGGTTGCGCTTCACGAAGGGGCTGCACCGGCACAAATTCGTGAGGCTGTAGCGAGGGTCACGAACGTGCCAGGACGGTTCGAGCGTGTGATCGCGGGCCAGCCGTTTACAGTAGCCGTAGATTATGCCCACACCGAAGACGCGCTAGTCCGATTGCTGACGGCGGCACGAGCGTTGAAAGCTGGACGCATCATCACGGTCTTTGGGTGCGGTGGAGACCGTGACCGAGGGAAGAGGCCGAAGATGGGAGCAGCGGCCGTGCGCTTTAGCGACGTCGTGATATTGACGTCGGACAATCCCAGAACCGAGGACCCTCTTTCAATTCTGGAGCAAGTCGAAGTTGGGGTGATCGACGCGCTGCGGCAACGACCACACGTCCAGTACCGAAAAGTACCTGATCGGCGAGAAGCCATCGAGGAAGCGGTGCGTGAGGCCCAGAATACCGATACCGTGCTCATCGCCGGAAAAGGGCACGAAGACTACCAAATCCTCGGCACGAAGAAAGTTCATTTCGACGATCGCGAAGTGGCGCGTGAGGCTATCGAACGACTCGGAGCCCGCATCTAGCCTGCGGATGCAGGGGGCGGTCGGTGCATGAAGGTATCCAGATGACGCTGTTTACGGTCGCAGAATTGCGGGAAGTCATCAGCGCGAAAGTCTTGGCCAGCGATGGGGTGAGTTGGACGAAGCAACGCATCCATGGAATCAGCCTCGATACTCGGTCTCTTCAGCCTGGCGATCTCTTTCTCGCGCTGCCGGGAGATCGATTCGACGGCCATGACTTTGTGACTACGGCGTTCGCTCGCGGGGCGGTTGGAGCGATCGTACTCGATTCCTACGATGTGTCGGGGATTTCCTTGAAGCGTGGTTCGAAGCGGGCCCAGCCATTTATCCTCGGTGTCCGCGATCCACTCTATGTCTATCAGCAGTTGGCTGCGCACCACCGAAGCCGATTTCACATTCCTGTCGTTGCTGTTACAGGAAGCAACGGTAAGACGACGACGAAGGAAATGGTCGCCAGTGTCATGGCTCAGCGCTGGAAAATTCTCAAGACGGAAGGGAATTTGAATAACCGTGTGGGAGTCCCGCAGACACTGCTTCGCCTTAACGCGCGACATAAGGGAGCGGTCATCGAGATGGGAGTCGACAATCTCGGTCAGACCGCCAGACTGTGTGAAATAGTTCGCCCCACGATTGGGATCATTACGAACATCGGCCCCGACCATTTAGAGTTTTTTGGCACGATAGAAGTGTCGGCTCAGGCAAAGGCGGAGATGCTCGATTTGCTTCCTCCTGATGGAGTTGTAGTTCTGAACGCAGATGATTCGTATTACGACTACCTTGCCGCACGAGCTCGCTGTCGTGTGGTGTCGTTTGGTTTTTCATCAAAAGCTGACGTCCGTGCCGTGAATCTGGAATCTGACGGGCGCAATGGGACGATCTTTCGTCTTCGACTCCCAGGTATGGTCCGCCACACCATGGTTCATATTCGAGTACAAGGGGACCATAACGTCACCAATGCGTTAGCTGCAGGGGCAGTTGGTTCGATTCTGGGCTTACCTGGAGGGGTGATCGCTCAGGGACTGTCCCGTTTTCGGCCTGCTGCCATGCGGTCGCAGGTGCGAGTGAGTCAGGGCGTGAAGTTGATCATTGACTGTTACAATGCCAACCCCGCCTCCATGAAAGCAGCAGTGCGGTTGCTCGCGCAAACAGGGGCGAAACGAAAGAAAATTGCCGTGCTGGGCGATATGCTGGAACTTGGCCCAAATGCCGCTCGGATGCATGAGGAAGTCGGCGGATTCGTGGCGCATCAGGGCATTGATCAGCTCGTGGCCTGTGGACCATTGGGGCGGAGCCTCGCCAAAGGGGCGAAGCAGGCAGGGCTGGATCAAGCCCATATTCTCGAAGTGCCGGATGCGCGCGCGGCGTCCGCTGCCATAAAAACCTTTGTGAAACCGGGTGATACCGTGCTGATCAAAGCATCGCGCGGAATGAAATTAGAGCTTGTCGCTGATGCACTTCGAGGGGCAACCCATACGACAAGGAAGGCTTCCTAACGGTCGTTCAGGCTATGCTGTATATCTGGCTCTATCCGTTGCATAAAGAATTTTCATTTCTGAATGTCTTTCGATATCAGAGCTTTCGCATCATTTATGCCGCTGTCACGGCGTTTCTGATCGCATTTGTGCTCGCGCCGTGGGTGATTCGCAAGCTTCAAGAAATCAAGTTAGGGCAACAGATACGGGATGACGGACCGAAGCGACATCTGGCTAAAAGCGGGACGCCCACGATGGGCGGTATCCTCATTATTTTCGCAGTCACGTTGTCCACGCTGCTCTGGGCCGATATCTCGCGTCCCCATATCTGGCT
Source organism: Nitrospiraceae bacterium (assembly GCA_052387595.1). GTDB lineage: Bacteria > Nitrospirota > Nitrospiria > Nitrospirales > Nitrospiraceae > Nitrospira_D. Next base: position 79,057 of record JBQTJA010000015.1, on the reverse strand, counting down.
GGTTCTTGCTGCGACACTGGGGTTTTGTGCCATTGGGTTTGCGGACGACTATCTCAAATTCATCAAGGCCCGATCAAAGGGACTTTCCGCATCGCAAAAATTCACGGCTCAAATAGTCGTCGCGCTCATCGTCGCGCTCATTTTGTACTCGTTGCCTGGCTACAGCACGAAGCTGAGTGTGCCATTTTTCAAGAGTTTCACGCCTGATTTGGGATGGTTTTATATTGTCTTTGCCGTGTTGGTGATCGTCGGTTGTTCCAACGCCGTGAACCTCACTGATGGTCTCGACGGGCTGGCGATCGGTCCTGTGATGATTGCTGCATTGGCGTACACCGTGGTCGCTTACGTAACCGGTCACCGATTGATGTCGGAATACCTTCTGATCCCGCACATCGACGGAGCCGGAGAGTTGGCGGTCTTTACGGCGGCCATCCTGGGTTCGAGTCTTGGGTTCCTTTGGTTCAACACCTATCCGGCCTCGGTCTTTATGGGGGATGTCGGTTCGCTCCCGCTTGGGGCGGCCCTTGGGACGGTAGCAGTCATCAGCAAGCATGAGCTGTTGTTGCTTATGGTCGGCGGCGTCTTCGTGATCGAGGCCGTTTCGGTCATTTTCCAGGTCGCCTCATTCAAATCCAGAGGGAAGCGAATATTCCTCATGGCTCCGATCCACCACCACTTTGAGATGAAAGGCTGGGAAGAGCCGAAGGTCGTTGTGCGTCTCTGGATCATCGCCATTTTGTTGGCGCTATTGAGCTTGAGCACGCTCAAGTTGAGGTAATGGAGATGGTGGGAGTAGACACCACTCAGTTGGCAGGAGTTCGGGTCACAGTCGTCGGACTGGCACGGAGTGGCGTGGCCGCCGCCCGCCTGCTCCAGGAAGTCGGCGCGGTGGTGACGCTGGCCGATCGAAAGGATCGAGGAGAGTTACTCGGTGTGCTTGAATCGCTGGATCAGGCAACGACGCGTTTCGCCTTAGGCAGGGAGTATGAATCGGCTCTCAACACAGCGGAACTTGTCGTCATTAGTCCAGGAGTCCCTTATCGGTTGGAGGCCCTTGAGCGCGTTCGCCACCGAGGCGTGAAGGTCATCAGTGAGCTCGATCTCGCATCGAGGTTTCTTTCCGCTCCAATTCTGGCCCTGACCGGTACTAATGGAAAGAGCACGACAGTCACGCTGACTGGGAAAATGTTGCAAGAGAGTGGAAAACGGGTATTTGTCGGCGGGAATTTGGGCACGGCGATCAGTGAGGCTGCCCTGCATTCGCTGCAAGCCATGAAGGCGGGCCGCCCATGCCTGTATGACGCGTTGGTGGTGGAAGTGTCCAGCTTCCAACTGGAAACCGTTGAGCAGTTTCATCCATGGATTGCCGGGATTCTCAACGTGACGGTGGACCATCAGGATCGCTATGAGTCGATCGACGAATATATTGCGGCGAAAAACAGAATTTTCGAGAATCAAACTCGATCCGACTATGCGCTCTTCAATCTGGATGATTCGAGAGTGGCTCCGCTGCGGCGGGGTGTGAAGGCTCGTGTGCTGGGTTTCACGAGGACTCAGACGTTACCGTCCGATTTAGAGGGGGGGGCCTATCTCGATCGGGATCGCATCATGACGACCATTGGAGGCCAGACTCAGGAGGTCTGTGCTCGGAGCGAGATCAAGATCATCGGCGATCACAACGTTGAAAACGCCATGGTGGCTGTCACCTACGCACTGTTGAGCGGGTGCCCTCTCAGTGTTGTTCGTCAGGGTCTGAGAGAGTTTCCTGGGTTGGAACATGCGTTGGAGGTGGTTCGTGAGCGCCGAGGCATCTGCTTTATCAACGACTCTAAGGGGACCAATGTGGATGCGACCCTCAAGGCGTTGGAAAGTATCGATCAACCGATTTGGCTGATCGCTGGGGGACGGGACAAGGGAGGGGATTTTTCTCGGTTAGCTCCTGCCATTCGCCGAGGAGTGAAGCGGCTCATTCTGATCGGTGAAGCGGCGCCGCTCATTGCGAAGGCGATGGAAGGTTATCAGGCGGTCGAACGGGCTGACACCTTGAAGCAGGCCATTGAGTTGGCGGCAGCGGGAGCCAGTGTCGGTGAGGTGGTGCTCCTGTCACCAGCCTGCGCGAGTTTCGATATGTTTGCCGATTACCAAGACCGAGGGCGGCAGTTTAAAGCTCTCGTGCAATCTTTGCCGGTCTAACAGGCGGCAAGGCAGAGGAGCATTGACGCAGGAAGATGTCACAGAGATCTGTAGGGACCTTGGCCTTGCCATGGTCCACCGGCAGCCCGCAGGGTCCAAAGCGGGGTGGGGGGATGGATCATGTCCTGCTGTTTGTGACCATCACCCTGGTGCTGATTGGCCTTGTGATGGTCTTCAGCGCGAGTGCCGTGGTGGCGGGCAATCGATTTCACGACTCCTGGTACTATCTGAAACGGCAACTGGCGTGGCTGGTAATCGGTTTGGTGTTTCTCCATGTGATGTCCCGTATCGACTATGTCTGGTGGAAGCGACTGGCGCTTCTGCTTCTTGGCCTCATCGTGGTGTTGTTGGTGATGGTCTTGATCCCTTCAATTGGCGCGATGCGGAACGGCGCCAGACGCTGGCTGGACCTGAGAGTGATTTCTATTCAGCCAGCCGAGATGGTGAAGCTGATCGGTGTGATCTATCTCGCGACATACCTCGCGAAAAAAGAAGACCGGCTCCAAAATTTCTCCACCGGGCTGCTACCGGCGCTACTCGTCATGGGGATCCTCAGCGGGTTAGTTCTTTTGGAGCCCGATTTGGGGACTGTGGTGATGCTGGGGCTGGTGACAGGAGGTCTCTTGTTCGTCGGCGGTGCACGCGTGTCACACCTCTCAATACTGGCGTTATCTGCCGTGCCGATCGGACTCGTCCTCGTTCTGACCTCCAGTTACAGGCGGCAGCGACTCATGGCGTTCCTGGAACCGTGGAGGGATGCGTCGGATACGGGATTCCAGATTACGCAATCGTTCTTGGCATTCGGCAGCGGGGGACTTTTTGGCGTTGGGTTGGGGGAAGGCAAACAGAAGCTGTTTTTTCTTCCAGAAGCGCATACCGACTTTGTGTTGGCGCTCGTCGGCGAAGAGCTCGGGTTTGTGGGAACGGGGATGATCGTGCTGTTCTTCGTCGTCTTCGTCATCAGGGGATTTCAGATCTCCTTCAGAGCGCGGATTCCGTTTGGCCGCTACCTGGGCATCGGTATCACGACACTGATCGGTATCCAGGCGCTGATCAATGCCTGTGTCGTAACGGGGTTGTTGCCGACCAAGGGGCTCACGTTGCCGTTCGTCAGTTATGGGGGATCTTCCTTGGTCATCAGTCTGATCGGTGTCGGGATTTTGCTCAACATCTCTCGGGATCGGCAGGCTGGACGAGAAGAGGCCAGACAGCAGAGCGGGCGTGGCTGGGCGAGCCAACCATGACCATTGTGATCGCCGCCGGAGGGACCGGCGGGCATCTCTATCCAGCTGTTGCATTGGCTCGTGAGTTTCAGCGTCGTGACCCTTCTACGAAGATTCTCTTTGTTGGGACGACACGAGGGGTCGAATCGAAGGTCCTCGCGCATGAAGGGTTTGAACTGGCGTTGATTAACGCAAAGCCGATTATGGGAAAAGGGTTGCTGGATGTCATACGAGGAGTGCTTTCTGTGCCTATTGGGATGTGGCAATCACTGAAACTGCTGAAGCATCGGCAGGCTGATCTTGTGATCGGAGTGGGGGGCTACACGAGTCCGACCATGGTGGCTGCTGCTGCCATGAAAGGAATTGCCCGGGTAATTCTGGAGCCAAATGCCCATCCTGGATTGGCCAATAAAGTCGTTGCTCCTTTTGCGCAGCGGATTTTCTTGGCATTTGAGTCGGCCGGGATTTCCTTTGACCGGCGGAAGGTGCGCGTCGTGGGGACACCGATTCGACAAGATTTTTTGGTGCAACCAGACAACAGCGCGTCAACCAAGCAGGGTGGCCAACACCTGCTCATTTTTGGTGGAAGCCAGGGGGCCAAGGCCATCAACAGCGCGGTGTTGGAAGGATTGCCCCTGCTGAGCCAACGGTTTCCAGGCCTGACCATCACGCATCAGACAGGCGAGGGAGATTACGAGCGAGTCAGTGACGCGTACCGAGCGCTGGGTATCCAAGCCAAGATTGTCCCGTTTCTCTACGATATGCCGGCTGTTCTTCGGACGGCCGATCTGGTGGTCGCTCGTGCTGGCGCGATGACGATTGCCGAACTGACGGCTTGTGGAAAGGCCGCGATTCTGATTCCATTACCGACGGCGATCTATGATCACCAGATGAAGAATGCGCGGGCGATGGAGGCGGCGGGAGGGGCCATTGTGTTTCCGCAGGCCGATCTTACCGGAGTAAAACTGAGTGAGATGATCGACGCTATCTTGTCGGATCCACAACGGCTGGGGACGATGCAACGGAAGAGTTTGGAGATGAGACGAATCAATGCCGGCGAAGTGATCGTCGGTGAATGTTACAGGCTCATGGGAGTGACACATGACATCAACCAATCTACTAGAGCGACCGGAGGTTAGTGGTGTTGGTGAACAAGGGATTCGATCACAGACTTCAGCGGGACGACAAAGGCAGGCTCGCATGACACTATTTCGAAAAATACAGCAGATTCATCTCGTCGGAATCGGCGGGGCCGGCATGAGTGGCATTGCAGAAGTGCTGCTCACGATGGGATACAAGGTGACCGGTTCAGATCTGAACGTGTCGGAGACGACGAGGCGACTGGAGGAACTCGGTGGGAAAGTGTTCATCGGACACCAAGACAGCAATGTGGGGGAGGCGCAGGTCGTGGTCATTTCCTCCGCCGTGGCGGCGAGTAACCCGGAAGTTGTGGTGGCGAAGAGCAAGCAGATTCCAGTGATTCCGCGGGCAGAGATGTTGGCGGAGCTGATGCGTCTGAAGTTTGGGGTAGCCATCGCCGGTGCCCATGGAAAGACCACGACGACATCGATGGTCGCGAACGTGTTGGCGCAAGGTGGCCTCGACCCCACCATGGTCATAGGGGGCAAGGTCAATGCCTTGGGCAGTCATGCACGGCTTGGACGAGGCGACTTGCTCGTGGCGGAGGCGGACGAAAGTGATGGATCATTTCTTCGCCTCTCTCCAACTATCGTGGCGGTGACCAATCTGGACCGTGAGCACCTCGATCACTATGGGTCGATGGAACGCATCACCGAAAGCTTTCTGGAATTCATCAACAAAATTCCATTTTACGGCGTGGCGGTTTTGTGTGCTGATGACGATCATCTGGCCGCACTGTTTCCTCGCCTGGTCAAGCGGTATCACACGTACGGACTTCGCGATCGAGATGGGATGGCACCTGATTTCAAGGCAACCGACATCAATTTGAGGCAATGGAGTGCCGAGTTCCGGGCGCATTTTCGTGGGAAGCATCTTGGTCCCTTCCGCCTGGCTGTGCCGGGGATCCACAACGTGTCCAACGCGTTGGTGGCCATTGCCATCGGCATCGAGCTGGAGATTCCTGTCGACCTGATTCGCAAGGGGTTGGCGGCCTTCACGGGAGTCGAACGGCGGTTTCATTTGCGAGGTGAAGCTGGCGGTATCATGGTGGTCGATGACTACGGCCACCATCCCACTGAGGTGAAAGCGACCCTGGCGGCTGCCAAGCAGGGTTGGGATCGTCGATTGGTGGTCATTTTCCAGCCGCATCGATATAGCCGGACACGGGATTGCATCGGAGAGTTTGCGCATGCCTTTGCGCATGCCGACGTGCTGTTCATGACGGACATTTATCCGGCCGGTGAATCACCGATACCAGGAGTTTCCGGAGCGGCCCTTGCGGACACGATCAAATCGGCAGGTCATCCCTCGGTGACTTTCCTGGAGCGCAGGGAAACGCTACCGGATCAGGTACTGCCTCATCTTCGGCCAGGCGACCTCGTGCTCACGTTGGGGGCGGGTGATATCTGGAAGGCTGGCACCGGGATTCTTGCACGGCTTGAGTCTGCTTGATGGCCCATGGCGCATCGCTGCACACAGTTGGAACGAAGGGACGACCAATGCGGACACAACGCAGATTGGAGTCTGCCGTGGCCGGCGTTCGAGGGGTGGTTCGATTCAATGCGCCGCTTAGCGAGTACACGTCATTCCATATCGGGGGTCCAGCCGATGTATTGGTGGAACCAGTTGACGTGGAGGATGTCGTCCAGCTCACCAGACAGACGCACGAGCAAAAACTTCCGATCTTTGTGTTGGGTGGCACCAACCTCCTTGTTCGGGACAAAGGCATTCGGGGTGTGGTGGTCAGTTTGGGGAAATTGCGTGCGATCAAAGAAGAACCAGGATCCGTGTTGTATGCCGAAGGAGGTGTCGGTATGCCGACGCTGATCGGCCATGCCATCCGCCGGTCCTTGGCGGGGCTGGAGTGGGCGGCCGGTATCCCCGGCACTGTCGCAGGTTGTGTCGTGATGAACGCAGGGACACGACTCGGTGAGATGAAAGACTCAGTGAAAGCCGTTCGGATTGTGTCGCCGAAAGGCGCACTGATGGACTGTCCCGCAAAGGTGATCGAATTTGCGTATCGCCGGGCAACATTGCCGAAGGGTGTCGTGGTCGGAGTATGGCTGCAACTGAGGTCAGGAGTGCGGGCGGATATCGAAAAAGTCGTGAAAGACTATCTCCACTACCGCCGTGATACGCAACCGCTGACGCTACCGAGCGCTGGCTGTGTGTTCAAGAATCCGCTGAATGATTCGGCAGGGCGAGTTGTTGAAGCGGCAGGGTTCAAGGGCATATCGGTCGGTGATGCACAGGTTTCGATGAAGCATGCCAATTTTATTGTGAATCATGGGCAGGCCAGTGCCTCCGATGTTCTCTCGCTTGTGAAGAAGATACGTACGGGAATCGTGCGAAAGATGGGGATCAAATTGGAGCTGGAGTTGAAAGTCGTGGGTGAAGTGTAGCGAAGGGAGTCGTTGTGACGATGAGTCGTCTGACAAATGCCCGGATCGGCGTGCTCATGGGAGGACGCTCTTCGGAGCGGGATATTTCACTCAAGACTGGTCAGGCTGTTCATCAGGCCCTGATCCGTCGAGGATACGATGCAGTGGCCATCGATGTCACCGATCGTCTGCATCGAGATTTGGAGGATCAAAAGGTCGCCATTGCGTTTCTCTCGCTGCACGGACCGGGAGGTGAAGACGGAACCATCCAGGGATTTCTCGAGACGTTGGGAATTCCCTATACCGGGTCCGGTGTACGTGCGAGTGCCGTAGGCATGCACAAGGCCGCTACGAAAATGCTATTGGCCGCACATGGTGTTCCGCTACCTGCCGGAACCGTTGTGCGGGAATGTGACAGGTCGTCATTGGCGAAGGTTCTGAGGCAGACAAAACTGAAATTGCCGATTGTCGTCAAGCCGGTTTCGCAGGGTTCCACGATCGGGGTGACGATCGTGCGTCGCCGCGCCCAATGGAAGGAGGCGCTCGCCCTTGCGCATCGTTATGATTCAGAGGCGATGGTGGAGAGTTATATTCCCGGACATGAAGCTGCCGTTTCCATTCTGGGAACAATGGCGGAAGGTCCCACAGTGCTCCCCGCCATTGAAATCGTGGCGCCTGAGGGTTTTTACGACTTCTCGGCAAAGTATCAGAAGGGCAAGACTCAGTATCTCTGTCCCGCTCCGTTCCCTCCCAAGGTGATGCGCCACATCAGTGATTTAGCGAGGCGAACCTATGAGGCGTTAGAGTGCGAGGGGGCTGCTCGCGTGGATTTTCGGATCACTTCGAGAGGCCGGCCCTATGTTTTGGAGATTAATACGGTTCCCGGCATGACGGAGACGAGTCTTCTGCCCATGGCCGCAGCTCAAGTTGGGATGACGTACGATGAATTAGTCGAACGGATCCTGCAGTCGGCGCTCGATCGTGCGAATCGCTTTGCGCAGGTAGTGCCAAAGGAGTGAGTGTCATGCGATTCTTGGGAAGAAAGCGGCGATCTTCTCCCGTGGAGCCACGAAAAAATCAGTGGAAGGATCCGCAAGGAGAGAGAGCGGGGAGGGAAGCCCAACTGGGGACAACAGCCAGACGAAAGACCCTGACTCGATGGGCTGGCGTGATCATCAGTACGGTGCTCGTGGCAGGGGGCATCGTGATGAGTGTGAAATATGCTGGCCCTGCGCTTCAATCATTGCTGGAGATCAAGACCATTACGATCGAAGGGGGCCACCACATTGATAGGCAGAAAGTGCTCGATCTTGCGAAGGTGAAATCTGGCACCGGCCTCCACCTTATTGTCACAAGCGTTATTAAGGAGCAGGTGGAATCTCATCCCTGGGTCAAAGAAGCCGACGTGACCCGCGTTCCGTTTCATGAGTTACGTATATCCCTGGTTGAGCGAAAACCAGCTGCGGTCATCCGTGCCGACTCCCAGAACTTTCTAACTGACGCGGAGGGGCATGTGCTGACCAGGCTCGGTCAGACCGATGATGACGCGTTGCCTCTTGTGACGGGAATCGATTCCAAAGAATTGCTGGAAGAGACTGAGTCGGTAAGGCAGGTCATCGCGTCGGGCATCGAGCTTGCACATTTAGTTGGGCAAACCTTCGAGGGCCGGCTACAAGTGAACGCTGAAAACCCGTCAAACCTCATCGCGCTTGTACAGGGAGTGCGATTTCAATTCGGGGAGGCAACGGTCGGAGAGCAGTGGGAACGGTTCCAACGCGTCAAACCGACACTCAAAACATTGAATTTTGACGGTCGCGGACGCGGAGCGAACGAAGTGGATCTCCGGTACGAAAATCGGATTGTCGTACGGGAAGGGGGGTGAGCGCGGTGCCGAAACGGGATCAAATTCTGGTCGGTCTCGACATCGGAACCACGAAGATCTGTGCGATCGTGGCGGAGATGACCGATGCTGGAGGGATCAGTATTATCGGCGTCGGATCGAGTCCTTCCCTTGGCCTACGTAAGGGAGTCGTTGTCAACATCGAAAGCACCGTCGAATCCATCAAGAAAGCAGTCGAAGAGGCGGAGTTGATGGCGGCCGTCCAGATTAATTCGGTCTACACCGGCATTGCGGGTAGCCACATTTCTGCTGAAAACTGCAAGGGCGTCGTGGCGCTGAAACGAGCCGAGGTGACGCGCGAAGATATCCAGCGGGCCATTGAAAGTGCCCGTACTCTTGCTGTCATTCCCCACGAACGCAGGATTCTTCACGTGCTACCACGGGAGTTCATGGTCGATGGGCAGGAAGGTGTGCGCGAACCACTAGGCCTTTCCGGCAATCGCTTGGAAGTGAACGTGCATGTCATCACCGGTGCCGTGACATCCGCGCAGAATATTGTGAAGTGCGTGAATCGAGCGGGACTCGATGTCGTGGACATTATTCTGCAGCCGCTGGCTTCCAGTGAAGCCGTATTGGGGCAAGAAGAGCGTGATTTGGGTGTGGTGATGGTGGACTTAGGAGGCGGGACAACGGATTTGGCTATTTTCCTGGATGGCAGCATCCGTCACTCAGCGGTCCTTCCCCTTGGCGGCCAAAATTTGACGAAGGACTTGGCCTTCGTTCTCCATACTTCACAGACCGAGGCTGAGAAGATCAAGACGCAGTCCGGTGTTGCGCGGACTGAGTTGCTGACAGGGCATCAGACCATCGAAGTACCGTCTGTCGGAGATCGGCCAGCTCGAACGTTTTCCAGACGAGATATTGCCGAGATTTTGGAGCCGCGCGTTGAGGAGATGTTTGAGCTCGTCCGGAGAGAAATTGCACGTGCCGGCTATGAAGGAATATTGGGGGCTGGTGTCGTGATTACCGGAGGCACATCGCTATTGGAGGGCATGCCCGACGCCGCGGAGAAGGTTTTGAACTTGCCGGCACGCCGAGGCATACCTTCTGGTGTCGGAGGGTTACGAGAAACTGTCGGCCATCCCAGTCATTCGACCGGGGTCGGTCTCTTGTTACATGCCCGGCGACATGTCAGTGAATTAGAAACGGCCGGGCTGCGCAATGGAGGGCCCTGGGCGAAAATGCGCGGGTGGACGAAGTGGGTGTCGGAGGTCTTTTAACCGTTAGAACCCTTGCGGACGGCAGGCAGGTCGTCGCGCGAGGCGCTGTGAGGAGGTGCCCCAATGTTCTCATTTCAAGAAGATATGTTGTCGCCGGTTCGCATCAAGGTGATCGGAATTGGTGGTGCCGGGTGCAACGCGATCAACACGATGATCACCTCTGGACTCGCACGCGTCGATTTTATCGCCGGTAACACCGATCTTCAGGCGCTTGATCGGTCGTTGGCACCGTATAAGATCCAACTCGGGCCGGAACGCACCCGGGGGTTGGGTGCGGGAGCAAAGCCGGAGATCGGTCGAGATGCCGCGCTTGAGAGTAAAGAACATATCCGAGAATGTCTCGAAGGGGCCGATATGGTTTTTGTTACGGCTGGAATGGGGGGAGGGACTGGCACAGGGGCCGCTCCCATCGTGGCAAGTATTGCCCGCGAAATGGGTATCCTTACGGTCGGCGTTGTTACAAAACCATTTCAGTATGAAGGCCAACGGCGACACAAACATGCGGAAGAAGGAATCCGGGATTTGCGTCGGCATGTCGATACCTTGCTCGTGATTCCGAACCAGCGGCTGCTAGGGATTGTCGATAAATCAACTCCGCTTCTCGAGGCATTCAAAGTCGCGGATGATGTGTTGCGCCAAGCGATCCAGGGTATCGCCGACGTCATTACGACCACAGGACACGTGAACGTCGATTTTGCCGATGTTCGTACGGTGATGTCGCACACAGGACGAGCCGTCATGGGTATGGGCGTGTCCTATGGGCCGAATCGGGCGATCGAAGCGGCGCAAAAGGCTATGTGCAGTCCTCTCCTGGAAGAAGGAAGTGTCGAGGGGGCCCGCGGTGTCCTTCTGAACATTACGGGAGGCCCCAGCATGTCGCTGCACGAGATCGAAGAAGCCGCCTCCATCATCCAACAAACGGCCGATCCTGAAGCTAACATCATCGTCGGTCAGGTCATCAACCCAGACATGGGCGAGGAACTTATCATTACGGTGATCGCAACCGGGTTTGAACGAGAAGAGGACTCAGTGGCCATCGCAATCGGAGCTGATCGGGGAGCAAGTCGACCGGCCAAACCCGTCCCCTCAGCCTTAGCTAGCATGGGTGCTTCATTAGCGGGAGATCGACCGATAAAAGACCTCGATCGCCCGACCTTTTTGAGAAGAATGAACGATGTGCGAGAGTCCATGGACCGAGCGGTGTTGACCGCCGAAGATGAGTGGGATGTGCCGACCTTTCTTCGCAAACAAACAGACTGATCGCGTGCCTATCTTCACGTGATGAGGCAGGGAATGTGATGATGGCAAGCTCATCGGTTATTACCGTGCCGGCGTTTGTGGATGCCGGGACTCAGGTCCGCCATTTTTTCGGGACCCGTCGGCATGCCATGGGTCTTGGCCTTGAAGTGGGGATTCCGCGAAAGGGGATAGCAGGATCAGCAGTATCTTCATGGACGCTCTCAGTGAAGCAAGTTCATGGGACGGAGGCGTTGGTGGTGGACCGTGTCCTAGCCCCGACGGACCGATTTGTGGGAGGTTGGGATGCCTTGGTGACCGATCAACCTGGTATTATGGTGGCGGTACGGACGGCAGATTGTGTTCCGATTCTCATGCATGATCCTAAGCACCGGGTTGTGGCCGCAGTGCATGCCGGCTGGCGAGGAGCGGTTGCCGGCATTGTTCCCAAAACCTTGGCCCTGTTGGAGTCTCGCTTTGGCTCCCGTCTGGAGCATGTACGGATCAGTATCGGGCCATCGGCTGGGGTCTGCTGCTATGAGGTGGATGAGCCGGTTCTTGACCGTCTGTGCCAGGGATTTCCAGGGTGGAAGAAGGTGGTTCGAATGAAGGGAGCAGAGACAGCACATCTTGATTTGAAAGCGCTCGTCAAAGAACAGGCGCAAGCCTTCGGGGCGTCTCCGAGCTCCATCACCACTGTCAACGTCTGTACAATTTGCCATGAAGACCTCTTTTTTTCCTATCGGCGGGAGGGGAAGGTCAACGGAACCATGGTCAGTGCCATCGGGTTGCCGATGAGGCGCACATAGGTGAGGTTCTGCCAATTCAGATGCGCTTCCGCTAGAATGAAGAACGGGCCGCTGAATGAGCGGCCGCGACTCCTGCGAGAGGACCATGGAACCACTCATCCCTGAAACGATCGCAAAACGCGTTCAATCGATTCTGACGAAGATCCGGTTGGCGGAGGAAAAAGCTGGACGTTCTGCCGGCACGGTGCGGCTCGTTGCCGCGACCAAGACCGTGACAGTTGAACATATTGCGGAAGGTGTGCGCGCCGGCCTGTCCATTTTGGGCGAAAATCGGGTACAGGAAGCGCTCCCCAAAATAGCCGCGTTTACCCAGGCACCGGTTCACTGGCATTTTATCGGGCAGCTGCAACGGAGGAAAGTACGGTCCGTGATCGGTCGATTCGACCTCATTCATTCGGTAGATACAGTGGACCTTGCGCAAGAAATCAATCGCCGTGCAGAGGAAGCCGGTTGTCGGCAGAATGTCTTGCTGGAAGTAAATATCGGGGGGGAACCAACCAAGGCAGGGTTTTATCCCGATGACGTGGTACGATCGGTACCCATGATGGCGCAACTCTCTCATGTGCGTATCAAAGGCCTCATGACGATTCCTCCGCCGACCACTGGTCAGGATTCAGCCAGGCCGTATTTCCGCAAACTCCATGAACTCGCTCGACAGATCGAGGCCTTAGACTTACCATCTGTAGGGATGGATGAACTGTCAATGGGAATGTCAAACGATTATGACGTGGCCATTGAGGAAGGGGCGACATTGGTCCGAGTTGGCACCGCCATCTTTGGAGCGCGTCATGTCTAGTCCAACAGTCACGCACCACATCTCGTTTGTGGGCGGTGGGCGGATGGCGGAGGCATTGATCAGTGGGGTGCTGTCCGCAGGGGGCTATAAGGCCGAGCAGATCCATGTTGCTGATCCAGATGCGGCCCGCCTGGATCAGCTCAAGCAGCAGTATGGCGTTCAGATTAGTGCCACGAATCATGAGGCAGTAGTCTCGGGAGATGTCATTGTGCTGGCCGTGAAACCTCAGGTAACGGCTGCGGTCCTCAAGGAGATCGGGGAGGAGTTGGCGAAACGGCTTGTGATCTCAGTGGTTGCGGGAGTGCCACTCAAACGAATTATTGAGGCTTGTGGGCCTCGGGCTCGCGTCATTCGCGCGATGCCGAATACGCCGGCGATGGTTGGTGAAGGGATGACTGCGCTCGCAATCGGTCCAGACATACAGGCTGCCGAGGTTGCCGTCGCACGGGACATCTTTGAATCGGTTGGAAAGGTCGCGCCCGTCGAGGAACGTCTGATGGACGCGGTCACGGGATTGAGCGGAAGCGGGCCGGCGTATGTTTTCCTGTTGATCGAAGCCCTGACGGATGGCGGCGTCAAAATGGGTTTGCCTCGTGATACGGCCGGATTGCTGGCAGCTCAGACCGTTTTGGGCACGGCACGAATGGTTCTGGAAACCGGCCAACATCCCGCTCGCCTCAAAGATCAGGTAACATCCCCAGGCGGGACGACGATTGCCGGGTTGCATCGGTTGGAGCAGGGGGGCCTTCGGGGCCTGTTGATCGACGCCGTTGAGGCTGCGACGAAACGTTCTCAGGAGCTTGGAGGCTGATGTTTGTCGTGGGAAATACGTTGTTAGGGGTGGCCACGGTACTTGATTATGCGCTGACGTTCTATAGCTGGATCGTCATTGCTCGAGCGCTGATTTCTTGGGTGAATCCGGATCCTTGGAATCCAATCGTTCAATTTCTCACCCGTGCCACCGAACCGATTCTGGCCCCGATCCGGCGGCGATTGGGCTCGGGGATGGGCATGGATTGGTCACCATTGATCGTCATCGTGACTATCTGGTTTTTACAGATTGCCGTCGTACAGTCGAGTAAGGACCTCGCGGTACGGATGAATTGATTCAACGAATGGGGGATGCCATGAAGATCACACCGCTCGATATCCAACAGATGGTCTTTCAAGTCAAACTTCGTGGTTATGACCGAGAAGAGGTCAATCGATTTTTAGAAGAGATCGCGCAAACCGTCGAATATCTGAACCGTGACAATGCCACGTTGCGTGATCGAATTATGACGCTTGAACAGCAGGTCTCGGATCTGAAACGGACCGAGGCGACTTTGTCTACCACGTTGATCTCGGCGCAGTCCTTGGCCGAGGATGTCAAGCGAAGCGCGCAACGTGATGCTGATTTGATCGTTAAGGAAGCGGAACTGAAAGCCGGTGAGTTATTGCGACAAGCTCGAGTCGAGCTAGGAAACACCCAGCGAGACCTATCTCTGCTCCAGAAGCAGCGGCTGCTCATGGTTGAGCGGATGCGGGCGACGCTTCATACCTTCGAGCGGATGTTGGATGTGGAGGCTAGTGAAGCGTACCAGGATCATGGTGTCATGCAGGAAGAAAAGCTGGAAGGGGAATCGAGCCCTACCCGTTGACCGTTTCCGGTCGAGAGCGCTATCGCTGCGTAATGCGTGATCATTGCTCCTGAGCATTCCCCGTCATCCTCATCCCAATGCCCAATCTTAGTGTGATCCAAACAGCGCTCGACCAAGCCGTTACCGACGGGGTCTTCCCTGGGGCCGTATTGGCGGTGCGGTGTGGCAATAGACCGACTTCTTGCTTTCATGCCGGTCATCTTTCAACTGTCCCTCCAGGATCTCTCGTCAGTCCTTCTACAATTTATGACCTGGCTTCGTTGACAAAACCGTTGGCCACCGTTACAGCTCTTGTTTTATTGATGCAGAAAGGCTGTTGCCAACTTGATGACTATGTGGCTGACCATCTCTCAGAATGTGCCGATACTTTCATCGGCTCCGCGACGATTCGCCACCTCCTGATGCATTCGTCAGGCTTGCCAGGCTGGCGGGGCTTCTATGAACAGCTCAGACCGGATGGAGCAATCCCTTCATCGGCTGGAGAACGAGCGCAGGCCAAGCGGGCTATGCTTCGCCTCATTCAGTCCGAGGCACCGGTATATGAACGGGGCACACGCAGCCTGTATAGCGATCTAGGCTTCATGTTGCTCGGATTTATTATTGAACGAATCAGCGGACAATCGATGAGCGAATATTTTCTCGACCATATTGTGTGCCCATTGAAGAAGCCCCGAATCGGATTTATCCTGCCCGGACAGCACCGTGCACTTTCTCACAGCCTAGATGCCGATATGGGAGGTGTAGCGCCGACGGAGATTGATCGATGGCGAGGACACCTCTTGTGTGGAGAAGTCCACGATCAGAATGCAGCTGCGGTGGGTGGTGAAGCTGGTCATGCCGGTCTGTTTGGGACTGTAGAGGCGGTGTTAGCGATCTCAGGCGAGTGGATGGGAGCCTATCATGGCCGAGTGACAATCCTTGATCGGGCCATGGTTCATGAATTTACACGAAGACAGAAATTGGAAGGATCTTCCAGTTGGGCGCTTGGGTGGGATACACCGTCCGTCCCTTCATCTGCAGGGCGCCATTTCGCAGCTCAATCATTTGGCCATCTCGGCTACACGGGGACTTCCCTTTGGATTGACCCTGTGCGAGAGCTGGAGGTCGTTCTGCTTTCAAATCGCGTACACCCATCGAGCAGGAATGAAGCGATTCGTGAATTCCGTCCGGCGATTCATGATCTGGTGTATGAGGAATTCATCGGTTCGATTTAAGTTCGATCTGGGTAGTCAAGCCACGTTTCTTTTTCAGCCAGATAGCGAGTCCCCTTGAAATTGGCCCGTGTTCTCATGCGAGTGAACCCGAACCCTTGAAGTTTACCCACTAATTCTTTCACTGTTGCGGCAATGGTCGAGTGTGAAGGACTCTCAACAACGAAGGCTTCATACATAATCTTTGCTGAGTATCCTGACGGGGTCCGATTGATCAGAATGGTGCGGTTGAAATATCGATCGCTCGGATCAACTCCTTCAAGCTGATGTTTCTCGACCAATCCTTCTTTCTTAAACATCAGTGGCAACGTGCTCATGCTTCTTTATCCCCCAGAAATAACAGTTGACGACAAGTCTCAATCAATCAATTATAGAAGGTCATCCATACAGCCTGCAACTCGTTGACAAGCGCCGTGTCGATTACTATGATGCCTCCCCTCAGCCAGTCAGAGGCGCGGCCAGCTCCATTCCATGAATATCCCCAATAGCCTCACGATTCTTCGCATCCTCCTGATCCCCGTCTACATAGGGTTCATGACCTATGGCTCATATGGGTTCGCACTCATGACACTACTCATCGCAGGGCTGACGGATGCCACTGACGGATATCTTGCACGCAAACTGAATCAACGGACACGATTAGGGACCGTACTTGACCCTCTGGCAGACAAACTGCTGCTGACGTCGAGCTTCATCTCGCTGGCGATGCTGCATTTGGTGCCGTTCTGGCTGGTCATCCTGGTCGTGAGCCGGGACATTATTCTCCTCCTGGGGACTGTGGTAGCTCACGTCACCAGTACACCAATTAATGTGACTCCAACGTTCCTGGGAAAAGGAACGACGTTATTTCAGTTGAGCTACGTTCTGTTGATTGTCCTTTTGACATGGCGAGGACTTGACCGCTCCATGCTTACTCCACTCGTCGTCCTAATGGTTGGGTTCACCCTGGCCTCAGGGTTACATTACCTCTATCGAGGGTATCGCGACACGAATGTGGTGCCTCCACTGGCCTAATGACTTTGGCTGCGAATGCGACCTCGTCGGCCATCCGGTAAATAATTCAATTGTTTTTGACAGGTTTCCGACCCCCCAGTAGACTCGTTTCGTAGTCTTAGCTTTCCCGTATAACCGGCTCAGGGAGCCATAACAGGACGAGAATCTATGGCCATGTTTGCATATGTTGGGCGGAGCAAGTCCGGGGCTGTGAAAAAAGGTGAACTCGTCGCGAAGTCGCGCGATGAAGCGGTGGAGCAACTACGTAAACAGAGCGTAGTGGTAACGAGCCTTGAGGAGAAGGCGGCCCAAGAGGGATTTAGCTTTAAGGTCGGTGGTGGAGTGAGCGAAAAAGACTTGGTCGTTTTTACCAGGCAGTTTGGGACCATGATCAATGCCGGGTTGCCCTTGATTCAGTGCCTGGAAATCCTATCGAACCAATCGGAGAATGCAGCGCTGAGGAAATCTGTGGGTGCAATCAAAGTCCAAGTTGAAGGAGGTTCGACATTTTCAGATGCCCTCCGCAGGCACCCCAAAGTATTTGACGATCTGTATGTCAACATGGTGCATGCGGGAGAAGTGGGAGGGTTGCTCGACACCATTCTTGGTCGACTTTCCAAGTATATTGAAAAAGCGATGAAATTGAAGGGCCAAATCAAAAGCGCCATGGTCTACCCGGCGTCGATTTTGGGAATCGCCTTTATCGTGATTGCTGTCTTGATGATCTTCGTGATCCCGGTGTTTGAGAAGATGTTCAAAGATATGTCCGGCGGAAAAGTGGCGCTTCCTGGCCCCACGCAGCTCGTGATTGATATGAGTAATTTCGCTCAGTCGAGCTGGTATATCATTCTTGGGGGGATCATTCTCGCAGTCGTGGCGTTCAAAAAGTACTATGCAACGGCCAAGGGGAAGTACCAGATCGACAAGCTCCTCCTCAAACTGCCTGTTTTTGGAGATTTGGTGCGAAAAGCGTCGGTAGCGAAGTTCACGAGAACGTTGGGGACACTCATAACCAGCGGCGTGCCTTTACTGGACGCCTTGACGATTTGCGCGAAGACTTCAGGGAACAAGATCATTGAAGAAGCTCTGGTCAACGCCAGGGTGAGTATCAGCGGAGGCAAGACGATTTCCGAGCCTCTCGCGAAAAGTCAGGTATTCCCGAAGATGGTGACACACATGATCGCGGTCGGCGAGTCAACAGGCGCGCTCGATGCCATGTTAGGGAAAATTGCAGATTTTTACGAGGACGAAGTGGATCAGGCAGTTGCCTCGCTGACCGCATTGCTGGAACCGATGATGATGGTCTTTCTCGGAGTCCTCATCGGATTCATCGTGGTGGCCATGTATCTGCCAATCTTCACGATGGCCCAGGCAATCAGCTCATGAACACGGATGCGTTTGCTTCTCAGGAATATATCCATTGCGGAAGGCTGACTCTGGTCGTTATGAGCTGAATAGACCCCTACCTCAGTATCATCTCGGTACCACATTTCTGGATGAACGTGGGTAGGGGGCTAATCACGTCATGACGGCGGGTGGGCCCATGGGCGATATCAAAGCAAGAATCTACCGGTTAATGGGATGGCGAGTCGTTATCGTCACCCTGCTATTAGGCCTTTCCCTTGCATTTCAGGTCACCAAGGGCGAACGGGTTGAAACGTTCTATGCCTTGATCATTTTCACCTATGCGGTCACGATCCTCTACGCGTTCCTGTTCCGTCTGCTAGCTACTCTTGAAGCTCTTGTGCAATTTGCCTGGGCTCAGATCGCCGTCGACTTTTTGCTCGAGACGATTTTGATTGCAAGGACGGGCGGAATCGAAAGCCCGTTCGCTGTGCTCTATGTGATCAGTGTGACAGTGGCAAGTTTGGTCCCGCGTCGCCGAGTGGGCCTATTGACGGCCAGTCTCTGCATCATCCTATTTGGGATTCTGACCAATGTGCAGCTCTACGGTCTTGTTGAAGTATGGGGATGGTTGCCCCATGCGGACCTCAGTGCCGCTGAAACACTCCAGGCCTTCGGCGTCTACGGTCTGGCCTTCCTCGTCGTCGGCTTTTTAAGTGGGGCCCGTGCGGATCAGCTTCAGTTGGCAGATCAATCGCTCCGTGAAAAAGAACAGGGCCTGAGCCGCCTTCAAGCATTCCATGAAAATATCGTTCACAGTATCAGCAGCGGCGTGTTTACAGCCGATGAGAAGGGTCGGATTACATCCTTCAATCCCGCAGCACAGGAAGCCACGGGCTATAGCTTTGAGCAAATACAGGGATGCCCTTGGCGGGAAGTGTTTAACTGGCATCCCAGTCAGCAAGATGACAATCTTGTGCAGGATGTGTTCTCCAATATGCGGTTTGAAGTGGAGTGCAAACGGTCCGACAGCAATCGGTTGATTCTCGGTATGACGCTTGCGCCTTTGCACGAGCGTGGAGAGCAAACGGGACTGGTTGGTGTATTCAAAGACCTCACTCAGATCCGTGATCTCGAAGAAGAAATGCAGCGGAAGGAGTGGTTGGCCAGCTTGGGAGAGATGTCGGCGGGGATGGCCCACGAAATTAGGAATCCCTTGGGTGCATTGGCGGGGGCGATGCAGATGCTTCGGAAGGATCTCCAGGCCGATGAAACCAGTCAACGCCTGATGGACATTGCGGTTCGGGAAGCGACACGGTTGGATACGATCATCACAGAGTTTCTTCAGTATGCCAGGCCACCAGCACTAAATTTGGCGGAGTACGATTTAAACAAAGTCCTTGCTGAGACTCTTGATCTGGTACAACATGAAGCACGAGGCAGAACGAATATCACCATCGCGGCGGCACCGTGTACCGGGGCATTGCCCGCGCAAGTGGATCAGGATCAAATGAAACAAGTGTTCTGGAATCTGGCAGTGAATGCCTTCGATGCCATGCCGAAGGGTGGGCAACTGACGATTGCGACGGGGGGTAGAACGGTCGATGTCGGTGGGCGAAAGGCTGAGGTGGTAGAGGTCTCATTCCAAGATACCGGAGACGGCATCCCAAAGAACAATCTCAGTAAAATATTTCTTCCATTCTTTACCACCAAAAAGCGAGGCTCTGGGTTGGGGTTGGCCGCCGTTCATCGTATCGTCGATCTTCACGGAGGGTGGATCAAAGTGGACAGTCAGGAAGGGCACGGGACACGATTTGGCGTCTGCTTGCCCCGTACGGCGGATTCAGGCGTGCGACTCTGGCACGAAGGTAGAGAGCCGTGGAAAAGATCCTAGTCGTTGATGATGAACAAGGCTTGCGCGACGTATTGAGCATCATGCTCAAACGGGCTGGGTATGCCGTGACCAGCGCCATGGATGGGGAAGAGGCCATTGAGCTGCTGAATAAAGAAATCTTTGATCTGGTCATCACCGATTTGCGGATGCCGAAGATTGATGGCATGGAGGTCCTGAAAGCCGTCAAGTCCGCCTCGCCAGAAACCGTCGTGTTGATCATCACGGCCTTTGCCAGCGCGGATTCCGCCGTCGAGGCCATGAAGCAAGGCGCGTACGACTATCTGACCAAACCATTCCAGGTCGATGAAGTTCAGCTGATCATTCGCAATGCCCTGGAAAAACGGCGTCTCACGACCGAGAACATGCTGCTCAAGCGGGAGATGGCCAGCCAGTCGTCATTCGCGCAGCTGGTCGGCCAGAGCGAGGCGATGCAGAAGGTGTTTGACGTCGTACGGAAGGTGGCTGATTCGAAAAGCAATGTCCTGATCTGCGGCGAAAGTGGAACAGGAAAAGAGTTGGTCGCGCGCGCGATTCACTACAACAGCGCCAGAAGTGTTATGCCGTTTGTGGCGGTTAACTGCAGTGCGGTACCTGAGACGCTGTTGGAGAGTGAGCTGTTCGGCCACATGAAGGGTTCGTTCACGGGGGCTATTTCCAATAAAGCTGGACTATTCGAGGTCGCCGATGGAGGGACCATCTTTCTTGATGAGATCGGTGATACGACTCCTACTATTCAGGTCAAGCTTCTACGCGTGATTCAAGAGCGAGAATTTAGACGGGTCGGTGGCAATCACGACGTCAAGGTCGATGTGCGTGTGGTGGCCGCCACCAACAAAGATCTTGAGAAAGCGGTTGCGGATGGTTCGTTCCGAGAGGACCTCTACTATCGGTTGGACGTGATTCCTATACGGCTTCCACCCTTGCGTATGCGTACCGGCGATATTCCGTTACTGGTCACTCACTTTCTGGAACGGTTTGCAAAAGAAAGCGGCAAGCCCAAACCCGTGATTAGCCAGGAAGCAATGCATGTTTTGCTGAGCCATGAATGGCGCGGCAACGTTCGTGAGTTGGAGAATCTCATTGAACGGGTCGTCGCATTTGCAACAGCAGAGCTTGTGACCGACGCCGAGGTGCATGGATGGCTTCATCGACCTGCGACGCAGTCGCAGCACCCAACGATGCCGATGGATCTGACTGACGAGGGCTTGGATCTTGAGGGGCTTATCAACGGCATCGAAAAGGATTTGTTGCTGAAGGCACTTGAGCGATCGAAATGGGTCAAAAAGAAAGCCGCACGGATGCTTCGTCTGAACACCAGATCATTTCGGTATCGCCTGGAGAAGTATGCTATAAAAGGAGGTCGTGACTAACCCATCTTCCCGATCGACCGTCTTGTCCACCTCCCTTACGGTTTTCGCACCCGCCAAAATCAATCTCGTGCTTCGCATTCTCGACCATCGGCCAGATGGCTATCATAATCTCTGGTCGCTGATGCAGATTGCGCGATTGGAGGACGAGCTCTCGATCTCCCTTAGCGACAAACATTCGTCCATCATCTTGCGATGCGATGACTCTTCGTTGAAGACTGACTCGTCCAACCTGGTCTATCGTGCTGCGGCAGCGGTACTTGAACACAGTGGTCGAGTCGTTGGGTTGGATCTGGTGCTCTCAAAACGAATTCCGATGGGGGCCGGGTTGGGAGGTGGGAGCAGCGATGCGGCTGCGATGATTATTGGGCTGAACCAGCTGTTGAATTTAGGCTGGTCGACGGAGAAAATGGCCCACGTTGGCCAAGCACTCGGAAGCGATGTCCCGTTCTTCTTGTTTGCTCCTTCCGCAATTGTGGAAGGGAGAGGTGAGAAGGTGGCCCCGGTGCGAATCAAGGGGAGCCGATGGGTGCTCCTGGTGAATCCCGGGTTCCCGGTTGAAACAAAGTGGGCATATCAGCAGCTTTCCATAAGCCGAACAGGGGTGCGGCCGCTTTCGGATGTCCATGCAGCGCTGGGGAAAGCTTCTGCGCTCTCATGGGAGAATGTGCTCCAAGCGGCTGAAAACGATTTTGAAGCCCCGGTGTTCAAGACCCACCCAGCCCTTCACAGAATTAAGGAGAAACTGCTTGCTGAAGGGGCCGAGGTGGCTTTATTGTCGGGGAGTGGTGCCACGGTCTTTGGTGTGTTTCGTGACGAGACGTCAGCTCGGCAGGCCCAGTCAAGTTTTCAGACTGAACCCCATCTCAAGGTCTATGCAGTGTCAACCTCCTCCGACCTCCAGCAGTAACGACGCCATTTTCTAAACGTTCTTTCACTCCAGCTGGTGATCGGCGCATTTGATTTTGAAGGAAGGGGACTCCTACAATAACTCGGTCGGGAGACTGTGGCTATAGGACATGATGTATGCCTGCGAGACGTCCCTCCAACAAGAAAAAACCTGGCAAGTCCGTTCTCCCCGAGCGTTCTGCTAAGCGTCGATTTCAGCTGAGGCTTCTCAAGTGGTATGGGGAACATGGCCGGGATTTACCCTGGCGGAAAACCTCAGACCCGTATCATATCCTCGTCTCAGAGGTGATGCTTCAGCAGACCCAAGTTGATCGGGTGATTCCTAAGTACCACGAGTTTTTGAAACGTTATCCAAGCTTCGAAGACTTGGCGGAGGCTCCGGTCGCCGATGTCAAGCGGACCTGGTATCCCCTTGGGTATAACATTCGTCCGGAACGGCTGCATGGGATCGCCTGTGAAACGGTGGAGCGGTACGGGGGAAAACTCCCCAAGGATGCTGAGGAGTTGCTCTCATTCAAAGGGATTGGGCGGTATACTGCGGGGGCCATTCGCTCCTTCGCGTTCAATGAAGATGCGCCCATTCTGGACACGAACGTGATCCGTGTCTTGCACAGAGTGTTTATCGCTGAAGGTGACCCTAAGGCACAGAAGACGATACTGTGGAAATTGTCTGAAGCCTTGATCCCGTCCGGGAAAGGGTATGACTTTAATCAGGCGATTATGGACTTTGGAGCGATGGTATGCACGGCTCGTGATCCCTATTGTCTCCTGTGTCCGATGAAGTCGTTCTGTAAGACATATCCATTCCGTCCGGCGACGCGTGAACGGTAATTAGGGGTGATGATGCAAGTCATCGAAGTGGCGGTAGGGCTCATCCACCGTGGCGGTCGCTATTTAATCGCCCGTCGAAAACCTGGGGTCCACTTGGCAGGTTTCTGGGAGTTCCCTGGGGGAAAACGGGAAATAGGCGAATCGCTCATGGAGTGTTTGCAACGAGAGCTGTTTGAAGAGCTGAGTGTTCGCATCGACCAACCTATTGCGTATCGGGTCATTCGGCACGACTATCTGGATCAAATCATCGAGTTGCATTTTTTTCTATGTGCCATTGAACAGGGGGAACCCGTGCCTATCGGTTGTGAGGAAATCCGCTGGGTCTATCCTGAAGATCTCACGCAGTTTACGGTCCCGCCGGCAGACTACGCGGTTATCGACGCCTTGCGGCGTGATGCGTTCGGAGTTTCACGATGAAGGTGGTGCTCGATATCGAAACCGTCCGAGCTCCTCGTGAAGAATGGGCACGTTTGGCGGGGAAGACGCCGATGAGCAGTGAATCCCCCCAAGCGGATGAGGGGTATGACCTCTTTGCCGCAGGTGCGGCAGAAGAACGCCGGCACGCAGAGGATGAGCTGTACGTCAAGTCGGCGTTTGATGGGACGTTCAGCCGCATCGTCTGTATCGGCTTGCTGGAATTTTCTGATCAGATGGAAGCTCGCAGCGCCGTCGCTTGGTTCGGGGCGAACGAACGTGAGCTGCTCCGCCAATTTTGGGCGAGGCTAGCCCAGAACCGTCCTGCCTTATTCATCACACACAACGGACTTGGCTTTGATCTGCCCTTCATCAAGAAGCGGTCGATCATCAATCAAGTGAAACCCAGCCTCGATATCAACCTGGCGAAGTTCCGTACCGAACCGGTCTATGACACGATGGCCATCTGGAGTAATTGGGACACGAGGGGCTGGGTCAAACTTGATGTATTGGCCCGAGCATTACAGGTCGACACGAAGTCGGGTAGTGGGGAACAAGTCGCCGAAATGTGGGAGAGAAGGCAAGGTCGTGAGCTTGCGCAATACTGTCTGCAAGATACCTATGTGACCTATGCCTGCTACTGCCGCATGAACTTTCGTCAGCCCCTGTCCAGGGAGGTTGTTCTGCTGCAGCCTGAGCTTTACGACGTCGGTTAGATCGATCAGCCGATCAACGGATCGGATGGGCTTCCGCCGATTTCTTTTTTGGGGCTGAGCGGGCGGCTGTCTTGCTGGTCTTCATGGCTTTTACTTCTTCTGCTCGTTGACGGAGTTCTTGTTTCATCCACATTGTTTCCTTCTTCAGCATTGCGATCTCGGAATCTTTGCGTTTGTTAGCTTCTCGCGCTTCACGGAGCTCATCCAGCTTCTTGTTGAGTAGTTCATCGGTGCTTAATTGAAGAGTCCCTGCATCGGTCCGGCGCTGAGCCAGAAACTCTTGGGGGTCTAGCAAGGCGGATGCTTCTCGAGGTGCTACCGTTTCTGTAGCCGATGGGTCTAATGTCGGCGCAGCGGCTGGTACCATCTGAGCAGCCTGTGATGTAGAAGCAGGGATAGGTTTCGGTGACCCTGCTGCGTGAATCGAACCAGGCATCGCTGCTTTGGCGAGGGTCTGGTAGTCGATGACCATCGTCATAGCGTCACTTCCCAGAGCGACAAAGGAAGGAGCTTTTTCAAGATGCGCAGCAGAACGAGGAGTGAATCCCGAGGCCTTTCGGTTTTGAGAAGAAGCGATTGTCAAATGGATTGATTCTTTATGGACATAGAGGGTGCCCGCTGTGGGTTCAGTGCCTGACCCTGCCGATGGAGACACCTTGAAACCGACAATCTGCTCCGGTTTCGCTTGCGATAAGCCTTGGGCTAGCAGGGGAGCAAGAAACTCGGCGTCTTCATCGCTGAATACTCTCATCGGCTTGCTGCCACTGGCGGGCATGTTGCCTGACATTTTCAGAACGTCGTCGGTCACAACGCCTTTGACTATTTTCTGCATGGTCATCTGGTCGATGGTGGCGGGATGGTTGGCTGCAAATGACCAATCAGCGATCTCCTTGAGATAGACGGATCCTTTAGCATTCTTATGAAGCTTTGCCTCTCCGGAAAACATGGAGCACCCGGTTACGATCAGGCTGAGGGACATCAAGACGCCGACGTATTGGGAACTGCGGACATTGAAATGGGGATGCATATTGGATCTCCTCACTCTTATGTGGTCTTATGGCCGAGGAAGCCGGTTGGCTATATAACAAGAGCTCTGAGTTTCACCATGATTCTTATACCGAACTACCATACACCTAGGCCCATGAGTACTATGCCGATTACCAGCCAGCCGACTACCCCAACCGAAATGATTGTTTCGAGTGTGACACGGGATTCAGATGGGTTGGGATTTGGTGTTGAATCGGAATCAGCGGACTTCATAGTGAGAGGCAAAGGCTCTGGTTGTTGAACAGATTGACGCCGAAATTTGAGCAAGGTCCATGCCTTCTCATTTTAGAAGGGACAGCTTGTATCGTCAGTCAAGGTAAGCGGGAGGGGTCCTTAGTGGAACTCAGCATCAGAAGGTCAAGAAGGGTGGTCACGCCCTAGAAGAGAGATCTAAGACAGTGCCTTTATAATCATGAAGTTAGTGGCAAAAGATTGATCAAGTGGAGAAAGAAGCTTTGGACGATTGGGGGTGGGCTTGGTCATCAATGAGATGATATGAGAACGAATATAGGGAAAGAACGGCTGAAGAGATAGTCTGAATGTGGCCGAGCGAGCCAGTCAAGAAATGTTCATTTCTACCATTTGGATGTACGGAATTGTTCCAAAGGGTGAGATTGTTAATGTCTCCAATATGAACTGTCCACGATACTGGGATCTCACTTTCCATAGAGAGTCGCAGCGGAGGCATCAAAGATCTGTTTCGTAATCAGAGTGCCTGGCCGAAAATCACCGGTGCCTTTCTCCCATATAACTGTGATGTTACCATCGGTTTTCCCCATTGCTTGGGTTGACGAGCGGGTTGCATCTCTCTCAACTAGCACCTGCATTGCCTTGCCAATATGCCGGCGGTTGCGTTCTAGGGTGATGCGGCGCTGAGTTTCCAGGAGTTGAGCGACGCGCATACCTTTGACTCGATCAGAGACATCATCCGCATATTTTCTTGCCGCAATCGTATGCTTCCGTTCCGAGTACTTGAAGATGTAGGCTGAGTCGAGCTGCGTCTGTTCGATTATACGATGGGTCGTTTGGAAATCTTCCTCCGACTCCGAGCAGAAGCCACAGATGATATCCGTCGTCAAAACGATGTCGGGGATACGGCTTCTAATTCGATCAACCAATGCCAGATACTCGGCTCCCGTATAGGTCCGCCCCATGAGTTCAAGTATGCGATCACTTCCTGCCTGAAGCGGGAGATGAATGTGCTTGCAGATTTTGGGGTGCGTGGCTATGGCGTCGATGAGCGCAGGGGGAAAGTCTTTCGGGTGTGGAGAGGTAAAGCGTACTCGATCGATGCCAGGTGTGTCTGCCACGGCAGCGATGAGCTTGGCAAAGTCCCATGCTTCATGGCGGTAAGAATTGACGTTCTGCCCGAGCAGCGTGATTTGCTTAAAGCCACGGGTGGACGCGTCACGAGCTTCGAGAAGAATGGATTCCGGGTCGCGCGAACGTTCACGTCCCCTGGTATAGGGGACGACACAGAAGGAACAGAAGTTATCGCAGCCGCGCATGACGGTGATCCAGGCGTTCACGCCGTCGTTCCGGTCCGGCATGATGTTTTCGTAGGTTTCATATTCCGACAGATCAAGCGCAAACGCTTTCTGCCGGAGTCCCTGCTCTTGTTCGTCCAGCGCGTTGGTGAGCAACCGGGGCAACTGTCGGTACGAGTCTGGGCCGGCCAGGACGTCAATGAGCGGTTCTTTCTCCGCCAGTTCGCTCTTTAAATTCTGAGCCATGCACCCAAGCACACCGACGACGAGCGGGCGTTGCTTTTTTACGGCTCTGAGCTCGGAAAGATGGAGATAGATCTTTTTGTGAGCATTCTCTCTGATTGCGCAGGTGTTGACTAAGACCACATCGGCGCGTTCGCGGTCCTCCGTAAAGACGAACCCTTCTCGCTTCAGCATTGAGCGGATGAGCTCGCTATCGGACTCGTTCATCTGGCAGCCGAAGGTTTCGATATGTACGTGGGGGGCAGTCTTCAGCGTCATAGTACTGCCATGGCAGAGAGTGTGTGTTGAGAAGCCGTAAGATGGCCAAACGTGAAACGGTCTGCTGCGGCGGTAATTGTGACCGGTAAAATCTGATTCTGAAGGTCGCCTGTCTCCGTGACTGCCACTCTGGTGAAGTTCGGAGTTGTGCCGAAGCGATAGGAATCTCGAGTTCCGGTTTCGAACAGGACTGAGACGGTTTTACCGATCTGCTTGTTGTGAAATGCCAGTCGTTTGGCGCGATCCAGATCGAGCAGCAGATCGGTCCGTTTCTTTACCGATGTGGATGGCACACGTTCTTTGATGCGCAGCGCGGCCGTTCCCGGTCGGGAGGAGTAGGGAAAGATGTGGAGATAAGAAAATGGAAGATCTGTTGCAACCGCGACTGTATTCCGAAACGCCGTGTCAGTTTCGCCGGGGAATCCAACCAGAAGATCAGTTCCAAGGCCAAGGTTGGGAATCTTCGTGAGCGCCGCTTCGATCAGTTTGGTATAGGCCTTAATCGTATGGCGTCGATTCATGGCCTGTAATACCTGGTTGTCTCCGCTTTGCAGAGGAATATGAAGGTACGGGCAGAGTTTTTTGGATGAGGCAAGGAGGTCGAGTATTTCTTCGCTGACAGTGGTTGGTTCAATCGAAGAGATACGAATACGTTCGAGGCCTGGCTGTTGGTCGAGCCAGCGAAGCAATGCATAAAAGTCCAGGCCGTTGTGCGCGTACTGACCGATGTTCACCCCGGTGAGCACGACTTCCCGGTATCCTCGGGCGGTTAAGGCTTCAACTTCCCGCTGGATGTCCTCGAACGTTCTGCTTCGCTCATGGCCTCGTGCAAACGGAATAATGCAGAAACTGCACATCGTGCTACAGCCATCCTGAATTTTGAGCAAGGCACGGGTGGAGTCCGCTTCTGCGAAGTGAGGCAGATCGAAGTCTCCGCGGGCCATGGTCTTTGTGTGGTGAACATCCGGGATGGATCGCTTTCTCAGCTCATGCACGGGCGGGAGATAGGCCGGCAAGTCCAGCTTGAATTGGTGTCCGACGATGAGATCGATGCCGGCTTGCTGCTTGAGCTGTTCCATGCCTGTTTGGGCGTAGCAGCCTGTCACGGCGATGAAGGCATGAGGAGAGTGTTTCAGCGTTTTCCGGATCAGGTATCGCGATGTCCGTTCGGCCTCTTCCGTCACGGAACAGGTATTGAGCACGAGGACATCGGTTGGTTGGCCGAACTCGACGAGCTCAAATCCCTTTCGTCTGAGCCCTTCCCCAAGGATCGAGGTTTCGGCTTGATTCAATCGGCAGCCGAGCGTATGAAGAGATGCACGGGTTGTCACCATAGGGTGGCATTATAGAGAGATTCTGCGTGTTCCGGCAAGGTTGTCTCTTACGACGGGGAATCCTCAAGGATTATGGCCTAATCGTCGGAACGACCCAGAGCGGGGTTGCATCCAAGTCGTTGTGGAGCGCGTAAGCATCATGCCTTTGCGCACGCTCATCGTGTTTGTTTTGGCAGGGTTGTTCTGGAGCCATCCTATGAGGGGATGGAGCACGGATTCACTTCCCACCGAGCCCGATCTCATCACTCGTGTCGAGGAGCTGTATGACCATGAGGCCCGTCTCTTCATCATGCTCTATTCGCTTCGCGGGAATGGCCACATCGACTATGTCACGGCCCGGCTGGTGCAGGAGTATTCGCGCAGCACCTACGGTAATCCTATCTATCAGACCGAGGCCCAACCGCTCTTCTATTGGTGGAACCACACCATGTGGAATGACCCTGAGCAAGACGGGGTCAACGGCAACGAAAAGGTCTACCAGGAAAATACCGACTTCGATATCTCGCGATACAAGCCCTGTATGTTCAACGGACAGCCTTGCTAGCTTCTGATCGGCTGATAAGGCTGTTCCCGCATGTTTCATGATTCTGCTGAACAGTCGCGTGAGGCGATGATATTCTGCCTGCAGTTGACGATGGCCCTGGAGTTGTGGGCACGTCCGTCCGATTCAGCCCACGTTCGTGCGAGTGATTTTCCATGAAACAAGGATCCTTCGATTTAGCCAGCCTCATGAATCGGCGCGTCCTTGTGATGTTGCCGCTGGGTTTTGCGTCCGGTCTTCCCCTTGCACTCACATCCGGGACCTTACAGGCATGGCTGACAGTGGAGGGAGTTGACCTTAAGACCATCGGTATTTTTACGATGGTCGGCCTGCCCTATACGCTCAAGTTCCTGTGGGCCCCCGTGATGGACCGTGTGATCCCTCCCTGGTTCGGGCGGCGGCGCGGCTGGATGGTGCTGACGCAACTCTGTGTAGCGGTCGGCCTGGGACTCATGGCTCTCACCAATCCTCAGATACATCCTGGATGGTTGGCGGCCTATGCCGTGCTCGTGGCGTTCCTGGCCGCCTCTCTGGATATTGTCTTCGATGCCTATCGCACAGACACGCTCCAATCTCATGAACGCGGTTTGGGCGCGGCGGTATGGGTGAACGGCTATCGAATTGCCCTATTAGCTTCTGGGGCTGGCGCGCTTGTACTGGCCGATTATGCCGGGTGGCCACTGACGTATCTGGCGATGGCAGCCGTCATGGTAGCCGGAGTAGGCATCGTCTTGATCAGCCCCAACCCCAGGTTTGTTGCCGAGGCTCCGAAGAGCATGAGGGAAGCAGTCGGCGCACCGCTGGCGGAGTTCTTTGGACGGTCTCATGCGTTAGGGTTCTTGGCTGTAATCGTTCTCTATAAGCTCGGAGACGCTTTTGCCTCTGCGCTCCAGACCGCCTTTCTGATCGGAGGGCTTGGTTTTTCTGCGACGGATGTCGGCGCGGTCAAGGGATTAGGGGTTTTTGCCACATTGCTGGGCGCTTTTGTCGGCGGACTTGTGATGGCCAAATCGGGACTTGTACGGTCGCTGTTGATTTTTGGGGTCCTGCAGGCGGTCTCAAACCTGGGGTTCGTCGCCTTGGCATTGGCAGGCAAGAATCCGACGGTCCTAACGGTGGCAGTCGTGATCGAAAATGTGACGGGCGGAATGGGCACTGCGGCATTTGTGGCGTTGGTCATGTCGCTCTGTGATCCCCGGTATACCGCGACTCAGTTCGCCTTGCTGTCTTCGTTAGAGGCGTTGGGGAGGGTATTTGCCGGCCGTCCATCGGCGGATCTTGTCAGCCTGGTTGGATGGACTCATTTTTTTGTCTTGACCGTGGTTGTCGCTCTACCGGGTCTGTGGGCCGTGTGGCGGATTCGACGTTCCATCGAGCCGGAGCAGAAAGCCGCCGAGCATACTTCTGCTACGGAACCTGCAGCTTCGTCGATCTCCAAGTGACTATGAAGACAATCGTCGTTGTAGGAAGAGCACGAACAGCATGAGCGTGGGAAGTGGGGCCAGGATGAATGGCACTAACCAGAGCCAGACGTTCTTGCCGCGGACGCGCCCTTGGTCGATCATCCAGACGAAGAGCCAGACCAATAGGCAGGCATAGTTCAAGATGATCCACTGAGTGGTGTGAGCCTTGAGAACGCTCGTGCTCTCTGACGGGCCTTGGAGGAGAAAGATTCCTAACAGCAGTGTGAATATGCCTAACAGGGCTCCGACAAGTTTCTTGCTCCAGACGAACATGGTCTCCTCCAGACTTTATGGACCTTGTGAAGAAAATTCTGGCTAAGCTAATTGGCGGACGGTTGTTTGTCAAATGAGGCGATTCAATAGTCATCGAACAATTTCGAGGGTAGACGATCCTATCAAAACATCATGAGTCTCCTTCGTCTGAGCGTGATAGTTGTTGCACTTGCAGGAGCGGTCGCTCTGGCATGGTCAAACCCGACCATGGATGACTATTTACGCTTCGTTGAACAGGAATTGAGCAAAGCGATAGACCAAATGGACCAGGGGGCACCGACTCGAGAGCAACAATTTATTCGGCAGGTGTTTCAGTCGCAAAGCAGGAAGCTTCTCGAATCACTCGTGAGGCCGAATACAGTGCGACGGAACTGGGGGATTGTGAGCCGGTATGAAACACAGGTGGCCGATACAAAAGTCATTGTCTTCGGCCTCGGCGGTTGGTTCATTCCTATTCACGGTGTCGAAGAAGCAACGCTGAAGATCGGGCGAATGGCCTTCTAAAAATAAAAAATGGCCAGGGTAATCTGATGGGGCCAGATTCCGCTGGTTATTTCTGTGGATAACCCCGTTGATAAGCGACTAGAATTAGCCAGGATATTCGTATTTCGACTATTCACAGCCTGTCCTCTTATTTCCCAAAGATCCACAATACTTGGTGTTGACAAAAAAACATGATAGCTATATGTAGCTATCCATTGAAACTACATGAGCTTCTCGCACCTTAAATATGATCTACTCAGAGGCATGGGTCACATCCTTTTCCCCTCGGCAGGAGGTCTACCGTGAAAATTGATCGAAGATTTACCAGTCGCAGGCAGAATCCCTACGAGGGGATCACGTTTGTGAAGCGTTCGTCGGAGATTCGCAATCCCGACGGATCCACTGTCTTCAAGCTCGAAAATATCGACGTTCCTGAGGCATGGTCGCAGCTAGCCATCGATATATTGGCGCAGAAGTACTTTCGGAAGGCCGGAGTTCCGCAGCGCGATCAGAATGGGCAGCCTGCCATCGGTCCAGATGGCAAGCCGGTGTTGGGTGGAGAGCAAGATGCCCGTCAAGTCTTCGAACGCATGGCGGGATGCTGGACCCATTGGGGCAAGTCCTATGGGTATTTCAAGACGCCGGACGATGCGGAGTCGTTTCACGATGAAATGTGCTACATGTTGGCCCATCAAATGGCAGCGCCCAATTCTCCCCAGTGGTTCAATACCGGCCTTCATTATGCCTATGGGTTATCGGGACCGGCACAAGGGCATTATTACGTTGATCCCAAGACTCACGAAGTGGTGAAAGCCACCAACGCTTTCGAACATCCTCAACCGCATGCCTGTTTCATTCAATCAATCGAGGACGATCTCGTGAATGAAAACGGCATCATGGATCTCTGGGTTCGGGAAGCGCGGTTGTTTAAGTATGGTTCCGGGACCGGGACCAATTTTTCCAAACTGCGTGGGGATGGCGAAGGGCTTTCCGGCGGTGGGAAGTCTTCAGGCCTTATGTCATTTCTAAAGATCGGGGATCGAGCTGCCGGAGCGATCAAATCTGGAGGGACGACGCGTCGTGCCGCCAAGATGGTTTGTTTGGACCTCGACCATCCGGATATCGAAGAATTTATCGATTGGAAAGTCATTGAAGAGCAAAAGGTCGCGGCGATGGTGACGGGGTCAAAGATTTGTGCGCAGCGCCTCAATGCTGTGCTGAAAGCTTGTCATACGGTCGATGGTGAGGGCGCTCTCAGGCTGGATCTCGACCAGAAGACCAATCCGGTCTTGCGTGAGGCTCTGGCATCGGCCCGTCGGGATCTGGTGTCCGAGGCGTATATCCAACGAATGTTTTCTTATGCACAGCAAGGCTTCACGCATTTTGTCTTCCATGAATATGACACGAATTGGGATGGGAAGGCCTACCAGACCGTCTCTGGGCAAAACTCCAACAATAGCGTTAGGATTCCAAACGAGTTTTTTGCCGCACTCGAAACCGACGGTGACTGGCAACTCAAGCGTCGAACGAGCGGCAAGGTCTGGAAAACCGTCAAGGCACGGGAGCTGTGGGACCGGATCGCATGGGCGGCCTGGATATGTGCTGATCCAGGGACTCAGTACGATACCACCATCAACGAGTGGCATACCTGTCCGGAGGACGGTCGTATCAACGCATCAAATCCTTGTTCTGAGTACATGTTCTTGGACGATACGGCCTGTAATCTCGCTTCCCTGAACCTCACGAAGTTCTATGCCGCTGATGGGCAATTCGAGCTGGAACATTTTCGCCATGCCGTTCGGCTGTGGACGATTGCCTTGGAGATCAGTGTGTTAATGGCGTCTTTCCCAAGCCGATCCATCGCCGAAAAGAGTTATCAGTTCAGGACGCTGGGGTTGGGGTATGCGAATCTGGGCACGGTGCTCATGCGTCAAGGCATTCCTTACGATTCCCCCAAGGCCTTGGCGATGTGTGGAGCCATCACGTCCATTATGACGGGTGAAGCGTACAGTGCATCGGCTGAAATGGCTGCCGAATTGTCGCCCTTTCCGGGGTACGCAAACAATCGAGACCATATGCTGCGGGTCATCCGCAATCACCGTCGAGCTGCGTACCAGGCGCCGCAGGCAGAATATGAGCACCTCACGATTGCGCCGATGGGAATCCGCCCCGAGCATTGTCCGCCTGACATGCTTCTCGCCGCCAGACGCGCCTGGGACCATGCGCTTGAATTAGGGACGGCCTATGGATATCGCAATGCTCAAGTGACCGTCATTGCTCCAACCGGCACGATTGGGTTGGTCATGGACTGTGATACCACGGGGATTGAACCAGATTTTGCTCTGGTGAAATTTAAGAAACTGGCTGGTGGGGGGTACTTCAAGATCATCAATCAAAGCTTGCCGATGGCGCTGGCCAACCTTGGCTATACGGATCAGCAAGCGCAGGATGTCGTTCGGTACTGTGTTGGGGCTCAGACGCTCAAGAGCGCACCGTTCATCAATCATGACACGTTGCGTCGAAAGGGATTTGACGATGCGGCTCTCGATCGTTTGGAGAGCAGTTTGGGGCAAGCCTTTGAAATTCAGTTCGCCTTCAATAAGTTTACACTCGGAGAGGCGTTCTGTGTCGAAAAGCTTGGCCTGACCGAAGCCCAGCTGAATGAAACAAGCGTCAACCTGCTGAAGACGCTTGGCTTTACGCAAGAAGAGATCGCCGCAGCGAATGATTTCTGCTGTGGGACGATGACGGTGGAAGGCGCCCCCTATTTGAAGGCCGAACACCTTGCAGTGTTCGATTGTGCCAATCGATGCGGTCGGATCGGACAACGCTCCATCGCCGTCGATGCGCATATCCGCATGATGGCCGCGGCACAGCCGTTCATCAGCGGCGCGATTAGCAAGACCATTAATATGCCGGCCGATGCCACGCTTGAAGACGTCAAGGCGGCCTATTTACTCGCCTGGAAGAGCATGGTCAAAGCAGTCGCACTCTATCGTGACGGGTCCAAGCTGAGTCAGCCGTTGAGCGCTTCGACTGACAGTGGCAAGGCCGTGGAGGTGGCCACTGGTGTGATGGGGATGGCGGAGAAAATCACCGAACGGGTACTTGTTCGGTATCTCGCCAAGCGCCGCCCGCTCCCGAGTCGGCGAAGCGGATACACGCAAAAGGCGATTGTTGGGGGACATAAGCTGTACTTGCGCACTGGTGAATATGAGGATGGGACGGTCGGAGAAATCTTTTTGGATATGCACAAGGAAGGGGCGGCATTTAGAAGCCTCATGAATTGCTTTGCGATCGCCATCTCTCTTGGACTGCAGCACGGTGTGCCGCTGGAAGAATTTGTTGAGGCGTTTGTCTTTACCCGGTTTGAGCCGAACGGTCCGGTGAAATTGAACGATCGAATCAAAATGTCAACCTCGATCATTGACTATATCTTCCGGGAATTGGCCGTGACGTATCTCGACCGGTATGACCTGGCGCAGGTGAAGGAGGAAGATT
Organism: Nitrospiraceae bacterium; assembly: GCA_052387595.1. Classification (GTDB taxonomy): domain Bacteria; phylum Nitrospirota; class Nitrospiria; order Nitrospirales; family Nitrospiraceae; genus Nitrospira_D. The sequence continues at coordinate 44,210 of JBQTJA010000015.1, read as the reverse complement.
TGCGCATGGATTCGATGAAGAAAGACGACATGGATCCAGAATGTTCAGAAGAAGTGGCGGACCTTGATGCACTGGCCAAATCTTCCGTTCTTACGGAACATCTTCCGATCCGCCGGAACGGTGGAAAAGGAAATGGTCATGGAAATGGACATAGTGTTGCTCGACAAGTGGAGATCACAAGGGAAACGCTTACGCTGACAGAGATCAATAATGCCAAGGATGCCAGGGTCAAGGGCTACGAAGGCGATCCCTGCCCCGAGTGCAAGCAGTTCACCATGGTCCGAAACGGCACTTGTCTCAAATGCGTGACGTGCGGCGCAACGAGTGGATGTTCATAACGAGGAGTGTAAGAATGCGGAACTGGCGGCTGTCATTGTGCCTGTGGTGTAGGAAGCGGCGGTTCCTCCGAATTCGATCGAGTGCCGACACCTTCATTGTGGTGCGGTTACGAGCTCGAAGACTTTGCGCGCGACCGGCGCCCTCTCGCATGCTATCGTATCACTATGGATCGTGGTCTCCGTTGCGGGCCGTACGGCCAACGAGGCGGAAGCATCCTGATGCCGGGGTTAACTAGGAGTCTCACTATGCCGACAACAACGCAACTTGTTATCAGTGGTCAGAGTAAACCGGGTGCTATTGCCAGAGTGACGGCGGTCCTCGGTGAAGCCGGTGTCAACATCAAGGCGTTCTCCGCTCCAGAGGTGATGGGAACAGGCAAGTTGCGGCTGCTTGTCGCTGACCTGGACAGTGCGCGCGCGGCCCTTAAGGCAGCGAAGATTAGGTTCGGCGAAGAAATTGCGCTCCTCCTAAGTCTTGAAAACAAGCCCGGCGCGTTAAGGAAAGTGGCGGATACGTTGATGAAGAGCCGGATCAACATCAAGTGCGGCTATTGTACGCCTTCACGGGAAGGGAAACGGGCGATCGTTGTTCTGACCGTTTCCAATACCGACAAGGCCTTGGCCATTCTACGCAATCAGTCGCTCGACGAGTTTTAATTGATGCGGCCGGTGCCGCTCACGAAACTTGCTTCTTTGCCCATGGTCGTGATCGGGCTGGGCGCCGTCCTCTATCAAGGCTGCACCACCGCTCCTCGTCCTATTGATCGTTTCCCCGGGTATCCCATTGGGTTTGTAGAACGAGGGATGGCCTCGTGGTATGGCCCTGGCTTTCATGGGAACAAGACAGCGAATGGGGAACGGTACGACATGTACAAACTGACGGCTGCTCATCGGACACTGCCACTTGGGTCCGTCGCAGTTGTGCATTCGTTGACTTCAGGTCGCCACGTTACGGTCAGGATTAATGATCGAGGACCGTTCGCAAGGGGACGGGTGTTGGACCTTTCGTTGGCTGGTGCCCAAGCGCTAGGGATGGTCGGCAACGGAACCGACCAGGTCGAACTTCGGGTTGTGGACTATAACTCTCGGCCCGAAGGGATGGGGGTGTTACGGGTTCAAGTCGGTGCTTTCGCGGACCTTCAGAATGCTCGGGCATTGTTAGCACAAGTTCAACGAGATTTTGCTGATGGGCGTATCATTCAGATCGATCTCCATGAAGGGCGTCGTTACCGAGTGCAAATTGGTCGATTCTTGACCGAGCCAGAGGCTCAGATGGCCGCGAATCGCCTCGATCGTACATTGAACCTGCAATCGCTTGTTGTGCGGGATGATAGCTAAACACGAGAAGGATGGTAGCATCATTCCGAGGGTCCGTTTAGAACCAATTGATTTTCAAGCGACATTTTTTGGATTGCTTGCCTGCATTTGATCCCTGTGATAGATGTAGTAGCTGTGAACTCTATTCTAAGCGGTTCGATTGTCTTAATCGTACGGTCTTCTGAAGGGTGGACCAAGAGGTATCCTCTGGGAGACGCCCGGCTTCTCATCAGGCCAGCCATACTGGTCCAACGTCCCTACTAGACGACTGCGATGGACATCCTCATCCTACTAGGATTGATAGGGTTATCAGCTGTTATTTCTACAGCCGAGATTGGCTTCTTCTCGGTCAACGAAACACGACTGAAAGCCTTAGCCCAGAACGGAAGTAAACGGGCAGCCAAAGCTCTTCAGTTAAGGAGCGATCCCCAAAAGCTCCTCTCGACCATTCTCGTCGGTGACCGTCTCGTCAGTACTGCGACCCCCATGTTCGCCACCTTCATCACATTGAATGCCTATGGGGGCAAGAGTGCACTTGAAGAAGCGATTGCAGTGATGATCGGTATCCTGACCTTTGTGCTTCTCGTGTCAGTGGATGTTATCCCAAAGACTCTAGCGGCAAAGTTCTCCGTGCCCGTGACACTGAACATGGCCTACCCCATTTATGGGGTTCAGGTCATGTTGCGACCGCTTCTTTTTCTGATCGTTCCTCTGATCTACAGTTTGACGGGAGGAAAGGGGTTGACGCTTCCCTTGGTAACAGAGGAAGAGCTGAAAATTATGCTCGACCAAGGAGGAAAAGCCGGCGAGTTAGAATCGGAAGAAGTCAAAATGATCAAGAATGTGTTTCAACTGAAAGATATTACAGCGGAAGATGCGATGACGCCGCGCATCTACGTGTTTTCGCTCGACGGGAACCTTCGGCTCAAGGAAGCACAAGAGCTGCTTTATAATTCCAAGTACTCCAGAATTCCGCTCTATGACGGCATGCTCGATAACATTACAGGGATTCTTTACAAGACGAAGGCGCTGACCGAATTGGCCAAGGGGAGAACCGATTTGCGCCTCCGGGATATCGCCCATCCTCCGCTCTTCGTCCCAGCCGGCAAGACAGCGGACGATTTAATGAAACAGTTCCAGCAGGAGAAGCGGCATATGGGAGTTGTCGTCAACGAATTCGGCGGTGTCATGGGACTGGTGACGCTTGAAGATCTTCTCGAGGAAGTCGTGGGTGAGATCGTCGATGAAACGGATATCACCGAAGAACTCATCAAACGCATTGGGAAGAACCAAATTCTAGTCCACGGACGGACGGAAGTTCGAAAGGTGAACGACTTTCTGAAAGTCGAGCTTGGCGATGAAGCCCTGACGATCGGGGGGCTGATCCAGGAAAATCTTGGTCGCATCCCGCAGGCAGGAGAAGAACTTCGCATCGAGAATTGTCGCCTGGTGGTCCATGAGGCGGATCCCCGTTCGATACGAAGCGTACAAATTCTTAAGGACGAGAAAGTGCCTGTTCCGGTCGAAGCCTCGGTGTGACTAGCATTCTGTATATTGCTTGATCAGGTCTAGGAAAGCTTCCTCGCTAAGGACAGTTAGCTCTAATTTCTTCGCCTGATCGAGTTTCGAGCCAGGGTCTGTGCCAGCTACGACATAGCCCGTCTTCTTGCTGACACTGGATGACACCGTGGCGCCCAACCGTTCTACCAGCGCCTTGGCCTCCTCTCTCGTCAGCCTCAACAATCCACCAGTGAACACGAAGCTCTTCCCTGATAAAGGCAAAGCAACCGGGCTCTGAGTTGAGGGTGTGTCCATGATCGAAACGCCGAGTGTACGCAATCCATCGATAACCCGTCGGTTCGAACTCTCTTGGAAGTATGAGACCAAACTCTCGGAGATTTCAGGACCAATTTCCCGGACTTCCTGAAAACGGGCGCAGTCAGCCGACATGATAGCATCAAGCGAGCCGAACTCTTTCGCAAGCACTTTGGCGATGTGCTGCCCTACTTGACGGATGCCCAAGCCCATCAAAAATCGGTCGAGCGAGACGTGTTTGCTTTGAGCGAGGGCGTTAAGGAGCAGGGTTGAGGATCGCTCCGCGAATCCCTCTAACTCAAGAAGTTGTTCAGCCCTGAGTCGATACAGGTCGGAGAGATCCTTCACAAGGCCGAGGTCGACCAATTGTGCCACTGTTTTCTTACCCAGTCCGTCGATATTGAGCGCGGGCTTCGATACGAAGTGTTCAATGGCACCTTTCAGTTGGGCCGGACAGGCGGCGTGGCCTGTGCAGTAGGAGTAGGCACCTTCTCTTGCCACCGTGGAATTGCATATTGGACAGTGAAGTGGCATGTGGAACGGGTCCGACCTGACTTCATTCAAGATGGGGATACGCTCGGTGATCGCCGGAATAACATCGCCGGCGCGTTCGACTCGAACCGTGTCGCCTACTCGGATATCCTTTCTTGCCACCTCGTCCGCATTGTGGAGGGTCGCTCGGCTGATGGTGACCCCACCGACGTCGACTGGTTTCAGGAGGGCGAGAGGGGTTAAGGCTCCCGTTCGGCCAACGGAAATTACAATGTCCTGTACTTCCGTGATCTCTTTTCGAGGAGGAAACTTGAACGCGATGGCCCAACGAGGACTTCTGGATTTCATTCCTAGTTGCGCTTGCCAATCCCCGCGATCGACTTTCACCACGACTCCATCAATTTCATAAGGGAGATTATCGCGTTGGTCCTCCGTTTCCCGGTGAAATGCCAAGACCTGGTCGATGCTTTCGCATCGTCGGCGAAGGTGAGGGACCGGAAGTCCGCACATGGCCAGCATCTCCAGTTCCGCCCAGTGCGACGGGGGATGAGCTCCGGTCATCGCCATCACTTCATAGCACGTGACGACGAGTGGCCGTGAAGCGGTAATGTGCGAATCGAGTTGCCGAAGAGAACCGGCGGCGGCATTACGTGGGTTGGCAAAGGCGTCGTCCCCCCGCTCGGTCATTCGTCGATTGAGCGCATGAAAGTCGGAAAGGCGCATGTACACTTCGCCGCGCACCACCAAATGATCCGGGTACGAGCCGGTCTCCAACTGCAGCGGGAGCGAGCGAATCGTGCGGAGATTAATGGTGATATCCTCGCCCGCCTGTCCGTCCCCACGGGTCGAGCTGCGAACAAACATCCCGTGGTCGTAGACTATTTCAACTGACAGGCCATCGAATTTAGGCTCGACCGTGTACTCGATGAGGTCCACACCTAGCTCCCGTTTCATTCGCTGATCGAAGGCCAGGACGTCCTCAGAATTCATCAAGGAATCAAGGCTCAGCATGGGCCGTTCATGCTGCACCTTGCCGAGCGTATCCAAGGGGGGAGCACCGACACGCTGAGTCGGGGAATCGGGGGTAACCAGTTCCGGGTACGTCCGTTCCAAGTCGGTCAATTCTCGGAACAACCGATCATACTCTCCATCGGAAATCTCAGGCTGGTCCTTGATGTAATAGAGGTAGTCATGATGCCGGATTTGGCCCTTGAGGTGGGCTAGTCGCTCTTGTTCGGCTGGAGTGGCTTTCGACGAGGGGAGAGAGTCGTTATGGAGTGAATCCTGTCGCATGGTTGCGCTCAAAGAGGTGACGCCTCATTGATCGCTTCTAAGGTGCCATGAAAGACGACGTTTGGCATGAGAGGGGGAGAGGCCTGAATTGTGCTGACCGTAGCATAAGGGCGCGGAAACGGTCAAACCCGATGGGCCTGGTCCGCTTTGACTTTCGCATCAGTGGCCACTATCCTAAGCGTCGCTTCAGCAGGTCTGAAGTTGGCAGAGAGCCTGGGTAAAGGAGGATATATGCAGCAGGGAGAGCAGCAGGTCTGTGAGCGAATCCAGAAGATTATTTCATTAGGAATACTGCTCTGTGGTGGGTGGCTGGTAAGTGGGTGTGTTGTATTAGAGGAAAAATACAACGCGGAAAAAGCGCGAAGCCTGAATTTTCAGCGCCTTCTCACGCAGGAAGAGAAACGGACGGCAGAGCTGGACAGTGAAGTCAGGCATGTCAAGGCCGAACTGTCTGAATTTGAGTCGAAAAATCGTGAACTGTCAGCCCAAGTGCAAATAGCACGTGAGCAGATGGGGCGTCTTCAAGAGGAGACAGAAGCAATCAGGGAAGCGACAGTGCTGGAACGAAAAGCCCTAGAGGATATGCAGCGAAAGGGCCAGCCCCCTCTAGCCAAACCCAAAAAAGCCGAACTGCCGAAAGCTGTTTCCGGCGGTCGCAGCGGTGGTCATCTTTCAGACAAAGGCATGGCGGCTATGACTGAGCCGGCTTTTCCGATGAAGGTCACACCGGGGATGGTGCATGTGGTCAAAGCGGGGGAAACGCTCTACAGCATTGGCAGGCGGTATGGCATTGAGGTCGATCAATTGAAGAAGTTCAATAAACTGCCGGATGACATTGTCGAGATCGGACAGAAGCTCCTGGTGGGGGCAGAGTAAGCGGACAGCATGCGGGCAGCGACCTATTCACTCACTCTGGATGAGTTTCGCTCTTACACAAAGCAGGGCAATCTCATTCCATTATTCCGTGAAATCTTGGCGGACTATGATACGCCGGTTTCGGCCTTTGCCAAAATTGATCACGGGCCCTCGGCCTATTTGCTGGAGAGTATTCAAGGGGGAGAAAAGTGGGCCAGGTATTCCTTCCTTGGAAGCGGGTCTCCCCTCGTCATCTACGAGGATCGTGGTGATCTGTGTGTGAAGAAGGGTTCGGATCGCCGGCGAATCCCTAGCCGAGGGGCGCCACTGGACCGTCTGCGGGAAATTATGGAGACGTACCGTCCTGTCACGGTTCCGGATCTGCCTCCTTTTGTCGGTGGAGCCGTCGGGTACCTCGGCTACGACATGGTGCAGACGTTCGAGGATCTTCCCTCTCGCAAGAAGGAACACCTCGATGTTCCGGACTTTGCATTTTTATTAACCGAAACGCTGCTCATCTTCGACAACGTCTCGCAAAAGATCAAGGTTGTCGCCAATGCACAGGTAAAATCCCAGTCGGAACGAGACATTCGTTCGGCCTATCGTGAGGCGACTGGCAGGATTGAAGCGATGATTGCCAGAATCCGTCGGCCGCTTCGACCCGTCAAGCCGAGGCGCCGGCGAACGCCGATTCGTTTCACGGCCAACATGAGCAAGGCAGACTTTGAGAAGATCGTGTCTCGCGCGCAGGACTACATAAAGGCTGGCGATATCTTTCAGTGTGTCTTGTCGCAACGATGGGAAACAAATCTCCAGGCTCCCCCGTTTCAGCTCTATCGGGCTCTGCGCCTCGTCAATCCGTCACCCTATATGTATTACATCCGAATTGCCGGGGTTGAACTGGTCGGCTCGTCTCCAGAAATTCTTGTGCGGTGTGAGGACGGGTTGGTTGCGGTGCGTCCGATTGCTGGCACCAGACGGCGTGGTGCAACGACGGATGAGGATGTGGAATTAGAGCGCCGTCTTCTTGCCGATGCCAAGGAACGGGCCGAGCATATTATGCTGGTGGATCTCGGGCGCAACGATGTCGGTCGTGTGGCTGAACAGGGCTCCGTCCACGTCGAGTCGTTGATGAATGTCGAACGGTATTCGCACGTCATGCATATGGTTTCGAATGTCACAGGCACGCTGTGCCCGGACAAGACGGTGTATGATGTGCTGAAGGCATGCTTTCCCGCCGGTACCGTGTCCGGCGCACCGAAAATCAGGGCGATGGAAATTATCGAGGAACTTGAGCCGACCAGACGGGGGCCCTATGCCGGCGCCGTCGGGTACATCAGTTTTTCAGGCAATATGGACATGTGCATCAATATCCGTACGGTGGTGGTCTCGCGCCGTCGAGCCTTCATCCAGGCCGGGGCGGGCATCGTCGCCGACTCGAATCCGGAACATGAGTATGAAGAAACCTGCAACAAATCTCGCGCCATGATGAAGGCAATCGAACTGGCGGAACAGGGGCTGGAATGAGTGGTGTTTCGTGAAGGGTGAATCGCCTCGGATTCTCTGACGAGATACGCCTCACGAACGACGAGTAACGCTTATGCTATTGGTCATCGATAACTACGACTCCTTCACGTACAATCTCGTCCAGTATCTCGGAGAATTAGGTGAAGATGTGCAGGTCTATCGAAATGACAAGATTACACTCAATCAGATCGAGGACTTACATCCGAGCCGCCTTGTGATTTCACCGGGACCGTGTACACCAAGGGAGGCCGGTATTTCAGTCGACGCCATCCGTCGGTTTGGGGGGAAGCTGCCTATTCTCGGTGTCTGTTTGGGGCATCAGTCGATGGCTGTTGCCTACGGAGGGGAAGTCGTCCGCGCTCCCCGGTTAATGCATGGGAAGACGTCGCGGATCCAGCACGACGGCAAGACCATCTTTCAGTCCCTGCCCAATCCATTTGAAGCGACGCGTTATCATTCTCTTATCGTCAATCGAGGCAATCTTCCGGAATGTTGTGAAATTTCCGCTGAAACGGCTGAGGGCGAGATCATGGGAATCCGCCATAAGACACTGGGCGTCGAAGGGGTCCAATTCCATCCGGAATCAATTCTGACGGCCGTCGGGAAAGATCTGCTCCGAAACTTTTTGAAGCTCTAGTCCATTCCTGCTCTGAGTATCCATGATCAAAGATGCGCTCGCCAAATTAGCCGATCGAACCGATCTTTCTGTGCAAGAGGCTGAAACGGTCATGCTGGAGATTATGGACGGCGCTGCATCCGTGGCTCAGATGGCGGCCTATCTCATGGGACTCAGACAAAAAGGTGAAACGGTCGCTGAAGTTGTTGGGTCGGTACGCGCCATGCGGGAACGAGCGATCCGAATCAGGGTCGGGTCGTCGATCGTTGTTGATACCTGCGGAACAGGTGGGGATGGGGCCGACACGTTCAATATTTCCACGACTGCCGCATTCGTGGTCGCCGGGGCCGGCATTACCGTGGCGAAGCATGGGAATCGCTCCGTGTCCTCCAGATCCGGCAGTGCGGATGTGCTGAGCATGCTCGGTGTGAAGATCGACCTCGAGCCGAGCCGCGTGGCCGATTGTATCGACGAAGTTGGTATCGGGTTCTTGTTTGCACCGCTCTATCACGGCGCGATGAAACAGTGCGCCGGGGTCCGGCAGGAAATGGGAATCCGGACCATTCTGAACGTACTTGGACCGCTGGCGAATCCGGCCAGTGCCACGCATCAAGTGCTGGGGGTCTATGATGCGAAGTGGACGGATATCCTCGGGCGTGTTCTCATGGAGCTAGGATCGCAGCATTGTTTCGTGATTCATGGTCTGGATGGCCTGGACGAAATCACTTTGTCGGACCGGACGAGAGTCGCCGAGGGGAAGAGTGGAGTCGTATCGAGTTATTTTATCGCGCCGGAAGAGTTCGAGGTTCGGCGAGCGGCGCGAAAGGAATTCGTCGGCGGCTCGCCGGAAGAAAACGCACGAGTAACGAAAGAGATTCTACAAGGGCGGAAAGGGCCGAGACGGGACATCGTGTGTCTGAACGCCGCACCTGCGATGGTCGTAGGCCAAAAAGCGAAAACGCTCAAGGACGGATTCCGTCTTGCACAACAGACGATCGATTCTGGAGCCGCCTCCGAAAAGTTGGATCGGCTCATTGCATTCACCAAGAAGGCGTGAGTGACTCATGATTCTCGATCGTATTCTTGCGCACAAGCGAGCTGAACTCAGGCACAAACAGAGCCGTTCCTATCTGGCCGACCTCAAGGCGGCGATTCGGGATGCCCCGCCAGTCCTTGGGTTTGCCGTCACCCTGGATGCCACACGGTCTCCCACCAGCCCAGCCTTGATCGCGGAAATCAAGAAAGCGTCGCCGAGCCTTGGGCTTTTACGAGAAGACTTTTCGGACAAGTTTGATTATCTAGGGCTTGCTCGCACATACCAGGAGCACGGGGCAGCGGCCCTGTCCGTCTTGACCGACAAGGACTTTTTTCAAGGCGACCTTCGGTATCTTACCGAGATCAAGCGCGCACTCCCGATCCCGGCGCTCAATAAGGAATTCATGGTCGGCGATGTGCAGTTCTATGAAGCGCGGGCTCACGGGGCCGATGCGGTTTTGTTGATTGTAGCCGCTTTGGAGCGTCGCCAACTCATGGATTTCTACGCCTTGGCCACTGAACTCGGGATGGACAGCCTATTTGAGACTCATCATGAGCGGGAGTTGGATACGGTTCTGGAGTGGATCCCTACTGCGAGGATGATTGGGATCAACAATCGAGACCTAAAAACGTTCACGACGGATCTCAATGTAACGTTTCGTCTGGCAAAACGGATCCCGCCCGATAAGTTGATTATCAGCGAAAGCGGAATTCATAAGCGGGATGATGTGGTGAAGCTCATCGAAGCCGGTGTGCATGCCATGTTGATCGGCGAGTCGCTCATTCGTGCCGAGCACACAGCAGACAAAGTCCGAGAGTTGCTTGGTGTGAATGCCAGTAGTGCTGAGTCAGCATAGGGTACGTGGGATGAAGATCAAAATCTGTGGAATCACCAGTGTCGAAGACGCCGATGTTGCCGTCAAGGCCGGTGCGGATGCCTTGGGGTTTGTCATGTATCCTAAAAGCCCACGTTGGGTAGAGCCGACAGTCGCGAGATCCATCATAGCCGGTCTTCCGCCGTTTGTGCTCCCGGTGGGGGTGTTTGTCAACGAAGAGGCTGACAGGGTTCGCGCACTTATGGATGAATGTGGCTTTGCCTTGGCTCAACTCCATGGCGATGAATCAGCTCTCTATTGTCAGAATCTCGGCCGTCCGGCTCTGAAGGCTCTTCGGCTGAAGGACCGGGGTACATTTCTCGCCTTGGCTGAATTCCAAGGGCGGGCCAACGTGCGAGGGGTTCTCATCGATGCGTTTTCGGACCAGGCCTATGGCGGCACGGGGCAAACGGTCGATTGGACGTTGGCTCAGGAGGCGGCTCGCTCGATACCCATCATCTTGGCAGGAGGACTCACCCCGACGAATGTGGCTGAGGCCATTGCTCAGGTGCGTCCCTACGGAGTCGATGTGAGCAGTGGGGTGGAGCAGAGCCCCGGCAAGAAAGATCCGAACAAGGTGAAGGGGTTTATTCAGGCGGCCAGGCTTGTTCCTGTCGAATAAGCACGACTATACTGCTATCGATTTATTCAGGAGGATACGTTCATATGTCGATGCTCCCAGATAGCCATGGCCGATTCGGACCCTACGGGGGTCGCTATGTGCCAGAAACCCTCATGCCGGCGCTCCTCGAACTGGAAGCGGAGTATATCAAAGCGAAGAAGGACCGTCGATTTCAAGCAGACCTGGCCTACTACCTCAAGCAGTACGTCGGGCGTCCAACCAGTCTGTATCGTGCCGATCGGCTGACCAAGAAACTGGGCGGCGCCAAGATCTATCTGAAGCGGGAAGACCTGTGCCATACCGGCGCACACAAGATTAACAACGCCATCGGGCAAGTGCTGTTGGCCATGCGCATGAAAAAACGGCGCATCATTGCTGAGACTGGGGCCGGCCAGCATGGGGTCGCCACCGCGACGGCAGCTGCGATGTTCGGGCTGGAATGTGAAGTCTACATGGGCACAGAGGATATGCAACGCCAGGCCTTGAATGTCTTCCGCATGCGGTTACTCGGTGCGAAAGTAACTGGTGTCGATGCAGGCAGCCGAACCCTCAAGGATGCCATTAGCGAAGCCATGCGCGATTGGACGACAAACGTGCGGACGACCCATTACATTCTCGGGTCAGTGTTAGGCGCGCATCCCTATCCCATGATGATCCGCGATTTCCAGGCGATCATTGGGAAAGAGGCACGGAAACAGATTCTGGCGGCGGAGGGGAAGGTACCAGATTATCTCGTGGCCTGTGTCGGGGGCGGGAGCAATTCCATCGGGCTGTTTCATGCATTCCTCCGCGACCCCAAGGTCAAGATGGTCGGCGTGGAAGCTGGGGGGAGTGGGATTGTGAGCGGCAAACATGCGGCGCGGTTCTCAGGCGGCAAGCCAGGAGTTCTGCAAGGCACCATGACGTACCTGCTTCAGGACGAGAATGGCCAAATCAATCTGACCCATTCCGTTTCGGCCGGATTGGACTATGCGGCGGTTGGCCCGGAACACAGTCTCTATCATGACCAAGGTCGTATTGAGTACACCTATGCGACAGATACTGAGGCGATGACCGCCTTTGATCTGCTGGCGCGTGAAGAGGGCATCGTGCCTGCGCTTGAGAGCGCCCATGCCATCGCAGAAGTCGTTAAGTTAGCACCAAAGCTCAAGAAGTCGCAGCTCATCATCGCCAACCTCTCCGGTCGCGGCGACAAGGACGTGCAGCAGGTCGCGAGGATGCGAGGGGTGGAGTTATGAGCGGACGGCTGGAAACCACGTTTCAGAGATTGCGTGATAAGAAAGAGAAAGCCCTCATTGCCTATCTGATGGCTGGGGATCCTGGATTGGCTGAAACAGAACAGTTGGTCGTGGCCTTAGAACAGGCAGGGGCTGATATTATTGAGCTAGGTGTGCCCTTCTCCGATCCGATTGCCGATGGGCCAGTCATTCAGCAAGCTGCAGAGCGGGGGTTGAAGAGCGGCACGACACTGAGGAAAATTCTGGCTTCAGTGACCTCGCTCAGGAAGCGGACGAACATTCCGATCGTGTTGATGCTGTACTACAACTCCATCCACGCCATGGGCTGTGAGCAGTTTTGCAAGGCTGCATCGACGGCCGGAGTGGATGGGTTGATTGTCCCGGACATGCCGCCGGATGAAGCGGGTCCGCTCAAGGGCCCGGCTGATGCCGTAGGCCTGCCGCTCATTTTTCTACTGGCACCGACCAGCACGCCTAGTCGGCGAAAGCTTGTGGCGGAAGAATCGCACGGGTTTGTCTATTACGTCTCGTTGACCGGCATTACCGGGGCGAAACTCAGCAATGTGACGGACATCCAACAGAATGTGAAGAAGCTCAAGAAAGTCTCCGCATCGCCTGTTGCCGTCGGCTTCGGCGTGGCAACGCCGGAGGATGCCGCGCAAGTCTCCAAAATGGCCGATGGCGTCATTGTCGGCAGCGCCATTGTGAAACGCATAGCGTCCCACCAGCAAGACCCGGCAATGGTGAGCCACGTCGCCGAGTTTGTGCGGTCTCTCAAGGCTGCGATGGTGCCAGCCTAGGCAATCACAGGGTGTGACCCTCCAGCCGAAGATGGCAATTGACGCACAGAACAAGATCTGACCCCAATTGACGCCCTCAAATTCTTTGAGGGAAAACCGGGAGAGAGAAACCGGACAGTTCCTGTGCGCTATACACCGGACAACTTAACTTGCTATCTACATGCACCATTAGGCGCAATATGAAGGTGTGACCTCCCCAAATGACCGTGACCCAAAAAACTGCCCCCCCAAGATGATCCGCACTCGATTAATTCAGGCTTATCTCGCAGCGAGCTTCCAAGGATTTGGCAATAGCACCGCCGGCATCAAGGAAATATCCATTCGTATGCTGGGTTATTAGCAAACGTCTCGTTTGAGGAAAGATAGAGTAAAACCAGACTGCGAGTGGGTAAGTTACTATGAAAGTGTCAAATTTCCATGAAGAGTGAACGTGTGTTGCCCTTTCATGCAGAGGCTCTCCCCCGAGAGCGTCTTGGATTACCATTTGCGCTTGATCCTTGCCAACTTCCCAGATAAGCGTGACTGGACCGTCACGTAATCTATCTGGCTCATCCACAGCTTTACCACTCCCTTCAATCCCGATGGTGCGACCTTTTGGTTCCTTGCAAACTGCTGTAAGTGTCTCGCCTCTGACTGGAGAGGAGAACGATAATAGGAGAGTTATGATGCTGAAAGCGGACAATGTTGTGGAAGGAGTAACACGGTAAAACCTAACTAAAACCAATAACGATATAAACCTATTCATGCTAGCCCCCTTCCAGTAATTGCCTTAAGAAACCTCAATCAGCAGATGAGAAAAGTGTATCTGGTGTTAAGAAACTGTCATGCACAGGTCAGAAGTGATGTACTGCTCTCTATTTCTCAAACGCAACGAACTGAGCGCTGTGGCCAGAGTGTTCTTAGAAGAGACCGCGGAAATTTGTACAGATCCATAATAGGGTCAGATCTTGTTTCTTGCATCACTGGCAAGCTAGACCTCGCTTCATGGCTCGACCACTCCGCATCGAATTCCCCGGGGCGCTCTATCACGTGACAGCTAGGGGCAATGCTCGGCAGGACATCTTTCTGGATGACGAGGACCAACAGCAGTTTCTCGCGGTGCTGGCCTGGTATCTAATGTTCTACAATCAGGTCCGGGCCGCATCGCGTGTTGAAGGGATGCACACCGGAGGACCTCTATGACATGCCTATACGGCATGTCGCTGCGTAGGTCTCATTCGCCAGGTACCACTTATGAACTGGCAGAAACTATCCAAACAAACGGAGCCTCTTCATTCCGCTGATTCGGAAGTTTTTGCCTAACCACACTGCATCTTCTTCCCATTTTCATTCTGTCAGTTCTGCATAACTCCATGCCGAATGACACATTCAGCGAGTTTTGATATGGCATAGAGCTTGAAGGTGAGTAGATTCGGAACCTGGCTTTTGTACATAAGTTGATGGATTTGGACTGTGCTTACAGTGGGACCACAGCCCACAAATTCGTGCTCAAGCTAGGTTAAATTTGAGATACACATTGATCAGCCGCATCCACAGAAGGCGGTTTTGTATTGGCAGTCTCAGTAAAATGATAGAGCACCGAAGCGGCAGTCAGCGCAGTTAGTCAATTGAATCAGCTGACAGGTCTCGTCAACTGATGAAGTGGATGGTCGGGTGACAGATGTTCATGGGGCGAGAGCAGTCGTATCACTTCATATAAAGGAGACAGATTATGGAAATTTCATCATCACGTTTTTCAGCTATTAGTGGATCCAGTACCTATCGGGATCAGATCGGTCGACCTGAAACTGCTGGAACACGCGTGGATCAGATTGGACGCCCGGGGACAAGTGGAACACGAGTGGATCAGATCGGACGCCCGGGGACAAGTGGAACACGAGTGGATCAGATCGGGCGCCCGGGGACAAGCGGTACACAGGTGGATCAAATTGGGCGAGTGGTAACGAGTGGAGTACAGGGAGCTCAGACTGCGGGAGTGGTAGAGGGGAAAGCACAGGTGGATCAGATCGGTCGACCTGAAACTGCTGGAACACGCGTGGATCAGATCGGGCGCCCGGGGACAAGCGGTACACAGGTGGATCAAATTGGGCGAGTGGTGTCCGCGTATCAGGCGTCGGTAACTGGGGTTGGCATAGGTAGCCCACAGTGGTTGCTTGAACAGACACAGAAACTGAGCGTATTGGGGTAAGTAGGGGAAAATTCCAAGAGGCTTCTTAGAGTGATCACATTGATGAAATGGAGGTTATTCGACGGGCCCATCTCGATCACAGCGATAGTCTCTCGGAAATTGGCCGTGCCGTGGGTTTGCACTATGCAACGATCGGCAGCATTGCGAATCCCCGAGCAGAGGTTGACCTGCACAGCCAGGCCTGCCCCTCTTTCTTTCTCTTCTTGTGTGTTCTCAGGAATTCGTCTGAACCACGAGAAAGGATCTGTGTAAAGGCTTGGAGCCTGCCCACATGGTTATTCGCGATTCTGTCCCATCGGGCGGGAAGGTCTGTCTTGAGATGCCTGGCGATCGGCTTGTAGGTCTCGCCGCTCATGCTGCATCTTGTGTCGATTCTGTTTGGCCCTGTGTCGGCTTCCTCGACGATGCTGACGATCGGCTTGAAGGTTTTGTCGATCATGCCTGAGCGTCTGACCGTCGTGGCGCGGGTGCCGCTGACCTTGATGAACTTGTCCGGCATTGGCCGGGGCTCGTTCCTCCTGTCGAAGTTCTGGCCCTTCTTGACGAAGCACGTTTTTGTCCTGCAGGAGATCCTGACGATCCGTCTGGTTATTCTGTGTGTTGCGAGGGAGGTCGCGGTGCTCATCATCCAACTTGCGATGATCTCCACGAAGATCCGGCTTATTTTGCGGTATCTCGCGCCACGGGTGTCGAGGTTCCGGGGCTCCCTTACTCAATTCCGTCTCGGGGAAGACGGCCTGGGCTGAGATCGATCCGCTAGTGAGCAGTGCCATCGCCATACTCACCTGCATGACTTTTCGGTACCTCATGGTCGCTCCCTCTCATTGAATCGTGACCTGCTCCTTGATGTGTTTCCAATCCTAGTAATTATCACGATTGCCTTCTGGCTTGTCGTGGTCGGTGACAGACTCAGATGGATTGGGCAGTAAAACCAATACAAAGTGCGGGAATTCTTATCTAAGGCGTTTTGTCGTTGGTAGAGTGGTGGGAATCAGCGCTTGGTCTGGGGAGGCATGTACTTGATCATCTCGTCGGCGAGTTCTTTTGCGATTTCTTTCAGACTCGGCTTAATGAACATATAGCTGTTTGAACGTTCATGGCGCGCTTTCCAGACCGTGGTGCCGGTTGTGGCGTCGATCAGACGGAGGCTGAGCCCCACTCGCCCGATATTATCTCCTTCCTTTCGTACATATTCCCAGGAGTTGACGCGTACCACCAAGAAGGAGTCCACGCTGAGCGCTTTCCCGAGCTTGATGGCGGAATCCTTATCGGATTGGCCGGTCATCTCCAAACGGGAGAAGTAAAACACGAGCGAGTCGAACGCTTCTTTCGAGGCCTGGAAGATATCGGTCACGTTTTCCGGCGAGACGACCCGTTCAATATTTCCCTGTCGATTGAGGGCGACGGCCAAGACTTCCTGAATGTCTTCCCGGGCGCTGTCGTATTGGCTGGCCATCGGCGGTAATACGGCGATGGTCTGCGGTCGAAATACCTTAGCCCCTGGGCCTTCCCACACTTCCTGTAATCCGCCGCAGCCACCGAGCAGCGTAACGAGTGCCATCATGGATATGATGTGGATCGATGATCGAGACAGCATAGGCCTAGTATACCATTAGAATGTGAATGAAATAGAAGCGGAAACCAGGGCACCCTTTTCCCGGAAGTCATACCCTCCTCCGGCATCGGCACGAAAATTAAACCATCGGATGCCCAGCCCTGCCGTGGGGACAAAGGGGGTGGATGCATCCTGCATGTTCTTGAAGGTCCCGATTCTGAAAGAAAGAAATTCAGACAAGATCGTCTGTTCGAGTCCTAAGCTCAGGAGCTGGCTCTTCACCCCTGGGACGAAGGTCTTGTTCGAAGTCGCATCGACATCGGCCGACAGGGTGAGAGAAGAGTACGGATTGATTGCGAAGCCGAATCGGACCTGTGGCTCCAGCTTTAACTCGCCTCCACCAGCGGCATCAAAGGTTGGCCTGTTGATATCTTTGGCGACGACGGCAAATCGAATCCACGAAGATGGGCGATAGATGGCTCCGAGGTCAATGCCATAGGTCGTTGAGATATTGGGTTTTCCAAAATGATCGGTTGTGCTGACACCGCTTCCCCCAGTGAGGTCTGTAGAACCGTTGTACGCAGCACCCTGGATGACCTTTGCCGTGATGCCGATTGAGAAGGTCTTGTCTGAAAATGCATAGGCATAAGAAAAGGCCAGCTGCCTGGCTTCGAGACCGCGAAGGGCCATCTGGCCTGCCACGGTGATGGGAGTTCCCGGTCCACCCGCCTGCGAGGCTTGTACCGGGGTTGAGACGAACCCACCGCCAGTTGCCACGTCAGACACGTTGAATCCAAACGCATGTTCACCAAGGTGCCCTTTGACATACAGACCGGCCGAGCCGTTAACCGAGACCGTAGCGCCTGGTTGATTGATGCGGTCGGCGATATCCCGAGCCCTCGCCTGATTCTCGGCAGACGTATTGCTGCCGTCAAAGTTTTCCAGGTCATGAAGGGCATCACCTATACCGCGGCGATCGATTGCCAATCCTCCCCCCTGCATGCGGATATCCACAGTCTGGGTCATGGCTAAGCCGGCGGGGTTCCAGTAGGTAGCGAGTGCATTGGTCGTGACGGCGACTCCAGCGCCTCCCATCCCCATCGCGCGAGGCCCCACGATCACAAACTCGGCTGCCAAGCCGTAGGACGGCCATGCTGAGGCCACCAGCAAAATGGCCATTCGGAGCCATGGCGAACAGCGCATGTCAGATCCTCGAATTAATCAGCGGTCTTGCGAGTCTAGAGAAGGAATGGTGCTTCGTCAAGAAATCCCAGTCTGTTCACCTGTCGGGACGGTGCGCAGCTGAAGCGGTGCAAGGGGTCACGAAACGATTTGTCCATCCCGCATATGAATAATGCGGTCGGATTGAGCCGAGAGTTTGTCGTTATGGGTCACGATCACGAACGTGGTTCCACGTGTTTTGTTCAAGCTTCGCATCAATCCAAACAATCCGTCCCCGCTGCGTGTGTCTAGGTTGCCGGTTGGCTCATCGGCCAAGACTAAGTCAGGCTTCTGCATTAACGCACGTGCCATCGCAACACGCTGTTGCTCGCCGCCCGAGAGTTCTCCTGGTTTGTGATGCAGGCGATCCCCCAACCCAACTTCCGTGAGGAGGGCTGTCGCGTCGGCCTTGACGGAAGCGGGTTCGCGACGTTGCACGAGGGCCGGCATGCAGGCATTTTCCAACGCGGTGAACTCGGCAAGGAGATGATGAAATTGAAACACGAACCCGATCCGCCGGTTCCGGAACTCCGCTTGTTGAGGGTCCGTCATTCGAAAGAGGTCCTGTCCATCAAATGTGACTGTCCCGCTAGTCGGTTTATCGAGGGTCCCGATAATGTGGAGCAACGTGCTCTTGCCGGCTCCTGAGGCCCCTACGATCGCTACCAGCTCGCCGCGCTGAATTTCAAGGTTCACCTCCTTGAGGACTGGCAGCTCATAGGACCCCATCGAGAAAGATTTATGGAGATTGGTGACTTTAATCATTGCTCAAGTGCTGAGTCGCGAGGACTGAGGGCTGAGACTCAGAATAATGGAGTGGGAGGCATGGTTCAGCCCTTGGCCCTCAATTCTCAGTCCTGCGAATCTATTCATACCGTAAGGCGGCGACCGGTTCCAGCTTCGCGGCCTGATTGGCCGGATAGACGGTCGCCAAAAAGCTGATCAGGATGGCAGATCCGGCCACAAGGAGCACGTCCTCGGCCAGCACATGAACTGGAATGCTCGAGATGTAGTACACACTTGGGTCGAACGTCCAAAACGTTTGAATCAGCCAGAGAAAGGCATAGCCCAATGGAATGCCGATGCCGGTTCCCGCAAATCCGATGATCAATCCGTTCAGCATGAAAATGCGCCGGATACTGCGTTTCGTCGCACCCATGGCTTTGAGGATGGCGATTTCTTTCTGCTTCTCCGTTACGATCATTGTCAAGGTGCTGACGATGTTGAAGGAGGCCACGATCGTGATCAAGACAAGCAGGAGAAACATCATCGTCTTCTCCAGCTTCAGGGCCGAGAAGAGATTGCGATTCATCTGCATCCAATCTCTGGCTCCATGGCTGAATCCCAGCTCCTGTTCGATCGTGTGGGCGATCTCTCCGGCGCGAAACACATCCGTGACCTTGACTTCGATTCCGCTCACGCTCGAGCCCAGGTTGAAAAATTTCTGCGCCTCGCTGAGTTCGATATAGGCAAACGACGAATCGTATTCAAACATGCCCGAATGGAACAGGGCGACCACGGCGAATGTGCGGATTTTTGGCACCATCCCCATCGCGCTGATCGGGCCGACGGGAGAGACCACATTGACCGTATCGCCGACAAACACTCCCAGTCTGAGCGCCAGCTCTTTGCCGAGAATGATGCCAGGTTTTTCAACGGGGCGGAGATCGCCTTGAGGGTCGTCGGCCGGGGCCTGCATCACTTTCACCGGGGTGAGCAGGTCGAGCAGCTGTCCCGCTGTGATGTTCTTGGCGAGTTCGGTGACA
The DNA here is from genome assembly GCA_052387595.1 of Nitrospiraceae bacterium. Classification (GTDB taxonomy): domain Bacteria; phylum Nitrospirota; class Nitrospiria; order Nitrospirales; family Nitrospiraceae; genus Nitrospira_D. The sequence goes on along the minus strand of JBQTJA010000015.1, from coordinate 24,657 downwards.
TTGGCTTCTCGTTTCGGGTCGATCCCGCGCAGGATAATCCCTTGTACCCCGCTCTGCGCGGTAAGGAGCACTTGGCGGAACACAAATGGCGTGGCCGCAACGACATCAGGGACCGTCTGGATCTTGTCGGTCAGACGGTCGTAGTCGCTCATGTGCTCTTTCATTCGCTCTTGGACGATGATATGGGCCGTCGTCCCGAGAATCTTGCTCTGAATGTCTTCCCGGAAGCCGGTCATAATGCCGACTGTCCCGATCAGCGCGGCCACTCCCAGCGTAATCCCAGCCACCGACACGAAGGTATTCAGCGAGATGGTCCGATTGCGACGCTTGGCGCGCAGGTAGCGGAGGCCGACGAAGATTTCATAGGGAAGGGTCACTAGGATTTCTCTGCTCTGCCAGGATGTTGAAACACGCTTCCAGCTTCGTTCTCGCGTCGCTCAAAGCCTCGACGTAACACGAAGAGTACGCCTCGGCTTTTCACTCGCTGCGGCCTTGCTGGAAGACCTGTTTGAACATCCTGTAACATAGTGGGACGTGTTGCAGCTATTTTTCTAGTCTCAATTGAGGAAACAGGACGACGTCGCGGATGGATGCTTGATCGGTGAACAACATGATCAGTCGGTCGATCCCGATCCCTTCTCCGGCGGTCGGTGGCATCCCGTATTCAAGGGCACGGAGGAAGTCCTCGTCGACGAGATGGGCCTCTTCATCACCCGCCTCCCGCTGAGCCGCCTGGCCTTCAAACCGTTCACGTTGGTCCAACGGATCATTCAACTCGGAAAAGGCATTCGCAATTTCTCGACCGGCAATGTAGAGCTCGAATCGGTCTGTCAGAGACGGCTCCGTATCCTTTCGCCTGGCCAGCGGAGAAATTTCGATCGGGTAATCTGTGATAAAAGTTGGCTGTTGGAGGTTGGGCTCGACGGTTTCCTCGAAAATCTCGTTGACGATCGTGAACAACGAGGCCTTTGGATCCACCGGGACATTCAGGCGTTGAGCGGCCGCCAATGCCTTCTCTCGATCGTGGAGGACAGATGGATCGAGATTGTTCACCTCTTGGATGGCTTGGTGGTACGACCAGCGACGCCACGGAGGCGTGAGGGCAATTTCTTTCCCCTGGTACTGGATAGTGGTCTTACCCAGTATTTGTTGGGCTAGGCTCGAAACTAGTTCTTCAGTGAGCGCGATCAGGTCATGATAGTCCGCGTACGAGACGTAGAACTCCAGCATCGTGAATTCAGGGTTGTGGATCGTCGAGATGCCTTCATTCCGGAAGTTGCGATTGATCTCAAACACGCGTGGGAATCCGCCGACGATCAGGCGCTTCAAATACAGTTCGGGCGCGATCCGCAGATAGAGATCGACGCTGAGCGCGTTGTGGTGTGTCACGAAGGGTTTGGCCGCCGCTCCTCCGGGAATGGGATGCATCATGGGCGTTTCGACCTCAAGAAACCCTCGTTCGATGAGAAAGGTTCTGATGCCGGCGATGATGCGGCTCCTGGTCGAAAAGATCTGATGGATCTGAGGATTGGCGATCAGATCGACATAGCGCTGCCGATACCGGGTTTCGACATCCGTTAAGCCGTGCCACTTTTCTGGGAGCGGGCGAAGGGCTTTACTGAGAAACGTCACGTGATGGACCTCGACTGTGAACTCATTCGTCTTGGTGCGGAACAACGTTCCCGTCACGCCGATCCAGTCGCCGAGGTCGAGTTGCTCGACGACGGTGTAGGCTTGTTCGGAGAGAAGATCTTTTTTGAGGTACACCTGGAGGCGATCGGACCCGTCTTGCAGGACGGCAAATCCGGCCTTCCCGAAACGGCGCAGGGCGACGACTCGTCCCGCGATGGTGCACGAGACCTTTTCCTGCTCTAACGCTTCCTTGGGCTTCTCGCCATGCAGCGTGAGCAATTGTCCGGCCCGATCCTTGACCTCAAAACGACTGCCGTATGGAGCGACGCCGGCCTCTCGAAGGAGATCGAGTTTCTTGATCCGCTGTTGCCGCTGTTCATTCAGTTCGTCCATCTTACCCTTGCTTACCCTTGAGCCATCCTGCTACAGGTCGTCGTCCGGTCCGCCGACCAGTGAGAGTTGGTCACTTCCCTTCCCCAGTTTCTTCTTCAAAAAAGCCTCGATGAATCCATCAAGGTCCCCGTCCATGACGGCTGAGACGTTACTGAGTTGATGACTTGTCCGGTGGTCTTTGACCATTTGATAGGGTTGGAACACGTACGACCGAATTTGGCTGCCCCATGCAATGTCCTTCTTCTCGCCAACGATGGCGTTGAATTCCGCTTCCTTTTTCTTCTGTTCCAATTCAAAGAGGCGCGCCTTTAAGATTTTCATCGCACCATTTCGATTCTGCAACTGGGAGCGTTCGTTCTGGCATTGCACGACGATGCCGGACGGCAAGTGCGTAATCCGGATGGCGGTTTCCACTTTATTGACATTCTGCCCCCCGGCGCCGCCCGCCCGAAAGGTATCGATCCGGAGGTCCTTGTCTTCAACCGCGACGTCGATGTCCTCGCTCAGTTCAGGATATACGAAGACGGACGCGAACGACGTATGCCGCCGCTTGTTGGAGTCGAACGGGGAAATGCGCACTAAGCGATGGACCCCAGCTTCCGCCTTCAGATATCCATAGGCATAGGGTCCTGCGATCGAGATCGTCACACTCTTGATGCCCGCCTCGTCGCCGGGCAACAGGTCCAGTGTGTCCACCTTGAACTTCTTGTCTTCCGCCCACCGCACGTACATGCGAAGGAGCATCTGTGCCCAATCCTGCGATTCCGTGCCGCCAGCACCGGGATGAATTGCCACGATGGCATTATTGGAGTCCAGCTCTCCTGACAGGAGAAGCTCAACACGCAGTGTGGCGAGGCGCGGTTCCAACTGATTCAGTTCACTCGCCAGTTCGGTCTCCAGGGCCGAGTCGCCGCTTTCGCGGGCCAGATCAAGCAGCGCATCCACATCACCCATTTTGGCCTCGATGTCGCGCCATTGCTGCAGTTCCCGGTCGATCGTCGCCTTTTTCCGGCTCACCGCAGCGGCAGCACGGGCATCGTTCCAGAAGTGAGGCTGGCCCATCTGCGCTTCAAGTTCTTGCAAGTCGGCTGTCATATGAGCAAAGTCAAAGATGCCCCCGTAATTCGGAAACTTGCTCTGCCAGGGCACGAACACGAATTTCCACGTCCTCTATCATGCCACGATCCTCCTTCTTCGGTCATGCCGGCGTGATGGCCGTCATGACTGGTTCCTTCGTGCGGAAATAGCCGAACAGACACAAAAGCGCGCAGATTATAACACAGGCGTGGGCAAACACATCGCCGTAATAGCTGTAAAACGTGCGGGCTTGTCTGGTCGGGATCATCGCGTACGATGCCTGCTCGATAAAAAGAGGTGTCGTGTCGATGATCTGTCCGAACGGATCGATGAATCCGGAAATCCCAGTGTTCGCCGCCCGCGCGAAGGCTAAATGATTTTCAACTGAGCGAAAGACAACCATGGCAAAGTGCTGGGCAGGGGCCGAGGATGGTCCAAACCAGCCGTCATTCGTAATCGTCACCAGAAACTCCGCGCCGTTCGCTGCGAACTGACGGACCAAATCCGGGAAGATGACCTCATAGCAGATCGCCACACCGAACTTGACGGGCCGGGAACCGGGCGAACGTTCCGTGTCCCATGATTTCGGGCTGAATGAAAGAGTCGTCGGTCCTGGCCCTGATTCGAAGTCGCCGATGCCTTCGACGAGTTTGTCGAGGAAGAACAGAAGTGATGATTTGAGGGGGATGTATTCTCCGAACGGGACGAGATGGTGCTTGTCATAACGGCCGAGGACTGTGCCGTCCATTCCCAGCAGATAGGCGCTGTTCAACAGGTAGGGGCGGCGATCAGGATAAAATCTCAAGGCCGGGCTGCCAAGGAGGATCGGCGCCTGCGCACGTTCCGCCCACGTGATCAGCTGCAACTGATACTCTTTCTCCCGCTCCAAAATAAACGGTGTGGCTGCCTCGGGCCACACGACCAGGTCGGCCTTGGTTCCCAGTTGGGCCGTCAGGCGGTCGAACCTCTGCATGGTCTCCTCGCGGTATGACGCGTCCCACTTCACGGCTTGATCGATATTCGGTTGAACGACACCGACGGTAATGGAGGTTTTTGGGTTTTGCCGATCGCGATCGCTCAAGACCGCCGAACTATAGAACCACGATAGGAGCATGCAGGCTGCCGCAGTCGTGAGGAGTTCCCATGGGAGCTTGACCGGGTGACATCCACGGAAAAACGGCATGATCCACATGAGCAGCTCAGCGAAGGCCACATTCACCAGGACAATGAGGAAGGAGATGCCGTACACACCTGTATGGTCTGCCACCTGAATCAAGTCTAGTTCGCGATATTGGGAATAGCCGAGGAGACACCATGGAAGGCCAGAGAGCAGGTAGGTACGGAACACCTCGAGTGCAACCCAGAAGCAGGGTGCAAAGAAAATCCCATAGCGTGGGATGAGCCCGCGCAACCAGACGATGGCGAGGCTATAGAGTCCAACGTAGAGCCCGAGATAGCTGGTCAGCAGCAGCAAAATTGCGTAACTCACGGGTTCGGGAACCTTGCCATAGGTCGTCATGGCAGTGACGACCCAGGCCATGATGCCGGTGAATCCGACGAGACCGCTTAGCCACCCAATCCAAAAGGCTCGCCGTCCGGAACATTGATCGAGTGCGAGATGGAGGGGAATGAGGACAATCCAGGCCAGCAATCCCAGGTCAAACTTCGGAAAACAGAAAGGCAGGAGCAGTCCGCTCGCGCAGGCAAAGAGGATCTGACGCGAACGAGTGTAGTCCATCGTACTGTACCTTATCCAAAAGATTCGATGACTTGCAAGGGAATGCTCGAACTATCAGCGACTTGAGAAGGCCACCACGTGCTTTTTCAAGATGGAAGAGGTATTCTAGTTTATATGGAGCGACGTCAGCATCGTCGGGTTTCCGCTCAAGTAAAGAGTCTGCTTCGGGCAAACTCGCACGAGGTCGAGGGGGAGACCGTCGATCTATCACTTGGTGGCGCCAGGATTGAAAGCGCCCTTGTGGTTCAACCAGGAAGGCAGATCGCCGTCAAGCTGATTGTCCCAGGCGACGATACCCCGATCCTGATCGAGCAAGCCCAGGTGCAATGGGCGGTCGATCAAACATTTGGGGTTCGTTTTGTTGATTTGCCGCAGCACAAGTTGGATGAATTGGAACAGTTGATCGATGAAAGTATTGCGCTTGATGAAGGGAGAGGGACATGAAATCCGTGAGGCCTGAGACAAAGACCCAGCCCGATGACCCACGATTTTGGATTGGAGGCGAAGCGACCGTCGGGGCCCAAGCTCGCCGCCATATCCGTCGCCAAGCAGGGCCATCGACCTCTCTGCTCGGCGTCATTCTTGGATTGACCTTCTTTGGTGGCCTCGCCTTGGGCAGCTCCTTCGGTCTCGTCTGTCGAAATAAAAAATAAGCGGGAATTCCATTCTTTCCGGGACGCTCTGTCCTCTTTCCTGACGCTATTGTGATGGAAGGGAGTGGATATGTTCACTCTGCTGCTACAGCACATCGCTCCATGGCGGGCTGACGGCGAACGCGGCGTTGATCAAGCCGACGTGGGAATAGGCCTGCGGGAAGTTCCCGAGTTGGACGCGAGTTTCCGGCACAAAGTGTTCGGCAAAGAGCCCAACACCGTTGGCTCCGGTGAGAATCTGATTCATGATCTGCTTCGCCTCAGCGAGACGGCCCAGTTTGGCCAACGCCTGAACGACCCAGAATGAGCAAATGACAAAGCTCGACTGGGGCTTACCGAAATCGTCTTGCCGTAGGTAGCGGAAGAAAAACCCCGTTTCTTTTCCGTCTTGGCGCACAGCGAGGGCTTGCTTGATCTGCGTGATCGTCGTATCGCACACCTGTTGATCTGGAAATCCGAGAATGGCCAATTGGGCTAAGGAGGCGTCGTAACTCTCGTCAGTCGGCCCATTCCGGAGGGCTTTGTCCTTGGTGGCTTGCAATAAAGCATTTGCCGCGCGCGCGCGGGCGCTGTCCAGGTTGGTCGGCAGATCGCGGAGGAACCCGGCTTGCTGCATACGATGGGCCCGGTCTAGTCCGGCCCAACACATGAGATTCGTGAACGAATGCTCCTTCCAGCCATGTCGAATCTCCCATGGTCCGGCATCTGGCTGAGAGATGCTTCGCTCACAGATGCGGACCAAATTGGCGACCAGCGCTTCATGTTCTTTGGTCCGCAGGTCAATGAACCGATTGTCAAAGAAGATCGGAGCCAGCGTGAGAATCATCTCGCCGTACACGTCGCTCTGTACATGCTCGGCTGCCTGGTTATGGCTCCGGACAGGTCTGCTCCCAAGAAAGCCTTGCCAGTTGGCATGCTCAACTTCTGGAAGGGGCGGGTCCTGACTGAGTTTATACACCGGCGCCAAGCGATCGTGGGATTGCTCAGAGGCATAGCCGACATTCAAGAGAAATTTCAGGAAGCCTTCCATTTCTTCAAACTGGCCGAGATTGTGAAACGCCGAAAGCGAGAAATGGGCATCGCGCAGCCAGCAGTAGCGATAGTCCCAGTTTCGAGGACCGCCTGGTTCCTCGGGCAAGCTGGTGGTGGGCGCAGCGAGAATCGCTCCGGTGTCCTCATAACAGTGGAGTTTCAGTGCGAGGGCTGAGCGGATGACTTCCTCCTGATAGATGACAGGGATTGAGCACTGTTTGACCCAGGTCCGCCAGTACTTGGTCGTCTGATCGAGAAACTCATGGCTGACTTTGACGAGATCATCTTCAATCCCGAGTCCCCATGTCAGTGCGAAGTACATCTTCGACGTCAGGATGACCGGCGTTTCCCCGCAGAGGTACGTCAACGGCATATTCGTGAGCAGCCGCAAGTAGTCACCCCGAATATCATATCGAAGGTGGCTGCTGCCGCGGACGGACCGAACCGGTGTTTTCTCCCAACCGGAGACCGGCTTGCAACGGACACGAATCGACGGTGATCCGCTCAGCGGCTCGACGATTCGAAAGAGGGCAGCTGGGCGATAGATGCGGCCATATTGCAGGAAGCGAGGGCAAAAGTCGGTAATCCTGAAGGCATCCCCGTTCGGTAACGAGACGGTGGTCACTAATATGTTGGTGTTCGGGAGGTATTGTTGTGTCGTGGTTGTTTCAGAGGAAGGGACGGATGCGGAAATGGAAAACTGGCCACCTTCCTGGTCCAGGATTTTTCCGAAGATCGGTGGGCTGTCGGGTCTCGGGAGGCACAGCCAGTCGATGGACCCTTGTGCGCTGATCAGCGCGGAAATTTGGCAGTTTCCGATGAGGCCGTACTGATACACGCGGTGACCATATTTGATTTCTCCACGAAAGTAAACTACCTTGTTTCTATGAGGCTGCTTGCGCTCTCTCTGCGGTTTGTGCTTCCCCTGGTGATCGTATTGGCCGTGATCGCCTATGGGGTGATCCCACTTGTCGATTCATTTGAATTGAAATGGTTTGTCCGTGATCTCGATATGCGATCCAAACTCATGGTCAATACCATGGAAGGACCGCTGGCGGAGCTTCTGGTCACCAACTCTAAAGACAAGATCTCCGCCTATTTTACGCGTATCATTCAGGATGAGCGGCTGTATGCCCTTGGTTTTTGCGACATCGAGAATCGCCTGCTGTATGAGACCCAGGCTTATCCGCAGGATGTCACCTGTCGTGATACTCAGAACCTCGCGCCCAACTCCTCGACTCTGCGATCTTTCAGTAGTGGACCGCTCCATATCATGTCGGCGTCCATCGAATCCAACGGGCGCCGGCTTGGACGTCTTCTGCTTCTTCATGATATGCGGTTTATCCAACAACGGAGCAGCGATACGAAGCGCTACGTCTTTTATTTATTTGCGGGGCTGACGGCGGTTATCTCGCTCGTCACGGTACTGGTCGCACATTTCAGCTGGAAAGAGTGGGTGGCCGGGGTTCGAGCCATGGTCAAGGGAGAAAGGTTGCTGAGCCCTCTGACGCAGGAGCAACATGCTCCGGAACTCCAGCCACTGGCGAAGGACTTGCGCTCGTTGGTCCAGGCTCTTGAGACCGATCGCCGCATGCGCGATGAGACGCAGATTTCCTGGTCTCCGACCAGTCTCAAATCCATTCTTCATGAACAGTTCTCGGGCGATCAGGTGCTGATTGTGTCCAACCGGCAGCCCTATGCCCACTATTGGCAGGATCAGAACATCGTCGTGCAGGTGCCGGCGAGCGGGCTTGTCTCGGCGCTTGAGCCGGTGATGCGCGCCTGCTCCGGGACCTGGGTCGCGCACGGAAACGGATCCGCGGATCGAGAGGTAGTGGACAGCCGGAACCATGTCAGTGTTCCGCCGGCGCATCCCACCTATGAGATTCGTCGCGTGTGGCTGACCGCCGAAGAAGAGGCCGGATACTATTACGGTTTTGCCAACGAGGGGTTGTGGCCGCTCTGCCATATCGCCCACGTCCGGCCCACGTTCCGTTCATCCGATTGGAAACACTATGTCGCCGTCAATGAGCGTTTTGCTCAGGCCGTCTACGAGGAGGCCACGACCGACAATCCGGTCGTACTTGTTCAGGATTACCACCTAGCGCTGGTTCCAAAGCTCATCCGCGATCGATTGCCAACCGCGACGATCATCATGTTCTGGCACATTCCCTGGGCCAATGCGGAAAGTTTTGGGATCTGTCCTTGGAGGCAGGAGATTCTGGAAGGGCTGCTCGGCAGCAGCATTCTGGGATTCCATACCAGAGTCCACTGCAACAACTTTATCGACTGCGTCGATCGGATACTCGAGGCACGCATCGATCGAAACAGTTCAACGGTTTCCTATGGGGGGAAGATGACAGCGGTCAACCCCTATCCGATTTCCATCGAGTGGCCGGTGCAATGGTTGCGTGACCAGCCGCCGGTCCCTGAATGCCGAACCAGGTTGCGGGAGATGTGTGGAATGCCTCCGGATCGCTTTGTGGGCCTGGGGGTCGAGCGTCTGGATTATACGAAGGGGATACTGGAGCGGTTCATGGCTGTGGAACGATTGCTGGAACTCCAGCCCGAATGGATCGGGAAGTTTACCTTTATTCAGATTGCCGCTCCCAGCCGTTCCATGATCGAGCAGTACCAGCATTTCACCAGCCAGGTCCATGCCTTGGCCGAGCAGATCAACAAGCGGTTCGGGCGAGACGGGTATGAACCGATCTGCTTGCGGATTCAGCATCACGAGGCGTCTCAGGTCTGTGAGTGTTACCGCGGCGCGGACCTCTGTGTGGTCAGCAGCCTCCATGATGGCATGAATTTGGTTGCGAAGGAGTTCGTTGGTGCCAGAGACGATGAGCAGGGAGTGTTGATTCTGAGTCAATTCACCGGAGCCGCTCGAGAACTGACGGAGGCGCTCGTCATCAATCCCTACGACATCGACCAATTCGCGGCTGCGCTTCACCTTGGCCTGACGATGCCGAAGGTGGAGCAGCGGGCTAGGATGCAGAGCATGCGTGGACTGATTCAGGAGTTCAATGTGTATCGATGGGCCGGTCGTATGCTCATCGATGCCGCCCGCATGAGACAAAAGGAGCGAGTCATGAAACAGGTGCGGCGGCCGAGTTTGCTGAGTTGATGGACGGATGATGAGCTATTTACTGACGGAAACAGGAAGAAGCGAACTCGGAGCGCTCCGGAACGGTCGTTCGCTGTATGCCTTTGATTTCGACGGGACTCTGGCGAAAATCGTCCGAGAGCATCATGCGGCGCGGCTATCGCGTCCCATCCGTTTCTGGCTCGAGGAGCTCGCCAAGCGCGCTCCCACCGCCATTATCTCGGGACGCTCCGTGGAGGACCTGCGCTCACGTGTCGGGACCGTCGTGCCCCACTTGATCGGGAACCATGGTTCAGAAGGCCCTCACACGCGCCAGGAGGATATCCAGCACGTCCGCGAGACCAGTTCCGGATGGCTGCAATTGATCACCGGACGGTTTCAGGATGAGCTGACTCGAAGCGGTGTAGGCGTCGAGAATAAATCTTATTCGCTTTCATTCCATTATCGAACGGCCGATCAGCGAGAGGAGGCCCGGGCACTGATCTCTCGCATCATTGCCGAATTGTCTCCTCCTCCTCGCATTGTCCTTGGGAAGTCCGTCGTCAATGTGATGCCGCCGACGGCGTCACATAAGGGGACAGCATTGCTGGAGTACATGCGCAGACTTGACTGTAGTACGGCGCTCTATGTGGGGGACGACGAAACCGATGAGGATGTCTTTGCGCTTCGGGATCACCGCATTCTGACCGTGCGAGTCGGCAAGAAGAAGGGGTCCGCCGCTCGATATTTCCTCAAAAGACAGACGGAAATCACCGAGATGCTTCGACTTCTTGTCGAGGTCTGTGACCAAAGCATTCACACCTGGAGCGGCTGCCATGAACATGGAACCATTCGGCCTGTTCAGCACTCCAACGAATAGATCCAGGCGGATGTTGAAAAAGTCCTTCAGCGGCGTTCTCGCGTCGCTCAGAGGTTCAACGTACCGAAGCGTACGCCCTCGCCTCTTCGCTCGCTGCGGCCTTGCTGGCAGGCCTTTTTGAACATCCTACGGGCCGCGCTGATTCGATACATAGCCTCCCAAAACCTTCAATAATCTGCTAGAGAAGTACATCTTCATTCCACCAATTGTGATCGTTCTCGCCCAAGGAGAAGATCGTAGGGGGCAAAATCGTCGCTCAGGACGACGCCAGATGGCCAGGGTTCGGTTCGGCGAGTACTCAAGAGCGCGATTGTTTCCATCGGCAGGCGCTGATGCATCGCCAAGTCCATGACCTTCTCCACAAGACTGCTTTCTGATTCATGCTCAATCGGACGGCCTCCAAAGAAGATCAGATTCTTCGCCGGGGTCATTCCCGTTTTCCACGGCCCCTCGACGGCGAATGTGGTGAGGGTTGGAAATGCCTGTCGCATGGTGTGTACGACTGCGGTGGCTCGAGCGAGATCTCCTTCTTTGCCGGATGATGCCAGGTTGACCGCGACGATTCCATCCGGGTTGAGGCGTGTGCGCACCAAGGAATAAAACTCCGCCGTGGTGAGATGAAACGGGATCATGTCTCGTGCGAACGCATCGATCCACATGACATCGTAGGTGTGATCCGTCGCGTTGAGAAAGGCTCGTCCGTCCTTTACGAAGACGTGATGACTCGCCGGCGGGCGATACTCAAAATACTCTTCGGCCATTCGGACGACGACCGGGTCGAACTCCACGATATCCACCTCCAAATCCGGCCAGTGCCGTGCCAACCACTTCGCGAGCGAACCGCCGCCATGCCCGAGAATGAGGCCGCGCTTCGGTTCGGACACCAATGCCAGCGAAGACACCATCATTTGGCTGTAGGGAAGGAAGAGGGTCGTCGGATCGACTTTCCACATCGTGGCGTGGAACGTACGATCCAACACGAGATACCGAAAGAGCTCGTCTTCTCGGATTCGGACCTGCTGGTACGGACTTTCCTCTTGATAGATAGGGGTCTTCAATCGTTGGATTGGGTTGAGAGCCATGGTTCCCAATAGGGCGAAGCAACCAAGGATCATCAGTGATGCCAATGGGCGGGCGGCTGTTCCTTTTATAAACCACAGGAACCCAAGTCCGACTTGAATGCCAGCCAGCCAGGCCATGAGCGACTGGCTTCCGAGCCACGACAAGAGAAAGAAGGCAGTGCCCCAGGTTCCGGCCAGACTGCCAACGGTCGACAGGGCGATCATGCGGCCTGTCTGCCGACCGAGGTGATCCATGTCGGCGACCGCCAAACGCAACATGGCCGGCAAGACGCCGCTGAGCCCGAACGCGGGAGGGGCGAGGAGTGCAGTCGCGGCGAGGCAAGGGCCCCAGCGAGGGTCTTGCACCATCTTCTCGATTTCAAACAGAATGGGTTGGTTGGCCCACGCGATGAGAAACGTCCAGCTTCCTGAAAAAAGCAACAGGGCGGCCAGCACCCCACTGCCGGTATAGCGATCCGAGACCCACCCGCCAAACGCGTACCCGCTGCTCATGGCGGCCAGGATCACTCCTATCAGTGCGCCCCAGACAAACAACGAGCTGCCAAAGACAGGAGCCAAGAGGCGACTGCCAAGGATTTCCAATGCCATCACCACCGCTCCGGTCACGAGGGCGGTCACGAGCAAAAACCAGCGGGGAATATGGGCAGGATGTACAGTCATCGATTTGGGCAACGGTGCGGAGCCTCTCCCCTGATAGAGTGAGAGACGGCGTCGGATTGTACTCAACGCATTTTCCGAGAGTCAACGAAACATGAAGGATCTTCATGGTGCTGATCGATCCTGGAATTCGTTGCTCACAAAGGCTCAGGTTGTTATACTTTCGCATCAACGTACGTGATGCAATGAGGAGGAACCCATGCACATCAGTGTGATTGGAAGCGGTTACGTCGGACTCGTGACGGGAGCATGCTTCGCCGAGTTCGGCGTTCACGTCACCTGCATGGACAGTGACAGCCGAAGAATCGAGAAGCTTGAAAAGGGCGACGTCCCGTTTTATGAACCAGGTCTCAAGGAATTGGTGGCCAAGGGGATCAAAGAAGGCCGGCTGAGTTTCACCACGGACATTGCGAAGGCCGTCGAGAAGGCGTTGGTCATCTTTATCGCTGTTGGGACTCCCCCGAGGGGTGATGGTTCCGCCGATCTTTCGTATGTCGAAGAGGTCGGCAGAGGTATTGCTCGGCACATGACGGGCTACAAGGTCATCGTAACCAAGTCTACGGTACCCGTCGGCACTGGCGCAAAACTTCGTGAGGTGATTGCGAAGTGTCAGACGAATGCCTTGGGATTCGACATGGTCTCAAATCCAGAGTTCCTCCGAGAAGGGTCGGCCTTCGAAGATTTCATGCGGCCGAATCGTGTGGTGATCGGGGCAGACAGCGATCAAGCAGTGGCCATCATGAAGGATCTCTATCGCCCGCTCTATCTAATCGAAACCCCCATCGTTGTGACCGACGTGCCGACTGCCGAGCTCATCAAATATGCCTCCAATGCCTTCCTGGCCACGAAGATTTCGTTCATCAACGAGATTGCGAACCTATGCGAAAAAGTTGGGGCTAATGTTCAAATGGTGGCGAAGGGGATGGGGCTTGACCATCGCATTGGCGGGAAGTTTCTTCATGCAGGCCCGGGCTTCGGAGGCTCGTGCTTCCCGAAAGATCTCGCCGCACTTATTCAGACCGGTGAGCGAAATGGCTATCCTATGCAGATTGCTTCCGCGGCGTCACGGGTGAATGACGTTCAGCGAGAACGAATGATCGAGAAGATCCGGGAGGCGGTTGGGGGACTGAAAGGAAAGACGCTGGCGATGCTGGGCCTTTCATTCAAACCCAATACCAATGACATTCGTGAAGCCCCGGCCTTGGCGATTGGTCGAGCCCTCCTGGCCGAGGGTGCGAGTATTCGCGCGTATGATCCGGAGGCCTTAGCAGAGGCGTGCCAGATCATGCCAGAGCTCTCGCCTTGCCGAGACGCCTACCATGCGGCTGAAGGCGTGGACGCTGTGGTGATCATGACCGAGTGGAATGTGTTTCGAACCCTGGACTTTGAAAAGCTGAAGTCAATCATGCGAGTTCCCGTCTTGCTCGATCTCCGAAACGTCTATGACCCTGAACGTGTGGGAGCCGCTGGCTTCAAATATGTATCGGTAGGGCGTATGAGCCAGACTCCCAAGAGCGCTGGCTGAGAGACATTAGGTCAGCTTCGGCAGCTCGGTCTTGGCCTGCTCCTTGGTTTTCGGCTTGTACCCCATTCGATCGAGCACCTTCATGATTCGGGTCTTCAGCCGATCATCGGCGTCGGTCAACGCGGTGGCCAGCGGTTCGACGGCTGGTTTGCCGATCTTCCGAAGAATCTCGGTGGCGGATTGACGAATCTCGTCCTCTTCGGATACTAGAAGTGGAATGAGCGACGGCACGGAGGGGCCACCGAGTTTGATCAACGAATCATAGGCGCGTTGCCGCACGTCACCAACTTCGTCGTTCAACGCCGCCACCAAGGGATCGATGGCGCGCGGATCTTTCAATTCCCCCAAGACCTCCGCCGCGTACTTCCGATTCAACCAGTGCGAATCTCTGAGATCGAGCAACATGGCGTCGGCTTTGGCGGCGTTCGGATCTTTGGCGCGAATCTTAAAACTCTTCGCGACGCGCTTTCCGCCTTCTTCGACCACACGAATCGTGGCACCGTCTCCAACCTTGATCTTTTTGAGGTCGTCTAGCGCTTCCTCAGCCACATCCAGCAGGACGGTCTTGCCGTCGTAAGCCAGGAGCTCGACCTCGAGCTGTTTGCTCTCAGGGTTGACCGCCACCACCCGCTCGGTGACCAGGTTGAACCCGTCTTTCTTCTCTCCACCTTTCAGAGCGATCTGAATCAACTTTGGAGCTTCATCCGCCATGGGCATGTATCCTCTATCGGTTTGAGTTATTGTGGTTCAGGTGTCCAGCCGAGGCTGGACAGCACCGCTTCAACGGTTTCCTGGACCATCGTGTTCTCGTCTTGAAGCAGCGCTAGCAGGGGCTGAACGGATTCTGTTGCGCCAAGCCGCGCGAGTGATTCAGCGGCATTGCGCCTGACCAACCAGTCTTCATCTTTCAGCGACTCGATCAACGGAGTGACGGCTCGGCGATCACCGATCTTACCCAGTGCCTCGGCCGCATGACGCCGAACCATCCAATTGGAACCTAAGAGTCCATCAATCAAGGCCTCTACCGCCCGCACGTCGCCGATCTTCTTCAACACCCGAGCTGCATCTTCGCGTAGGGTGTTGTCCATGAGTGCGTCGATCAACCCAGGCACCGCTTGTGAATCGCCGATCCGTTCCAGCGCCCACACCGCTGCGGTCCTGACGGCACCGTCACGGTCATGAATCGCCTTGACCAGAGGCTCAGTGGCACGCCGGTCCTGCAATTTCCCAAGCGCCGACGCCGCCTGTTCTCTGATCGCCCAGGAATCATCTTGCAGGGCTTCGATCATGGGTTCGACTACGGAGGGCCCCATCCGAACGACCGCGCTGGCCGCAGCCTCTCGAATCACCGCATCTTCATCGGCCATGAGGTCAATCAACCGGGGAAGCGCCTCCGGACCAGTCTGACCGAGGCTCGCGATCGCATGGTCGCGCAAGGCCTCGTTCTCGTCCTGCAATGCCTGAATGAGTTGATCGATCCGATCAGATGCACCATGTTCAGTCATTCTCGGTATCCTCTTCTGGGGGCTGGCTTTCCGTAGCCGTGGTGGCTTCAAGTTTGTCGGCGATCAAGCCCGCATTATACGCCACGAGGCCATCACGATCTGTTCGGAGTCGGTCAAACAATTCCTTCTGTGGGCGCAGGACCTCCACTTCCTTGATCTTGGCCAAGGCTTCCATGGCATACACCCGCAGCGGACGGATAGGGATAGCATCAAGATAGAGCCGGGTTGGCCGCGCATCGCCGATCAGCCCAAGGGATTTGATCGCCAACTCTTTTACCCCAGTATCCTTATCCTGTTCCAGCCGCTTCATCAACGGTTCCACGGCTCGCACATCTCCGATTTTCCCCAATAAGTCGGCTGCGGCCTCGCGCACGAGCCAGTCGTCATCTTCGAGATATTCGATCAGGATTTCCACGCTTGGCCGTCCGATTCTGAGCAGGTCGATGACCGTCGTCATGCGCGCGTCTTCGCGCTCGCTGGCGCCTTCGACTTCACGCAAGGCCTCGAATGTTTCGTCGATTCGTTCCCGGATGGCGCCCAGTTTCTTCAACGTGCCGACGGCGATATCCCGAACCGCCGGCTGGCCCATGGCATCGATGAATGCGTCAAGGGAACGGGGGTCCAACAATTGATCGAGCATCAGTGCTGCCGCGATTTGCACATCCTGATCCGGATGTTTCAGCATATCGCAAAGAGGGAGGACGGATGTGGGAATCGCCCCGATCAGGTGTGTCAGGATCTGTCTGGCCGCGCGTTCCTGAGTTGTGGGAAGCAATGCAACCAACACCCGAGCCGTGTCCTGGCCGAGCACTCCTGCCATCTGTTCAAGGGCTGATGCACCGGCCTTTCGAACAACTTCGTCGTCATGTTCGAGTAGTCCGACTAGGGCCACTCCGGCTTGCGGGTCTTTGATACGGGCCAGCATCGCGGCGGCTTCTTTTTTTAATTCGGTGGGCCCGGACCGTAAGGCTTCGATGAGCGCCTGCACCGAACGAGGACCGCCCGCCACACAGGCGGCCGTGGCTCGCATGCGGCGCCAATCCTCTTCATGGATCAGTTCAGAGACCAGCGTCTCAATCGTTTCCTTCGGCATAATCGTCAGCAGCGGAATAGCCTATACCCTGTGGACTATTTTGTTCCAGTCGGTGACCGCCTGCCGGCTCTCCATCCGGCTGACGCCAAGGTCTCATGGACGTGAAACAGGAGATTTTCATCACGAGGCCCATTCAGCAGTGGGAGCAGGAATGGAATAACCTTCGACCCGAATTTAGCCAACGCGGCCGCGGCTTCCGCCCTCGTGAAGGTCGAGTGAAGCGCCGTAACGAGCGAAGGGATTGCCCGCTCATCGCCAATCGTGCCGAGCGCTCGCACCGCCTCGCCTTGTGTAATGACTTCTTCATTCCATTGGTCTCCGCAGCCAGCCACGGTTCTCGTCACTTTCGGGGGATTAGTCCCTGTGACGACATTGATCAGGACCGGAACGGCACGCCGATCCCCGATCCGACCAAGCGCTTCAACGGCTAAGGTGCGAAGTCCCGGTTCTTTCATGGCGGTCAGCAAGTACTCGACAGCTTGAGGATCTCCGATGTCTCCTAACGCTCGAATGGCATCTTCACGGACCGCGGAATCATGATCGTTGAACAACAGGGACAGCAACGGTTCGACTGCGAGTGACGATTTTGTTTTTCCCAGTGCCTCCACGGCATGTAGCCGGACGAGCCAATCTCCGTGTGTCGCCGCGTCCCGCAAGGCGGGGAGTGCCGGCTCACCGATTGCCGCCAATGCCGTCGAAGCTTCTTCTCGCACCGCTTTGACCGTATCGTGGAGCAGGGGAATCAAATGCGGCACCGAGGCCTGATCGTTAATGCGCCCCAACGCTCGAGCCGCCTGCATGCGAACGATCCAATCGGAGTTCTTAAGCGACTCGATGAGTGGAGCCAGCACCCGACTATCGGCAATGGAGGCCAACACCGTCGAGGCCGCTTCCTGCACCGCCGGCTGAGGGTCGGAGAGACAGAGTCCCAGCACGGGAACCGATGGTTCTCCGATTGCCGTCAGGGCTCCGATCGCCGCCTCGCGAACCGCACGGTCAGAATCTCGAAGCAAAGAGACCAACGGACCCACAGCCCGTGGGTCACGCATCGTGCCGAGCAACATCGCGGCTTCTTCACGGATGGCCCAATCGTCATCGGTGAGCGCGGCGATCTGTTCAGCGACTGTGTCACTCATCTGGAGCCTCATGTAGCCAAGCTGTTGACCCTAACATACTGATTTTCATGGGGTCAATGAAGGTATCCCACGGCGATTTCCCCTAGAAAACTCGATGTGAAAAAGCGCAGTATAGTGCCTCGACAGTTTCGCATTCTAACGGCTGGAGGCTATGTATGGTGCGTCGTGTACGTGCGTTGTGGAGTTGGAGTGTCTTGCTTGTGACGCTTGCCTGGACGGTGTCTCCCGCACAGGGATATGAGGTGTGG
Organism: Nitrospiraceae bacterium; assembly: GCA_052387595.1. Taxonomy (GTDB): domain Bacteria; phylum Nitrospirota; class Nitrospiria; order Nitrospirales; family Nitrospiraceae; genus Nitrospira_D. Next base: position 6,921 of record JBQTJA010000015.1, on the reverse strand, counting down.
GTGACGGATCAATCCGATACAGGAAAAGAGAGCGGAGGGTTGCTCCATATCTATGACGGAGCCCAGCTGGCTGCTGCGCCTGCTTCCGCCAAACCAATACAGACGATCGACTTCGCCGGAGAGCTCGGGAAGTTTTGCGAAGAGGCCGCGAAGAAGGCCGTTCGCCGACCTCATATGTTGTTTTTCAACGCCGCACAGGACCATGTCATCATTTCGTTTTTGAGCGGGCAGGTTCTCTTCATGGATGCAGCGACAAAGAAGCCGGAGGCGTGCCTCTCCATGGGGAAGAACGCGCACGCGGCCTGGCCGACGCCCAATCAAAAAATGGCGATCACCGCCAACATCGCCGAAAAGAAATTCATCCGTATCTGGACGGATTATGCCAAACATACCTACACGTTCGACCCTGACAAGGATGTCCTGAATCTGGCTGCGTTCGAAGGCGGAGAACGTCCAGATACGTCGCCGATTTGCCCGATCACGGAATCGTCAAGCCACTATGCCTTCGTGACGCTCCGGGGCGGTGGGCTCTTCGTCGTTGATGTCACGGCCATGCCCATGAAAGTCGTGGCGACGTTGGATAACAACCAGATCCACCCAGCGGGTTGCGGCGGAATCGAGGTGGGAGGCACGATGTACATCAACTCCGGTGGTGGGTGGCCGATCGCACCCCTGGCGTACGATGTCTATGCACTCGATATCACGAAGCTGCCTCAGGCCATTTCGGCCAAACTCGTGTCTCAGCGCGATGACAAATTTGCCGATTCACATGGTATGGCGAGCCTTGGACGCTATGTGTGGAATGCGGATCGAGCAGGGAACAATATCGAAATTCTCGATACCCTGAGCAATCTCAGCGTGGGGTTAGTCGATCTGACCACAAGTGCCAATGCCGATCCAGCTCCGGACTTGATGGACGTTGCGCCGGATGGCCAACACGTCTTCGTCAGTCTCCGTGGGCCGAGCCCTCTGACCGGCAACGACAAGGATGCCCATAATGCCAAGGGGACGATTCCAGGCGTTGGCGTGATTCATGTCGATCAAGATGGAAAGGTTGGTCATTACAAAGGGCAGGCGGCGCTCACGAATATGAAGGATGGAAAGGAGACCGGGGATATTCACGGCATCGCAGTGAGAAAGTAGCTGCGGCGTGGATTTTCTGGAGACGGATAAGAGCTAGGCGATGTCGCCTGATGGGCCAAAGCGTCCGCTTTGTCCCAACGGCCGATCGACGCGCAGATTGTCAGCCTGACTTGAGCTGATTTCTACCACTTCATCAGAAGGCGTCCATCCCAACTTATCCAACGTATCGAGCGCAATCTGCTTCAGGGCGTCTTTGGCCGTCAGCCGAACGGACGCGTACGAAAGCACACGTTCCTTTTCAGCCTCGACTTCAGACGCTTTGGGGTCATAGAGGAAGGCAATCAATGGTTCGATGGCCGCGTCCCCGATCACCGCCAGCGCTGCAGCGGCCTTTTCACGCAAGACCCCGTCTTTCAGCAACATGATCAAATCCGGAATCACACGAGGATCGCGAAACTGACCGAGGGCCGTGGCATCGGCTTCCTTGATGAACGCATCTTCGCTGACAATGCACCCGGGGGTCGGCGTGCCCTCCTGTTTGATGCCCTTGCCCTTCAAGGCGTCCAACACGGCGGGGAGGGCGCGCGCATCGCCGATCATGCCGAGTGAGGCAATAGCATGCCGCTTCACGGCTCCGTCCTTCATGGCTTCAACCAGCGCATCGATTGCACGGGGATCACCGATCATGCCGAGCGCGATGGTCGCGTCTTCGCGAACGGCTCGGTCAGCGTCCTTCAAGGCGGCGATCAAGGCGTCCACGACCTTCGCATCCTGTACCCAGGACCTGCCGATTTGATAGTCGGTGGTCATCCCGCCCAACGCGCGAGCCGCGTGACATCGAACCACAAAGTCTTTGTCTGTGAGACTATTAATCAACGGATCGACCGAGGGATACCCGATGTAGACCAGCGCTGTCCCGGCCGTCTCGCGCACGATCTTCGAAGAATCCCGAAAGAGCTTGATCAGGGCCGGAATGGCTTTCGGGTCGGCGATTCTGCCCAAAGCTTCCGCCGCTGCGCTCTTGACGGCTCCGTCCCGGTCGCGACAGGCGACGATCAGCGCGTCGACTGCTCTTGAGTCCTTGATCTTGCCGGCCGCCTTGGCGGCATGTTCCCGTACGCGCCATCGATCGTCTTTCATGGCCGTCACCAGGCGATCGACCACGATCGGGCCTATCTTTGCCGTGGCCTCGACCGCCTGATCGCGAACTTCCATGATGGGATCGTTGAACAGGCCGACCAGCGCTTCGATCGCCTTCGGTCCGCCGATTTTCGCGACGCCGCAGCCGGCATGGGCCCGCACGGACCAGAAGTCATCCTGGCAGGCGCTGATCAGCGCATCCAGGGTCGCTGGATCACCCAGGTCGGCCAGCGTCTTCGCCGCCTCCTCCCGGGTGGCGTCATCCACATCTTCAAGCGCTTCTAAGAGATCGTCGAGTACGTTAGCCATCATTCGGTTTCTGATCGTAATAGGCGTCGCGTTGTCCGCCATATGGGTACATGCGTTTACACACCACCACCAACGCCTGTGTCCCGCGGCCTTCGACACATTGATCCAAGGATTTTGAAAAATCGAGGGTGCCGTTGAGATTCACCGTAAAGGGAAAATCGAACGTGAAGCTGATGAACTTGTATTTGCCCGGCTTCAATCGCAGTTCCCGGCGCTCAGATGTCTTGGGCGCATCGAGTGACTCGGGGTCGGAATTCCAGATCGAGGGCGTGACGCCTGGTATCTGCCACCAGGACGTGGGGACCAGTTTCGTCGCATCAATGGTAATCCCATGTTCCCGGAGATGCGGAGCCGGTAGGTCTCCTGAGAATCCCTCCTTGGGGCTGGCCACAGCCAGCAGGTTGGTCAGCACGCAACCCAGTATCAGGAGGGACCAGCGTCGCATGAGGGCAGCGTAGCACATGGTTGACTAGCGTTTCTTGCGGGGCCGTACGGTTGAGGTGGCCGCAGCAGTTTCGAAGATTTCTTCCACGGCCCGACTCTCCCATTCCGTGTGAGTCTCCAGCTTCAGAATTTTCATCACGGTGGCTCCGGTATCCATGATTGACACCGGCTGACGAATAAGTTGGCCATGTTTGATTCCGGTTCCCGAGACGATCCAGGGAACGACCGGCGAATCAGTCGTTGGGGCTTCGGCGCCGGGGTCGGTCCCCTTTCCACTGAGAGCGGTGACGACGACGGCGGTGCGGCCCGAGAGCGAGTACTCCTGAAAGAGGTTCAGAACAGACTTCATTGCGCCATCGACTGTTCGTAACGCCTCCCGATATTCTTTCGAGTCCCAGCCGTGGGTCACTCCTGCCCTCCCTGCTTCCGGAAGGTGCACTACCAGCAAATGAGGCAAGGAGGGAATTGCGTGTCCATAGCCGTGCCCGCTGGTCGCCTTTTGAAGATACTGCTGGATGTAGGCGACGAGTTTCTGAGAGCCGCACTCGGGCCGCAATGCTCCACAGAGTTGATAGTCGGTGTAGGGCTCCGGTTTGGCGAGCTGATACAGGGACTCATCCATATAAAAGATGGCACTGTCGCGCCCTCCGCTTAAATCCAGGTAGTCGAATAGGCTGGGGTGGCGCGGGTAGCCTCGGCTGAATTCAAAGAAATTCCAGGTAATCCCATGTTTCTCCACCGGCATGCCGGTCACCAGCGATGCCATGGTGGGTAATCGCAGGGCCGGCTTGACCCCGCTCGCGGACCAGGTCACTGACCCTTCCTTGACGAGTTTGCTCACGACTGGCATCGCGCCGCCCTTGAGCGACTCTGGTCCGAATCCCTCCAGGACAAAAAGGATGACGTGTTCAGTCCCAGAACTGGAGGAAGCGGTTTCCTTGCCAAGCGGGGCAGCTGCCTCCACGGATGCGTGGACCGCGGTTTCAAGCAAGATGGTCAGGAGGCCGACAAGGATCGAGCAAAAGTATCGTGAGGGATGTGTCATGTCTCAGTATCACCCGCATGTATCCTAACAGGATGCTGAAAAAGTCCGCCAGCTGCGTTCTCGCATCGCTCAGAGGCTCAACGTACCGAAGCGTACGCCTCGCCTCTTCGCTCGCTGCGGCCTTGCTGGACAGCCTTTTTGAGCATCCTGAAGTAATTCTGGTGTCAGCACCGAACGGAAAATTCTGGCCGTATTTAGCATCGGCCAAGTTTTTCCGCAGCCTGCTACAAGTAAGAGCGGTACCCTAACATGCAAATTTTCCGGAAGGCAAGGTGAGGGAAGGCACTCGGCGATCGCTGGTGGAACCGCCTTCCGGGTGCTATGCTAAATCTGCTCACCGTTTCCATCTGTGTACAGGGGCGAGAAGGGGGAGGCGATGTCCAGTCAAGTTTTCCATCAACAGCCTTTTCCCATCTGCCTGCTGACTTATACATCGTATCGACCCATTGTTTTGCTTCTTACGCTCGCGGTGTTCATAGCCGCTGCCCCCGCGTTCGCTGACATTAGGGTTGTCAATGCGCAAGGCGAGCACCGTATGGGTGACCGCGATACCCGTGAAGATGCCATCAGACTCGCGACCGAGGCCGCTAAACGGAACGCCCTCGAACAGGTCGCGACCTATCTTGAAAGCGTCACAGTCGTGAGCGATATGGATGTCACGAGAGATGAAATCCGCACCTACACCGCCGGCTTGGTGCTCGTGCTCAATCAACAGATCGCTACAACTTTGGACGGCGATGTGGTGGTTGTGAAAGTGGATCTCCTTGCACAAATGGATACCGATGAGGTGGCACGAGCGATCGTCGCCCTTCGGGAGAACGAAGATGCTCGTGCGCAGCTGGTTGCGCTGAAACAAGAGAACGAACAGCTGCAGGAAGAACTCAGATCGGTCAATCAGGCCATCGGGAATGCAGCCACGCCGGATCAAGTCCAACAGGCCGCGCAAAGGCGGAAGGACATTATCAATCGCGTGCAGTCAAACGCGATGGTGTCGCAGGCCTGGACCAATTGGGTGCTGGTTTCACCGGTCGGCATTCCTCACGGTCTGCTGAATAGTGCCAGCGGCCTCTCTCCAGCCAATCCGCACATCGCCATTGCGCAGCAGATCATCGCGAGCCGGCAACCACTGGGCGTGAGACAGCCGCCTGTACCTGGAACGATGCAGCCTCGCATGCCGAGCCATGAGCTTGTGCCACCTCCTGGTGGACCGCCGGGAACTCGACCATTGAATGAGATCATTCATCGGGCACCCTCTGGATTGCCTCCTGGTGATCGCCAACCTGTCCAAGGTTTTGGCGGGGCAAGGCGAGTGCCTCAGGGGTCACCGGGGTTGCAGCAGCCAGGTCCGCCTTATCGGGGAGCTCCGTCCTTTGGGGCACCGGGTGGAAACCGCTAGGATGGAAGCCTTGAAGAAGAACATTGGAATCGTTGCTGCGGCGCTGGTGTTCTGGCTTGGCTGGGGAGGTGCGTTCATCGCGATCTCAGGAGCTGAAGTGAGCTACTCTTCAGATCAGTACTGGATTGGCAAGGGCCAGGGCGATCTCACCAAAGGCAAGGTTGTCTGCCAGCGGGTATCGGAGCTCTCAGCGAGGACTGACTTGGCCAAGCAGATCCGGGTGTTGGTGAAGGAACACATGATCGATCGTGTCCGTGAACGGTCAGGGCGTGAGAGTGAGCAGGATATTGAACTGACTCGCGAAGAGATCGTTCAGGAATACCTACAGGATGTGAAGATCATTGATCGTCGAGTCGATGAAGAGAATAAGATTTGTACCGCGACCGCCGTTATGCCGAAAAGCAAAAACCAGTCAAAGTTTTCAATTGATCAAGAGCAACATCCCACCCACCTTCATTAACTATCTCAGTGCCCTTGCAGGCTGGTTGCAGTCTAGAATCCATATCGGCTATGTAGTGCTTCATGCCGAGTGAAAATAACTTTCAGCATGACGAGCTATCACGGAAGAGTCCTGGTGAGCGATTGACTGTCGCTGATCTGGCCGATGTCGTTCCTCCAGACTCGCCAGGCTGGACCGAGGCTATGGCCACCTGTGGGACAAGCCTGTCTCGTGCTGGTGTCGCAGCCATTGTCTTTCTCCATGGCTCGATCCACGGCACCGATCTGTTCGGCATGCAGCGGCTGGACGAGGTGGGTGGGCTCAAGCGAGGGTACTCGCGCGGTGTGTCAGGGGTCGATGCCTTGCTCGCAGCCATGCGCGAAGAAAGTAACGGTATTCCCTTGCTGCCGGGTGGGCTTAAGGCGCCGCTCTTGAATGATGACGTGACAAAACATCTTCTGGATGAACAGATCGGTGGCGCGGGTAATTTCACCGAGGCCTATGTTCAAGAGTTCAAGCAGACCATCAATAAGAATCTGACTCAGCCGATCTCCTGTGTCAGGCTGCTGTGGTCATCAGAACACCACCATCTGGGGCGGGCACTTGCCGCCGTGTCTTTGCTCGACGAACTGCACAAGCTCTGTACACAACAGAACCTAGGGAAGGGGCACCGAATTCTTGTCCAAGCGCATGGACAAGCTGGACTGGTTCTGGCGCTGGCGTCGAATTTTCTTTGCCCGAGCCCCATCACCGGGCGACCCAAGCTGCTCAGCATTCTGCGCGACTATGCAGAGCAGACGAACCAGTCAGAGGTTGCCGCTACTGTGAGGCAAATCGAATCTCTGCTGGCAACTGCGTCACCCCTTAATGGAGTTACACTCGACATGGTGACCTTCGGCACGCCGGTTCGCTACGGATGGGACACTTCCGGCATTGGGAAGCTGTTGCACATTGTGAATCACCGGAACTTGCGGACGGATGGAAAGAGCTGGTTAGCAAAGATGGAGCTGCCTCAAATTACGATGGAGATGCCAGTCGCCTGGGGTGGAGACTACATTCAGGAAT
>JBQTJA010000014.1:0-5658 GCA_052387595.1 Nitrospiraceae bacterium | reverse complement strand
AAGGCTCGGTGACCTTTGAGGGCACGGCAGGCCAGCGGATCAATATCGGCTTCAGTGGCGTCACTCTCACACAGTTCAGAGTCCTCGTCTATGGGCCGGATGGTACAGCGGTGGCCACTCAGCCTTCCGCGGTAAAACACTATTTTGCGACCATGTATCGGGAACCTTCTTCACTGACGCAGGTTCAAACCGCTACCTCATCCTATCAGCTGACCGGTGATGCTGGGGCCGCCTGGATTTCGTCCAGCGAGATCAATGGCAGTAGTATTGATCTCAAGGAATTGCCGGCGACAGGCACGTATACGATCTTCCTCGATCCGATGAGTGGGTACACTGGGAAAGTCACGGTTACGGTATCGAACGAATTGGGGGGCGAAATCGTTCCTCAGGGCTCGGCGGTATCAATTCCCATCAGCCGCAGCGGCCAGAATGCTCGTTATACCTTCTCGGGCACGAGCGGCCAAGCGGTCAGCTTGCAGTTGAGCGATGTGACCATCCGGAGTGGGCACGTCGCTATTCTGAAGCCAGATGGAAGCCCATTAAGCCAGCCAACCTCATTCGGCAGTGCAGGCGCTGTGCTCGATGCTCAAGTTCTTCCGACCCCTGGAACCTACGCCATCCTGATCGATCCGGAGCTGAGTTACACGGGCAATGTGAAGCTCGCGCTCTACAATGCCCCGGATCTCACCGGCACCATCATGACTGACCAAGTGGCGGTGACACCGACATTGACCGTGCCGGGCCAACGCGCGCTCTATACGTTCAATGGAACGGCGGGCCAGTGGGTGAATCTTGGCCTCACTGGGGTTTCGATTGCCTCGAGCACCCTGTCCATGTTGAAACCAGACGGCAGCAAGTTGGCGGCAACAACGATCGGCCCCAGCGGCGGCAGTCTCGATCCAAGCACGGCATTGCCTGAAACGGGCACCTACACGATCGTGGTGGATCCAGTCAGCAACCATACCGGCAGCATGACGCTGGCCCTGTCTTCTCCAGTCACCGGCACAATCGCGCTCGATGGAGCGCCAGTGACGGTCAGTCTCAATAAGCCAGGGAAGATCGCACAGTACACGTTCAATGGCCACGCCGGGCAGTGGGTTAGTCTGGGGCTCACGTCCGTGGGGCTTACGTCGAGCAACATTTCGCTTCTGGGGCAGGATGGAACCACGCTTGCCTCAACCGCGGTTGGTACGGCGGGTGGATCGCTCGAAGTCCCGAATCCCTTGCCAGCCACAGGGCCCTACACCATTCTTGTCCGTCCAGGCGGGCCCTACACCGGCAACATGACGTTGACACTCTCAACGGAGGTGTCAGACTCGCTGAAGATGAATGCCGCCTCCAGGACGATTATGCTCAGCCGAGCAGGCCAGAATGGCCGCTATACGTTTGCCGGCACGGCGAACCAACAGGTCACGATCAAGGCTACCAACAATAAGCTTGGCAACGTGACCGTGAATCTCTACACGCCGAGCGGGGTCTTGCAGGCTGGGGCGACGAGCTCAGCCGCGAGCTTCAACCTGAATCCTGTCACATTGGCGACAACAGATACCTATACGATCACGATCAATCCCGCGATGACGGATACGGGGAGCATTCAGCTACAAGTCACCAACCCATAGGGGTGGAGATTCAGCAGAGGCGAGTCGTCGCTTCTGCTGAGACGGTGACGGATCAAAGGAGGGTGGGGAGGCAAAACTTCCCACCCTCTTTTTTTGTGGCAATGCGATGACGGGTGGTCAAAGCAGTCAGGTACAGCGCAAACAGTATGGATGCTGGCAGAGAAAGAGAGGTCGGAGGGCGTGGTGGTTGCAGGGATGTCGGAAGGAAAAGCTGAATCTGTATTTCTGCCCCATGCACGATACAAGATCCGACCCCAGATGCACCTTCTTTGGAATTCCGATACACTCATCGTGCTCTAACGTCGGCCGGACGAATTCATTGGGAGGGCGATATGCGCATATTCTTCCTGTGTCTTTCATTTGTCTTCTGGGCGGGCCTGGTGGGTGCGGCTACGGGGGACAGCACTCTGTCGCCGTCACAGCAATTAGTGGGCGAAACTGTCTGGCGCTACGAGGCGAGATACAAGGTGGAGCTGATCACAGTGAAAGCCCTGGATGAAACCGGGTTTAATTGGCCTGGTTCGGACGAGATTCTCGTCATCGCTGATGTCGACGGTGTACGCGACATTGGTTCCTACGAGCTTTGGATCCAGAAGGGGCTTGGCGACATGGATAAGAATGAAACGGTAACGATCGGCCCGGAGAATGCGTGCCTCCTGCCCGCCGTCGACGACGTGAAAGACGGCAAGTGGAGTTGCGCCGAGGCCGGGCATCCGGCTCCATTCACGTTGACCTTCACCGTGATCGAGAAGGATGGCGTTGGGCGGGTTGTCTGGGAATCCTTGACGAGATTGGAAGGCGCCGGCTTCTGTATTACCGGAAGCCAGAGTGACATCTCGAGTGACTGCCTAAGCGGTGCAGCCGACGAATTCAACAGCGTCGGCAGCGTTCGGAGAGTCTACACGATGGCGGATCTCGCGGGCCTCGCCATCGGACAAACACGGCAGGACAACCTTGTGGTTGACGTCTGCAGTGCCATGATCACGATCGACGGAGGCACGTGCGGCTATAGCTCTTGGAACAACTACTGGAACGGTGTGTACCGGCTATCGGTTCGCGTGACGCGGCTGAAGAATGTTCGTGTCGGCTTCGAACTGGTGAACGACCCGCTTGTGCAGTGATTGAGGCGGCCCCGTCGATGACCAAGTGACGGGGCTATCGGCCGACTGTCGGTACTCGTCCGAGAAGGGAAGTTGGGGCCGGAACTTGTAGTGTGCATTGCGAGAGCCGGTTCGATTCTCGACGTAGCCGAAACATACCAATGGAATGCTCAAAGCCCTTCAACGGTGGGCAAATAGGTCTGACCCCGTTGTTTCTTCTGAGAGGGGATTGGGTTAGGTGAACAGGGGTGATGAATGACGCAGCGCCACTCACGCGTCTGGTGCGGTTGGAGGGCGTGGCGGCTGCTGCTGGAGGTGGCGGAGGGTAAGAAGAATTCCTATTCCTGCGCCATGCACGATACAAGATCAGACCCCAGATGCACCTTCAACAGGATGGAATTGGGACGTTCGGGCGTGTACGGTGGTAAAACTGCGGCTGGAGGGCGTGTCGGCTGCTGGGGAAATGGTTGCTGACACCTTTTCTTCTAGGTCAGGCCGCTTTCAGGATGGCCTTGCGGAGCGAGGCCGGAACAGTGATGGGCAAGAACAGGCTCTTGGGATAGAGGTAGTCTTCGCCAGACTCATCGATCACACGGACATGACCGTGCTTGAGTGCTGCCGAATCGGCGATAGAAACATAGATCTTCCGCTTTTCAAGAGAAGCCTGGTAGCCCTTATTCTCAAGGCAAATCAGAAGCCGAGAAGCAACAAGTTTGGGTTTTGCCATGATTAGTGTCCTTAGAGTAGCCGCTTAATCTTATATTCCTTCCGGCCGATTCCTGTCGCCTCGTACCAGTGAATTTCGGCGAGATGGACGGAACCATCGGAGAGCCGGACCTTCGCGGTGCCCTTCCGTTTCCGCCACCGTCCGCTGCCATAGAACTTGCGGAGCCTGGCGAGTTCGCGAATTCGACCCCCAACCGCAAACGTTTCGATCTGCGTGATCGGGCCGAGCAACTCGAAAGTCACGATGCCATGGTCCCAAAGTTATGGGGTGTCAGTCAATGGGAAAAGGTTGCAGGGGAGGTGTGTGGCAACTGCGGCCGCCCTTCGACTGGCTCAGGGCAGGGAGAGCGTGGCGGCGGCTGGGAACGTGGGACGGCCAGGCTGAGTCTGTATTCCTGTGCCATGCACGAATCAAGACACCAAAATCCGCCTCCTGCGCGACCCATTTTCTTTTCCGCCTCTCAATCCCTATGTTTATCCATTCTGTTATAATTTCAAACATTTTAGTGCTGCGTCATTTTATGTTCGTTTTAGAAGGCTCAAGTGTTTGACGGTGTGGATTTAGAAAAAGAACAGATTGAGTTGCTCGCACTTCTTGCTGAGGCTGTTCGAAGGGTGCCTCCTGACAAGCGGGCGAAGTTCTTGTTTGTGGAAACATTCGGAGGAGCATCTATTGTCCATTCAGGGCTTCCTGGATGGAGCCTTGAAGCGTACAAAGGAGACATTGAGCTCTTAGCCCGGAAAGATTTTCTCCTTCTCTCATATACCTCGCGAGGATCTATCCAATTCGATATTACTCCTAAAGGATTCGAGCACCTAGCCGCTCGCAACACTGACCCTGGAGGGGAAGTTTCGAATTTGGAGAACACGGCATTTCGATTCTATGGGCTTGATCAACTCACGCGGGAAATTTTAGGGACTATTCTTCGCTCCACTCAATTAGCTGGAGTGGGAATAGATGCAATGTATTATCGTGCGCAGCATGATGATCAACTCGATGCACTGGATAAATTGGAAAGAAATGGCCTTCTTCGAAAAGATCTCGATAAGTATTGGGTGACGTTATCTGGACTAAGACTGCTCGATGATGAAAGATCGAATGCCCTTTTGCAGAAGTTTGAAAAGATCTTCGACTTATTAAGGCAGCAATATAAGGCCAAACCCAAGAGTAAGGTCAGGGTAGCTGATATTGCTCAGCTGTCAGGTTTAACTTTCAAGGAGACAGCGGAGTGTTTGGTTTACATGGTTCAGGTTCCCTGGCTGGGAGCGTATACAAACACCTTTGATAATCCGGCTGAGTCCTACATTCAACCGTCCGAGGAAGTCTTGAGATACAAGACGTTTAAGAATATCACTACGAACGCAATTCGTACGCGATCTGAGGCGGAAATCCAATTAGTTGCCCGCGAGCGTGAAGCTGTTATGCCCGTGCGGTCGCAACAGAAAAGTAATAAGGCTGGGCAGACAACCGAGCTATCTTTTATCCATTCAAATGGACAGTGGGTGATAATAGAGTTGGAAAAGATTATGGGGGAGTGGGAAGCGTGGTCGAATGAAGTAGGTCAAATCGCAGATCAGCCCTATGACCGCAATACGCAGTCAGAAGTTTACGCAGACGGTGAGTCAATGATGCATAAGCAGGAGGTGTTGCAAAGCAAAACCCGCGTGTTCTTGGATAGGAATGTGCGCGGCCATAATTTTGTTGCTGGTTTCGATGGGAGTCACGTAGACCGGACAGATCTTCGTTTGAAGCACAGGGTAAAGCATCGCATCCAAGATCTGCGAGTGCTGCACGCGTGTCTCAAGACCATTCAGTCAGAGGAGAAGACTGAGCCAGAGTCCTCAATGAAAGCTGGTACTGCCCCTCATGCCCAAAGGGAGATACTTCAGCTTAAGCCCACCTTCTTTGGTATCGGTATTGACCTTAAGGCTTTATGGAAAAAGTGGCAATCGAACCCAGATAAGTAAATGGATGTTCCCGGCCTGGGCGTCACCTGTTTGAGAGATGTGATGGTGCTTCTGAAGAAGTGAGCGAAGGAATTGCGCTCAAAATGAGCGAGGCGGCTGGTCGTCTGGCTTGAGCGGGGGAAGCAGCAGGGGCCGTTGCTCTTGATTGAACTGAGTCTTTGCCGCCCAGGCGACTTTCTGGCGCACGTAGCCGGCGAGTTCTCCGAATGTGACGGTGCCGTTGCGGTTGGTATCGGCCTCTCCTC
>JBQTJA010000013.1:0-166167 GCA_052387595.1 Nitrospiraceae bacterium | reverse complement strand
AAGCTGTTGCACATTGTGAATCACCGGAACTTGCGGACGGATGGAAAGAGCTGGTTAGCAAAGATGGAGCTGCCTCAAATTACGATGGAGATGCCAGTCGCCTGGGGTGGAGACTACATTCAGGAATTAGCGGTTGCAGGCAGCGATGCCGTGCCTGCGACGGAATCAGGGAAAGCGGCAAACAAACAAGTTTGGGAGATGGTCGAGCCGTACGATGGATTTGAGCGGTGGCTAGAATGCGCCAGACGAGCTGTTCGCTTTCCCAGCGAAGGGCGCTGTCTCCTTGTCGATTACAAGGACAGTACGGGCTCGGCGAACCCACGCGACCATTATTATGGCCACGCGGTGTACACGCGCCGTCACGCCCTGCTATTCAATACGGCACAGATCGTTCGTGCCTTCTGCGAAGGCTAGGCGTCCCCTGCGGGACTGGAAGCCACCACAGGCTCGCTGCCGTTACCGGCAGAGATGTCGTGCGGGTCCGGATTAAAAGCGGCCGGCAGCACCTCTTCAATCCGTTCCGCCAGGATGAAGGTCAGTTTGTCGCGCACTTCCTGCGGAATTTCTTTGAGATCTTTCTCATTGGCCTTCGGCAGAATGATGCGCTTGATTCCCGCACGGTGTGCCGCCAGCACTTTTTCTTTGATGCCGCCCACCGGCAAGACAAGCCCACTCAAGCTGATTTCCCCTGTCATGGCTGTGTCGATTCGCACGGCTTTCCCCTCGTAAGCGGAAGCCAGGGCAGTCGCCATCGTGATGCCTGCCGATGGACCATCCTTGGGAATGGCGCCTGAAGGCACATGGATGTGGAGCCCGTTTCGTTTGAAACGGGAGATGTCCAAACCCATGCTCTCCGCATGCGACCACAGATAGCTTCTGGCGGCACGCGCAGACTCCTGCATGACGTCGCCCAACTGGCCGGTCAGGATCAACTCATGGCTGCCAGGGAGCAAGGTGGTTTCAATATAGAGCACATCGCCACCGGCCGGGGTCCAGGCGAGGCCAGTGGCGACGCCTGGAGGCAGACTCTTCCGAGCCTCTTCCGGCATAAACCGTTCGGAGCCCAGCCACTCACCGAGGATATCTGTCTGAATATCGACGGGCAGCCGCTCCTGGCCGTCCGGAAGATCAGCGAATGTGAGGGCCACCTTCCTCGTCAACCGTCCCAGCATCTGCTCGAGCTGGCGCACCCCGGCTTCCCGCGTGTACCGAGCAATGACAAGATTCAGCACTTCGTCCGTCAGCACGGCTTGGGTTTCCTCGATCCCTGCTTCCTTGAGCCGTCGTGGCCAGAGATAGCGTCGGGCGATTTCAGCTTTCTCTCGCTCGCTATAGCCTTGAAGCCGGATCACTTCCATCCGATCCAACAGGGGTTGGCTGATGGTATCGAGGGTATTGGCCGTAGTGACAAAGAAGACCTTCGACAAATCGAACGGAAGGTCCAAATAGTGATCACGGAATGTGTGATTTTGTGCGGGATCCAGAATTTCTAAGAGGGCCGAAGCCGGATCGCCTCGAAAATCACGCCCCATCTTGTCCACTTCATCAAGCATCAAGACCGGATTGTTGACTCCCGCCCTGCGGATGGCCTGGATGATTCGGCCTGGTAGCGAGCCGACGTAGGTGCGGCGATGGCCGCGCAGCTCAGCTTCGTCATGGACGCCGCCTAAGCTCAATCGCTCGAAGGTCCGGCCCATCGCCCTTGCGATCGACTGGCCCAAGCTTGTTTTGCCAACGCCGGGAGGGCCAACGAGGCAGAGAATCGGGGCTTTGGCGGTTGGATTGAGCTTCAAGACCGCCAAGTGTTCGACGATCCGTTCTTTCACTTCCTTGATTCCGTAATGATCTTCTTCCAGTACCTGACGAACCGTTGACAGATCGAGATGTTCTTCGGAGGCCTTCTTCCAGGGGAGTTCGAGGACCAACTCAAGGTAGGTCCGAAGCACCTGATGGTCGGGTGACGTCGGCGGTACCTTGCCCAATTTGGTGGCCTCGCGCTCGACTTCCTTGCGAACATCCTCGGGTAAGTCGGCTTCGGCAATTTGCTTCTTCAGCCGGGCGATCTCGTTCTCTTCGATCTCATCTTCGCCCAGCTCTTGCTGGATGGCTTTCAGTTGTTCGCGCAAGATGTACTCACGCTGGCTCTTGCCGATTTTTGTCTGTGCATCCTGGGTGATCTTTTCTCGCAACTGGAGTATTTGGATCTCCTTAGACAGGGCGCTGTAGAGGCTGCGCAGAAGGTCCAGCGTCGAAGAACTTTCGAGCAAGCGCTGTTCTTCCACCGAATTGAGATTGACGAGTGAGGCAATGCGATAGGCCAGCGCGACGGAATCATCTTCATTGCTCAGCACCGCACCAACTTCTTGAATGCCTGGAGCGTGGATCAACCGAGGCAAGTCGGACACCAGTTCTTGAATGGCCCGGTGAAGGGCTTTGACTTCCGCTCCATCGTCCGTAGGACGCCCAAGAGAACGGACGCGCACTGTGGAGTAGGGGGTGGACTGTTCTTCTTTCAGGAGGACCACGCGATCCAGACCTTGAACCAGCGCGTGGATGGCGCCTTCTGGCGACTGACCGATCTGCTTGATGATCGCCTTGGTGCCGATAGAATACAGATCAGACAGACCTGGCTCTTCGGTCTGAGGATCTCGTTGCGCGACCACGACGATGGTCTTCTCTTCCGTCTTCATCGCCGCGTTCACCGCGGCGACAGAACGTTCACGTCCGACTGTCAGAGGGATCATCACGCCCGGAAATAACACTGTTCGCTTAACGGGAAGTATCGGCAACGTCGATAAGGCAGTAGTTTCCATGACGGCCATCCTTGCTCAGGTTTCAAGACATTATAACAACCTGATAGGTTCCCATGCTGAGAAGTCAAGGGGAAGGGATCAAGGAGGGGTTGCAACTCACGAACGTGAGGGGGAATGGCACAACGAATTTCAAGCCTGGTTTGGCCTCGTAAGGCGTCGCCTCGCTCCACCTTGGACGATCACAAACTCATAGAGCCGGCATTCCAATGCCCCGTTGAAGAGGGGAATGCGTTTGGACGGCGTTAGCCCAATTAGCTTCGACAATCGGGGATCGCCAGTCAGCACATAGGCGCGCCATCCGGCGAAGCGTTGCTTCAGCCAATCGCCCAGCTTGGGGTAAAACAATTCCAATTCGTCCGGCCGGCTGAGGCGGACTCCATAAGGCGGATTGATCACCATTACACCTTTGTCTGCCGGCGCTTCCAGGTCCAGAATGTCGTGTTGCTTCAGCCGTATGTCACCCCTTACCCCGGTGCCTTCAAACATCCGCTGCGCAATCTTCACCATTGCCGGATCGCGGTCGGACGCATAGATAGCGGCGGAAGTCTGAGACGCTTGTGTGGTTCGTGCTGCGTCGCGAAGTTGGTCCCATCGCTGTGCGTCGTGAACGAGCAATCGTTCAAAGCCAAAGTTGCGTGAGGTGCCCGGCGCGATCCGGCGAGCCATGAAGGCGGCTTCAAGAGGAATTGTCCCGCTTCCGCACATGGGATCGAGCAGCACATCGTTCGCAGTCCAGCCGGCGAGCCGTAGAATTCCCGCCGCCAGGTTTTCTCTGAGTGGCGCTTCGACTGATCCTATCCGATGTCCGCGCTTGAACAAGGGTTCGCCGGATGTGTCCACATAAAACGTGACCGTGCTCTGGTCCAGAAAGGCGTCGAGCTTGATGTCCGGCCGTTCCGTATCGACGCTGGGTCGTCCCTGTTTGGCCTTGGCGAACTTATCGCAGACGGCATCTTTGATGCGGAGAGTCAGGAAGTCCAGGCTGGGGAGGGGACATCGACGGGCGCTCACCTTCACCTTGATCGTCTGAGCGGGCGTGAACCACTCGGGCCAGGCGAGCGCATAGGCGGCGTGGTAGACATCGCCTTCTGTTTTGTAGGGACTCTGTCCGACTTCCCACAGGACGCGGCTGGCGATGTGCGAGTTGAGATTGACCCAGTACATGGTCGACCAGGACGTGTGGAAGCCGACGCCCCCTTCTGTCTTGGTCGTTGCGGGCACGCCAAGGCTATGAAGCTCTGTCTCAAGCACGCCTTCAAGCCCGCGAGGACAAGGTGCAAAGAAGCGATGGTTTGTGCTATCCATTTTGCTTGCCGGGGATTGCTGATTCAGAGGCCACCTAATGAATTATTGCAGCGCCTGCGGAAAGTCCGTCATTCAAAAAGTTCCGCCCGGCGATAACCTGCCTCGGTTCGTGTGCGGAACCTGCCAGGCTATTCATTACCATAATCCGAAGATCGTCGCGGGTTGTATTCCGGAATGGGAAGATCACATCCTATTATGCCGGCGAGCCATCGAGCCGAGGTCAGGTCTCTGGACCTATCCGGCTGGCTTCATGGAGATCGGCGAGGGCACTGAACAGGCGGCGATGCGGGAGACGCTTGAAGAGGCGCAGGCGCAGGTGACCATTACGCGGCTCCATTCCGTATTGAGCCTGCCTCGTATTGGACAGGTCTACATGACCTTCATCGGCCGTCTTCAGACCAAGCAGTTCAGCGCAGGGTTTGAAAGTCTGGATGTGCGACTCTTTCCCTGCCACGCAATCCCCTGGGAGGAGATCGCCTTTCCAGTGGTGGAGACCGCCTTGCGTCATTACGTTGAGGATGTGGCACGGGGAACGTTTCAGCTCCATGTCGCAGACGTCCTTGGGACTATCAACTAACCAAGATTTTTCAGGAGCGAAGCGCACGCTGGGGCACGATCGCGTGGATATTAACGAGCTGGTCCGTGCGGTCGATCGCATAGAAAATCCGCCATTCTCCGACGGCATACTTGCAGAGTCCAGGAAGGTCGTCCGCGATCGGTTCATGGCGAAGGTTGTCGACATTGGAAGCCAGCCACTTGGACTTGTCGAGCAGCCGTTGGGCCATGGGCTGGTCAATCGCGGCGAGATCTTGTGCAATGCTGGGTTGAAAGGTGAGGCGGTACCAGGGCATGGGGTTTTACCACCGAAGGCCGAGCCGCTCAGCTATGTCTTCTCCGGAGAGCCGGTCACTGCTCACTAATGACTGCTTAAGCCGGGCTCTGAGAGAATCGCCGAGTTGGAGGCCAAGGTCGGGATCTCCGATCAACTCGCGAATCCGATCGTCCACGAGGCCCTGGACTAATTCTTTCAATTGTTCCATCGACAACGACGAGATCTCCATGGAACGAGAATACGGGTCAGGATGGACGGAATGCAACAGGTCCGGTAGCAAGACAGCGGCGGGCTTGGACTCGATCGAAGGCTGTGTGCGCTGAACATGGGTGATGCGAAGCACGGTGAATGCCAACTCCCGCTGGCCAGCCTGCCGGATACGCCGGCGTTCTAGCTGAGGGGAACCCTGTTTGCTTTTAGAAAAGGATGATCGATCTCGTCAAACGTGGGGCATCGTCTATGCTGACAACTGAGTGATCTGCTTCACGTCTTTGGCAGCTCGCCTTTTGGAACGATCAGAGCCTGTCCTGCCGTTACGGAGAGCTGTTCGACCACCCGCTTGAGCCGTTCTTGTTCAGCGGGTGCCACGGTTAGGAATTCGACACCGATGCCTTGTGATCCGGACCAGCGGACGGCTCCCCTGCTCACGTGGATGGGGGTAGGTTCGCCGGGCAGTTCAATGAGTAATTCCACCTGCATGCCGGTAAAGGGCTGGACGACGCTTTCTAACCGGCAGCCTTTCATCGAGAGATCCTTCACGGACGCGTTGTACCGAAGTTTGTCTCTCTGCACCAACGTGCTGGGGATTGCTACCGGAAACCGCGGGAATTTACGGGTGACCATCGTGCATCCTTGCCTGTCGAGCCGATCGGTGTTGTAGCCAGTTGTAACTAATGGGGTACTAGGTAGCAGGCTATGTGGCCGGAGACAACTTGTCAACGAAAAGACTGATCTAGGCAGAGGTGATCGCGTTCAAAACGAACGGGGTGTCGATGGATTTGCCTGTCAGGGAACGTTACCAGCGATAGCCCCAATACCCGTAATGTCGAGGGCCCCAAAAAGGGCGGTCAAAGGGTGACCCATACATCCCAGAACTTCCAAAATGAAGTCCAAACCCTAACCCGAGGCCGAGGGGATAGCCGTAGGAGTATGGATAGGAATACGGGATTGGGACAATGCTCGTGGTGGGCCGTTCTACCAGCTGTCGCTGCAAATCCGCCGTCGCGGTTGATTGTCGATCGAGCTGGCTTTTGAGTTGACTGACTGTCCCTTCTTGGGCCTGGAGTTTCCCTTCAAGCTCAGCGATTTTTTTCTGCTGTGCTTCCATGAAGGCGTTCACGCAACGGGTCTGCGCGTCGCCTGTGTAATTAGAACACTCCCATGGTATTTGGAGAGTTTCAGCGATGGTCGGGAAGGGGAAGAGGCCACAGGCGACAGTCCCAGCCAACACCAAGGCTCGCGACCACCGACCTCGGAAGGTTTTCCGCTTCATGCTCCCCTCCAATGTGACTATATGCATTAGGGTAACATGCGAATTATTTCTTAGCCAGAGTGGGTTCGCTTCATCAGCGCCCAGCTGATACCTGTCGTCATGTACAGAGAGCAGATCAGACTCACCACCTGACAGTCGTTTGTTGACAGATGCCCGTGATTTCCGATAAAGTTTCCCCCTTTGATTGGTTTCCCCGGTAGTGTGTGCAGTAAATGAGAGGTGGCGTGCAAAGGCCACCGTCGCTCACCGCACAAGAACCACTAGAGAATCCAGCACCTTAGAGAAAAACGAGAAGGCGGATCAGGATACGTTCGAATGAACAGAGAACTAAAAATTTTCTCTGGCAACGCCAATCTTTCGCTTGCCCAAGAGATCGCAGCGTATTTGGGGCAGAAGCTAGGTGAAGCGACGGTTTCGTCGTTCAGTGATGGAGAAATTCGGGTCAAGATCGACGAAAATGTGCGTGGCGCCGACGTGTTCGTTGTGCAGTCCTGTTGTCAACCGGTCAACGATTCCTTGATGGAGTTGTTGATCATCATCGATGCGTTGAAACGTTCGTCGGCCAATCGCATCACCGCCGTCGTGCCTTATTTTGGATATGCTCGTCAGGACCGCAAGGACCAACCACGCGTTCCGATCACGGCGAAGCTCGTTGCTGACTTGATTACGACGGCCGGAGCGGATCGTGTGCTCTCAATGGATCTTCATGCCGGTCAGATCCAGGGATTTTTCAACGTGCCAGTCGATCACTTGTACGCCCTTCCAGTGTTGCTGGACTACATTGTGAAGAAAAAAATCGCGGATCTGGTCGTCGTCTCGCCCGATGCTGGAGGCGTGGAGCGGGCCAGGGCCTTTGCCAAGCGCCTTCAGGCGAACCTGGCGATCATCGACAAGCGACGCGAAGGTCCGAACCAAGCGCAAATCATGAACATCATCGGGGATGTGCAAGGGAAAAGCGTCTTGCTCCTTGATGACATGATCGATACAGCAGGCACCATTGTTCAGGGGGCTCAGGCTTGTCTTGATCATGGGGCTCGAGAGGTGATCACGGCCTGCACGCATGCGGTGCTGTCCGGGCCGGCGCTGGAACGGTTACAGACGTCCTGTCTGTCCCAAGTGGTGGTGACCAACACGATTCCGCTGCGAGGGAAAGAGTTGGCCTGTCCGAAGTTGCATCAGTTGTCGGTGGCGCCTCTCTTAGGCGAAGCCATCAGACGGATCCATGAAGATGAGTCGGTGAGTTCATTATTTGCGTAGCCCAGTCGGGTCTGGGTCTTGCGCGAGCAGTCGAGGAGACGGAGGAAGATCATGAAATTCGATTTAACAGTGGCCGTGAGAGAACAAGCGGGCAAGGGAGCTGCACGGTCGATGCGGCGGGCAGGGAAAATTCCGGCAGTGCTCTACGGACAGGGGGAATGCCTGTTATTGACTGTCAACCCCGAGGGATTGATTAAAATTTTGAAGTCTCATGCCGGCAGTACCGCGTTGATCTCGATCACGGTGGACGGTGCCAAGTCAAAACCGAACCGCACCGCGCTCTTGCGTGATTATCAAGTGGATCCGGTGACCGGGGCCGTCCTCCACGCGGACCTCTTTGAGATTTCCATGAGCAAGCCGATCAGAGTGAAAGTTCCAGTCAAGGTGATCGGCAGTATTCCAGCCGGTGTGAAGGAAGGTGGTGTGCTGCACCACAACATGCGCGATGTGCACGTCGAATGTCTTCCCGCCGCACTGCCTGATTACATCGAGGTCGATGCCTCTCCCTTGGCCATCGGCAGCGGCATCCATGTGAAGGAACTTGGGGTGCGTGAAGGTGTCCGTTTTCTGGATGATGCCGATCAAATGGTGGTCAGTGTCGCGGCACCGATGTCGGATGCCAAACTCGAAGCCTTGCTCACCAGTGGTGCGGGAGCAGCGGGCGAACCGGAAGTCGTGGCGAAAGGCAAGGAAGCAGGAGCTGAAGGCGCTGCGGGTGCTGAACCGGCCAAGGCTGGAGCGGCCGCGCCTGCCGGTGATGCCAAGGGTGGTGAGAAGAAAGAAGCTGCCGCGGCTCCGAAGGCTGACAAGAAAGACGCTGAGAAGAAGAAGTAACGTTGCGTCTGCTCGTTGGACTGGGCAATCCTGGCAAAGCCTATGCCCAGACTCGCCACAATGTCGGCATGTGGGCCATCGAGCGGGCCGCCGCTCGATGGTCGATCCGACTCTCGCCGCGTGGGACCGCGCAGCGGGGATCTGGGAGACTCGGAGGAGAATTGGTCGAGCTGGCTGGCCTGCTTGACTGGATGAATGTGACCGGCCCTCCCTTGAAAGGTCTCTTCCGCGAATTCGATCTCACCTCCAACGAACTCATTGTCATACACGACGATTTGGATTTGGAGCCAGGGCGGCTGAGGATCAAGCTCTCTGGTGGCCATGGGGGACACAACGGGATCAAATCCATCATAGAGGCACTCGGGACTCCAGAATTCATCCGATTGAAAATTGGAATCGGTCGGCCCGCACCTGGTCAGAATTCTGCCGATTATGTATTGGAGCGGGTGACTCAGGATGAGATGGCCGTCATTGAGCCTTGTCTGGAACGGGCTGTCGATGCATTGGAATGTCTGATCCATCGTGGACCGGATGTCGCGATGAATCAGTTTAATATCAGAGAGAAGGTCGTGGACAAAGGGGAGGGGACGACATAAATGGGTCTTTGTTGCGGCATGATCGGGTTGCCGAACGTCGGCAAGACGACAGTTTTCAATGCATTGACCGGCAGCGGCGCCTTGGCGGCTAATTATCCATTTGCAACCGTCGATCCGAACACCGGCATTGCCTTGGTACCGGACCCTCGCCTGCTGAAGCTGACGGAGATGTTCGCTTCGAAGAAAACCACCTACAGCACGCTGGAAGTGCGCGACATCGCCGGGCTCGTGGAAGGGGCCAGCAAAGGTGAAGGGCTGGGCAATCAATTTCTCGGCCATATCCGTGAAGTCGATGCGTTACTGCATGTCGTCCGTTGTTTCCAGGGAACCGATGTCGTCCATGTGAGCGGCGGGGTAGACCCGCTCCGGGATATCGGCGTGATCGAAACCGAACTGATGTTGTCCGATCTGGAGACGCTCGATCGGCGGAAGCAGAAAACCGAGAAAAAAGTGAGGGCTGGAGACAAAAAAGCTGCCTTTGAAGTGGAGTTTCTCACCAAACTCATCGGTCAGCTCGACAAAGGCGAGTGGCTGGGTAACCTGCCATACACCGCTGAGGAACGGGTCATCCTCACCGAATGTCAGCTGCTGTCCGCCAAGCCGGTCCTCTTTCTTGCGAACGTATCCGAAGGGAAGAACGCGGATGACGCGATGGTCCAGACCGTGCGCGACTTTGCCGCCAAGCGTGGGGCTCGCGTCGTGACGATCTGCGGACAGCTCGAAGCGGAACTGTCGTCACTGCCTGAAAGTGAACGGGCTGATTTCCTGAAGGAAATGGGGTTGAACGAATCAGGATTGGTCCGACTGACACGCGAAGCTTATACCTTGCTGGACCTGATTACCTTCTTCACTGCCGGCGAAATCGAATCTCGCGCCTGGCCCATCCCAAAAGGCATGAAAGCGCCACAAGCGGCCGGAAAGATTCACTCCGACATGGAGCGAGGCTTCATCCGTGCCGAGGTCTATCACTACGACGACCTACTGGCCTGTGGAACGGAGGCAAAGGTGAAGGAGAAGGGGTTGTTTCGGCTGGAAGGTAAGGATTACGTCATCAAAGAAGCGGATATCGTGTACTTCAGATTTAACGTGTAGCTTCCGTGCTTTTGTCACCGACTGCGATAGATTCGCGCTGACTCGGTTTCGGAATGCCTAAGGTTCGTCTCTTCCCTGTTTCTACCACGTAGTTTGTGTCTGCCAATCGTACCGCCGGTCGTCACCAGGGTCCATTTCTAACAGCACGATACCCCCCTATAGGAGGGCGACGGGGGCCCTTTGCCAACTTGACCAGCGCTTCGGGATGGGCGATCCTCGTACCTGCGGCACTTCTCGCTGTCACACTGAAATCTGTTTCGTAAGTGGTAATAATGTTCGACTGGCTGGCCAATTTCATCTCGCTTGAGTGGCTGGCCATGTATTGGGGAATCGGCCTGCTCTTTTTCGCACTGGAGTATTGGTGGCCCACCCGTCAAGTTCTGTATCGTCAGGTGTTCCTACAGGATGTGGCGGCCTTCACGACCTACCAGATCTTCTTTATCTTTGCCGCACAGGTGACGAGTCGAATCCCGTTTCCGCACTACTCCTACGGGCATTGGCGGGCCCTGCCATTCGCGTTTAAGCTGGTGGTCTTCCTGCTTGTCCTTGACGGATTAGCGTACTGGATGCATCGGCTCTGGCACACCCCGTGGGTTTGGCCGATCCATCGCTGGCACCATGCACCAACGGAGCTATATTGGCTGGCCGGTATCCGGGCGAGTTTTCCTCAAGTCGTCCTGGCCAGTGTCCCGTATCTGTTGGCGTTTCCGCTCCTCAAGCCAGTGCCATCACTCTTCTTTCCGTTCTATTCCTATCTGATGATCCTGACCAATAACTGGATGCACATGAACGTGACCTGGCAATCGAGAAAACTGGAGTGGTTCTTCGTCACGCCTCGCTATCATCGGGTGCATCACCTAAAAGAGATCGGAAGGGCTGGGGCAAATTTTGGGGTCTTGTTCACGGTATGGGACCGGCTGTTCGGGACCTATGTCGATCCCGAGCAGGTGGAGGTGACAGGGCCATACGGCATTCAGGAAACTGTTCATCCGGTCCGCATGGCCGTCGGGGTCTAAAGCGGAGCAGTTATTCCTGATCAACCGAGACTCGCGACCTCTGCATTTTCCCTCTTATCCGATTTGAAGCTCACAAAGTTGCTAGCCTGACCGTTTGTTTAACTGCCAGATATGTTCCACCGCCGGGCACTTCCCCTTGAGCCCGCCAGGGACGTCTACGCGGGCCAGCGGTGTGAGGGTGTAGCCGTCGCTGTAATGCCGATGGAGTTCGTCGGCAGTGACGGAAAACGGAGGCCCTGGCACCACAGTCTGGTCGTACTCATAGCCAATGATGAGTTGGGGCGACAAGGCTGTGAGGGATTTGAGATGCGCCGTGTACTGCGCTCGCATCGCTTCCGGTAGTGCAACCAGCGCGGCCCGGTCATAGACCGCATCCACGGGACCAAGCATCTCGCGTGATAGGTCAAAGAAATCACCTACGAAAATGTTGATTTTCTCTCCGCGAAAGAGCCTGAACTTACCGACTTCTGATGTGATCGGTTCCATCCTCAGATCGGCAAAGAGTTGCGTCACGGCCAATTCACTCAATTCCGCTCCAGCGACCGCATAGCCATGAGACAAGAGCCAGCCAAGATCGAGCGACTTGCCGCAGAGCGGCACAAACACACGTCCACCGGAAGGCACGTTCAGCGAAGGGAAGTGGGCGATCAGTAGCGGGTTAACGTCGCGCTCGTGCCATCCAGTCTGGTTCGTCTGCCATCGGTTGTGCCAAAAGTTTGCTTCCATGTGATTCCTTAATGAGTGAGATCCGGTTGTGGCGGCGACATCCTAAATGGCAGGGGAGAGCAGAGGCAAGACGAGAAGAAAACGTGAGTGTAGTCAGGGAATGGTTTCAGCCAGAGTGTTTTCTCTGGCTGAGACCAAGGCTTCGATGAAATGTTTACTCAAGTTCCTCGGATGCACGGGTGGTCTCATCGGCATCGTGGGTCTCCTGGACATATTCTCCGGGCTTCAGCACGGGAATGCCTCGAAAGGGATTGAGCGTCAGCAGATCCTGGTCGCCGCTGACAATCAGTGCTGCACCGCCGTTGACCGCGACCTCTAAAATCCGGTTGTCTAATTCGTCCCGGCACTCATGTACTGCCGTCACAATCGGAACCATCTCGGCCACCCGCAGCACAAGCCGCACGAATTCTTCGCGATCCTTTACGCTGAGATAGCGGTCGAATTTCTTGCGGGACAACACATCCGCCAGTTCATACAGACTCTCCTCGGACATCAGCATCACGTCTTTGGCGATCGTCTTTCGCACCGCCTGTCCGGGCACGGAGTCGCTCAGTAGCACACCGCTGATCAGGGTGTTGGTATCCACCACCACCCGGCGTCTAGCCTTCATCAGCTAGAATCTCGTGGAGCTTTTCTTCCGTCAGCCCATGCGCCGTCGCCTTCTTGCTCACCCGATCTGAAAACCGCATAAATTCCTCACGGTTTGTGGCGCACACCCGCTCATACTCCTGAGCCGAGAGCAACACAGCCACATCCCGTTTCTGGCGGCGGATCATCACAGGTTCACGCTGCGCCGCATCTAAAATCGACGCCAGTTTCTGTTTCGCATCGCTTGCTGAAACGTATCGCATGGTTATCACCTCACAGGCCCATCCTATCTACTTTAGACAAAACAGACAATAGTTATGAATTATATAGATACATCAAACTGTTAGAGTGAAGCATCGGCACGGATCAGACTTGGAGGACTATCACTCGTGGCTCGGAAAGAGATCAAAATAGGCATGAAACCACCTAACCT
Organism: Nitrospiraceae bacterium; assembly: GCA_052387595.1. Lineage (GTDB taxonomy): Bacteria > Nitrospirota > Nitrospiria > Nitrospirales > Nitrospiraceae > Nitrospira_D. The sequence continues at coordinate 153,183 of JBQTJA010000013.1, read as the reverse complement.
GGAAGGCTTCACCAGGGCTGAAGGTCATTGACGATGTGGTGTTGAGTTATGAGCGAGGTCGCCGAGAATCTGGGCGTGCGGCGTGCCACGCTGTTCGACTTGCTGAACGAAAAATCCTCCGCTCACGCCTGAAATGGTGTTGCGAATGAAGAAGGCATTTCATCTCAACATGGGCATGCATGCCTGGTACGACGCAAGCGAGATGCGGAGGCAACGACCGATATTGATATTGTAGTTCCGGCCTCTGCTATTGCGGGACAACAAGTCAAAGAGGCGCTATTGATCCTTCCTGATCAAGCGGCCAAGGAGATCGAACCGGCCTGGTTCGAAGAGCCGCAGAGCCTGGGGTTGGGTCTTGTATCTTGTATCGCTGGCTTGCTCTGATCTCATGAGCAAAAGCCGGCCACGGAGTACAGGTGCTATGGCTTGGTCGATGGACTTTCGATGGTGGCGCCGATACGGCTGTGGTCATTCAACGAGCTTTTGTCTCTCAAGTGAGGGCCTGATTGCGTCCGTTGATTGAGGTCAGAGTCTATGGGTTGCACGCGATGGCGTGGGAGCTGACACCTGGTGGGGGCGGGGTTGCAACGGCCGCGCTTGGTTTTCATTGGGAGGGGGGAGTCGCTCTGAATCGCACGGCCTGTGCGCGGTTGGAGTGACGATGAATCCAGACCTTGTGCCGAGACCACGGTGGCGAAGATGACGACGGAGGCAGCCGCACTCCATTGAGCCAGTATTGTTCTCATCGAATCCAAGCATAACAGGTGTTGAGCGTGGGTCAATGAATGTGAGTGATGAGGGCCGTCCGCCAACCTTAAATAGTAGGCGGCTTTAGGTCTTGCGAAATCGGTGCATATCAGGTCGTGAGTCGTGAGATCACAGGTTGATCCGGTAATGTGTACTCCGCCCACCTCCGGTGGTCACGAGAACATGCTTCTCGGCCAAGTCTTGGAGGTCGCGCGTAGCCGTGGCTTTGGACGCGCCGGTGATGGTCATGTATTTCTTGGCACTCATGCCACCCTCGAAGCCGTCTGGGCCTTCTTCCAGCATACGGCGAAGAATCTGCATCTGCCGGTCGTTGAGCTGCTCCCGCCCCGGTTATATCAACTAATCGGCTCACTGCTAGGAAGTGTGCGTAATAACGATGATTTATAGAGCACAGAGCCCACGCTCGAACGCAGTTTCCCAGCTCATGAGGCTGGGGTGGTGCTATCAATCGCCAACGTATTCAAACTGACTCAGCCGGTTATGTTGGTCGTTAGTCGTCGGCTCCAGTGGTTGAAGATCGAATACGGTCAGCGTCGAGACGCCAAAGCTGTCTTCCTCCAGCCCACGGATAACGTAGCGCCGGTTTGGGGACAGTAGATGCAGCAGCGGCGATAGATTTTGGGGAATAGTGTGAAAAAGAACGGTGTCCGGAACCGGTTTGCTGTTCAGGACATTGGGGCATCAGCCTGACTCTGAACGTACTGCCACTCTTCCCAAATCCCGAGTTGCTTTACCCAGTCGGTGATGTATGAGCGGTCCAGCGATTCGGCTTGGCGTTGGAGGACCGACAACACGTCGATAAAGTCCTGCGCTCGCCCCGCCTTCAGCTTGTGTAGCGCGAAATCTTCTGGCGAAATGATCCACAGTGACAGCTTGCCGAGTTCATATTGACGCCGCCGCGTGAGACAGGCCTGATCGTGGTCGTCCTTCGGTAGCCTGGGATCGACCGGCACAGCCCATATTGATGTAATCGAAGATGATATTTCTTGATCATCGGATTATGTTCGGCCTATTGCGCATCCTCCGCGAACCCTCGGCACCCAAACGAAGAAGCACCTGAATATTAGTGACTCTGGGACTGCTTTGTTTGACAGTTGTTTCTCCCCTGTGCTACCGTCTGCCGTCTTTGCGCCAAATAGGCGCCATACACCTCGCTCCCGACCGGTTCGGGGGCCTTTGTCCAGGAGGATCGCTGCATGGAGCTCTACGAGTCTCTGTTTATCATTCGTCCGTCCGTCTCCGATGAGGAGACGAAGACGCTCATCGACAAGATGAAAAACGTCGCCGACAAAACCGGCGCACAATTCATCAAAGCCGAGAACTTAGGAAAGAAAAAACTCGCTTACGAAGTGCGTCGTGAGCGGAAGGGGACCTACGCCTATTTCTACTTTAAGGCGCCGAACAACACCGTTGGTGAACTCGAACGGGCCTATCGATTGGAAGACAACATCATCAAATTTCTGACGATCCATCACGAGAAACCCTTGGTGGAACGGCATCCGGTAGAAGCTTCAGCGCAGGAGTCCGACGGTGGCCGGGTTTAACAAAGTCATCCTGATGGGGAACCTCACCCGGAATCCTGAGCTCCGGTATACGCCGAGCGGGACCCCGGTGGCGAGTTTTGGCTTGGCGGTGAGCCGTCGGTTTAAGCAGGGTGATGACTTGAAGGAAGAAGTGTGTTTTGTTGATATCGTCGTATTCGGCAAGCAGGCGGAACATTGTGGGCAGTATCTCAGCAAAGGCAACGGGGCAATCGTCGAAGGTCGGTTGCAGCAACGCCGGTGGGAAACTGAAGATGGGCAAAAGCGCAGCAAGCACGAGGTGGTTGCCCAGACTGTGACGTTCATGCCCAAGCGCCAAGAAGGTGGTCCCAGTGCCGAATCTCCAGTGCATGACGAGCCTGGCTATGAAATGGGTGAAGAAGGTTAACGGCAGGAGCATGAGGAGGCAGTAATGGATCGAGGTGAAAACGAACGTGGCGGGGGGCGATTGTTTCAGCGGAGGCGTCCCTGCAGATTTTGTTTGGAAAAGGCGCCGATTGATTTCAAGGACGCCGGTCTGCTCAGAAATTTTTTGTCGGAGCGCGGACGCATTGTTCCACGCCGCATTTCCGGGAATTGCATGCGTCATCAGCGTGAACTGACGGTGGCCGTCAAGCGGGCTCGGCATATCGCTATCATTAGCTTTGCCGAGGAGCGATAACGAACGTGAGAGGCGATTTCGATGCATCGGGTTGGGGCAGCGGCACGCTGTCGAGGGTGACCATGGATGTGTTGATACCGAAAATCGCAGACATCACGGCAGAGGGGCTCTCGCTGTCGGGAGATTTGACGGGTGAAGAGTTGGCACTAACGGATGCGGATGTGTGCATTCGAGGGCCCTTGGCGATCGGACTTGATCTTCGCGCGGTTGATCGCACGATTTGCGTGACTGGAGTGGTGGAAGGAACGGCGATCCGTCAATGTGTGCGCTGCCTCAAGGATTTTGACGAGCCGATGGCCTTTTCACTCCATGTGGCCTATGAACGTGAAGCGAAGACGACGGCGACTGCCGCAAAGCGAACCGATTCACGGCATAGAAAAGAGACGCCGGCGCTTGAGGCCGAGCCTGAAGAGCAGAATGATGATCTGTATTACTACGTGGGCGATCACTTGGAACTGGCGCCGATGTTGCGGGAGCAATTGATTCTTGCTTCGCCGATGCACCCGCTGTGTTCCGAGGAATGTCTCGGCCTCTGTCCTCGTTGTGGGAAAGATTTGAATGAAGGTCCGTGTCGTTGCAGTGAAGAGCGGACGGGAAACCCGTTTCAAGTGTTGCGGACGATGAAAGAAAAGCTGAGGGACCCCGGTGAGCGCTGAAGGGTGGTCCGAATCGAACAGAAGAAGGAGTCATCATGCCCAATCCTAAACATAAACATTCACGGGCAAGACGCGACAAGCGTCGTACCCAAAAGCTGCGTATGGCCCCTCCGGGGATGGCGGTGTGTCCACAGTGCCACGAGATGAAACTGCCGCATTATACCTGTTTGAACTGCGGGACCTATAAAGGCAAGGCCGTCATTCAGGTTGAAGAGGCGTGAGCAGGTTGTTCAATTCGGTCCATGGCGCGAGTTTCCTAGCACGTCTGACGTGAGCCCAGGGGGCGACGCGTGGTCAGCCAGTCTTTCCAGCACCATCCGTGAGTACACCATCTCGCATGACGATCGCGCTCGACGCGGTGGGGGGAGATCATGGCCCCGCACCCTGTGTCGAGGGTGCGCTTCAGGCTGTGAAAGAGCTTGACGTCGAGGTCATTCTCGTCGGTGACGAAACAACCCTAAAGCAGGAATGTGAGCGTCAGTCCAGTCACGATTCACGCCTCACCATTCGGCATGCGTCTCAGGTCGTCGAAATGCATGAGTCGCCGGCCGCCGTCGCTCGGAAGAAGCGGGACTCATCGATTTGGGTGGCGACTGAGTTAGTCAAGAACGGCTATGCCGACGGGGTCGTGAGTCCCGGGAACACCGGGGCAAGCATGGTGGCGTCGTTCTTCGTGTTAGGACTGACGAAGGGGGTGGAGCGGCCGGCGATTGCCACCAGTCTGCCGACGCTGGGCGGGGAAGCGATCATGCTCGATGTGGGGGCCAATGTCGACTGCACCGCCAAGCATCTCGAGCAATTTGCCGTGATGGGCCATGAGTATGGGAAGCATTTGCTCGGGAAACCGAATCCCCGTGTCGGTCTGCTGAGCATCGGAGAAGAAGACAGCAAGGGCAACGAAGTCACCAAAGAAGCGTTCAAGCTCCTCAAGGGCAGTTCGATGAATTTTGTGGGGAATGTTGAGGGGCGCGATGTGTATAGCGGCGTTGCCGATATTGTCGTCTGCGATGGGTTTATCGGGAACGTCGCCTTGAAGATTTCCGAAGGCGTGGCTGAGATGATTAAAAAGCTGTTGCTCAAGGAGATCGCAGGCAGTTTCATCGGCCGCCTCGCGTATCCCTTGATGGCCGGGCCGTTGTTGAACCTGAAACGGAAAACGGACTATGCGGAATTCGGCGGTGCCCCATTATTGGGGGTCAATGGAATTACGATGATTTGCCATGGCCGATCATCGGCGAAGGCGATTAAGAACGCGATTCGACGAGCCAAGCGCATGGCGGAAGGCCGTGTGCACGAGCTGATTCAACGGGACATTGAAGAGAGTCAATCCCAGCCGGTGGCAGAAGAGAAACCATGAAAGCCTGCATTGCGGGGATCGGCTCTTATGTGCCTGCCAGAGTGCTGACGAATGCGGATCTTGAACGCATGGTGGCGACGTCTGATGAATGGATTCGAGAACGGACCGGAATCCGAGAGCGGCGGATTGCAGCCACCGGAGAAGCCTGTTCGGATTTGGCGGTTCAGGCCGGGAAACGGGCGTTGACGGCGGCGGGTCTGGCGGCAACCGATCTCGACATGATTTTGGTCGCTACCTGTACGGGTGATTATCCGCTCCCTGCCACGGCCTGTCTCGTCCAGCATCAACTCGGTGCGATCAAAGCCGCGGCGTGCGATCTGTCGGCCGCCTGCTGTGGATTTGTCTACGCGCTCTCGGTAGCAGACGCGTACATTAAAACGGGGATGCGTCATGTCTTGGTCATTGGATCAGAGGTGATGTCTGCCATTACCGATTGGACCGACCGGAACACCTGCGTGCTGTTTGGGGATGGGGCTGGTGCGGCCGTTGTCAGTGCCAGCAATGGAGAACGGGGGATCCTCTCGACGCACCTTCGCTCCGACGGGACGCTCTGCGAGCTGATCATGGTGCCGGGAGGAGGCTCACGCACTCCACCCTCCGAAAAAGTGATCGATGAGCGACTGCAGTACATCAAGATGAAAGGGAACGAGACATTCAAAGTTGCCGTACGCAGCTTGGAAGAGATCGCCCGTTCGACATTGGCAGCGAATCATCTTCGTGTGGAAGATATCGACCTCTATGTGCCCCACCAGGCCAATATTCGGATTCTCAAGGCGGTAATGGAAAGGCTCAGCCTTCCGATCGAAAAGGTTATGCTGAACGTGGATCGATATGGAAATACTTCAGCTGCCTCTATTCCGATCGCACTCGATGAAGCGGTGCGTGAAGGGCGTATCAAGGATGGCTCGTTGGTGCTGCTTGGGGCGTTTGGAGCAGGATTAACATGGGCCTCCGCGGTCATCCGATGGTAGAGAACGGCCAGGTCATGATCCGGGACTATTCCAAGGCGGTCGCACTCGTGATTGTGGGGAGGCGGCGGCTTATGACAACTTTTCTCGTTGACTTTACACGGAATTTCGAAGATATCTAACGCCCCATGGCTCTAGGAATTGGACTTGTTTTCCCTGGACAGGGTTCCCAGTCAGTCGGGATGGGGAAGGCGCTCTATGATGCGCATCCCTTATTGAAGTCCATCTACGATGAGGCCTCTTCAGTCTTGGGGTATGATGTCGCCGAGTTGTGTTTCACCGGACCTGTTGAGCGACTCAATCTGACGGAATTCACCCAGCCGGCCTTGCTCGTGAGCAGTGTGGCGGCGTTGAAACTGGTTGAGCCGGTCAGGCTCAAGCCAGTCGCGGTGGCGGGTCATAGTCTGGGTGAATATTCGGCGTTGGTTGCGGCAGGCGGCGTATCCTTTCGTGATGCTGTCGGTCTGGTTCAGAAGCGGGGACGCTACATGTCCGAAGCCGTGGCTAAAGGAACGGGTCTCGTTGCGGCTTTGTTAGGATTGAACGCCGAGGTTGTCAAAGAAGTCTGCCGCATGGCATCGTCCGTCGGGGTCGTCGCGGCGGCAAACTTTAACTCTCCGGGACAGGTCGTGATTGCCGGTGAAAGGGCGGCGGTGGAACGGGCGATTGAATTGGCCAAAGCACAAGGCTGTAAAAAGGCCATTCCCTTGCCGGTCAGTGTGCCGGTTCATACCCCGTTGATGCAGCAAGCCGCCGATCGATTGGCAAAGGATTTAGCCACGGTTCAGTGGTCGGACCTGAGCGCTCCTTTGGTGAATAATGCCGAGGCCAAAGCGATCAGTCGGGCAGGCGAGATCCAGGCATCATTGGTTCGCCAGCTGCCCTCTTCCGTGCTGTGGGAAGATACCGTGCAGACCATGGGAAGGATGGGCATCACGACGTTCGTAGAAATCGGCCCTGGCACTGTCTTGACTGGCTTGATTAAGCGAATCCTTCCGGACGCGACGCTGTTGAATGTGAACGATCCGAAGTCGCTTGAAACCACGCTGCAAAGTTTGAAAGTATGAAAGTTCGCCCGAGGGTGATACCTTTGCACATTCAAGCGTTCCAACTTTCGCACGTTTTTCGGGGGTGTTAATGTCACTACAAGGAAAAACAGCCATTGTCACCGGCGCTGCACAGGGTATCGGCAGGGCCATTGCCGAATGCCTTGCTCAAGCGGGAGCCGACATTGCCGTGGCCGACCTTGATCCCGGCCGCTCCGTGGAAACGGTCGCCTCCGTCGAGAAGCTCGGGCGGAAGGCTCTGAACATCAAAGTCAACGTGGCTGATGCCAATGAGACCAAGGCGATGGTTGAGCAAGTTATGAAGGCCTGGGGGAAGGTGGACATCCTCGTCAACAATGCCGGGATCACGCGCGATGGCTTGTTGTTACGGATGAAGGAAGAAGATTGGAATCTGGTGCTTCAGATCAATCTGAATGGGACGTTTAACTGCACGAAAGCGGTCTTGCAGCCGATGACCAAGCAACGGTATGGTCGCATCGTCAACATCGCTTCGATCGTTGGGGTCATTGGGAATGCGGGGCAGGCCAATTACTCGGCCTCGAAGGCGGCGGTGATCGGGTTTACAAAAACCGTCGGGCGGGAGTATGCCAGCCGTAATGTCACAGTGAATGCGGTGGCGCCCGGGTTCATCGACACGGCCATGACCCATGGCCTATCGGCTGATGTGAAGGACACGCTCCTGAAGCAAATTCCATTGGGGCGATTGGGTACGCCGGCGGATATTGCGGCAGCCGTGCGGTTTTTGGTATCCGAGGATGCGGCCTACATCACTGGTCATGTCTTGCACGTGAACGGCGGGATGTTGATGGTATAAGCGCGTCGAATTGTTTGGATGTACGGCCGCCACAGATCCCCCATGTGTCGGTGCAGCGGGGTCATACTGGGGAAGGAGGTAGTCATAGCGATGGCAACTGTTGATGAGCGAGTCAAGAAAATTATTGCTGAGCAGCTCGGGGTGGAAGAGGATGAGGTGACGCCGGAAGCCTCCTTCGTTGAAGATCTGGGGGCTGATTCGCTCGATACCGTCGAGCTGGTCATGGCATTGGAGGAAGAGTTCTCGATCGAAATTCCCGATGAGGATGCGGAAAAGATTCTGACGGTTGGGAAGGCGCTGGACTATATCAAGGAAAAGTCCTAAGTATGTCGGCAGGAAGATCTGATCAGGTCACACGGCGTGTGGTGGTCACCGGTCTTGGGCTGGTGACACCGCTAGGTACGGGTGTCGAGAAGACCTGGAAGGCGATCTGTGCCGGTGAGTCTGGGATCGGCCGGATCACCCGGTTCGACCCGACGGGATATGATGCCAAAATCGCGGGTGAGGTGAAAGACTTCGATCCGGCTCAGTTCATCGAAAAAAAAGAAATCAAGAAGATGGATATGTTCATCCACTACGCTGTGGGCGCGGCCCAATTGGCGGTGGATGACGCTGGGCTAAAAATAAAGCCGGAGGAGGCCACGAAGGTCGGTGTGTACATCGGTTCTGGGATTGGTGGGCTCGGATCGATCGAGCACTACCATGATGTACTCAAAGCCAAGGGGCCTGGCCGGGTCTCGCCGTTTTTTATTCCAATGACCATTATCAATTTGGCGTCCGGGCAGGTGGCGATTCGGATCGGAGCCAAGGGGCCGAACTCGTGTGCGGTGACGGCTTGCGCCACGGGCAATCATTGCATCGGGGATGCGTACCGCCTGATTCAACGTGGTGATGCCGATGTCATGGTGGCCGGTGGAGCCGAAGCGGCGGTCACTCCACTGGGTGTCGCGGGATTTGCCTCGGCCAAGGCGTTGTCGTTCCAGAATGATGAGCCGACGAAGGCGAGCCGTCCGTTCGACAAGGACCGGGATGGATTTGTGCTGGGCGAGGGGGCAGGGGTCCTTGTGATTGAGGAATTGGAACATGCCCTTCAGCGTGGGGTCAGAATTTACGGCGAGATCATTGGATATGGGATGAATAGCGATGCGTACCATATCACTGCGCCGCCAGAAGAGGGTGAGGGGGCTGTCCGTTGCATGGAACTCGCGCTCAAAGATGCCGGAATCAATCGCGATCAGATCGGGTATATCAATGCGCATGGTACGTCGACGATGGCCGATGCCATTGAGACTCGAGCGATCAAACGGGTATTCGGCGAACAGGCGTTTCGCATTCCAGTCAGCTCGACCAAGTCTATGACCGGGCATCTCCTCGGCGCTGCCGGTGGGATCGAGGCCGTATTTAGTCTTCTGGCGCTATTCCATGGTGTTCTCCCTCCTACGATCAATTTGGATCATCCGGATCCGGCCTGTGATTTGGACTATGTTCCCAATACGGCACGACCGTCCGCCATTAAGACGGCATTGTCGAATTCCTTTGGATTTGGTGGAGTGAACGCCTGTTTGATCTTCACGAGACTGGACGCGTAGTGCGCGTGTCACGATGACGCCGGCTTCTTCTGCCGATTCTTCTCCCGCCATATCGAGCTATCGATTCACAAATCCGAGCTTCTTGTTCGAGGCGTTGACCCACAAATCGTATGTGAATGAGCGTCGAGATTCTGGTCGAAAGCATAATGAGCGGCTTGAGTTTTTGGGGGATGCTGTGTTGTCGCTCATCATGAGCGATTATCTTGCGAGGCGATACCCCGACGTGAGTGAAGGGGCCCTCTCAAAACTCAAAGCGAACCTCGTGAGCGAAGCGCCTTTGGCCAATGCCGCGAGACGGCTGAACCTCGGTGCCAGACTGAAACTTGGCCGAGGCGAAGAACTCTCGAATGGGCGCGATAAGACCTCACTGCTAGCGGACGCGTTGGAGGCCGTGATCGCGGCGGTCTATCTTGATGGAGGGTTTGAGGCGAGTCGAAACTTCACCATTGAGGCACTGACCGATGAGCTGCGCCACCTCGATGTCCTGCAAGAACAACCTGGAGGAGATGACTACAAGACGCGGTTCCAGGAATGGTGCCAAAAACGATATGAATTGCTGCCTCGGTATGTGATCGTACGCGAAACTGGGCCGGATCACCAAAAGGTCTTTGAAGTGGAAGTGCAGGTGAATGACAGAGTGTGTGGAATTGGCCGAGGACACAGCAAGAAGGAAGCGGAACAGGAGGCGGCGCAACGAGCACTGGAGGAGGCTGAACGTTGAGTCCGTCCGTGTTACAATAGTCCACCCTGGTTTTGGAATTGTATAGGAGGTCGGTAATGTTGAAGCAAGCTGGATGGCCTGTGCTAATGGGGATGTTGGTTGGGGTGGCTCTGTCGGTTTCAGGGGTCGGATCGGTTGCAGCCGCTGACACAACAACAAATTCAAAGGCGGAGGCACCGAAAGGGCCACGGGCGATCGTCAAGACGAAATTCGGCGATATCGAGATCAAATTGTATCCAGATGTCGCGCCAAAGCATGTGGAGAATTTTACCAAGCTCGCGAAATCAGGATTTTACAATGGGACGATTTTTCATCGCGTCATTCCTGGTTTCATGATCCAAGGTGGAGATCCGAATACGAAAGATTCGCTCAAAAAGGATACTTATGGGCAGGGCGGTCCTGGCCATACAGTCAAGGCGGAGTTCAGTGACATCCCCCACAAACGTGGCATTGTTTCTATGGCCAGGGCAGCTGATCCGGATACGGCAGGTTCCCAGTTCTTCATCGTCGTCGAGGACTCGCGATTCTTGGACCGCAAGTACTCCGTGTTTGGCGAAGTGACGAAGGGCATCGGGGTGGCCGACAAGATTGTCAACTCGGCACGTGATGAGAGGGATAATCCGAAAGAACGTGTGGAAATGACGGTCACGATTGCGGAGTAAATTTGTATCGATTCTTGACTAGCCACTCATATCAAACAGCTCTTACCACGCAAATAGTGGATATGGCGTCTGATTGGATTCGGTCCAGTCGGTTAATTTCAATGATGGTGGCAGTCGGGACCGTGGGTGTGTGCGTCAGGAGTTGATGGAGGTCTGAACGATTGGCCTGGAAGAAAGATGTGTCCCGGCTCATGCTTCTTCTTCAGGTGATCGGCGATCTCCGGATGGTGCGTTTTGACATACCCGATCAGCCCTCCAAGAAACCGGCTGGACTGAAAATCATTTCCTGAAAACGTCGAGGCGAACCGGTCGATCCGATCTAGGACTGCCAGCGCATCCGATGAATCTGCGATCTGCTCTGGGTTCTGCTTGCTGAACATTTCGTACTCTTTCCGGAGGTGTTCGGCGAACACCGGCATGGGAGCTGCGGGAATATGCAGCGGACTGAGCGTGCGACGGAGCGCCTGAAGCGCCGTAATGACCTCAGCGTCTTGGCCATCTCGGCGCCCCTCGAAATAACTAAACGTAATTACTTCGATCAGGTTGAATAACGCGACGGCTTTCTGCCCTCCCGATTCATCTAACTCTCGATAAAACTCACGCCGAACGGGCAAGAACTGCTCACTGAGTCGTTTCTGCTGATAGTCGCTTCCCGTATCGAGATAGGCACAATCACTGGGACAAGAAATCCGTGTTATGCGATGTTCTCCACAGCAGGGGCTGCAGATTAACCCTCCGAGGGCAGGGCACGGGCGCTTGCCCTTTCGGCTGTGACAATAGGCACAGGAGCTCATTTCTTCGTTCCTTCCGGGCCTGGCTTGGGAGGCGGAGGAATGAATCCGTAGTCGGCCAGTGTACGCTTCCCGTCCTTGGGTTTGCCTCCTGACGGGGTTTCAAGTCCATTCATCTCGGCGGCATGCATATAGTGGTAGGGCACCAGGATCAAGTTATTCGCGCGGTCTATGCCGATGTCAGCCGGGGCGGGGAGGTATTCGGCAATAACTTGGAAGCGATGGTCTCGGGTCATGCGCCAAATCTTGCCCTTTGTAAAATCAGACACGTACATGTTGCCCCATTGATCGAAATCCACTCCGCTCAGGTTTTGAAAGCGGCTGGTGAAAAATCCGTTTGATTCGAGTTCGCTCAGCTGTCCATCAGGCGTGATTTCAAGGATCTTTCCCTTCTCCCAGCTCACGGTGATGAGATGATTCGTCTTCGGGTGAATCGCGATTCCTGCGGGGCCCGCAAGCCGGTCATCGTGAATCAGCAGGTCAACCCGATGATTGTCCGATGGGGTGATACGGTAAATCGAATTAGCCGTCTGGTCTGAGGCGTAGAGGAGGCCGGTCGGTGACGCCGCAACGTCGGTCAGCGAAACCGGTCCGTGCGGCTGGGAGGGAAACGAGACGGTAGCCAAAAGTTTTCCCGTCGTCTTATCGAAGCCTTTCAGCTGATCAAGATCGGCAATGTAGAGCATTGACCCAATCAAGGCCATTCCCTTCGGGGCGTGCAGCAGCACATCCGAGACACCGCCTTGGATAAACTTGAGATTGGTGATCTTGCCTTCCGTGTCCAGTTTCGTGATGAAGCCGTTGTTGTCTCTCGTGTCCGGCTCGCCGTTGATGTTGGAAATGAAATAGTCTTTCCCTGACGGGTCGCCGACGAAGCTGTTCGGTGACTCCAAGCCGGTGATTTGCGCGGCTTCGCTGTAAGCCGTCATGCCTAGCGCGAGTACAGCAACCGGTAATACGTAGTGAGAGAATGTGAGGAACAAAGGTGGGTTGTCCAGGTTGTGAGCCGTGATGATCGTACCGGAGGGGTAAAGAGCCTGTCAACAAAGAGTGCTGTAGGATAAAGGCAAGGAGCGGCGATGGCAAAGCGTTGACTTGCATAAAATTCCCCTGCTAAGTTGCGGAAATTAACCTGCTTGAATGGTTAGAGGGAGGGGATCGTGGCCGCACAATTGATTGATGGAAAAGCGCTCGCACAGCAAGTACGCGATCGTCTAGCGAAGGAATCGGCGGATCTGTTCGCCAAAAAATCGATGAAACCTGGTCTTGCGACCATTTTGGTGGGCGATGATCCCGCCTCGCATGTGTATGTTCGAAACAAACAAAAGGCCTGTGAATTGGCTGGCATCTATGTCGACGATTACAAACTCCCGGCGAGCACGACGCAGGCCGAGTTATTGTCGCTGATCCACAAAAAGAATACTGACCCCAGCATCCATGGAATTCTGGTTCAGCTCCCGTTGCCCAAACATATCGACAGCAAGGTCATTCTGGAGGCCGTCTCGCCGCTCAAGGATGCAGATGGGTTTCATCCCTACAACTTCGGCCGGCTGGTGGAAGGCCATCCGGTGTTCGAGGCCTGTACCCCTAAAGGCGTCATCAAGATGATTGAATCAACCGGCATGACGATTGAAGGGAAGCGGGCGGTTGTGGTGGGACGGAGCAATATCGTCGGGAAGCCATTGGCGCTGATGCTTCTTCAGAGGAATGCGACGGTCACGATCTGTCATTCAAAAACCCGAGACCTTCCCGCGGTGTGCCGTGAGGCGGAGTTGCTGCTTGTGGCGATCGGAAAGGCGAAGTTTGTGACGGCCGACATGGTGCGCGAGGGTGCAGTCGTCATTGATGTGGGGACCAACAAGACGCCTGAGGGGAAGCTGTGCGGAGACGTCGATTTTGAACCAGTCAGCCAGAAGGCCGGCTGGATCAGCCCTGTTCCTGGTGGAGTCGGCCCGATGACTATCGCGATGCTGTTGGAAAATACGGTGGAGTCCGCCAAGAGGACAGCAGGGTTGCTATGAGGGGCTATCCATGAGCCGAGAGCCACAGCGTCTAGTCGATGTTCTCAACCGAGGGACGTTTGCGGTCACGGTTGAGTATAACCCCCCTAAAGGGACGAACATCACGTCCATTTTGGAGAATGCCAAGCAACTCGTTGGACGAGTACACGGTGTGAACGTCACCGATAATACCGCCGCCGTGGTGCGTGCAGGCTCACTTCCGGTCTGTCGCCTGCTCTATGAGTTGGGGCACGACCCTGTGATGCAGTTGACCTGTCGCGATCGCAATCGGATCGCCATGCAGTCGGATCTGATGGGCGCGCACATGCTTGGGATTCGCAATATTCTGTGCCTCACGGGCGACTATCCGACGGTCGGTGACCACAAAGAAGCGAAGCCGGTATACGACCTCGATTCCGTTCAGGTGATGCAACTCGTCCGAGGGTTAAATAACGGCAAGGACATGGTTGGCAATAAACTAGATGGGTCCACCGCGTTCACCATCGGCGCGGCCGTCACACCGGAGGCTGATCTGGTCGGGCCGGTGCTGGCGAAGTTTGAAGTGAAAGTGAAAGCCGGCGCCCAGTTCTTTCAGACCCAGGCGGTCTATCATCCCGATGTCTTCGCCAGTTTCATGAAACAGGTGCGGCCGTTCAACGTGAAGGTCTTGGCGGGTATCCTGTTGCTGCGTAATGCGAAGATGGCGGAATTCATGAACGCCAACATCCCCGGCATGTCGGTGCCAAGCGAGATGATTGACGAGCTTAAAGCTGCTGGGGAGAAGGCTGAAGACGTTGGAGTCGACATCGCCGTACGCACGATCAAGGCGGTTCGGCCGCACTGCGACGGTGTGCATATTATGGCGATCAAAGCCACGCATCGGCTGGCCGAGATCATCACCAAAGCTGAATTGAACTGATGACGATTCTCGATTTTCAGCAGTATAAACGAGAGCGGAAAAAGGTCGCCGTCGTGACGGCCTATGATGCGCTGTTTGCACGTATTGTCGAGCAAGCGGGTATCTGGGTCATGCTGGTAGGGGATTCACTGGGCATGGCCGTCCAGGGAAAACCCAATACGCTGGCGGTGACGATGGAGGACATGCTGTATCACACCAAGCTGGTCGCCGGCGTGGTGCAGCGAGCTTTGGTGATTGCGGACATGCCGTTCATGTCCTATCAGACCAGTACAGAGGAGGCCCTGCGCAACGCGGGCCGATTGCTGCAAGCCGGTGCCACTGCCGTGAAGCTGGAGGGGGGGGCTGTGATGGCAGATCGAATCAACGCCATGACGAGCGTTGGAATTCCTGTCATGGGCCACCTGGGGATGACACCACAATCAGTCAATGCGCTGGGCGGATATAAAGTCCAAGGCAAAGCCGGCGATCAAGCCTCCAGATTGCTCCAGGATGCAAAGACCATCGAAGCTGCCGGAGCATTCGCGCTTGTTTTGGAAGCGATACCTGCTGATTTGGCCAAAAAGATCACCCAAGCTCTTTCAATCTCGACTATTGGGATAGGGGCCGGGCCTCACTGCGATGGCCAAGTGCTTGTGCTCTATGATCTCCTTGGACTCTTTGATGCGTTCACCCCAAAATTTGTGAAGACCTACGCTCACCTCAAAGCCGACACCCTCCAAGCGCTGAGCCGTTATAAAGAAGAAGTGGAACAGGGAAAGTTCCCGAGCGACTCCGAAAGCTACCACTAGGCTTTCAGTTCGGCACCTCCTAAGTATTCCCCTGGCCTTGATCCAATTCGATAAGTGGAATGTGCGGATATTGACCGACACAGTGTGCTTGCAACGCGTTTAGTAAGTGCGTGACATCAATGCCCATATATGCGGAGGGAACATTCTGCAGTCGAATGATTCCCGCGTGAATGAGCCTCTGAGCAGCGGCATCGTTTCCCATGAACTGCTTGAGGTTTGCTGCGGCGAGTTGAATCAGAGATTGGAAGAAGTTGCCTTGTACTGAGTTGCGTCCTGAGGCAATCCACAACCCTTCAAGGACCTCATGCGATTCCCACCAAAAGGCGAAATTGTAAAGATCAATCCCATAGAGATAGTCATCTGAGCGCTTCCATTGAGCAGCCGGGAACAGCCGTGGCGCCGGCTCTAGTTGGCCGTAAGAGTGGCCACGAGGGTTCCGTCGTGGGTGTGGTGTCCGGCCTGGCAGATAACGATAGGAGGGGAACGGGTGTGGAGAGTACCGGGGCCAATTGGGATGGAAAGGCGCGGGTTCAGTTACCACGTCATTCACTGTTGTGACAGGGCACTTGAAACAAGGCTCTATCTTCCAACCGGACTGCTGTCAGCTGCCGTCCCCATACGCAGCCACTGTCGATGGCCAGGAGCTGTGCTTCGCAGTGGAGTCCCAAGGCGGCCCAATGGCCGCAGACGACGGTGGTATTTCCGTGACGTCGGCCTGGAATGTTGAACCAAGGGAAATAGCCGGCAGGGATCCGCTCTGGAGGACCATTGAACGACGATTCCATCCGGCCATCCGGCGAACAAGCCCGAAGTCGGGTGAGCACCTTCATGATGGTCGCGAGTCGAGTGGGACCGGTCAGGTTTGGCGACCATTGCAGATGTTTACTGGGGTACAACGCGCGTAGGGTGTCACGGTAGGATGGTCCTTGGAGGCTCATCTCGACTTCACGAGCCAGCTTTTCTGCCTCGCCGATCGACCATTGCGGGAGCAAGCCTGCATGGACCATGGCAAACGAACCTTCGCGGTAGAGGAGCCGCTGGTGTCGGAGCCACGCGAGAAGGTCATCCCGATCCGGTGCTGACAGGATCTCGCGTAACGTATCTTCTGGACGAACTGCGGCAATACCCTCGGCCACAGCCAGGAGGAAAAGATCATGATTGCCTAATACGACAGTCGCACGATCTCCCAGATTCTTGATGTAGCGAAGGACGTTCAGTGAGTCTGGGCCGCGATTCACGAGATCGCCGACGAACCAGAGATGATCATGGGTCGGGTCGAAGTGGATATGCTTGAGAAGGCGTTGCAAGGGCTCGTAGCATCCCTGCACATCGCCGATGGCATACGTCGTCATGCTCACGAGAGTACCTTGGGATGGAATGCTCCACAAGACCTTAATCTGTTGGGAGAGGTGCGGGCTCTACGGGTACCGTGCTTCAATCTTGCTACAGAGCCCGCCGCGAGCGGTAAAGGTGCCGGTGACTTTCGCCCATAGGGGACGGCAGGATTTGACAATATCGTGGAGGATTCTGTTGACGGCATTTTCGTAGAAGATGCCAAGATTCCGGTAGGCGTGGATGTACATTTTGAGCGCTTTCAGCTCAAGACATTCTTTATCAGGCATGTAATGCAGTGTAATGGTTCCAAAGTCCGGCAAGTTAGTCTTGGGACAAATCGCTGTGTACTCGGGGATCTCAATCGTAATTTCATATCTCTTATATTGATTTGGGAAGGTCTCGATATCAGGGAGTGGAGTGTTGATCCCACTTCGCGCATGACGCTCGTTGTACCCCAGTTTCGTAGTTTTTGGGTTTCTTTTGCTCGTTTCAGGTTTCACGTTTCACGCCTCACATCTTCTACGCTTGCTTCATCCATTCAGTCTGACCGATTTTTTCCAATTCGATATACAGAGAGATCCAGGGGCATTTCATTTCGGGATAGACTTCACAAAGGCCACCTTTACGGACCCCTCCACAGGGGCCATGCGCCATGAATTTTGGGCATTCAGCCTTGATTGAATCGTCCGGAATCGCCGGGCGTTTATGGACCCCGCCGACATGGACACCCGCATCATCTTCACCCGGGATGAGGACACGCAAGAGCATGGGAAGCAGTGTAAACGGAATGCAACGGATCGGCAATGTCTAAACGTGAATCATTAAGAACGTTCGGAGCGCGGCTCATTCGTGTGATTTTCTTGTCCTGGTCGTTTGGGGCAAATGGCCTATCTCGCCGGCTGGAGCTAGGCCTTTTCTTTTGGACACCTTGGGCCATCTTTGAAGTTGCTTTGATTTTCATGGCGTTATACTATCACTTTAGTATTCGTCATAAATTCATAACTAAGGTTGATGTCACTACTAGAGCTGAGAATAAGGTTGATCAAATATTGACAGTCTTTTTCCGGCTTTGTTAGGATGCCAAGATCCGATGGCTATTGCGTCGTGGTCTGAATTATCCAAGCCCTCAAGTTTTCTTCGATGCATGTCGGCAGTGTAAAAAATGATGAGCAGCGGTCGGCTGTTGCCAACGATATATAAGGGAGGTGCCTGATGAGTCTTGATTATGTCAAGTTTTCCAATGGATTTGAAAAGTTCATGCCAAAAGAATATCGAGACATGGTGGAACATGGGCCTTTTGGAAAGAAGGTCACTGTTTCACAAATGGGGAGTTTCAAGGAAGTGCTGGAAGAACATCCCATGTGTGCTGGTTGTGCGATGACGCTCTTTATCAGGCTTGCCATCATTGCTTTCCCCAATCCCGAAGATACCATTACTGTTGGGACGGCCGGTTGCGGTCGTCTTGCCATTTCCCAGGCTGCCATTCCGTTTGTCTACGGCAATTACGGTGACCAAAATGGGGTCGCGAGCGGATTGTCTCGCGGTCTCCGTCTTCGTTTCGGCGATAAGCCGAAGGATGTGGTTGTGATGGCCGGAGACGGTGGTACCGCGGATATCGGTTTCCAACAAGTGCTCCATTCGTGGTTCCGCAAGGAACGGTTTACGACCATCATGTTGGACAACGAGGTGTATGGGAATACCGGTGGGCAGGAGAGTGGTATGACCAACCGAGGTGCCGTGTTGAAAATGGCTCCTCTCGGCAAGAAGTTCGAGAAGATGGATATGCTACAGATGGCCAAGGTTGCAGGGTGCGCCTATGTGGCGACTGTGGTGCCGAATAATCCACGGCGTGTCGAAAGCGTTATTAAGAAAGCGGTGTTGATTGCTCGCGAAGTCGGCTCGACCTATATTCAGGCCTATACCTCTTGCAATATTGAGTACGCCATTCCAACCGACAAGGTGATGGAAGATGCGAAGACGGTCGAGAACGATCGATACCAGTTCACCGAGTATGTCAGCGAAGAGGCCAAGCAGTACCTCGCTGAGCGCTATGGCTATAAGGAGTTCCTCCCCAAGCCGGCTGCCGCGATTCCCAACAAGGCCTAAGCGACTGAAGGAGATTGCACGATGGCAAAGCGCTTCAACATTCGAATGGCAGGTGTCGGAGGACAGGGCGTCGTGACGGGTTCGCACATCCTGAGCACGGCCGTGATCAATGCCGGAGGCGAAAGCACGATCGTACCATTCTATGGATCTGAAAAACGGATGGCGCCGGTCGAAAGCTATGTCCGTGTATCGGACGAGCCGATTTATGAGATTGGTGAAATCACCTTTCCTCACATCATCATTATTTTCCACCCTCAGGTCATTACCCACGGCAAATCGTACACGATGCCGTTCTACTTCGGTTTAAAAGAAGATGGGGTTGCGTTGATCAACAATGATGGACCGATGAATCTTCATCGCGATCAGGCGGCTGAGCTGAAGGAACGTCGCGTGAAGCTCTATTACTTTCCAGCGACGAAGATGTCGTTGGAAGTCGCAGGCATGGACCTCGCCACCAACATGGCGCTAATGGGCTGTATCGGTGCGATTACAGGTCTTACGAATATGGTGGGGTTGGATCAGGCCGTCAAGGACCGGTTCCTCGGCAAAGGTTTTGTGGTATCTGGCGGTACTGCCGCACTCGATAGTGTCGTTGAACGGAAGTTCAAGAAAAAGCAGGAGCTGATCGATAAGAACGTCGCCGTCATGCGGGCTGGATGGAACTATGCTGTCGATCACGGTTGGGCAGCGCCCAATGTCAAACGCGCAGAAGAGCCAGTGGCCACTGCGACGGCCGCTGCCACTGCGTAGCCGAGCCACAAAGGAGTCTTCATGTATCTTGTAGCCGATATCAATATTGAAATCTGTGCCGCGAAAAGTTGTAAGCTTTGCACGCAGTACTGTCCGGAAGCCAACACGATTCTCTACAGTGAGGAGATGGGAAAAGAGCAAGGGTTTAAGTATGGGTCCGCTTATGTCGCCGTGGATCGCTGTAAGGGCTGTGCTCAATGCGTGTGGGTGTGTGACAACATGGCCAAGAATAATGCTATTAAGATGATTATGATCGATCAGTTGCCGAAGGCGGCGTTGACAGACAACATCACGTACGGCGAAAAAAGCACGACGGCCGTTTTGGCCAGTCCGGTCGTCGGATAAGAGCGAGGAAAGGGGATAAGGGCGTGGCAACAACACAGGATACTAGAGAGCGTATCATCGTACCGGGGCCTGCGGGTTTCCATCCTCCATCAGCCGCGCAGTTGGGTGTGTCGCTGCCGGATCCTGGCCAGGGATTATTCTATGGATTACTCGAGCCGAACGAGGAAGTGGTGATTGAGGAGATGGCTCGAAAAATGCTGACGAGCCCGAATGCAACGCTCTTTCCAGGACCGCTGTTATTATGGGCTTGGAACGATCATGCTGTGGAAAAAGCGAAGGCGACACTCGAAATTGCCGCGCAGATTCCGGAAGTCATGATCATTCCGATGCCGGATTATCGGCCGAAGTATCCAAAGATCGATCCTGAAGAAGTCATCAACCCCAACCATCCAAATCTGACGATCTGGGGCAATAAGATCGAAGCCTGTATCTTTATTGGTGTGCATTGCCACTATGCGAATCTCACCCTCAAGATGATTCGGGCGGGAACCAATTGCTGTACCATGGCCATTTGTGCGGAGCAGGGCCATGAGGATGCGATGCTCACGATCCGAGACTCCGATACCCTGAAGATCAAGCGCGTTGCGCAGATTTTTAAACGTGTCCGCGAGGAGATGGGAATTAAGTTGCCGGAAAATGGTGAAAACGTCCGTTTTACTGGTACGCAGTCCAAAGTGCATGGTGGCAAAACCCACACGAGTCCGATGGCATTCGCTCCGACTCCAGGCGGGACGGGTAGTGCGGCGATGTTCGGTCATTCTGCCGAGCACATGAAGCGTGAAGGATAAGGCCGGGCGGCAACGCTCGAACTAGCCAAGAGGTGCAATTATGAGCGAGACTGAAGTGAAGACAAATCCGCAAGGCGATCCAATTACCAGTGTGGCGCCCCCACCAAGTGCATCGAAAAAAGATCCGCACGGTGAAGCGAAAAGACAGCGGGTGGTGACGCCTGAGTATATGTTTCATGAGGCGCCACGGACAAAGGAATTCATCACCGGCAGCGAGGCCGCAAAAGAAGCAATCCGTCGTTCGAATGTGGATTTGGCTATCGCGTATCCGATCACGCCACAGAGCGAAACCATGCAGCTTGTCGGTGTGCTCTACGGTGAAGGTTATGTGAAAGAGTACTATCGTGGTGAGGAAGAAGTAGGTGTGATGGCGGCTATCGCCGGCGGCTCACGTGCGGGTGTCCGTTGCTACACTGCGACAGCCGGTCCCGGTACGTTGCGAGGTCTTGAAGGTATCGCCTCCTGGCCCGGCCACCGTCTTCCGGTCGTTGCCATGTTTACTTGTCGTGTCGTCAATGCCCCATTGGCCATTCAACCGGACAACATTGAAGTGTCTTATCTGCTCAACTGTGGCATGATCGTGTTTCATGCTGAGAATCAGCAGGACATGTTTGACTTCACGATGGCCGGTTTCACGATCAGCGAAATGAATGATGTCACGTTGCCCGTCGGGGTCTGCTGCGACGGTTTTTTCGTCACCCATGCCCGTGGGTATGTGCGCATGCAGGATCGTGGCATTAAGCTCCCGCCGCGCGAAGCCTGGCGTGGGGCCGTTCCTGTGCTGGATGCGGAAAATCCTCCCGCGCGTCTCTCCCGCGACGCCCCGGTCCAGAAGTCAAACTTTATGGCGTATAACATTCACGCCGTCTGGCAACAAGAGGTCTGGGCAGCCGTTGAACGGTCGCGCAAATACATCGATCGGTATATGGGCGGATTGCTCACTGCGGAGAACGTCGATGATGCCGAAGTGATTATCATTGCTTCCGGTAGCGCTGCCGCGCAGTCGCGCGAAGCCGTTCGACTCTGTAAAGAAAAGGGCATGAAGGTCGGATTGATCAAGGTCCGCTCCCTCCGCCCGTTCCCGACCAAGGAGCTCCGCCAGTTGTGCGGCAAGGCCAAGCTGATCGTGATCCCGGAATTCAACTACGTCGGCTGGTTGGCCAAGGAAGTGGCGACCGCCATCTACGGTTTCTCCAATGCAAAGATCATCGGTGGCCCGCGCGTATACGGTGGTCAGTCGATGCCGGTGGAGTTGATCGTGGACGAAGTCGAATCCGGAGTGAGCGGTAAGAAGTCTACCAACGTCGCGATGTCGCAGATCATGGGCGGCGTCAATCCGGAGGAAGTCGCTCACTTTATGCGCAGCATTTAAACTAGCTTTGAAAAACAAAGAGCCCGTCAGGATTAGACCCTGACGGGCTCTTTGTTTTTTTGACTATTTCGTTTTCTTGTCTATCTGGTCGACTGGACAGACCAGAGAAATCAAATAGACCAACAAACAGACCGTTCGCTATCCCTGAATCTCGTCCTCAATCATTTCTTCACTGTTCGGCATCCCATAGGCCACGTACTTCGCATAGGACAGATAGATTCCTGCACTATCGGTCATGGCCTTCGACCCGGCAGTCAGTCGAAGAACTTTATCCGAACCAGGGGGCTCGACGTTTTGTAACATCGTGACATGGTCGTGCAGCAGTCGGATATAGCGCTCCACAGCCGACTCAACCTCTTTATAGGCCTTGAGGATATCATCCGTCATAGTTGTCCTCCGTAATAGACTGAGCATACACTAGGGTCATGCGCAGCCACAATGTCACCGTCTCGCCCCTGGTGCTAACTGCGATTGAGCATCTAACCAAAAGGGAAGGGCTCTCGAAAGAGCGGCTCTCATCTGCGGTTCTTGAACTCTCAAGGCTCTTTACGAAAAAGCGAAGTGCGCTGAGCGGTTCTTATCTTGACTCTCCAGCCTTTGCCGCCGCCTATCTCAACTATTTTTTACCGGTGAATCTGTCAAAGATTCAAGTGCTTCTGGATGAAATGCCGGTTCAGCAGGCTGACGAAATATTTTCGGTGCTGGACATCGGCTCTGGGCCTGGGACCGGAGCCCTCGCGGTTCTCGACTGGTGGCATGGGCGAGGGAGCGTCTCTGGGCTGTCAGTCGTGGCCGTGGACCGTTCGATGGCGGCACTCCAGCAAGCCGAACGCCTTTGGAGTAAGTATTGCCGAACAGCCAATCTGACCGGCACAAGCCTTCAAACTTGCAAGGCAGATGTAGCGCGGACTGGGTGGGTAAAAGAGGTTGAACCGAGGGCTCCATTCAATCTCATCATTCTTGCAAACTGCCTGAACGAGATTCATGCGGATGCGATAGATCCGATCGCGATGCGAAGTCGTCTTGTGACGGAGCTGGTAGCGCTTCTCGCACCTCAAGGCACGATCATGATCGTGGAGCCGGCCTTACGAGAAACCTCACGATCGCTGCACCTGGTGCGCAACCGATTACTCCAAGAGAAACGCTGCATGATCTATAGCCCATGTCTCCATGAAAACAACTGCCCGGCCCTGATCAATCCCTACGACTGGTGCCACGAGGAGCGAGCCTGGGAGCCTCCGGCATCAATCCAAGAAATCGACGGAGAGGTCGGCTTCATCAAAGACGCGCTGAAGTTTTCCTATCTGCTGCTTCGAAAGGACGGGAAGACCATCATTGATAGGCGGCCAGATGTCTATCGAGTGGTGAGTGAGCTCCGCCACCTCAAGGGTGAGAAACGGGCCTGGCTCTGCAATGAGACGGGGCGGCCAGAAATCGGCCGGCAGGATCGCCTGGCCTCGCCTCAGAACGCAGCGTTTGATGATTGGCATCGTGGAGCAATCGTGCAGCTTGAGAAAATCGTTCACAAAGAACGAAGGGGAAAGGTGTCAGCGCTGGGACGGATTGAACAAGATGCGGCAGTGCAAATTGTAAGATCGGTCTGAATCAAGCATGAATCCCGAGTGACTAACGGTGCATGGGCTCAGTCTTGGCCGCATGCAGACAAGAAGTCTCGGCTGACCAAGGGTGAGCAGGTTCGGCTCTGCCATGATGCGTTGAGGTAAGGAAGCATGCGTCCTCTCGCGTGAGCACCTCCCGCAGCACCCCTTCCACGGCGGTCTGAAGCGGAAGCCTTCTGGAATTCCTTCGACTGGGGTCGATGACCGTAGTGTCTCAGTCAGTTCCAGCTTTCCTTCTTCAGACACCGGGTGGGGACCTCGCCGCTCTGCACAAGTCGTTCGCCGAGGCACGCCGCCTTAGGGGGTCTGGAACCGTGACCGGCCGCTCATAGGCTGGTTCCCGGTCTTCGACCGTGGCGTTGACAATAGGTCGCACTGGCGCAAGAATTTCCCACCTGCAATCACCTGCAAGAGGGAGAAGATCTATTATGGCGATCCATCAAGGAGACAAGGAGAAGCGCAAGAGCGCATGCATCAAGTCTCTCAGGAAATTGGCTCAGAAAATTGGGCACACTCCGAGTGAGCAAGACTACAAAAAACACTACAGCTCAATCGAGGGAGCACCAACACCAAGCCAACTGCGTTATGAGTTTGGTACTTGGACAGCCGCTGTGAAAGGTGCAGGGCTCACGCCGTTACCGACAGCCCCACCACGGAATGACATTCCAAATGAAAACCTCATCGCAGAGTTTGTACGAGTCGCCAATAAGCTTGGTAGACTCCCTTCGTTGGAGGTCTTCCGGAGCGAGTCTAACTTCAGCAATGTCCCATATAAGAGACGTTGGGGACCTTGGAGTAAGGTTCAACGCTATTTCGCCTCCAATCACGCAAAACAGTTTTCTTTTGTGCCTTGTGTAAACAAGTTAAGCCGCACACTGCCCAAGCCACAGAAGCTGAGCATTGACTGCCCGCTGGTCAACGAACCTAGGAACGAGTTCGAAACGATCGCTTTATTCACGCTGCTTGCTAAAGATCTCGGCTATAGAATTCTTTCAATCCAATCCGAATTTCCCGATGCGACCTTGGAAAAGGATGGCGTTGAAGTTCAGGCAGAGTTTGAATTCCTGTCATCCAATTACTTGTCACACTGTCATGAGCTGTCGCCGGATATTCTTTGTGTCTGCTGGCGGGTTGACTGCGATCTGTCGCCTGTCAAGGTTTTATGCCTTGAGGACATCATTCACGCAGACAGAGCATGAGAAGGGTTGAGTTCATTGGCCTGATGAGACGACGGGCCTGTGAGCGACTCGTTGCCGTTTCGTTTTTTAGGAGTCGGCAGGCGGGCGCCGCCTGCCGACTTCACCGGAGGCGCGGGGACCCACTGAGGTTTTGGCGAGAAGAAAAGCTGCAACTGATGACGCTGTTGCAGATATGAGGCGGAAAATTCATGATTGGGCCTGCATAAGGAATTACGGGTGGTGCCGATCAAGGCCCCCGTTCGCCTGCAACGAAAGTGGAGAGTGGCCGTCAAAATGGTGAAGGGGCGATGCAGAATGAACGGCCGACGGGATCACGAGGAGCGTAAAGTTCCCATGGGAGGATGGGTGGAGTGAGAACGAACAGGGTGATCGGCGACAGGACCCGCGCTCTGGCCATCTCGCAGCCGAAGCGTCTGAGGGTGTCAGGCTGCCGGAGCTGCTAGTGTTGGGCTGACCAAACGGTTTGCTGAACGCTGATGACTGTGTGCTTGGCGGGCTAGTCCGCTTCCGGTTCCGAGCTGCCGTGCTGGTGGGACACCTTGTCTTCCTCGAACAGATCCGCCATTTCCTCGGCCATCACCGCATCATCATCCTGAATAGCGATGAGGGGGATTTCTTTTCTCACCTTCGGCTTTTCTTCCGGCAAAGATTGGTCTGGCTGTTTTGGCATGTCACTCATGCAATCAGTATACACCAGCGGAGAGCACTGTGGCGCACTTATTCAAACGCTTCCAGTGACGATTTCTCCGGGAACTGTCGCTTGCAGCCTTTGCAGGTCACGAAGTAGATGGCTTCCCGGACGGATAACGTAGCCCGGAAGTCGAGATCGACGCCGCGATGGTTGCAGGTCGTGCAGGAAATCTCCTTCAAGCGAAACGGCACGTCCGGCTGTGTCCGGAGATAAAACTCCATATCGGTATGGACCGGGAAGGTGTAGAAGCATTTCTTGCAGATACCCCGCCAGTCACCGTCGGTTCCCATGAACCGTTCGTCAATGCCAAAACTGGATTGTTTGCAGATGGCGCATTGGACCGTGTTCAGGCGCCGCTCTACTTCCTGTTGAGTGATGGTGACCATAGGACGAAGAAATCTGTTCCCCAACTGACGAGGTCGAGTATAACGGGCAAGGAAATAGAATCGCAACTACATCGCAAACCCGACAAGAACGCTTGACGTCCATTGGAGTCGCGTTATACTGACAACGCAATGCATTTGATTACGGATAATCTGCTGGTGGGAAGCATCGACGATGCGCAAGGGCCACCTGAGGTGGTCGGCACGCTGCTGCTGGTGGCTGAAGAGTTTACGATCACACCGGCTGCCTGGGTGGACTATCATCGGATTCCCTTTCGGGAATTTGCCAAAGTCGATCCTGCCAAGCTAGCGGAAGCGGTGCAGTGGCTTGAATCACGTGCACCAAAGGGTCGCACGCTGGTCTGTTGTCGGGCGGGAATGGGCCGCTCCGTATCCGTGGTCATGGCCTATCTCTGTTGCGTGGAAGGCCGGACCTACGATGAGGTCTTGAAGCTCGTCATGGCCCGGCGGCCTGGCGCCATGCCGCTGCCAAATCTGCAGGTCGCTATTGAACAGGTGCGCCAGCTTCGCCGCGCCGCGTAATCCTGTCGTCTTTCCGTACTGATCTGTATTCTTCATCCAGCAACCGTCTTGCCTTTCCTCCAAGCCTCATGGCGTAATGGCATTTCTCTCCATCTCGTAACCTGGATGAGCAATGCCGGAGCTCCCAGAAGCTGAAATCGTGGCTGGACAAATCCGTTCCCGTCTCCTTGGTGCGCCATTAGGAGATGTGTGGGTCGGACGGGCGGATATCGTGCGGGAGGGATTCTCGACCGTATCGTGGTATCCCGGCGCCAGCCTGCAGTCTGTCGAGCGATTCGGCAAGAGTGTGGCTCTTGGATTTGTGAAGGACAAGGTCCGTCGCTATGTCGTGGCTGAACTTGGGATGACCGGACTCCTCCTGTTCCAGTCCACGCCGACGAAACATCCACAGCACGTCCATGTAAAGATGTTGTTTGAAGACGCTCGTGAGCCGGAATTACGGTACTGGAATCCCCGCCGGTTTGGGCGACTCTCGTTGTTGGATAGAGCCGGACTTGATCGATATCTCGCTCGCCGATTTGGACTGGACCCGCTCGCCGCGTCGCAGCAGGACTTTGTGAAACTGTTGCAATCCCGACGTGGCCGGCTAAAATCGCTCCTGATGCATCAACAAGTCATCGCCGGGATCGGGAATATCTACGCGAATGAGATTCTCTTTCGAGCTGGTCTGCACCCGCATGTTCAGGTCGGTAGGCTGTCAGTGGCCAGGGTTGAAAAGCTTTATCAGATCATGTGTGAGGTTCTCCATGAGGCGATTGCCTGTGGCGGATCAAGCGTCCGGGATTTTTTTGCCCCCGATGGAAGAGAAGGGCAATACAAGCAGCGGCATCTAGTCTATGGCAAAGCGGGGCAGCCCTGTCCCAACCATTGTGGTGGAGTCATTCGACGCTTTCAGGAGGAGCGGAGCGCATATTTCTGCCTCAGATGCCAGTCTCTTCGGTCTACAAAGTAATAGTCAGATGCGGCAAATCGTTTATTTTCTGAATGCTTAATGAAAAACAGGCCTAGAACTTCCAGGCTAGGCCTTTTGATCCGTTTCATTTTAGTTCCTCTGGTGTCTTGAGTCATCCTGTTGATTTCCGTTACAATCCGGCTCCCTGATCGGCTGAAGTTGAATACGAAGGAGAACTCTCATGGCAAAGGTGTTGGAAGGTCCCGGAATGGGACTGATGAAGAAGTGGGGAATTCATGTCCCCCATTATGCGGTTGTGACCTCCGCGGACGAACTCTCCAAGCTTGGTCACGTCAACGACTGGATGAAGCAGAGTCAATTGGTTGCCAAAGCGCATGAAGCGCTCGGTTCCAGGTTTAAGCTCGGGTTGGTGAAGGTGGGTCTCGATCTGACTGGTGCCGTGGCGGCGACCAAAGACATGATCGGCCGCCAGGTCGGCAGCATTACGGTGTCGCAAGTCATCGTCTCCGAAATGATTGCCCACAAAGAGGAATACTATTGCGCTGTGAAATCGACTCGCGAAGGCAGCGAGATTCTCGTGGCCAACTGCGGTGGGATCGAAGTTGAATCGAACTGGGACCGCGTGAAGCGGTTGTGCCTTGATGTGGGACAGGCTCCCTCCCATGAAGCGCTTGAAAAGCTTGCCAAGGAGGCAGGTTTTACCGGTGCGTTGGCGAAGAAGATGGCGGATTTCGCCGGCAAGATGTTTAGCTGTTTCGACAACGAAGATGCGCAGTATCTCGAGGTGAATCCCGTCGTGACTCGCGCGAGCGATGGTGAGTTAGTCGCGCTTGATGCAGTGACGCTGCTAGACGGCGATGCCAAGTTCCGCCACCCGGATTGGAATTTTCCGTTTGCGGCGGAATTCGGCCGGGCCTACTCCAAACAGGAAGAGGAGGTTATGGCGGTCGACAGCAAGATCAAGGGCTCGGTCAAGTTCATTGAAATTCCCGGTGGCGATACGGCGATGCTCCCCGCAGGCGGGGGCGCCAGTGTCTATTACTCCGATGCCGTCGTGGCGCGTGGTGGCAAGCTGGCGAACTATGCTGAATATTCAGGCGATCCGCCTGATTGGGCGGTTGAAGTGCTGACGGAGAAGATCTGCTCCTTGCCTGGAATCAAGAACATCATTGTCGGTGGCGCGATCGCCAATTTCACCGACGTGGTGAAGACATTCGGCGGCATCATCAACGGATTCCGCAAGGCCAAGGCGGATGGGAAGCTGAAGGGCGTGAAGATCTGGGTGCGTCGCGGAGGCCCGCGAGAGAAGGAAGGGCTCGACGCGATGCGCGCGCTCAAGGACGAAGGATTCGATATCAACGTCTTCGATCGCAACACCCCGCTGACGGACATCGTCGACAAAGCACTTCAGAAACAGTAACGAGGACGCAGGACTGTGGACTGAGCTAGTCGGGGGGGCGTTCACTCGGCCCTTCAGTGCTCAGTCCTAAAGGAAAGAGGGAGATTCCGATGAGCATTCTGGCCAATAAAGACACCCGGGTTGTGATTCAGGGGGGCGCCGCCGGTGTCAATGCAGCCCGCCGTATGGCGGAGTTCTGCTACTTGATCAAGCGCCCGCTCAACGTCGAAGCGTTCGTCTATCCGCCTGACGCCGGCAAGTCCAATGAAGTGCCTTACGGCAGCGGCCTCATCGCTATCCCGGTCTATAAGACCATCGCCGAAGCGACGAAAAACCATCCGACCATCAACACTAGCCTTGTGTACATCGGAGCGGATCGCGCGATGAAGGGTGGGATGGAAGCCCTCGACGATGCACGCATCAAGGTTGTGTCGATGATCACGGAGGGTGTGCCGGAGAAGGACGCCAAGATTCTTGGGGCCCATGCCAGAAAGCTTGGCAAGGTGTTTAACGGCCCCTCGTCGATCGGTATTGTGTCGGCCGGTTCCTGCCGGCTCGGTGTCATCGGTGGTGCGTTCGACAACCTCGTTTTATCTAAGCTCTATCGTGAAGGCTCCTTCGGCGTCATTACCAAGTCGGGCGGTCTCTCGAACGAAATTATCTGGATTTGCTCGCAGTTCGCCGACGGGATCACGACGGCCATCGGCATCGGCGGCGATGCTTATCCGGGCACTGACTACGTGAGCTATCTCGAAATGTTTGAGAACGATCCTCAGACCAAAGCGGTTG
The DNA here is from genome assembly GCA_052387595.1 of Nitrospiraceae bacterium. Classification (GTDB taxonomy): domain Bacteria; phylum Nitrospirota; class Nitrospiria; order Nitrospirales; family Nitrospiraceae; genus Nitrospira_D. The sequence goes on along the minus strand of JBQTJA010000013.1, from coordinate 123,649 downwards.
TCATCGTCGGCGAAATGGGCGGCGATCTCGAAGAACGGGCCGCTGAGTGGTACGGCGCCAAGAAGCGGCGCGTGAAGTTGATGGCCGTCGTCTCTGGCTTCTGCCAGGAAAGTTTGCCGAAGGGGATGAAGTTCGGTCACGCGGGCGCGAAAGAGGGATTGAAGGGCGAAGGGTCGGCCCGGTCCAAGTCCGATGCCCTCAAAAAGTCCGGCGCGATTGTGCCGCCCACGTTTGGCGCGCTCGGTCCGGCGATCAAGGACGTCTATCAAGAGATGTTGAAGTCCGGCCAGGTGAAGGAGCCGGTCGAGCCGGCGTCACTGCCGAAGTTGCCCAAGAGTATTGAAGCGGCCATGAAGGCCGACGAAGTCATGGTTACCCCACTGATTCGTACCACGATCAGCGACGATCGCGGAGACGAACCCTGCTATGACGGGTATCCCGCCTCCGAGCTCATCAACAAGGGCTACGAAATTCCCCATGTCGTCGGACTCTTGTGGGACAAGCGGTTGATCTCCAAGCAGGAAGCTGAGATCATCAAGCGCATTATGATGCTCTCTGCCGACCATGGCCCCTGCGTCAGCGGCGCGTTGGGGACGATCATCGCGGCTTGCGCCGGGATTGGCCTGTCTCAGTCGGTGGCCGCGGGACTCATTATGATCGGCCCTCGCTTCGGCGGGGCTGTCACCGATGCCGGACGGTTCTTTAAACATGCCGTCGACAATAAGATGACGGTCGACGAATTCCTGACCTACATGAAGAAAAACCATGGTCCGGTGCCCGGTATCGGCCATCGCGTGAAGAGCTTGCGCAATCCGGACAAGCGGGTGAAGGAGTTGGTCGGCTATGTGAAGAGCTTGCCCATCAAGACGCCGTGCCTCGACTTCGCACTACAAGTAGAGCAGGTGACAGCGGCGAAGAAGGATAACCTCATTTTGAACGTAGACGGGACGATGGCGGCCGTGTTGGTCGATATCGGATTTCCGGTCGATAGCTTGAACGGCTTCTTCATCCTCTCGCGGACGATCGGCTTGATCGGCCATTGGGTCGATCAGAAACGTCAGGACAGCCGCTTGATTCGGCTGTTCGATTATCTGGTGAACTACGCGGCACCTAAACGGCGGGAAGTTCCACCGTTAAAATAGATGCTGCGAAGTGCCACCGCTTGAAATAGTGCTGAGTCACGAGTGCTGAGTGGCGAATGCGCTCAGCAGCGAGCACTCAGAGCTTTAATAAGGAGTGACTGATATGTCGATGGATCTCGCCAAAAATCTCTATGCCAAAATGCCGGGCGTCATAGACAAGGCTCGAAAGAAATTTGGCCGTGGCTTGACGCTGGCTGAGAAGATTCTGGTCTCGCACGCTGATAACTTCGATACCCAGAACTGGGAGCGAGGCAAAGCGATGTTGGCGTTGCGTCCCGATCGAGTTGCCATGCAGGACGCAACGGCGCAGATGGCCGTCTTGCAGTTCATGCAGGCGAACAAGAAGAAAGCCGCGGTGCCGAGCACGATCCACTGCGACCATTTGATCCGTGCCGAAATGGGCTCGGAGAAAGACCTGACGCGCGCATTGGACGAGAATAAGGAAGTCTATAACTTTCTCGCGTCCGCCGCGAAGAAGTACGGCATCGGTTTCTGGAAGCCGGGAGCTGGGATCATCCATCAAGTCGTGCTGGAAAACTATGCATTTCCTGGCTGTCTGATCATCGGAACCGACTCGCATACGCCGAATGGAGGCGGATTGGGAGGATTGGCGATCGGTGTCGGCGGGGCCGATGCCGGAGAAGTCATGGCCGGCTTGCCGTGGGAAGTGCTCCATCCGAAACTCATTGGCGTAAAACTGACCGGCAAGTTGAGCGGGTGGGCCTCGGCGAAAGACGTCATTCTCTATCTGTGCGGCCTGCTTACCGTGAAGGGCGGGACCAACAAAATCGTCGAGTACTTTGGTCCTGGTGCTGAGACGATCAGTGCCACCGGCAAGGGCACCATCTGCAACATGGGCGCTGAACTCGGTGCAACGACCTCCGTGTTTCCTTTCGACCAGAAGATGGTCGCCTACATGAATATCACCGATCGCGCGGACCTCTCGAGCTTGGCGACGGCGCAGAAAAATCTACTCGTGGCCGACCCCGAAGTCTATCAGTCGCCGGAGAAGTACTACGATCAAATCGTGGAAGTCGATCTCTCAAAGCTCGAGCCGCATGTGGTTGGACCGCATACACCGGACTTGGCCAGGCCGATCTCGAAGTTGAAGGCCGAAGCGCAAGAGAAGGGCTATCCGGTCGAGTTGAAGGCGGCGCTCATCGGCAGCTGTACCAATTCGTCGTATGAAGACATCAGCCGGTCGGCGCACATCGCGCAACAGGCGCTCAAAGCTGGCTTGAAGGCGAAAGCCTCGTTTTTGGTCTCGCCTGGCTCCGAGCGCATTTATCACACCATGAAGCGCGATGGGTTCTTGGACACGTTCGAGCAGCTGGGGGGCACCGTGCTGTCCAATTCTTGCGGCCCCTGCATCGGGCAGTGGAAACGGGCTGATGGCGTGAAGGGCAAGGCGGATTCGATCGTCAGCTCTTTCAACCGGAATTTCCCAGGCCGCAACGACGGGATCAGTGAAACACTCTCGTTTCTCGCCAGTCCGGAGGTCGTGACCGCCTATGCGATCACCGGTGATTTGGGCTTCGATCCGGTCCATCAGACAGTCAAGGGCGCGGACGGCAAAGAGTTCAAGTTGCAGCCGCCGGTGGGCGAGGAATTGCCGGCTAAGGGTTTTGCGAAGGGCGAAGAGGGATATGTTGAACCTGCTGCGGACGGTTCGAGCTTGACCGTCGACATACCGCCGACCAGCGAGCGGTTGCAGCTGTTGCAGCCGTTCCCTAAGTGGGACGGCAAGGATTTCGACAAGTTGCCGCTGTTGATCAAGACCAAGGGGAAGACCACGACCGACCACATCTCCCCGGCCGGTCCCTGGCTCAAGTTCCGCGGACACCTCGACAAGATCAGCGACAATATGTTCCTTGGAGCGAATAACGCGTTTTCGTCAGAGCCGGGGAAGGGTACGAACATTCTGACCGGCGAAGCCAATCTCACGATGGCACAAATTGCCAGAGCGTACAAAGCCAAAGGTATTGGGTCGATTGTCGTCGGCGATGAAAACTACGGTGAGGGCAGCAGCCGCGAGCACGCGGCCATGTCTCCACGGTTCTTGAATGTGCGAGCCGTCATCACCAAGAGTTTCGCGCGCATCCATGAAACCAATCTCAAGAAGCAGGGCATCCTGCCGCTCACATTCGCGGACCCGAAGGACTATGACAAGATCGAGATGAGTGATCGACTGAGCGTACTCGATCTGAACAATCTGGCTCCAGGCAAGCCAGTCACGGTGGTCGTGCATAAGACCAGCGGCGACGTGAAGGTTCAAGCCAATCACAGCATGACAGCACCACAAATCACTTGGTTTAAGGCCGGTTCCGCGCTGAACGCGCTGAACTAAATCAGATATTTAAGAAGGGGGAAAGCCATGGCAAAAGCAGACAAAATAATCTACACGAAAACCGATGAAGCGCCGATGCTGGCGACCTATTCCTTTCTGCCGATCATCAATGCCTTCTCGAAGGCGGCAGGCGTCGCGGTTGAGCTGCGTGACATTTCATTAGCGGGCCGTGTGATCGCCGTGTTCCCGGAGTATCTCACTCCGGCTCAAAAGCAACCCGATGCCTTGGCGGAGCTTGGCGAGATGGCCAAAACTCCGGAGGCCAATATTATCAAGTTGCCGAACATCAGCGCTTCGCTTCCCCAGTTGCAGGAGACGATCAAGGAGCTGCAAGGCCAAGGCTACAAGCTGCCGGATTATCCCGAGAATCCGAAGGACGACAAGGAAAAGGACATCAAGACCCGCTACGACAAAGTCAAAGGCAGTGCTGTGAATCCGGTCTTGCGCGAAGGGAACTCGGATCGCCGTGCGCCCCTTTCAGTGAAGGCTCATACCAGAAAGCATCCCCATAAAATGGGCGCCTGGAGCCCGGATTCCAAAACCCACGTTTCCCATATGAAGGGCGGCGATTTCCGGTCGAACGAGAAGTCGCTCACGATTCCTGCTGCGACAACAGCGAAGATCGAATTTGTTGGTGCAGATGGGAAGACCACTGTCTTGAAAGAGAAAGTTGCGTTGCAGGCCGGCGAAGTGCTGGATGCGACCTTCATGAGTGTGAAGGCCCTGCGCACCTTCTTGGAAGAACAGATTGAGGATGCTAAGAGCAAGGGCGTGCTGTTCTCGCTGCACATGAAGGCTACCATGATGAAGATCTCGGATCCGAAGATCTTCGGCCATGGCGTGACGGTCTATTACAAGGATGTCTTTGAGAAACACGGCGAGACGTTCAAGAAGCTGGGTGTGGATCCGGACAACGGTCTCGGTGACGTCTATGCCAAGATCAAGGCGTTGCCGGATGAGCAGCGCAAGGCGATCGAAGCGGACATTCAAGCCGTCTATCAAAAGCGTCCGCCGATGGCGATGGTGAACAGCGACAAGGGCATCACCAATCTCCATGTGCCGAGCGACATTATCATCGACGCGTCGATGCCGCCGGTCATTCGCGACAGCGGCAAGATGTGGGGTCCGGACGGCAAGGCAGCGGACGCCAAATGCGTCATTCCCGATTCGAGCTATGCGCCGATCTATCACGAAGTCGTCGAGTTCTGTAAAAAGAACGGCGCGTTCGATCCGAAGACCATGGGCACCGTGCCCAATGTTGGTCTTATGGCTCAGGCGGCGGAAGAGTACGGTTCGCACGACAAGACGTTCAAAGCGCCGGGCAATGGCACCATCCGTATCGTGGATGCGGCCGGCAGCACGTTGCATGAACACAAGGTGGAAGCGGGGGACATCTGGCGTGCCTGCCAGGTGAAGGATGCCCCGATTCAGGATTGGGTCAAGCTGGCCGTGACTCGGGCCAGGGCGACTGGCGCCCCGGCCGTGTTCTGGTTGAACAAGGACCGTGCGCACGATGCCGAGCTGATCAAAAAGGTCAATGCCTATTTGCCGAAGCATGACACGAATGGCCTTGAGATCAAGATCATGTCGCCCGCGGACGCCTGCCGCTTCTCAATCCAGCGGATGAAGGAAGGCAAGGATACGATTTCCGTCACCGGCAACGTGTTGCGCGACTATCTGACCGACCTGTTCCCGATTCTTGAAATCGGTACCAGCGCCAAGATGCTCTCGATTGTTCCGTTGCTGAACGGCGGCGGCTTGTTCGAGACCGGCGCGGGTGGATCGGCACCGAAGCACGTGCAGCAGTTCCAAGAGGAAGGCTATCTGCGATGGGATTCACTCGGTGAGTTTCTCGCGCTCGCGGCTTCATTGGAGCATCTCGCAAAAGTGGGAAATAATCCGATTGCTAAGATTCTGGCGGACACGCTGGATCAGGCCAACGCGAAGTTCCTGGAGAGCAACAAATCGCCAGCTCGCAAAGTCGGTGAGATCGACAACCGTGGCAGCCACTTCTATCTGGCGCTCTATTGGGCACAGGCCTTGGCGGCGCAGACAGCGGACAAGCGGATCGCTGATCGATTCACGAAGATTGCACAGGATCTGGGCGACAACGAAAAGAAGATCGACGGCGAATTGCTAGCCGCGCAAGGAAAGCCGCAAGATGTCGGCGGGTACTATCATCCGGACGATGCCAAGGCTGCCAAGGCCATGCGTCCGAGTGGAACCTTGAACGCGATCATCGATGCGATCGCCTAACAGGACCGAGAAGTGGGGACTGAGGACTGAGGGTGTGAGAAGGAGCGTCCATTTCTTCACTCAGCACTCAATCCTCAGTCCTGAGCAACAAAGCTATGGATGACAGAAAGTTGAAAGTTATGGCAACGGACGATACCAATGTGATCGATCAGCCAGAGGTGACGACGCCTCGAATGGTCACGATCGAGATCGCCGGCAAGAAAGTGGACGTGCCGGAAGGGATCACGGTTGTGAAAGCCATGTGGTATGCCGGGATTGACGTCGTGCGCGGCATCGGCTGTCTCGGCGGATTCTGCGGGGCCTGTGCCACCTACTATCGCACGAAGGATGACCCAAAGGTCCGAACCTGCCTGGCTTGTCAGATGGCGGTTCAAGACGGGATGTCCTTCACAATGATGCCGCCGTTCCCTGCCCGCAAGGCGACCTACGAAATTCAGACGCTCAAAGATCCCAAGCAGGATCTCTTTAATCTGTACCCGGAAGCGCCGCTTTGCCGGAACTGTAACGCCTGCACGGAGGCGTGCCCGCAGAAGATTGATGTGCGCGAGGGAGTCTGGAAGGCCGTCTTCGGCGACTTCAAGAGCGTCTCCGAGATGTTCATGGACTGCGTCATGTGCGGCATGTGTACGCCGGTGTGCATCGCTGATATTGCGCCGAATCTCGTGGCGCTGTACGTCAGCCGCGCGCAGGGTGCGCATTTTTCAGAAAAGCCTGTGGGCCTTGATGCGCGCATTAAGGAAATTCAAGACGGCCAATACAACGGGGAGTGGGACAAAGTTCTGAAGATGAGCGAGAAGGAACTGGCCGAACACTGTGCGACGGTGAAATAGCCCATGGTTAATGGACAATGGCAAATGGTCAATGGAGAAGAAACCGGACCGACAGGGTTTGCTGCAGGAACCTCTTGTCCATGAGCCATTATCCATCAACCGTTACCCATTGATCTTAATCTCTATGGATATCCACGCACTTCAACAAATCGTTCACAAGACTCGGGATGCCCGCCGTCAACAGACCATCTCCAAGTTTTCCCCAGCTGAACGCGATCAACTGATTCACAAATATCACCCGGATTTCAGAGCCAGCGCCTACCGGCCAATCCGTTTCGGTCCCAATGAGGGGGACAAGACGGTCGTGGAGTTGGCAACGCTGCTTGAAGGTGACAGCGCCATACAAGATCATACCGATCTCACGGCGCACTACACCTGCGATGTGCTTGTGATCGGCGGTGGCGGGGCCGGTTGTGCAGCGGCACTGCATGCGCACGGCGCCGGCGCCAAGACCATCCTGGCGACGAAGCTTCGACTAGGTGACTCGAATAGCGTGATGGCGCAGGGTGGAATGCAGATTTCCGTCGCACCGGAAGATTCCCCAGTGACGCATTTCATCGATACGCTCAAGGGCGGCCACATGGAGAATGACCACGCCCTTCTGAAGACTATGGTCGAGGATGGGCCATCGATTGCGAAGTGGCTGCTGGAGTTGGGCGTGCTGTTCGATCGCCAGGCCGACGGCAATCTTCATGTGAAGAAGGGTGGTGGTAGTTCAAAACCACGGCTTCTGACCTGTTCCGATTATACCGGCCTCGAGATCATGCGCGTGCTCAAGGACGAGGTCATCAACCAAAAGATTCAGTTGCTCGAGTTTGTGGCTGCCATCGAATTACTGAGTGACGAGGCGGGGAACTGTACCGGGGCCATCTTCAAGGATCTGGATAATCAGCGACATGTGGTTGTGGCGGCAAAGTGCGTGATCCTGGCGACCGGCGGGATCGGACGGCTGCACATTCAGGGGTTCCCGACGAGCAATCACTATGGCGCGACCGGCGACGGACTATGCTTGTCGTATCGCATGGGCGCGAAGCTGGCTCACATCGACACGTTTCAATATCACCCGTCTGGGGCGGTCTATCCGGAGCAGCTGATCGGTGCCTTGGTGACGGAAGGGATTCGCTCTGAAGGCGGCCATCTCGTCAATGCCAAGGGCGAACGCTTCGTCAACGAGCTCGACACGCGCGACGTCGTGTCCTCATCGATCATCCGCGAGTGTGAGGAAGGACGTGGGATCAGGACGATGTCCGGCCGCGTCGGAGTCTGGCTGGATACGCCGCTGCTGGATGCGGAACATGGGCCCGGCACGGTGGAAAAACATTTCCCGGCAATGATGCTGCAATTCGAGCGGTTCGGGATTGATATCAGCAAAGATCCGGTGCTGATCTATCCAACGTTGCACTATCAAAATGGCGGCGTGAAGATCGATACCAACTCGGAAACGAATGTGAAGAATCTCTTTGTCGCCGGTGAAGCTTCGGGAGGCTTGCATGGGCGTAATCGATTGATGGGAAATTCACTGCTGGACCTGATGGTGTACGGCAAACGATCGGGGTTGACGGCGGCAGGCCGCGTCGGATCGATGAAACAGGGTCAGCTCACGTTGAAGCATCTGCAACGGTTCCGGACCGACGCCAAGAAACACGGCAACGTCAGTGGTGTGATTTCGCCCATGGTTCTGCCTGCCTATACCAGAAAAGTGAGTTAGCAATGAGGAGTGAGTGTCGAGGGCTGAGTAGAGAATTGACTCAGTCCACAGTCCTCGTTGCTCAGTCCTGAAGTGATAGAAGGAGCGCTATGAACGTTCATGAATTCCAAGCCAAGTCCTTGTTCGCTCAGTTCGGCGTCCCGGTGCCGCGCGGGAAGGAGATTACCTCTCCCGAAGATGCAACCACCTGGGCCAATAATCTCAATACGCCGGTCTTCGTGGTCAAGGCTCAGATCCATGCCGGGGGGCGAGGCAAAGCCGGCGGGGTCAAGATTACGAAAGACAAGGGCGCGGTGGCCGGATTCGCCAAGGAGCTGATCGGCAAGACGTTGGTCACACATCAGACCGGGCCGAAGGGGCGCCAGGTTCACCGACTCTTGATGGAAGAAGGCGCCAATATCGCCAAGGAGCTCTATCTGTCGATCCTCGTGGATCGCGACACCGGCTGGCCCACCTTCATCGCCAGCACGGAAGGCGGGATGGAAATCGAAGAAGTGGCGGCCCACACGCCGGAAAAGATCATCAACGAAGCGATCGATCCGGCGGTCGGGTTTCAGGGGCACAACGGCCGGAACGTAGCATTCGCGCTGGGCCTGCAGAACATCGAACCGGCGGCTATCAACCCCTTCGTGAAGATGTTGGGGAACCTGTATCGCCTGTTTATGGAGAAGGACGCGGCGTTGGTCGAGATCAACCCCTTGATCATCACAAAAGAAAAAGGCTTGATTGCACTGGATGGCAAGGTGTCGTTCGATGACAACGGTCTCTTCAAGCACGAAGACGTGCAGAAGATGCGGGATCTGAATGAAGAAGAACCGTTGGAAATCGAAGCGACCGCCAACAACCTGAACTACGTGAAGCTCGACGGCAACATTGGCTGCATGGTGAACGGCGCGGGCCTTGCCATGGCGACGATGGACGTGATCAAGCTGGCCGGCAGCGAGCCGGCAAACTTTCTGGATGTGGGTGGTGGCGCCACAAAAGAGACTGTTGCAGCGGGGTTCCGTATTCTCCTGAAAGATCCGAACGTCAAGGGCATCTTCATCAACATCTTCGGCGGGATCGTACGCTGCGAGCGGATTGCGCACGGTGTCATCGAAGCGGCCAAGGAAGTGAAGATCACCGTGCCGCTCGTCGTCCGACTTCAGGGCACGAACGCGGAAGAAGGCCGCAAGCTGTTGGCCGAATCGGGATTGAGGCTTGACGTGGCTGATGATCTCTGGGAAGCGGCACAAAAAATTGTGAAACTGACTGGCAAGGCAGCGTGAGCATGCAAGGCGGTCGAGCAGTCTGTGTGCTCGCGCGACGCGCACACAGGATCATCGAAGGTGATCACAGGAGGGCGGTGCTCGTCGCATGCGCGCAGTTACAGACCGCTCAACCGCCTTGCTGAGGAAAGAAGGAAAAGGAGTAAGACTGTGAGCATTCTTGTCAATAAAAATACGCGAGTGGTCGTGCAGGGAATCACAGGCAAAGAAGGGTCGTTCCATGCGACCCAATGCAAGGCCTATGGCACCAAGGTGGTCGCCGGTGTCACACCGGGAAAGGCCGGGCAGGAAGTTGAAGGCATTCCCGTGTTCAATACGGTGGCTGACGCCGTCAAGAAAACCGAGGCGGACACCTCACTGATCTTTGTGCCGCCGCCGTTCTGTGCAGATGCCATCCTCGAAGCAGCCGATTCCGGGATCAAGTTGGTCATTTGCATTACTGAAGGCATTCCCGTCAATGACATGGTGAAGGTCAAGCGGGCGCTCCGCGGCCGGGATGTAAGGCTGATCGGACCGAATTGCCCAGGCGTCATCACGGTCGATGAAGCAAAAATCGGCATCATGCCGGGTTTTATCCATAAGAAAGGGATTGTGGGGGTTGTGTCGCGCAGTGGGACCCTCACGTATGAAGCGGTCCACCAACTTTCCACGTTAGGGCTGGGTGAAACCACCTGTGTGGGAATCGGCGGCGATCCGGTGAACGGCACGGGGTTCGTGGATGTCTTGCCGTTGTTTGAAAAAGATTCCGAGACTCAAGCCATCGTCATGATTGGAGAGATCGGCGGCGACGCGGAAGAAAAAGCCGCCGAGTTTATCAGGAAGAATGTCAAGAAACCGGTCATCAGCTTCATCGCCGGTATCACGGCGCCTCCCGGACGCCGCATGGGCCATGCCGGCGCCATTATCTCCGGCGGCAAGGGGACGGCAGCCGAAAAGATGAAAACCCTGGAAGCGGCTGGGGTCAAAGTCGTCAAGAACCCAGCTGAGATCGGGGCGGCGGTCAAACACGCGTTGGGACGGTAGTTCCTCAAGTCCTTTCCATTAGCATCTTCCTCCGCCACCACTTCGTAGGCCTGATCTCTACGGCCTGTCCATCGCCTCTGCTCAGTGATGCGGATGTGACGATTGTCATATCTTCCAATGAGTTGTTTGCCAGTAGACTGCCGTGCCCTATGTACGAGCGGTGTGTAATGACTGCTAATGATGATGGGAAAAATAAACGATTCATCCATCGCCACGGCCATGTCCGATGGGGTATTGGATTTACCGATAACTCCAATCCGTTTTATCTATTTTTAAAAATGAACGCGGGGTTGTTACTGTTGGCGCCGTTCGCCCTAAGACGCGAGAAGAGCATACCCTCATGATCGCTCTGGAGGCGGATAGCTGGACTTTCATGCCAATAACCGCAACAGCGGAACCGTGGGGCGATTTGAGTATCACGAAGACGCAATCGTCTCGTGTCGCCTCAGTGACCATCGACGATCTACCGACTGATATTAAATTTGGCGACCAAAATTCGTCGACGAGCATGTTTTCTTTATCTTTGGAGGGCAATGAATGAAAACGAGAATTTCGGCGATGATTTGCCTCCTCTGTGTCCTCGGCTATTCGGATCTCACACGGGCGGAAGATCCATACAACCAACGGGTGGCTGATCCCTATGCGATCTCGCCTGATCCCCCAACCATGTCCTCCGGGACGCTCGAGCCCTATCTGTCCTTTATGGGCGGCGTGGCAATCCCATTCAGTCAGGACGCCACGTTTCGTAATGGCGATGTGGACAGGGATGTCGACTATCAGATGAAACAGTCGATCGGTGGCAACGCGGGGCTCTGGTTTCCCACCAGAAACAAGTTGTTAGGATTCGATCTCGGCGGTGAAGTCGAAGGCTATATCTGGTATCCAGACGTGGCCTGCTGCCGTGAAAATTTCAATGGGGTCACTGATGCAGAAGGAAATTTTCAGGGCACCACAACTGAAATGCAGGGTATCTACGTCGGCTTCAATCTTATGATGCGAAGACCCATGGCGGTTTCTGAGGCCTATCCTAATGGGCGATGGTATCCGTATGTCGGGGTCGGCGGAGGAGCACATCAGATGGCGTTCAAGCCTGGCGGAGTCCGCGGGGCTTCGTTCGCAGCGCCCATCAGCGACCAGAGGGATACGACTGTCGCGTTTCAGGCAAAGGGCGGGTTTAAGGTATTTCTCTTCAAGTATCTGGCTGCGTTTGCTGAGGCGAAGTATCTCCATGCCCAACACAGCGGCCTGGGGACGGATCGGTTTGGGGTGAACATTCCGCTATTCTCTAATGGAAGTCCTCTACATCTAGATGACTATTCGTCCACGATCAACACGATCAGTGTGCATGGGGGCTTGTCATTGCACTTTGACATGAAGCCGTAGGCTCGTTCACAATTTTTGTGCACACCCTGCCACAGGAAGGTAGGGTGTGCAGCTGAGCTTAAACTACCCACCTTTCCATCGAACATTCTTTCTCTCTCGTATAACCAGCGCATGAGATCGGCTGATTTCTAGGCCGAACTCGTTCTATTGGTATGACAACACTGAGTCCCAGTTGAGCTAGGCGATTATTGGAGAAAAGTGTCCATCGAGGGCAAGCTCTTGGGAGACCACTCGATCCAATCGGTGGCGGGTCATCATCGGCACGCGAATAAACTCAACGCCGAACGTATGTTCTCTAACCCAACGGACTTTCCCCAGCTCGATGAACAGGGATGCGGTCGGATCCGGGAGGAGAACACTCAGCTTGATATAGCTCCCCATCAGGACGGTTCGCTCACAGGTGACGGAACAGCCTGCAATGGATAGGTCAGACACCACCCCTTCTCCTACAAATGGAGCGCCTCCGAATATCGCAGGATAGGCCACAGGGAGCCGAGGATGGATTCGCCAGTTAATGGTCGTGTCAGCCATGGTTGTGTCCTCCTAGGCCGCAGTCTATCCCGGTAGATGGCCAGGGGCCATTCCTCGGAGGGGGGGCGTAGGACCGCATTCGGTTCAAAAATACAATGTGATGGGTATCAGAGGCTTGTTGAGCCGGTGCTTACGCCAGAAGAGCTTCAGGATGCTCAAAAAGGTCAGACTTCTCACCCTCCAAACCACGACGCGCCAGCTTCGCCGAGTCAGCCCGCATCGAGGAGTCTGCGAGGCGTGCGAGGCAAGCCAAGGCCAAGGACGCACCGTTCCGCGAACAAGGCCGGAGTGAGCGAAGAGGCGAAGCGTACGCTTTGGTACGGTGTGAGCTTCGTGGGCGATACGACCTGTCTGCGCGAAGCGCTTCAGCGAGCCAGGGAACGAAGCTGCCTGAATTTTTGAGCGTTCTGTTAAGGCTTGCTGGGTTTATCCGTTAAAGATGGAGGGGGGGCGGTTGATGGGAGTTCGAGCCGTTCCAGTACATCCTGCTTGAGTTTTGTTGGTTCTTCAATTCGATTATCTCGTTGCAAAATGTTGATATCTTTTGCTTTTCTCGCATTCAGCTCTGCCACGTCTGCGTCGTCCCGGACTAAGTGCGGCGTGAGAAAGACGAGGAGATTCAACTTCTCGATCTGACGGCTCTGCGACTTAAACAACCAGCCGAGCCACGGAATGTCTCCCAACACGGGAATCTTCCTTTCACTCAGAGTGACATTGTCACGCACCAATCCTCCGACGACGAGGGTCTGTTGATCCTGCGCGACCGTCGTGGTTTCCATGGATCGCTTCGTCGTGGTGGGTCCGACGGGGATACTTGCTGTCCCGGAGCCGATGGTCTGCGCCACGTTTTCCGCGATGGCCGTAATCTCTTGTTTAATTTCCAGGCGAATTAAATCACCTTCGAGGACCTGCGGGGTCAACTCTAATGTCACTCCAACATCTTTTCGCTCAATGGTGACGAGCGTTCCTCCGGTGATGCCTTGGGCCTGGCCGGTTGGGAATGGGCGATTTTCACCAACGACGATCTTTGCTTTCTGGTTATCGGCCGCGAGCACCTGGGGTGTGGAGAGGACATTCGTATCAGTCAGGTTCATCAGGAGGTTCATGAATGCGCGCACGTTCAGGGTATTGAGAAGCGGCGCTGCACCGCCGGTTGCCCCTCCGGCCGCTGCACCGGTGATCGCCTGGGCAAAGGTTGCCAAGTCTTCCGGCGCTCGGTTGAACCCACCGATCCCTTGTACGAAGCCAGATTTCCCTGCGCCGAGCACCTGCGTCGGATCTGTGCCGATTTGGCGAAGGCGATCCACTTGCACCTCCAGAATCACTGCCTCCACAAAGACCTGTTTACGCCTGATATCGAGGTCACGAATTACGGCTTGGAGATGACTCCAGGCGAGTTTGGTTGAACTGATCACGATGGAGTTAGTTGCCTTATCAGCAAACACTTGGACTGGAGCCTCGAATTCCGTCAGCGGTCTGACAGGTGGACGGGTGCCAGGTGTGATCTGTGCCACGGTTTGAGAGCGTGCCACCAAATTGGTGAGGACGGCGGCGAGATCTGTCGCGTTGGCGTGTTTCAGCTTATAGACAAACACACCCCGCTCTGGCGGAAGGTCACCCATGGGGACAATCTGATATAGGTTTCCTCCCTTCGGCACCACCGCGATACGGGCCGCTTCTAACGCCGCAACGAACATCGTGAAGGCCTGGTCCGGTGAAACTTTGGTCGGAGAGAATACGGAGACTTTCCCGCCCTGCTTTTTAATGGTCTCATCCAAAACAAAGTTTTTTCCAGTGAGCTCGCTGACAAACCGGGCAAAGACTGGGATCTCGACTTCGTTGAAATCCAACGCGACTTTTGTCGGTTGGCCTCCTCCACCTTGCGAAAATAGAAGGGGAGGGAAGGCCAAGCTGAGCAGAAGCACCAAGATCAGCCAGGTGCTAAGTTGCCTGGTCGTGTTCGATGGGCGATGAGATATTAGACGGGCTTGCACAATGGACTATTAATTCCGTGGCATTAGCTGATGCGGTATACGTGAATCTGACCGTACCATAGGCGTGTCAAAAGACACAACCAAGCTGATATTTTTTGAAAGCGCCCCGTCCTCGCCTATCCAGCGGAGGGGGCGCTCGCTGTCGGCCATCTTTTCCAGGCTTTGGAGGCGTGTTCCTGAGCAGATCGTTAAGTGTGTTCGCCAATGCACCGATACAGAGAGGCGACGGGTGTGAGCGAGACGACCCCTGGTCGCGCATGCATGAGTGGATTAATCGGGGTACTCTTCATTTGTCGGATTTTGGCTCTCCTCCCACTGGACAAGTTAGGGAGGCAACAGTCTGTCCAAAATTGGATAGACGGATGAACCGCAAGAAATTATTACAAGATAAACCATTGCTTTTCAATGGCTTGACGTGATGATCCATTGTCTGGGTGAGGCATTGAGATTGCACACCCCTTAAAGGTTTCGCGCCTAGGTCATGGTCCAACTTCACAAACGCCGACAAGAGCAGAATGGGCCGCTGGGGCAGACTCACACCTCGTCGGGATCTGCTAAGGTTGTATCGTGCGTGTGAATAAGAAATCCCCTTTAAAATCAGATAAAACCCAGGCCTCCCGCGCTCACAAGCGTGGTGTGGTTGGCTACAGTAGGAAGAGCGCTCTTCTTGAGGACGCCATCACGCAAATGAATGCCGGGAAATATGGGCGTTCGTCTACCGCATTAAAGGAATTACTTGCACTTGATCCGCAGAACATGGAGGCGCGTCGGCTGTTCGCCACTCTCCACCTTCGTCTCGGCAGCTTGATCCCGGCGAGACAAGCCTTTGACTCACTTATTGATGAAGCGTTTCAGCGCCAGGACTACTGGCTGGCGGAATCGTTGCTTCGCGAATACTTGGCGGCTGGTCCGCGCTGTGTGCCGTTCTTGGAGAAGCTTGGGGGCCTCTATCAGGAAAAAGGAGATACTCTCGAGGCCGTGGCTGAGTTTGGCAAGGCGATCGACATCTTGATTGAAGACCCCGACCCCGACCAGCCACAGCATGCCTCCCAGCTCTACGACAAAGTACGGGTACTCGCACCCGCGAGCCCAGTGGCATTTCAGTTAGCGTCCTTCTTTGACGCGCAAACCGGTGAACTGCTGGCCCGTCAGCCTCGTGATTCTGGACCATCGACCGACGCCTCATCCCTCGACATGCCTGAGGCAATTCAGGGTGTCACGGCAGGTCCTGAACCGATGGATGGGGTGATGCCATGGGAGATCCAGGATCCTCTGGTGACGCTGCCGGATTCTCCCGATACAGTCATCGTATCCGATTCACCGGAATTGCTTCTCACACCGACGGTCACGGATCTTCCGGCACCTCAAACGCACCAGCACGATGAAGCATTGCCGCCCTCTGATCCTCTCTCATCAGAACAAGCGCGGACCATGAGCAGTACGAGTGAAATGGGAAGTGCTGCATCGGACGAACCTCTCACCGATGAAGGTGGGCCTGTTCCCTCTGGCTCGCAGATGGATGATCTTCCCGGACAGGGTGAGCTTGGAGGTTCCCACTCGCTCGCGCCCCCATCGGTGTCGGGAGATGGTTCTACTGTGGCTCAGGAACAAGGCCGAGAGTTGGTTGAGACCGCATTGGAGGCCTCCCTTGATGCAAGTACCCCATTGACGGGTGTCGGACCTCAGGACTCGACCACTGCTCCGGAAACGCTAATGAGTTCGATCCAGCCGGCAGAAGATATTAACGACATGTCGTCATGCCAGGTTGAAGAGATGTCAATACTCGCGGTTGAGAGTACTGAGACACAACTGACGCCTGATTCAATGGTATCACCAGGTAGTCCTATCGAGAGTCAGGAACAAAACGGATGGGTGGCCGAGGCTGAACCACGTGCGCCCTATGATGCAAGTAACCCATTCACGGTTGTTGTACCGACGGAACTCACCACTGCTCCGGAAGCGCCGGTGAGATCAATCCAGTTCTCCGAAGATACCAGTGTCATGCCGTTATCCCAGATTGAAGAGATCGCAGCGCATGAAATATTGAGAACAGAACAATCGAGCGTTCCACCAATAGAGGAGGAGGGGAGACAACCCTCCCTACTCCAACTTGTCGAGACCGAACCGAAGGAGGTCGTGAGGGAACAGCCTCCAGGCACGCCTCACCCATCGAACCCAGAGTCGGTTTCAGGCAATGAGGTTTTGGAACCATGGAAGCAACCAGGCTTCTCCTGGGAATCTGTATTCGATAGTGCATGGAAGTTGGGAAATGATTCGACACATGGTTCCCCGTCGGAACTCACCGAGACGGATGTCGGTGAAGCACTGACCCCAGCCTCGGCAGTGGGATCTCACCAGGAACAGATAGTAGAAGACCACGCGGTCGAAATACCAGAGCGCAAAGAATCGATGTCGTTTGGAGAACATACCTCTGCTGGATCTCCAATTGCGCCGATGCCCTGGGATCACGTTCAGGAGTCGGTCATTTCGATTCCGCTGGCACAAGTCGATCCTCCAATGACAGAGAGTCTGAAGCTGGCGGTAGATCCATCGCCTCATCCAGCTGAACCAGAACTGTCCTCAACAGTGAGTGAAAGCCAGGTTCAACCTCCGTCTTCACCGGATACGTCGGTTGAAGAAATGGATTCATTCTCGATTGTGCCAACTCCACCGACTCCGGCATCACCCGATCTGGAAATTTCCGCTGCTGAGTTGGAATACACCACACTCAAAACCGAACAGGCTTCCGCTCCAGCAGAGCCTGAATCGCAGTTTCGGGTGATGAGCGTTCCGACGATCGATGCCCCGCCGCCGGAAACTCCTACGGTAGCACTGGTGACGCCGGTTTTTGCGGATGAACCAGTTGCAGACGCTGTGACATCTCCCTCAGAATTTCTGTCGAAGGAGAATGGCCTCCCCTTGAACACGGAAGATGAGCATGCGATCGCAGCCGCTCAGAGCCTCGTTCGGGAGTCTGCGCCCGAGTCTCCCGTCGCACTACCACAATCTAACAGCGAGACACTGAGCACGGAGACCGATGAGGTTCCACCTCCCTCCCCTCTGCGAACGCAACAGAGAATTTTAGAACCACAGCCAGAAATGGGAGAAACTTCTCAGCGCGTAAGAGAGACAGCCGACGTGCAGGCTCATAAACCGCAACCTCAGGCAATGGCGTTTGTCGAGACGCAATCTCCTATTCCTGAACCAGTGCCCGAACAGGAAGGATGGGTCAAAACAGGAGAATCGATCCGATTCATCGAACAATCTCATGCCGCTCCAGATGCACAGGTATCGCCGGAGAGCGCAGAAGGGCAAGGCGTTGGCCGGTCTATGTCCGTGGCTGCTGCTGTCGATGTGCTCTTTGAGTCGTCCCACCATGTCAGGGCGATTGAGACTCGAGAAGATGTCGCAGAGCCCAAGCCAAGGCGCAAATCTAGTTCGACGCTGATTCGAACCCGCTCGGCGATAGCCGGTTTTGTCAGCTCATGCTTTTCGACTACGCGCGCCATTGTGGTGACGTGCATCGGGCTGGTGATGCTCTCAGGAATCCTTATCGCGTTAGGGATCGGTGCCATCGGACTGACCTGGCTCATCATGGAAGAATCACCCGCTCTGGTATTCCAAAGTCTTACGACTACTCCTCAACGGACACTGTCGGATTTCAAGAGGAACGGCTACTTGTTTCTCCTCGGGTTTGACGTGTCGGCTGGTCACGATCCGATACAAGCGGGGTACGATCAGAAGCCTGAGACCCACGATGGTAAGTTGGCGCTCGCGTGCTTGGGGAGTCCAGGCTTGGGGATGGTCGAGGGATTGAATGCCTCAGCCAATATCATGCGAGGGTGGGTTCGCAGTTCAGATCCTGTCGGGGCCTTTAAGTCGCATCAGCAGACCATCAAGGAATGGGGTAACCAGCATGCGTCGGCGCTCGATCGGTATAGCCAGTGGCAAAAACTTCCCTTTGAAGATTGGGGGTATGGCCAAACGGTGAGTCCGCCCTGTACTGCGATGGTCTTTGCCCACCGGCTCCATGTGGCGGATGGATTCCTGCAGAGTGCCGATCTCGGCATCGACCGACTTGAGACGGATATGGAAGCGTGGCGCATCGTCCTGAGTCAGGCGAAGACTCTGGCGGTGAAAATGCTGGCACTACAGGCAATCACCGATGACATTGCCGTCGCCTCGGGACTGCTCGCAGGTTCCGACTTCGACGGAAAATACCTGGGGCGTGTCACTAAAGTTCTTCGCCCGCTTGATCAGGGCGAATTCTCAATGCGTTGGCCCATGCAAAGCGAACTGGTCGCTGCCTCGAAGACATACGAGACTCAGTTGAAAGCAGCGAGAGCCGAAGAACAGCCGGTGTACACCATGGTGGCATCGGCGCTTCCCTTGCCGATGCAACGCCGTCTCAATGACTATGCGGAATATTATGATGCGTCTTACAAAGCTGCCGGCGAAGGGCGGTATGGCTCGTTGCCCAAATGGAAAGACTATATCCGTTTCCCAGCGTCTGGCGTGATGGATCATCTCACCAACCCGATCGAGAATATCGTGGGTCTCGAACCGCTGCCGGCGTGGGATCTGTACAACGGATTCGTGGTTGACACAGAAGCCCGCCTCCGGCTTGCCAGTGTACAAGCCTGGCTCAGGCGTGGTCCCGCCGATGGTGATCTCGCCACTCGGATTGCGAAAGCAGGGCAAAGCCTCTATGACCCCTATACGGGACTGCCAATGCTAATGAACATCAAAAAAGGCGTCCTCTACAGTGTTGGACACGACGGGAAGGATCAAGATGCCGATCCTCAGTCCGATGTGGTGGTAGAGATTCCTGTTGGACACAGGTCTGCCGCTCCGGTGAAATCCTCAGCCTCTTCATCCAAGTCCAGATAAGTCTGTTTCCGTTCGTCCCGGTCTGCCCCGGCATCGCTTGCTTGACAGCGCGTCGCGTATTTCACACAATCAGCGCAGGCTGTTGAAAAAGTCCTCCAGCTTCGTTCTCGCATCGCTCAAGGTCCCAACGTACCAACCGCGTACGCCTCGACCTTTCGCTCGCTGCGGCCTCGCTGGAAGGACTTTTAAAACAGCCTGCGGCTCCTGGTAGAATCGCTCGGACGTTAAAGTCTGTGACATCAATGGATGAGGAGCTTTAATGGGCAATCACCAATACTGTCTTGCGGCGCTCTTTCTATGAAGAAAGGCAAGACGTTTCTCACTCCTCTTCCGGCTCAGATCGTATCCAATGAGGAGCTTTTTTCGATTGGCCAAGTGGCCGAGCAGGCTCGCGTCGAGCAGATCACGGGAGAACTGGCAGCAAAGGCGGCTGGCCGGCTGGGAGTCACACGGCGGGAGTTTTCGATCTGGTATGGAACGCCGCAATGGCGGATTGAAGCCTTTCGGCAATTCCAGATCCCTGACCAGTTGATCGAGAAGCATCAGTATCAGCCGTTGACGAGGCGGGCGAAAGAACAGGTGTTTGGATTCAACTCAGCCAGAGTATTTGGGGTCGATGTCGAAGCTAAACGACGGGAGGTTCCGAATGACGCCTTGGGCCGCCTGAGAATGAGCTATCTGGAGGAAGGGCTGGAGCCGAGCCGAAGAGCGTACGGCTGGGTGGTGGGATGATTGATGTGGGTCCTGTTAATGAGTTGCCCACCCGTCCTCGCACTCCGCCCGGTGTAGGGACCCCGCTGCGGGCGGGTGGGGCCCAACTCATTGCCACCCGCATCAAGGGGAAAGAAAGAGGAGGAAGGGGAAAATAATGAAAAGCGAGATATTGTATCCTGGGGCGTTTCCAATGGTGCGTGTGGAGCTGGCTGAGGGAGAGCACATCAAGGCTGAGTCCGGCGCGATGGTGGCCTGTTCCCCGACCATCGATATTGAAAGCAAGATGGAGGGAGGGTTTTTAGGAGCGCTGTCGCGAAAGTTTCTGACAGGAGAAAAATTCTTTTTCCAGACCCTGCGGGCCAGTCGAGGCGCCGGCGAAGTGTTGCTCGCGCCGACCGTACCCGGCGAAATTGTCGTATTGGATCTCGATGGTGTCAACGAGTATATGGTGCAGAAGGATGGATTTCTGGCAGGTGCGGATGGGGTTGTCATCGACAGCCAAATGCAGAGCATGAGCCGGGGGTTGCTGGGTGGGGAGGGGTTTTTTATCTTGAAAATGAGCGGGAAAGGAATGCTTGCCCTCAACAGCTTCGGAGCCATTCACAAGATCGAATTGAAACCGGGTCAAGAATATATCGTGGACAATAGCCATCTGGTGGCGTGGTCCACCACGACCACGTACAACATCGAAAAGGCCACGTCCGGATGGGTGGCCAGCTTCACGTCGGGTGAAGGATTTGTCTGCCGATTTCGTGGGCCGGGTGTCGTGTATATCCAGAGCCGCAATCCGGGCAGTTTCGGCGCATGGGTACGACAGTTCATTCCGGTATCGGAGTAATGACGAGTCAATGGCCATTAGTCACCAAAAAGATCAAGAGACTCATGCGCGAGTTAACGACCTCTCTTTACCAGTGATTGTTGACCGATGACTATGCCCCCCAATGCGCTCTGTTTCGGAGACGAATTCCCCGCCAGCGGTGCCCCTTGCCTGGTTCATGTCGAAGACCATGGACTGACGATCACGTTTTCCCCTGATGGTGATGGAGCCGAGAGCCGATCGGAATCCTTGAGATTTTCCGAACTGACCGTCTCCGCGGGAGGGCTGGATCATGATCAGCTTGTGGCCACATGGGTGGGGTTGAAAGGGCAGCGGACACTTTATCTCAAAAGCCCCGATGTGATTCGTGCCTTCCGGCAAGCGGCTCCTGATCATCTGAGCCAACCGCTTGAACGAGCCGCCGAACAAGTCCGTGAGGTGCGGCAACGGCATCGACTGGTTTGGAGTATTGTCGGAGGCGCTCTCTTGGTCGTCGTGCTCGGACTGTGGTTTGGGAGCGACATGCTGGTTGAACTCGCCGTCGATCGAATTCCTGTCGAGTGGGAACGGAAGCTGGGGGAGTCGGCCTATCATGACTTTCTGGCTCATCAGGATGTCATGAAAGAAGGACCTTCCGTAGAGGCTGTCAAAGAGATGATCCACCGCCTGACCGGCCAGATTCCGGAGAATCCCTACACCTTCGAGGTTACCGTCGTGAAGAGTGATGTGGTGAATGCGTTTGCCCTGCCAGGCGGCTACATCGTCGTCTTCACCGGACTGATGAAAAAAGCAGAGAGTGGCGAGGAGGTCGCCGGGGTACTCGCGCACGAGCTGAACCATGTGCTGCAGCGGCACGGACTTGAACGCATCGTCAAGCAGCTGGGATTTGTGGCCGTGGTGTCAATTGTCCTCGGGAATCCGCCGGGATTGGGCGGGGTGATGAAGCAGCTTGGTGTTGAATTGATGACATTGAAGTTCGGCCGGGCGCAAGAAACTGAGGCGGACTTGACCGGTCTTCAGTTGCTCTACCGTGCCAAGATCGATCCGTTCGGCATGATCACGTTCTTTCAACGGCTGGCGGAAAAAGACGAGGGACGGGTCAAGTGGCTTTCCACCCATCCGATGAGCAATGCTAGAGCCGAGCGCCTCAAAACCCAGCTCGCGGAGATGCCGAAGCAGAACCCCGAACCCTTCACATTCGATTGGACCAACGTTCGAGCCTCGCAGGGCGCACCAATTAGTACCCCTCGATGAGTCCCGTACGGACGATCTGTATTGGTGTGATTGCCGATACGCATAGTCTGTTTGACCCGGCGATTGCGCGTCACTTTTCTGGCGTGGATCATATTATTCATGCCGGTGATATTGGCAATCGATCGGTCATCGAACAACTTGAGATGATTGCGCCCGTGACAGCGGTGTCCGGCAATGTGGATGGGTACGAAGAGAGCGGCTTTCCGGCTGAGACTATCATCAAGTTGAATGGTTTCCGCATCGCGATCCGACATGTTGTCTTTGAGGGCGGAAAGCTGACCAAAGATGGACAAACGTTTCTCAATCGCACAAGACCGGACATCTGCATCTTTGGCCATACCCATCAACCCAGGAATGAATGGTTGGGTGATACACTGTTGTTCAATCCGGGATCAGCGGGGCCAAAGCGATTCACATTGCCACGCATGGTGGGAAGGATCGCGATTGGAATTCGCCTGTCGGAGAAACACATTAGATTGGAGGATCGGGTTCCTTCGCCTAAACGGTTGTACGCGATAAGACACTGTGCTAGATGAGGGTTTTCACCATGAATGAGACAGCACGATCATTCTGACGAAAGAAGAAAGTGATGAATAAGGTCGGTCATCAAATTGTTGCCGCGACGGTGTTGCTGGGTGTTATGACTATGAGTACCGCCTGCTACGGTCCGTTCAATCTCACCAAGAATGTCCATCTCTGGAACAGGAACATTAAAGGTAGTGGTGAAATCAACGAGAAATGGATGAAGGAAATCGTCTTCTTCGGCATGCTGATCATACCGGCCTATATGTTCTCGGCGTTGTTGGACACGTTTATCTTTAACTCGATGCATTTCTGGACCGGGGAAAGCCCAATCAAGGCGTCTAACATAGGCAGTGACGGCACAAAGGTAACCATGTTGGGTGAAACCACGATCCGATGGACTCCTTCGGAGGATGGTGTAACCGTGACCTATGAACGCAATGGTGTTGTGGCGTGCCGTGCCACGATCGTAGCTAGTTCGACAGGCTATCGCCTGGTTGATGAACACGGAAACCTACTCTCAGAAGCGGAGTATTCAGCTGATGGTGGTGTGCGTCTCCTAAATAGAGAGCATCAGGTAATACAGCAATGGAGCGAGGTGCAGTTGCACGCGATCGTTCAGGGTCGTTCTGCTAATGTCCAGTGACGTGGAGGATAGAAGCGGCAGTCCGGAGTTAGCCTGGTGCTGGAGAATCGGCATCAGGCAATACCGGAATGTTAAAAGCGCAAGCCTACGCCCACCAACCCATAGTGGGTACGAAAATCCATGGCCAGACCTTCCCAGTGATAGTTGGCCGAAAAATAGCGGTACTCACCGAACAGAAAGATCTTGGGGCTGAGGAGAACTTGCGCCCCTCCGAGAAACTGATGTCCCAAGGCGCGAGCTTGGTCAAAATCTTTATCATCTCGTCCAGCAATGTTGGGGTTGAGGAGTGTTCCGTGGGACCAGCCAATACCGGCTCCGACATATGGGCGAATCCGTTCTCCCGGATAACGCAGGATCAGGTTGAACGTTGTATTCAGGATGAGTAGGTTGGAGCGGCCAGTCCCATTGTTCTGCCCATTGGCGACGTTGGGGAAGGAAATCGCTCCACCGTGCATGTTGGAATCGAGCTCGAGGCCCACCATTCGACGGAGCGCAGCTGGGAAGAGTCCCACTTTTAGCCCAGCACCGAAGCCGTCTTGAATCGAGACGGGTACCGTCGTCTCTTGGTTGAAAATCGCCAGATCACGAGGCCAGTTGCCCAGCGCATAGGCGCTCAGTTCCACATCTCCGAACTCGGCTGCGACTGCCACGTCAGTGACACATAGGGAGCAGAGCAACGCACTGGGGAGAGTGATCAATCGGACGAGGGAAACGAATCCCACAGTTTCACGAAGGTTAGGGGGCGAAAAAAGAAAGGGCCTTCTGGAGAATCTCCGGAAGGCCCTTCCAAAGCGTGCTCTATAGCGGTCTAGTTACCACGAACGATCGTGCACCATTCACCGAGGATGCCCAAGATATTCTTGGCGGAGTGGTCCACGGAGGCGACTTTGGTGATCCCTCCGGCAGTCTTTGCAGCCTGGACGCTTGCATCACCGGTTGCGACCCATCCGAGAATCGACTGGCCGCAGGCCTTACCCTCTTTGGAGGCTCCTGCCTCGTCGGTTGCGACATCGCCGTATTTGGTTTCATTGTAGATAACACCAGCCATCGGTGAGGCGACGATCTGACAACCGCTCAAGCTGAGGCCGACAAGGGCAATAACCGCAAGGGATAAACGGGACGCGTGCTTCATAGATCCTCCTTAATAGAAGTTAGACCGCAAGATTGCTTAGGTGTCATAAACAATCAGCGCGAGTATAGTCACATAGGTGGTATCCGTCAATCATGAATTTGGTGTGTGTCATGGCACGCCATGTCTGCAGTGTGGCGAGGGATTTTAGGATAGGCGTACCGCACTTGCGGGAGCTGGGTTATGCTGCCAGTGTTCAGTGGAGACTCTTCGTCTCGTGCGCGAAGAACGATGATATCCTCGCTTCCATCCGAGATTTGCGAGCTCTTCCCTGCTGTGATATACGTGGGAAAATAATGGAGGATTTCCCATGCCATTGAGGATCGGCTTTAGTCAAAAGTGGTTTCGGGTTCTTGCTACCTTCAGCTGCACCATCTATCTGACTGGATGTTCATTTTTCGGAAGATCGTCTCAGAACTTCGCGGTCAGTTCCAATCCCACGGGCGCCACGGTGCGGATCAATGGCCAGCAGATTGGTGTCACGCCGCTTCAGCATGAGGTCTCCCGGAGAGGGGATCTACTGGTTGAAGTAGAGAAAACGGGATACAAGAGCCAATTTCGCCAGACCTCCAGAAAGCTGAGTGGTTTGGGGATTGCAGACGTGATAGGCGGTGCGGTTCTTCTACTGCCGCTTATTGGTCTCGTTTCGCCGGGAGCATGGGAACAGGATCCTTCCGCAATGGGATTCTCCCTCGATCCCGACACGGTCTCACAGACTTCCGCTCCTACTCCACCTCCACAAAAGTAAAACGCGAGCGCTCAGCGCCCTCGTTGGTCGAAGCGAGGACATCGTATCCTATGTATGCATTGGGAGATGTGAAGATGGTCTCATGAGTAGCGAGCTATCTACAGAAAGGCCAAGAAAAAGTTGTTGCCTTCAACTATGATTTCTCTATAATCATCTGCCTCACTCGGTGTTGTTAACTATTTCGGGGACCAGCATTTTTTCTAAACATCGGAGATGAATTCGGATATACTTCGGTCGGTGTTTTGGCAGTAGCCGTGGGTACTTAATCAATTCTTAACGGAGGGGGGACTTATGTCGAAGAAAGTGCTTGTATTGTCTATCGCCTTACTATTCGGTGCTCAGGCGGGTCTGGCGATGGCAGCAAATCCAGACACTGGTCCGGGCTGTGGGTTAGGGAAATTGGCCTGGTCGGACTACAAGGCCCAAAAGGAAATTGCTCCTCAGGTGTTGATGGCGACCACAAACGGCACCTTTGGTAGCCAAACCTTTGGGATCAGCACCGGCACCTCCGGCTGTACCAACGATGGTAAGATCATGAGCGAGCACAAGACCACTGTGTTTGCCTCGCTGAACTTCGAGGCGCTCAGCGCCGAGATGGCTCAAGGGCAGGGCGAGCACTTGGCCTCGCTTGCGACGCTGATGGGTGTACCAGCGGAGCGCCACGCAGCGTTCTTCGCAATGACCCAGGAGCGTTATACGTCTCTGGTTCAAGCTGGGGAAGCTTCTCCGGTCGCATTGGTGAAGTCCCTTAATGATGCGATCGAGGGCCATCCAGTCTTCGCGCAAGCAGCGGTACGCTAAGTTCGCACAAGGGGCCCTGGCAGAGATGTCAGGGCCCTTGCTGTCTCTTTCACGCCGTGCTGATCTCTCTTCTCGCGCTTCTAGCCTTTTTATTCGTTCCCTCTCCTTCCAATGCCCTCCAATCCGATCCTGGGGTTTATCTCACACAGTTGATCGAGCAAGCTCAAGAAAAGAAGCTTGCCGAACAACGTGAGTGGCAGCTGTTGTTGCACTATCGGAAAGGACTCTTTGGTGGATATGAAAGCGAGCAGGATGATCCAGGATTTTTCTTGTCTTCTAATGGGAAGACGGATCCGTCTTCTGAGCTTGCGGCGACCCTTGCACAATTCTTCTCTGCCGAACTGGTCGGTCGCTCTCGACAGACGGCTCAGTGCGCGTTCATCGCTCGGTATCACTGGCTGAAAGAGCAACTGCAGTTTGATCCTACTCGGCTTCCAGCGCTTTCCTGTGAACGGTTTGATCGGTGGTACGAGGATTTCGAGGTCCAATCTATTTCTCTAATCTTCCCTTCAGCTTTTCTGAATAATCCGGCCTCCATGTTCGGCCATACCCTGTTTCGTGTTGATCAAAAGGGCCAGACCGAACAGACCCGCATTCTCGCCTATACCATCAACTATGCAGCGGACGTACCTCCCAACGCCGGCCTGGCCTATCCTATACGAGGCATCTTTGGAAGCTATAAGGGGTATTTTTCCACGATTCCCTATTACCTCAAGGTGCAGCAGTATCGAGACATCGAAAACCGCGATATTTGGGAATATCGCCTGAATCTCACGGAGAACCAATTACGGCGATTTCTGATGCATGGGTGGGAATTAGGGAATGCCTACTTCGACTATTTCTTTTTTAAGGAGAATTGTTCGTACCATATCCTTGCCCTCTTGGACTATGCCGATCCGGAGTTGCATTTGACGGATGAGTTTATCGCGTGGACTGTCCCTGCCGATACGATACGATTGGTCGTCTCAAAGCCCAGCTTAGTGTCAGATATCACTTATCGGCCCTCTCGGAGCACAGTGATCAAACGAAAGCGAGAATCCTTGCCTGCCGGAGAACGCGATCTGGTTCATCGGATGACACAAGATCTTGGAGAGTTGAGCTCACCGGCATTCACCCAGTTGGCGCTCCCTAAACAAGCTTTTGTACTTGATCTAGCATCAGACTATCTGCGGTATCGGCTTGAGACGAGCGACTCTCCAAAACCGGAGTGGAAGGAACGCAATAGGATGGTTCTGACAACTCGCAGTCAGCTTCGCATCCCATCCGAGGAGTTCACTGTGCGACCCTTCGCTAAGCAACCAGAGTTGGGCCATAAGACCTCACGTGCACTCATCGGAGGAGGCTGGCGCAATAACGATACGTTTGAAGAAGCGACCTTTCGCGGCGGCTATCACGATTTGCTCGATCCAGAGGTCGGGTATACTCCCGATGCGCAGATTGAAATGGCCTCCATCACGGTGCGGCACTACAATCGAGCGGATCAGACCAGGGTAGAACGAGCGACGTTGCTGAATCTTTTGTCCCTCTCGCCGATCGACTCAGTCTTTCATGCCCCTTCCTGGAAGCTTAATGTGGGGATGAACACCATCCGGCATAATGATTGTCAGTTCTGCAGCAACGGCCTCTTCAACGCTGGGATCGGAGGAGCGAAGGAATTGCGGTTGTTTAATCGGGAAGTTCTGTTCGCCTTTGCGGAAACCGAAGCAAACATCAGCAAGGCCTATCATGAGCTGCATCGAATCGGAGGCGGGGGGACCGTCGGACTCTTGGCCGATCTCACGGAGCGATGGAAATTAATGGCGACGGGGTCCTATCTAAAGTTTCCGTTGGGGGACAAATCCGACGATTTCCGATGGTACGTCGGATCGCGGTTCACGCTGGCCCAAAATTGGACGGTCAGGCTGGAGTACAACCACCGTGACCGAGACAACGATGTCCTCTTCACCGTGCAGGCGTTTTTCTAGACTCCCATCCCTTCCTTCCTGAAAACAGTTCCGTTATCCTCCCTCCGTGAGTTTTCTCGACCAATTCTTCGTCTATCATCCAGAACCGTGGCAAGACCGAGATTGGGCACGGTTAAGTGGGCTGCCGCTTGAGGATGTGTGGTTTGAAGCCGCCGATGGTGTTCGATTATTCGGTTGGTACGTCGAAGCGGCTGCTGATCGTCCGGTCATGCTCTGGTGCCATGGCAATGCGGGGAACATCATCGACCGCCTTGAAAATCTAAAGCTGCTGTACCAGATGGGGTTGTCCGTCTTCTTGTTCGACTATCGTGGATATGGGAAGAGTCAGGGCTCTAGCCCCAGCGAGGAAGGACTCTACCAGGATGCGTACGGTGCCTATGAGTACCTCACGCGAACCAGAAAGATCCGTCCAGAACGAATCGTGCTGTTCGGTCGATCGCTGGGAGCATCCGTGGCAGGCGAACTGGCAGTGCAGCGGCCAGCTTCGGCCCTCATCCTTGAATCGTCGTTTCCTTCCATCGAAGCAGTGGCCAAGTTCTATTATGGTGGGTTACCCGTGCATTGGCTGCTCGGAGCCGCGCATCGATTAATAGATCGGCTCCCGCAGCTGTCGCTGCCGAAACTGGTCATTCATGGGGACAAGGACGACATCATCCCTATCGAATTAGGACGTCAAGTGTTCGATGCAGCCAAACCGCCAAAGGAATGGTATGTGGTCGAAGGTGCCGGACATAACGACACCTATCTGATAGGTGGGCGAGCCTACTTCCGGCGGATCGGCGAGTTTGTGAGAAAAGCCCTGTCGGCTTAGCCAAGTGGGCACATAACGACTGTATAGCCCTCATCGAATCCTCGCGTGCGCAAAAAATGGCGCGCATGTGAATCATCTTTTAGGGAGCGTCGAGCGTGCATAGTTTGTAGAGAGTGTTCCGGAGCAATACGGCCTCTTCTTCCCCTAACGCGTTCTCATATTCCTGCTGGGCTTTTAACCACAGTTTCCTCGTCGCTTTCAACTTAGAAACCCCCTTTGTGGTCAGGATGACGCGACGTGTTCTGGCATCACTGGGGTCTGGTTGCAAGGCCACAAATCCTCTACGCAAAAGAGGACGTAGGTTATGCCCAAGCGTTGAACGATCCATTACCAAATAATCAGACAGTTCATTCATTGTTGGAGGTGCAGGACGATCTCGCGCAATTTCAGCAAGCAGAGAAAACTGACTGGTTCTCAGCCCACTAACCCTCAGTCGAGCATCGTAGATGAGCGACACACGACGTGCGGCTTTCCGCAATTCAGCACAATAGCATGGAGATTGTGATGGCAGGTGATCAGTCATCGTATTTGTCAGCCGAGTGATAAGACTGCTTCAAGTAGGCCGTCATTATATGACCAGATTGCCCTGTATTTAAAGGGCTTGACACGCGAAAGGCAGAGTGATAAATGAGGGCATATGCCCTTATATATGGGCATATGCACAGAGTTGGCGATGCGGTTCGTGAGCGTCATGTCGGCAATACGTAGAGCGTCCGCTCGGAAAGGAGGGTTCTCGCAGAAATATCGTCAGTATCTATCAGGCAGCCAGCTGATATATCACAGGTCTAGCATGTCAGGAGGAATCAAATGCCTTTATGGAAAGTTTATTATCCAGTCGGCGCATTCACTGCGGAAGACAAGAGAGATCTGGCCAAGCGTGTCACGGAAGTGTATGCGGGTATTCCAATTCCCAGATTCTATGTGGTGTTTCTCTATGAAGAAGTAGCCAAGGGGTCCTGCTTTGTAGGCGGCGAACCGCATGACAGATTCGTCCGATTCAGGGTCGATCAAATTGCGAGAACACTACCTGGCCCTATTTTAAGAGAATGGTGGATGCGGACGCTGGATAAAGTGATTGCTCCCTTTGTTAGGGACAGAGGATATGATTGGGAGATATCTATAGATGAAACACCGTTCGATCTATGGTCACTGCAAGGGGAGCTGCCTGCCCCTTTCGAGTCTGTGGCTGAGAAGCGATGGGTAAAGGAAAATAAGGCGAGCCCGTATACTCTAGAAGAAAAACTCCCAGTCAACTTGACCCTCCGTCCAGGAATCATGGACCGCTAGCCTCCTGCACGCTAGGCACTGAATGTATGAAGAGCTTGGTGTACTGAGGTTGTTGTCGCTGGAAGTGAGGGGTAGATCCAAGAGAGATGACGATAAAATATCGCAATGTCATCTCTCTTGGGGCCAGGCATCATCTTTAGAAAACAAGTACGCAATCAAATGTAGTGCTCGGCTTATCGAGCCGCTCGTCAAAAAGGGTAACACTCCAGGCGATTTTCCTAATCAAGGTATGCTGGAAGGAAAACGGAACATGAGAACAATGAAAGCAGTAGAAGTAAGGCAACCTGGAGGCCCTATGCATCTCGTTGTACGAGAGGTGCCAAGCCTCTCAACGGGGCATGTTCTGATTAAGGTGCAGGCGTGCGGAATCTGCCACAGCGATGTGTTTTGCAAGGAGGGGCTCTGGCCTGGGATTCAATATCCTCGCGTGCCTGGCCATGAAGTTGTCGGGATCATTGATGCGACAGGTCCGGGCGTGAGCGAGTGGACACCGGGCCAACGGGTTGGCGTGGGATGGCACGGGGGACATTGTGGCCGTTGCGAACGGTGTCGCCGGGGGGATTTTCTCCTCTGTCACGGTGCGCGAGTGCCAGGAATCAGCTATGACGGAGGTTATGCGACATGCATGGTCGCTCCTGTTGAAGCCTTAGCACGGGTTCCGGAAGATCTTTCCGACGTGGAGGCTGCGCCTCTGCTATGCGCGGGCATCACCACGTTCAATGCGCTTCGCAACAGCGGCGCGAGACCCGGCGACGTCGTCGCCATCCTGGGGATCGGGGGTCTCGGGCATTTGGGCGTGCAGTTTGCGGCCAAGATGGGTTTTGTTACGGTGGCGATTGCGAGGGGGAAAGACAAAGAGGCGCCGGTAAAGAAGTTGGGCGCCCGCCATTATATCGACAGCGGCGCACAGAATGTGGCCGAGGCGCTCAGTGCACTTGGTGGGGCAAAGATCATCCTGGCAACGGTTACGAGCGGTAAGGCTATGACAGCAGCGATCGGCGGCCTTGCCGTCGATGGAAAACTGATTATGGTCGGCATCTCTGGGGAGCCTGTAGAGGTGCCGGTCACCAAATTCATCGTGGGGCGACATTCGGTTCAGGGTTGGCCATGCGGGACCTCGATGGATTCACAGGACACATTGGCCTTCAGCGTCAAAGAGGGAGTCCGTCCGATAGTCGAAGAATTTCCGCTCGAACGCGCGGCAGAAGCCTATGATCGCATGATGAGCGGAAACGCGCGGTTTAGGGTGGTGTTAAAGGTCGGCTGAGAGTCATGTATCCAGCTTTCTGTAGTCCTCATGCTCGCTGCGCCATCTTCCTAAGACCATAGGGATGGAAAGAGCCATGGTACAACGATGGTAACTTGCAGCAAGAAGGCAGGAATACTTGAATGGTACATTAGTTGGGTGAGGAGGGGCCTGAGCCTGCCGTCCTTCATCGTTTTGCTTCCGGTGGCGGCCAGTTCATTTCAGTGTGCCGGCCGCAGTAGTAGCACAGGAGGCGGTACCGGGCTTTGCGCCGGGGATTGGGTAGCGAGATGAAGGTAATGGGCGTGTCATCGTACGGGCATGTCGGCTGTTCGTGGAGGAGATGGACCTCAGCCATCATCGTGATTGAAGCGACGTCCCAGGAAGGCGCGTGCTCTTCTTTGCCCGTGATCTGTTCCATTGCGTGGCATCGTTCACATTCGGCTTCATACTTCTTGACCTTTCCGTTATGGGGGGTGTGATCCGTTACCTGCATCGGCCCGCCGCAACCGGTCTTGGCGCAGGTCACATGTTCGTGTTGAAGCGCCTGAACAAAACGGCGATGGGCCTCACGTTCCTGTTCCGATTTCATCTGTACCCCTCCATTTTCTGAACTCCCTGCTCCCCAAAGAATGGTATCCATGTTGGTTTCCCTGCGCACATTGAGCGAGCACAGCCCTATTTTTCTTTCCCCGTTCACCTCTGAGAGGATTGGGTTGGTTTCATACTGCGCGCATTGGCCGAGCGCCGCTACTCTTCTGTCCCTTCTCAGGAACGGCATTCAGGTTGGTTCCACTGCGCACCTTGAGCGAGCACAATCCTTGATTTGAACCTGCGATCATTCCGGGTGCGCGCTCAGTGAGCAAGGAAGTAACCTGAATGCCATTCCATCTCTTCATATTCCCCAGGCTCCACTGATCTGAATGTTTGCCCCGTTGACATAACGGGCCTCTTCGCTGAGTAAGTAACGAACAGCTGCAACGGTATCGTTGACCGTTCCGATGTAGCCGGCGGGGATACGTTTGGTCATTGCCGCAAGTTCTTGCGGCGGCGCACTGCCGGAATCGATGAAGCCTGGCGAGATGGCATTGACGGTAATGCCATAGGGGGCCAACAACTTCGCCAAAGTACGCGTCAGGATCAGCACGCCGGCCTTGGCAATGTAGTGGGCAGTCACATCGGGCTGTGCTTCCATCTGGTCCGCATTGGCCATGCTGAAACTGATGATGCGACCTGATTTTCGCGCTTTCATGCCTGGTGCGATAGCTTGAGCAAGATAGAAAATAGGATGCAAGTTGCCATCGAACATGTCGTTCCAGCCCTCGACGGTTTCGTCGAACAGGTTGACGCGATGATAAGGACCTGCGCCATTGATCAGGACATCGATTCGCCCCCATTCTTGTTCAACCTGTGTGACCAGGTTCTTGGCCGCCACTGGGTCGGAAACATCGCACTGGATGGCCAGTGCTTGTCCTCCTCGCTGCATGATCTCCTGCGCCGTTGTCTTGGCCTCACCTTCGCTGGTTCTGTAGCAGACGGCAATCTTCCATTGCCGTGAAGCGAGATCGAGCGCGATCCCCCGCCCGATGCCTTTCGCCCCTCCGGTGATGAGCGCGACCTGTTGGTTCATGTGGCCCCTTGGTTGAGCGGTTGGGGACGCATTATGCCCTCGAACAAAGTCGTTTGGCGAGCACCTGAAGTACGCCGGCCGTGCGACTTGAAAATACCCGATCATTCATCTGCTTCTTGGCCTCGGCGGTGCAATCTTTCATGAGGGCGTCTAGATCGGCCAGCGTATCGACGTCGCGCCACGGTTGAACCAAGAAAGCCTTGAGTCCGATCTTGAGTGCTTTTTCCTGAGTGAGTCTCAGTACTTGGTCGGTCGACCAAGGAATGTCGGCGAAAAGTTCCGGTGCCATTCGCTTGAGGCCGATCAGGTAGTACCCTCCGTCCAATGCTGGCCCAAGTACGAGATCATGGTTCTCCAGTGAGGCGATGGCCTGCTTGAAATGGTCGAGCGGAAGCGTCGGTACATCTGTCCCAATGAGGACAACCTGTCGGTATCCTTGTGCGAACAGTGTGTGAAAGACCTGGTTCATGCGGCCACCGAGGTCGGCGCCGACTTGATCGAGTAGTTTCACGCCCTGCCGCTCTTCCATAATCTTAAAGAAGACATGTGTCGCAGATGGCGCGCAGGCAAGGTAACGGTCGAGCGGCAGTTTCAGCTTTGCGACAGCGGTTTTTGTTCGCTCCAGGATATCGAGGACGAAGCTCCCATGGAGTGTAGCCGCTTCATCGGGAGTAAGCGGTGGGCAGAGGCGTGTCTTGACCTGGCCGGGAATCGGCGCTTTGGCAAAGATCACCAAGGCGGTCTGGTGAGGGGTGAGGGGTGAGGGGTGAAGGGTTGTCGGTTTCATCGGATGGTGGTGTAAAAGTTCTTGAGCCGGTGTGGGCTGACTCCTGCCCAGTACAGGAAGCGCAGCGTCCACATCAAGAGAATGGTTCTCAGTGGGCCCTGTGTCTCCCACCGACGAAAGGAGGTGATGACAGCGTCCCGGAGCGACACCGTTCGACCAGCTTGTTGCAGCCGACTGCTGAATTCGATGTCTTCCATCAGCGGAATCTCGGAAAAGCCTCCGAGCCGTTCGAACACGTGGCGGCGGACAAAGAGAGCTTGATCGCCGGTCGCGATGCCTGTCAAGCGCGACCGGCGATTCATAAAGAAACTGATGACTCGGCCCCAACCCGAGGGATTGTCGAATCGGACGTTGAAACGCCCACCCACAGCTGAGTGATGCATGCTCAAGGCCAATTCTATGATT
Organism: Nitrospiraceae bacterium; assembly: GCA_052387595.1. Taxonomy (GTDB): domain Bacteria; phylum Nitrospirota; class Nitrospiria; order Nitrospirales; family Nitrospiraceae; genus Nitrospira_D. The sequence goes on along the minus strand of JBQTJA010000013.1, from coordinate 89,516 downwards.
GGTCCGGCTTGTGCCGGCAACTGTGTGTCGGCATGCAGGAAGAGTAAGATCTCCCCTTGGCTGGCTTTTGCCCCTTCGTTCATCTGGCGCGCACGCCCTCGTGACGACATAATGATGCGGGCATTGAGCGTACGGGCGCAAAATTCTTCAGCGAGGCTGACGGTGCTGTCAGTGCTGCCGCCGTCAACGATGATGATCTCCCTCAGGGCAGCCGTTGATAGGCACGCAAGAGTTCGTGGAAGGTTCTTTTCTTCGTTTAAGGTTGGAATGACGACAGTAATCGCCATCAGAGATCAGGTTGCAGGTTTCTTCGGTTCGACGAACATGAAGTACATCACGATGATGATGGTGACCCAGAAGAGGACCTGCTTGTGCCAAAACAGAACTTCCCCATACTGAAAGAGACCCAAGGCTAAGGTAATGGCAAGGGCCATGACTCCATACCGCAAAGTCGGCGTTTCGATGGCGGCATTGGCCCATATCGCCAGTCCGCCAAAATAGATGAGAAAGGGCACAATATTGATTTCAAAGCCGCCGCTGATGGACAAAAACACATTGAGAAAGCCGATAAACATCAGCGCGGTTCCAACCATCAAGCCGATGACATGGATCTGATGCTCGTTTCCCGTCCCTTGTTCTTCCGGTTCGGTCGGACGTGACGGGGCCAGCGATTCGTTGTGCGGCGGTGGTAAATCGGATGGAGCCATGGTTAGACTTTAAAATGCTTGCTGAGCGATAAGGTCTGTCGTTGATAAGAAGATCCCAACCCCGATCCATAGAGCTGTGTCGGCATCCCCATCATCCTGTCATACACGACCTTGAAAAAGGTCTGTCCGTCATGGATCAAGAATGGCACGTCGTGTGGGCGAACTTCCAGCACAACTTGTGTGCCGGTGATCTCTCCCTTGGATCCATATCCGAATCCAGGGTCGAAAAATCCCGCATAGTGAGTCCGGAGCTCCCCGCAGGCTGCTTCGTAGGCCACCATCTCGGCGGCGTAACCGGCCGGCACGCGAATGCGCTCCTTTGAGGCCAGGATATAAAACTCTTCGGGCTCCAATAACAAGCTGTCGTGGCGATGGCGATGGAGCGGCTCCCAAAAGTCAGCCGCGACATAATGGCCGACTTTCTCCAGATCGATGACGTGGCTGTTCTTCTTCGCACGGTACCCGATGATACGGGAGTCTCTCTGATCCGTGCCCGCGAGGTCAATGCGCAGGAACAATCCACGCTCAACACGAAAGTCTCGGCTGCCGACAGCCTTCGGGGAAGCCACATTATGGTACAGCAATGGTGTGTTCCGATGAAGCGCCTGAAGCGCTCGGTCCGGCACCGTGGCCTCGCCAGACACAAACCGGATTTGGTTCAATGACTGCCCCGTGCGAACTTTGATGGCAAATGAGCGTGGGACGACCTCCAGGAACAGCGGACCTCGATAGCCAGCACGAATTTCATCGAATCCGGAGGTGAGATCCGTCACCACGCGGGTAAAGACATCCAGGCGGCCGGTCGTGCTCTTTGGATTCGCCCGTGCGCGGATCGTCTTCGGGAGGGCCAGCTGTTCCAGCAACGGAACGAGATACACATGCCCCTTCTCCAGAATCGCTCCGTCGGTCAGATCCATCTCGTACATCACGAGGTCCGACTGATAAAAATCCAGCACATTCAGACGCGAGGAAATGGCCGACAGTTCCGGCAAAAAGCTGCTGATCAGCCGATAGGCTTTGCGGCCAAGGCGGAGATCAAGGCTGGCTGGCTGGATCTGCCGGCCCTCGACAGACGGAGAGGCGCTGATGGCTCGGCTTGCGATCAAGCGTTTGATGTCTTGATAGGGGAGGATGCCGGCTCGAGATGAATGAGTGGTCACAGGTCGTCCGCATCTCCGCCGCAGCTGTTCCCCCAGGCGGCATAGCCGTCGCGATCAGGGTAGCTGTCACCACACGTCACATAGGCTGCTTCTGCGTTATCGAGCGAGGAGTCTACACCGACCATTGGAAGTTCCCGCCGGTTGTCAGCCTTTGGCTGGGGATAGTGGAACGTCTTATTCTCATAATTCCTAAGGATGGCTTCGTCCTTGTCCATGTGGACCAGATAGTCATCCGGCAGCAGCGGAATCTTGCCGCCGCCGCCCGGTGCATCGATAACGAAATGGGGCACGGCCATTCCACTCGTATGGCCTTGGAGTGCCTTGATGATATTCAGCCCTGTTTCGACGGTTGTCCGGAAATGATTCGTTCCCTTGGTCAAGTCAGCCTGATAGAGATAATAGGGCTTCACCCGCGCAAGGAGCAGCTGATGGACGAGGCGTTTCATGATCTCCGGGTCATCATTGACGCCTTTGAGGAGGACTGTCTGGGCGCCCAGTGGGATGCCGGCATCCGCGAGCATGCCGCAGGCAGCCTTCACTTCAGGGGTGAGTTCCTCCGGGTGGTTGAAATGCAGGTTCATGTAAATCGGATGATACTTTTTCACCATCTCGCAGAGCTTGGGGGTGATTCGTTGCGGCAACGACCCTGGGACCCGCGATCCGATGCGGATGAGTTCCAGGTGAGGAATGGTCCTCAGGGCCTTGAAGATGCGTTCGAGGAGATAGTCGGGGAGCAGCAGTGGGTCGCCTCCTGAGAGGATGACATCACGCACTTCCGTATGCTCACGAAGATATTGGATGGCGCGGTCCAGCTCGCCTTTTTTCAGGAAGCCAGGTTTGCCCACCAGTCGCTTTCTGGTGCAGAACCGGCAATAGATCGGACATTGATTGGTGACCATGAGCAGCACCCGGTCTGGATATCGGTGGACCAGATGAGGCACCGGGCTCATGAGATCTTCTTCCAGTGGATCGTCCTCTGCGTCGATGTCGGCCAACTCCGCGATTTCGGGGACGACCTGCTTCCAGATCGCATCGTCCTTCGATTTGATCGTCTCAAGTACCGTCGGAGTAATCCTCATCGGATAGGGGCCGACGATCGCTTCTATTTCTTTTACATCGAGGCCAAACCGTTCAGCGAGGTCCTTTGGCTTGACGATGCTTTTGGCGAGGATCTGTTGCCAGTCTTCCATGTGTCGTCCTTCGGTAGTCAGTTGATCCGGCAAGAAGGGTGGTCATCGTCTTCGCCCGCAACATCGGGTGTCGTGCGGGCTTGCGACTGAAACTCGGTGGTTGCTGCGGCTCCAGCCCGGCTGGTGAGAGATCGCTTGTCCAAATAGGCCAGAATGTCGGCGGTTTCCGTCAGCACGAGATCGCCGTCCTTGAGGACCGGGACATAATATTGGCCCGATACTTCATGAACTTGCGTGCGCATGCGTCTGCTGTCCGGCACGACGACATCTTCATAGGTCAGCCCTAAGTCGGCCAGCTTTCGGCGGACCACGAGACAGTCGGGGCACCAGTCGACATGGAAAAGAGTCAAAGCCAAAGTTCTATAAGGCTACCAGGAAAAGGAAGAAAGTGAAACGACCATTTTATGGTTTCTTCAACCCACATTATTCATGACGGTTCGTGACGAAACCGCCAAGACGCCAGGCGAGACGGGCACGCGGAGCCCTGAGAGACCGAGGCATACTTGAAACAGTATGTCGAGATCACGAGGGGCGAGCCTGTCCGCTGGCCGCAACGGCGTATCGGCGGTTGCAGTAGAAACGTTCATGAGTAATGTGGGTTAAGGAGACGCGCATCAGTCCGGTCGTAGGGCGCAAGGGACCATAATCGCATCTTTCATGCCATGAAGAATCTTTTTGTCGGCTGGGCAGATGGTAGCCAGGATGCCGGCGAGTTCGACCCTTCCTTCCGAAACAAAGTAATAAGGGGAGAGTCGCGCGCGGCCAGACATGCGGACCATGGTCTGCCGATCTTCGTCCAGAAAGTCCATCTCGAACAACCGCCCCTTATGGAATTCTTGCAGGATATAAGGTGTGGTTGGAAAGGATGCAAGGGCTTTCCGAAGCGCCTCAACCCATTCGGTCTGAGGCATGTCATGTCCGATCGAAACACCACGGCTTCCCCAGGCCAGTTCGGAAAAGCCGGAAGGCTTGATGACAAACTGGCGTTCCTTCTGCGTCGCTTTCTCAAGTTTAGCCCAGTTTGCCACCGGACGGTTCCCCACATGCAGGTCCGGAATCGTCGCGATCGCAGGAAGAGGTGCTGGGTCGAGCAGCCAGGTTTTCGGCATGACCATGGTCAAATGCTGCAGGCAGTCCGCACCGAGCTCTTTTTCCCAAAACGGGCGGAGGATCGGATGGTGGAGCAGGGCGAAGGCGGATTTTTCCTCTAGTGCCGGCTTATAGGGAGGTGTCACGGAGACCCAACCCTTCTTCGCGGCATATTGGACCAGTTCGGCTTTGGGAATATTCAACAGGTCGAACAGCTCATAAAAGCGATAGAGCACGCTGATTGTCTGCTCGCTTTCGTCGGTGTGGAGGCGAAGCCCGTCCTCTGTAAACCGAATCTCGCGTGGTTCGACACACCAAACGGGTACTCCCTCTTTGCGAAGCTGAACGGCCAACCAGGACATTTCCGGCCGATAGTCCTTCGATTCGTCGGAGACCAGAATCGCGATGCATCCTCCCTGCTGATCCTGGAGAGAGCGCAGCATGCGGGCAAATCCCTGGATCATGCCGTGTCGTCCCCCGATGATCTGTGCAGTGCCGCCATCGAGATCGTGATAGATACGAGACAGGCAGGCGGTGAGCCCGATTCCCCCTGGAACCGAATCCAGTTCGGTGATCATCATGCCGTCCTGTGTGGGGATGATATCGGGTCTGATGACGTTGGGCAGGGCATCGCGAAACCGTTTCATGCGGCTGTATTGGACTAATGCAGCTGGCTTCCCTTGATCGAGGTAGCCTGCGATCCAGGTCGGTTGAATGCCTTTGACGCTTTCGGTGTACAACCGATTCAATCCTCGATAGAACGACAGCAGATGTGGCCCTAAGTCGGTGAAGAACCGCAGTTGCTGAGAGGACAGGTACAGTGGGCAGGGACTGACTCGCCAAGAGGTCACTGCCTGCATGTCGGAAGCGGAGCCCTGTAGCGGCACGGTGGCCGGAGATCCGAACAAGTTCGCGCGACACAGCTGCTCGCGAATGGCCGCGCAGCGGTCGCGTGCCGCCTCAGGCGAGAGGGTCGGACAGGAGGCGTCGATCTGTGTCAATGCGAAACCCTTCTCGCACGTTTCGACATGGGGGAACGTGTGGCATCAGAATGGTGCAAAGAGTGCAATGCTAGCACGCACACCAGCGACCGACAAGAGGGCAGCGGACTCTCCGAGGAGTAGGGGCTGGTGCAATGCGGACAGAGTGCGCGATGATCGGAAGCAAACCTTCCTTGCCACCGTTCGGCATGCATCGTATGATTGGGGCTCGATGGATCTCACGACGGTAGATTCCAAACAGACGATGAGGGTTTTACCTCAGCTGGTTCCGGACTCAGCGTGTGGTCGTTGTGATGTGTGTTGCCGCTTCCCGGAAGCCGATAGTTTTCTTCGCCCATACTTTACCCATCAAGAAATCACCGATGCGGTGGCACTTGGAGTGCCTGATTCGTTCTTTCCCGATAAGTCCGGCTCGCAGGTCGAGCTTGTCAAGAATCCGATGGACGAAGGGTATCTGTGTCCTGCCTTTGATTCGCAGTCGGGCCTGTGTGGGATCTACGACGTTCGCCCATTGGACTGTCAGTTGTATCCGCTGGCGTTGATGTGGGATGCGTCGGGTCGGGAAATCTTGCTCGGATGGGATTCCAAATGCCCCTTTATGCGTGACGCGGTTCCCCGTACGATTCACGAACATGCCGAGTCGGTCATCGGTTGGCTGACGACTGAGGGAGGACTGGACAAAATTGCTGCCCATCCACACTTGGTTGGGCGCTTTCAGGACGATGTGATCGTGCTTCAGGCGCTTCCGCACCTCGCGGCTCGTCTTGTCCCTGCGCGAGTTGATGCTCGGCTCCGTCCGCTGACGCCGTCGGACGCGCCACAGTTCGCGAAGGCGCTCGAGCGTGCTCACGTGATGGGCCATAATACGCCGGCCGCGTTTGCCTTTCCCTACCATTATATCTGGACATCGCTGCTTCCCTACTGGTGGATGGAGTTCGATCACACTCTGTTTCTGTTTGCCAAGTCTCCGGACGGATGGTTCATGCCACTGCCACCGCTTGGGGCTGGCCCCCTGGGTCAAGCCGTGGAGCAGGCGTTCATGATGATGCAGTCGTGGGACGGACCGTCGCCGGTGAGTCGAATCGAAAACGTGATGGAGTCGCAACGGCAACGACTGGAGTGCAGCGAGATTCAATTCCATCAGAAAGATGGCGACTATCTCTACCCTGTCAGCGCGCTGGCGGCCTTGGCAGGAGACCACTATAAATCCCAACGGGCGCTCTGCAATCGTGCGACCCGCGAACAGACGATCACAGTCGAGCCGTATCGCGCTGACTATCAGGCCGACTGCGTGCGTCTCTATAGGCAATGGGCGGAGCAGAAGCGGAATGGCCATCTCGATCAGATGGGAAAGCTGCTTCTGGAGGATGCGGAAATGGCCCATCGGCTCGTCTTGCAAGAGCATGAACGAATCGGCTTGTCGGGTATGGTCGTGAAAATCCATGAAGACATCGTCGCCTACACCTTTGGCTACTGGGTGACGCCGCACACTTGGTGCATCCTATTAGAGGTTGCGGATCGATCTATTCCTGGTCTGGCTCAGTGGGTCTTCCGCGACACCTGTCGAACCGCCATGGCGCAAGGGGCGGTCTCCATCAATGTCATGGATGATGCCGGTCTTCCGGGACTCCGTGCGGCCAAGCTGGCCTACCACCCGTCCGCGATTCTGGACACGTGGGTGATCACACGGGTGACCGCATGACCCAACCAGAAGAGCGAACCGCCTCCACAACTCGCCGATATGAGTGGTTGACGTTTGTGATGGTCTTGATCACGCTCTTTATCCTCGGTGTGGGGACCTTCCTGCTCGGCCATGTTGAACGCAGTATTGTGGCGGCCGTCTGGCTTCCGCTGCTGGGATTGCTGTTGTGGTCGACGATCCGATTGCGAGCGGAGTATCGGCAGGCTCAACAGGAAAGTGCCTGGGCGCGGGCCGCCGAAGCGGCGTTGTTACAGAGTCAGGAACGCAATCGAGCGATCGTCGATACCGCGCTCGATGGAGTTATCACGATCGATGCAGCCGGAATTGTGACTGAATGGAATTCCCAAGCAACAGCGATTTTTGGATGGATCCGCGACGAGGCGATGGGGAAATTGCTTTCGGACACGATTATCCCCGAACGTGATCGAGAAGCGCACGCGCAAGGGATTCGAGAGTATCTCAAGACCGGAGCCGGCCCGGTGTTGAATCGTCGGATCGAGATCGCCGCGCGACATAAGGAAGGCCACGAGTTTCCGGTCGAGCTCGCCGTCTCACCGGCCCGTATTGGTGAAGCGTATATCTTTAGTGCGTTTGTGCGCGACATTACGGATCGTCGGCGGGCCGAACGGCGGCTGGCCTCTCAATATGCGGTGACGCGTGTCCTCTCGGAGGCCGTGCGACTCGAAGAAGCGGTGCCAAAAATCATTCAAGCGGTCGGCGAGAGTCTCGAATGGGATCTCGGGGTATTTTGGAGGCTGGATAAACAATCGGGCGTGTTGCGGTGCCTTGATTACTGGCAAGCCGTATCGCTGGTCGCGGATGAGTTCATCGCACAGATGCAGACCCAGACATTCAAGCCGGGTGTGGGATTGCCGGGTCGAATTTGGGAAAGCGGGCAACCGGTGTGGATTACAGACGTGACGCTTGACCCCGCCTTTGTTCGCGCGGAGCTGGCGTCCGCAACCGGGCTTCATGGAGCGTTCGGGTTTCCGATTCGTATCGGGGGTGAGGTCGAGGGGGTCATTGAGTTCTTCAGTCATCAGGTCCATGAGCCGGATAGTGAGCTGCTCAGTATGATCGCCGATGTCGGCCTGAAAATCGGGCAATTCGGTGAACGCACGAGTGCGCAAGAGGCGTTGCGCCTGACGGAAGCGCAACTGCGTCAAGCGCAGAAGATGGAGGCCGTGGGGCGGCTCGCCGGCGGTGTCGCTCATGATTTTAACAATCTTTTGACGGTGATTCGTGGATACAGCGAGTTGATTCTGAGCCGCTTGGCGCAGGCGGATCCCGCGCGCCGTGAAATCGAAGAAGTCAAAAAAGCCGCGGATCGTGCCGCCGGCTTGACCAGTCAACTCCTGGCATTCAGCCGCCGGCAATTCGTGGCGGCCAAGATCGTGGATCTGAACGCGCTTGTCATGAACATGGACGGGATGCTGCGGCGACTGTTGGGCGAGGACATCGTTGAACTGTGTGCCGATCTCGACCCAAAATTGTGATCGATCAAGGCCGATCCTGGGCAGATCGAGCAAGTGATCATGAATCTGGCGGTGAATGCTCGAGACGCCATGCCGATGGGTGGCCAGCTGACGATCCAGACTCGAAATGTCACCATCGGGAAAGGCCCTCGGCGTGAAACGATGATGCTTGACGAAGGAGCCTATGTACTCCTGGCCATCAGGGACACCGGCGAGGGGATGAGCGAAGAAACTCAATCACATTTATTCGAACCGTTTTTTACGACCAAGGAAAAGGGGAAGGGCACGGGTCTCGGGTTGTCTACGGTGTATGGGATCGTCAAGCAAAGCGGTGGAACGATCGGGATTGAGAGCACGCTGGGACAAGGCACCACGTGCAAGATCTTTTTCCAGAAAGTAGAGGCATCCACACAAGCCGCGCCGATGGCCAGTGGAACGATCGGCAGAGCCATCGGGCGAGAAACGATTCTCCTGGTCGAGGACGACCCGTCGGTGCGAGGGCTTGTGCAAGAAGCACTTCGCCTCAGTGGGTATGAGGTGTTGGTCGCGCGGCATGGCATCGAAGCGCTCTTGACCGGCACGAAGCATCTGGGCCCGATTCATTTGTTGCTGACGGATGTTGCGATGCCGCAAATGAGCGGGCCGGAGGTCGCAGAAAAGCTGATGGCTGTGCGGTCTGAGATCAAGGTTCTGTACATGTCCGGCTACCCTGACCATCCGGTGTTCGAACAGGGTGGGGTCAAACGAGACACGGCCTTTCTCCAGAAACCGTTCACGCCTCATGTATTGACCCAAAAAGTGCGTGAAGTGCTCGATGGGAAGAAGGTGGCGTAGAGAGCCTCTCTGATGTCCCTCGCTTGATCTTCGTGGTTTATTCCGTTTATTGTGGCATGGTTGTGTGATCGGCTGAGATCAGTCGGATTGATTATTGTGCCCCGATGAGGAACGACGCGTTGATGCAGCAGGTACGGGAAATCGATGTCGCGCAGTATCGCATCCAACAGGAGCCGTTTTACGCGGAGGTCTGTGGGGAGATCGGCCTGTTCACGATTGCTGCCGAAAAAAAACTTTCGGTGATGCTGAAGGGGCCAACCGGCTGCGGGAAAACCCGTTTCGTTCAATACATGGCGTACAAGCTCGGCCGACCGTTGATCACGGTTGCCTGTCACGAAGATCTGACAGCCTCCGACTTGGTTGGCCGGTACCTCCTTAGGGGGCAAGATACCGTATGGATGGATGGACCCTTGACCATCGGGGTGAAGCATGGGGCCATTGTGTATCTCGATGAGGTGGTGGAAGCCAGAAAGGACACCACCGTGATCATCCATCCGCTCAGCGATGACCGGCGAGTGCTCCCGATCGAGAAAAAAGGCCAGATCGTGGAAGCCGCTGACGAGTTCATGCTGGTGATCTCCTACAATCCTGGCTATCAAAGTGTCCTCAAGGATCTGAAGCAAAGCACGAAGCAGCGATTCATCGCGATCGAGTTTGACTATCCTGCTCCCGCTATCGAAACCCTCGTTGTCCAGCGTGAGGCGGGGGTGGATGCAGACATCTCGGCGAAACTTGTTAAGCTCGGCCAAAAAGTCCGCAACCTCAGAAGCCACGGGCTTGAGGAGGGGGTCAGCACAAGGCTTTTGGTGTATGCTGGCACATTGATCAAGCAAGGCGTGCCACCCGAGCGGGCCTGTGATGTCGCCGTCGCCCGCCCGATCACTGACGATTCAGACATGCAACGGGCCATACTCGACTTCGTCAAAGCGATCTTCTGAGTTCCTCAATTTCTGTGGCGTCTCTTCCTGTCATCGCATGGGACAGTGAGCGCGGGGCGCTTCTGACCGTCCACGTCCAACCAGGGTCTTCACGTACTGAGTGTGTCGGCATTCATGGCGATGCGGTAAAGATCCGCCTGGCTGCGCGTCCGATTGACGGTGCCGCCAACGAAGAACTGATTCGCTTTATCGCCGAGCGGTGTGCTGTTCCGCCCACGAATGTGCAGCTTCATGCCGGCGCGACGGGGCGGCGTAAGCGACTGTTTGTGAAGGGGGTCGCGGCAGAGTCGCTGTTAGCCCGGCTGATGCGAAAAGGATCGAAGAGAAGGGGGACGATATGAGGAGAGTGGCAATAGTCAGTGTCTCCATGGTGGTGATGCTGGCGGGCTGTTCTGGTGCCCGCCCGGTGCTGTATCCGAATACGCATATGCAATCAGTTGGAAAAGAAGTCGCCGGGCAAGATATTGAGGACTGTAAACAGTTGGCGGAATCCGCCGGTGCGGACGAAAGGAGTGGCGGCACGGTCGGTCGTGTCGCGACAGGTACTGCTGTTGGTGCTGGGGTCGGTGCGGCGAGTGGAGCGGTTGGAGGCGCGATTTCGGGGGCAGTGGGTCGCGGGTCGATGATCGGTGCGGCGAGCGGAGCCGTCTGGGGCCTTCTGACAGGGTTATTTTCTGCTGCCATCGGTCCTTCTCAGCCTAACCACGCGTACACTAATTTCGTCAATCGATGTCTGCAGGAAAGAGGATATGAAGTGACGGGATGGCAGTAGGGGGAGGAGGCTGGATGTTGAGGTCGTTTCGGTGCTCGCCCAACGCGCGGCCCCAGAAGGCCCTGGTTGGATGCGCGAAATGTAAACGACCTCAACGTCCAGCCAAGAATGAGTGGTAAAAGAAGTGCTCGGATAATGCGCGCAGTAGAGTACCCACCTATCCGCTCTGTGGGGAAAAATGGGTAAATGAGAAAGATGTGCGCAATTGGGAAAAACCTCGACATTTCGTCCAAAGGGTGAGAATTGAAGAAAAGGCTTGAAAGCACTCCAGGGAATTTCTGTGGCCGATCAATCTTGGCAGCGCCTGATAGGCATCATTCTTCTCCTGACTGTCACTGCCTGTGCTGGCCCGCAGCCGATCTTACGGTCGAATAAACAACTCCACTTGTATGGCAAGCAGATGGCTCAACAGGAGGTTGAATCCTGTCAGAGGCACGTTGAACAGGCTGGCCTGCAGCCTGGAACCAACCAAAGCACCAATGCGGCAACCGGGGCGGTGCTCGGGCTGACATTGGGAGGCGCGGTCGGCGCATCGGCCGGGGTGGTTGGAGGATTACCTGGAGTGACGATCGGAGCTGCCGTCGGGAGTGCTCTTGGGTTCACGGTTGGAATTCTTGGTGGAACATTCAAACCGTTGGAGCCGGATCCGCCCTATGCTGAGGCGGTCACAAGCTGCCTGAAGGACAAGGGTTATGAAGTCAGAGGTTGGGAGTAAGTGCAACAATCCATGAGTCTCTACAGGCAGATGGCAGTGTTTGCCGAGTACGACTGAGACAGGTGGAATCGTTCAGGCGGCTGACCCTCGACAGTTCCTATCCGACTCTCCACCCACCACGGCAGGCCTCTCGTCGTTCCACGGCCTCACCCGACTCAGCGGCTTCTTCGCATGCTTGCCCAGGCTGCCCCTCACACAGTAGCGGAACAGCCATGCGCGCGACCGCGTTGGACTGCAGGTTCGCAAAGTACCGTGATGGCTTCGTGTTGTGTCCAGAAAGTTCTTGCCATCATCCGTTCGCCCTGAGCTCGTTGAAGGGCGTGTGATATCAGGGAGTTCCGTTCATGGTTCGACGAGCTCACCACGAACGTGCTTCTGGAACGCGACACTGGTAAGCGGTCGCCAGCATCGTGAGAACGATTGAGTTGACTCCTATACAGGTCAGAAGTAGACTAACATTAGTCCACTTAGGGGCGCCTATGAAAGCCACGACTAAGACTGTCAATATCCATGAGGCCAAGACCCATTTTTCAAAACTCCTGGCTGCCGTTGCCAAAGGCCAGCGCATCACGATTTGCAAAGACGGGACACCTGTGGCTCAGCTCGGGCCGCTTGATCAGCCCATTCCCGTTCGACGTCCAGGGCTATTGAAAGGACGTGTGACCGTCGCGGATGATTTTGATGTGCCGTTACCGCCGGACGTATTGGCCTCGTTCGAGGGTGGATCATGAATCTCCTCTTAGACACCCACGTCTTTTTGTGGTTTGTGATTCAATCTCCGCGACTCTCAAAAAGCATCTATCATCAAATCGAGACCACACCCCTGGTCTATGTGAGCGCGGCCTCACTCTGGGAGGTGGTCATCAAGATTCAAGTGAAGAAGCTCTTGGCCGATCCAGAAGAACTCGCCACCAAGATTGGGGAGAGTGGGTTTCAAGAATTGCCGGTGGCGGTAGCACATACGCTGGCGCTTGAACGGTTGCCGTTCCATCATCGTGATCCCTTCGATCGCCTATTAGTGGCGCAAGCCCAGGTCGAACACCTACGTTTACTCACGGCTGATTCAGGCTTAACGCCGTATGGTTCCGTGTGCCAGGTGGTCTCGGAAACCACCTGAATCGGGACCTTGTGGTGAGGTGGGTCTCACGTTGGGTGGCGTGGTCGGTGCGTCGTCCGGGATCATCGGCGGCTTGCCCGGCGTGACCATTGGAGTTGCTGCTGGGAGTGGATTAAGATCGGTAGTTGGATTACTCGGAGGAACCTTTCAAGCCGCTGGAGCCAAACTCACCGTACGCGGATGCGGTCACGAAGTGTCTGAAGGACAAAGGTTACGAGGTCAGCGGCTGGGAGTAAGCATCTACAACAACAGGTCTTTAGTATCGCACGCGATCGAGATACCGAATCGTAGTTTCCAACAGGGCCTCTCGTGATTCAGGGTTCTTTGTCACCATAATCTGGACGAGCAGATCGACCTGTTCCCCCACCTTCACCATTGGCGCCTTCAAGGCACTTATGTTCCAACCACAGGCTCCTCGGTCAAGCATCTCGATTTGCTCACTATCATCCACAAGCATGAGCGTCGTCCGTTCATGGGCGCGTCCACAGATCATTCGATTGGTGATGATTTCCGTCTGCATCGCCGTGATGGTGCCGGTGATGCGGATATCTCTCATCTGATAGCGATCTGGATGCGCCAAGAGTGTCGCGATGGGAATTCGTTCATACGAGGCGACGGACATTCTCACTGCACTGACCCGGGAAGGGAGGGAGAGCTCATCCGATGCGAGGCCAGAATGAAGATTGACCATCCCAGACAGGATGAAGATGACAGTTCGAAGGTGGATGCGAATGAATAGAGCAGTCATCAGTCCCTCCACTCTAACTAAGGGTAGCATACTCTTAGCCTAGGGAGCCGATCCTTCGGCACGGTGCCGATCCTTCGCCACCTGATCAGTCCATGATGATCTCTTGGTCTTTCGATTATTCCACCTCTAAACCCTCTTAGCCGCTGCGGAATCGGAAATTTCAGACTTCCAGTGTCGCACTGGAACGCAAGTTGCCAAGCTGAAATGTGTGGTTATGAGTGTTGGTCTGGCAGAGAGGTACTTTACTATCAACGATAGCGACGCCATCATGCCAGGGTGATCACGAATCGCTCTGATGCCGTGTCAAGAAGAGGAGGACTCATCATGTTTGTTGTGCTTGGTGCGACTGGGAATACAGGATCTGCGGTTGTGGAGACCTTGCTGAGCAAAAAACAGCCGGTGCGGGTTGTCGTCCGTTCGGCCGACAAGGGTGCCAGCTGGAAGGCGAAAGGGGCAGACGTGGCTGTGGCGTCGCTCGATGATGTGATGGCATTAACCAAGGCATTTGAAGGCGCGAAAGGACTCTATTTGTTAGTGCCGCCGAATTACGGGGCTGAGGCCTGGTTGGCTGATCAACGGGCGCGGATGGATCGCGCGGCGGAAGCCGTTCAGAAGAGCGGAGTCGATCATGCTGTGTTTCTGTCGTCGGTGGGAGGACATCTGCACGGTGGAACCGGCCCGATTCGGGCGGCGAGTTATGGAGAACAGGCGCTTGGTTGTATTGCCAAACGTCTGACCATTCTCCGTCCCTGTTATTTCATGGACAACTGGGCGCCGGTCATTGGGGCGGCAAAGGCACAGGGGGTTCTCCCCACATTCATCGCGCCACCGGCGAAGATTCCCATGATTTCGGCCAAGGACATCGGCAAGATTGGTGCGGAACGATTGATGACTGGTGGCTATGGTAAGCAGATCGTGGAAATGGCGGGTCCGGAGGAATACAGCCCAGATCAAGCGGCGGCGGCACTCAGTCAGATCCTTGGGAAAACGGTGACGGCCCAACATGCGCCGTTGAGTGCCGTGGTGCCGACGTTTAAGTCGTTTGGGTTTTCCGACGAAGCGGCAAAACTTTTTGAAGAAATGTATGCCGCCTTCTCGAAAGTCGAGATTGGATACGAATTTCCAGCCAAGTTGGTGCGGGGCACCGTCACCTTGTCTGAAGCCTTGCGGGGGATGGTGTAAGGGAGGCATTGCCATGAGTATCGCTGATGGAGTTGACAAAAAGGTCGTCGAGGTTCATCGGTACGGGTCCCGTCATTGGGTGGGAGACGGGTTCCCCGTGCGTAATCTGATTCCCGGGAATTCGGTCGGTGAGCAGCTTTCCCCGTTTCTCTTGCTGGACTATGCAGGTCCTGAGAACTTTTCTCCAACCGACCAGCCGCGCGGAGTGGGTGAACATCCGCACCGGGGATTCGAGACAGTCACCATTGTCTACGACGGTGTCGTGTCGCATCGCGATTCGACCGGCAGCGGCGGCGTGATTGGACCAGGTGATGTGCAATGGATGACCGCTGCCTCCGGTATCGTGCACGAAGAGATGCATGAAAAAGGATGGGCGAGGAAGGGCGGCACCTTCCAAGCCATCCAACTCTGGGTGAATTTGCCGAGGGCACACAAGATGTCCAGCCCCGGCTATCAGACCCTGCTGAAGGCGGACATTCCCGTGGTCGAACTTGTTGGAGGCGCTGGACAGTTGCGTGTGATTGCCGGAGAGTTCCGCGGCATCAAGGGGCCGGCAAAGACCTTTACGCCGGTCCATCTCTATGACGTACGGGTGAAGGGCGGATCGACGACTGAAATCACGGTACCTTCGAGTTTCAATACAGCGGTCTTTGTGTTGCAGGGCGGCCTATCCGTCAATGGATCCGGCCAAGTACAAGAGGCGGAATTGGTGCAGCTCGACAAGTCTGGCGAGCGCATCACGTTCAAGGCTATGGTCGACACAAGTCTGCTTGTGCTGGCTGGTGAGCCTATCGATGAGCCGATTGCGCGGCATGGTCCGTTCGTTATGAATACCAAAGCCGAACTCGTACAAGCCGTGAACGATTATCAAGCGGGGAAGATGGGCCACCTGTCATGAATGAGCGAATAGTGACGGTTGACGCCTACTCGGATGTGATCTGCCCCTGGTGCTATGTGGGGAAGCGGCGGCTGGAACGGGCACTCAAGACATGGGATGGTGTCCCTGTGAATATCCGATGGCGGCCCTTTCAATTGAATCCCACCATGCCGCGCAACGGGATGGATCGACGACAGTACCTGGACACGAAGTTTGGTAGCACGACTGCTGCTCAAGCGATCTATGATCACGTCTTGACAGCCGGCACCGAAGAAGGCATCCATTTCGCCTTTGCGCGCATTGCGCGCACGCCGAACACATTTGCCGCGCATCGCCTCATCTGGTTGGCGGAGCATCATGATAAACAGGATGAGATGGTCGAGATGCTCTTTCGCCAGTATTTCCTGGAGGGAGGAGATATCGGGAACATCGAGACATTGTCCCAAACCGCAGCCAATGCGGGGCTTGATCGGGCAGCGGTCGAAACCTTTCTGGCGGGCGATGGAGGGATAGAAGCTGTGAAGGCAGAGGAAGCAGCTGGCCACCGTGTGGGCATACGAGGTGTTCCGTATTTTGTATTCAACGGGACGTCTGCACTTTCTGGAGCGCAACCCCCCGAGCAGTTTGTCGCTGCTTTCAGGGAGAGCACAGCCGGTTCGGCAGTGGGAAAGGCAGGTGAGTAATGGCCGTTCAGGTCTATGGATGTAATCATGTGGTGATCGAAGTGACCGATGCCAGGAAGGCGGCGAGGTTCTATCACGATGTCTTTGGGCTGAAGATGTTACGTGGGGGGGAAGGCGCGGTCTGGTGCAAGCTCGGTGAACATCAGTTTATGGCGATTTTTGAAGTTGAGACCTTGCAGCCGGATCGGACGAAGCATTTTGGACTGATGGTCCGTGATGCAGAACAGATCAAAGAAGTCCGTCAGAAACTGGCGAAGAAATATAAGGTGAAGCTCCATCCAGACTTTCGTTGCGACTTTCGAGATCCGTGGGGGAGCCGCATTCAGGTCGGCGATCTCAGTGACGAATCGCTGGTGTGGCTGCTTCCGTATCAGGAGGTGCAGAAGGCCGGGATAACATTCGCCAGCAACCCTCAAAAGGAGAAATGCTCATGAGCACGACAAATCTGCAACAGCGGCTGAACGATCTCTTCGATTATATCCGGCAGGGCAAAATCATCGACGCTATGAGTGAGTTTTACGACAAAGACACCGTGATGCAGGATAACGCTAGCCCGCCGACGAAGGGTTTGGCTGCCAACATTGAGCGGGAAAAGCAGTTCTTGAGCGGCGTCAAGGAATGGAAAGGGTTCAATGTCACGGCCTCAGGGGTCGGCGACAACATGACCTTCTACGAATCAACCATGGACTTCATTGCCACGAATGGACAGCCGGTGCATTTAGAACAGGTTGCCGTCTCCAAGTGGAAGAATGGCAAGATTGCTCACGAGCGGTTCTACTATGACACGGGAAAGAAGTGAACGAGATGGTTGAGGTCTCGCAATCACCTATCAGCCTATGAAAGGATTGTCGCCATGAAAATGCGAGCCTATCTCGTCGTGCTAGGCATTGTCTTGCTGGCCGATTTCCCGAGCATTGGCCTGGCACAGACGAATGCCGATATTGATATCTTGAAGAAGCAACTTGCAGAGGTTCAGCGCCAGCATCAGATTGAGGCCGCAAATCTGGCGAATTTTGACGACCTCGATTTCAACGTGTATAGCGGTCAGAAGTGGGACCAACTCGGTAAAAGTCACGCCAAAGATATCGTTGTTCATTATCCAGATGGCAGCACCACCAAGGGGTTGGATCCTCACATCGAAGCGCTCAAGCCCATGTTTGTGTTTGCTCCCGATCACAAGATCATCGACCATCCGATTCGCATCGCTTCGGGTCCCTGGACCGCCGTCATGGGCACCATGACCGGAACCTTCACACGACCGATGCCTATCGGTGGTGGCAAGACCATCGCGCCGATGGGTAAAGCCTTCAAGCTCGACATGGTCACCATCGGCCGCTGGAAGGGAACCACGATGGCTGAGGAGTGGTTGTTCTGGGACAACCAGACGTTCATGAAGCAGTTGGGATTGGCGCAGTGATTGTGGGCTGTTTCCAGCCCTAAAGGACTTGCCATGCGGGAAACAAGAAGTAGGGATGTTTCTCTGGATAATATTTTCAAGGGGTTGCTTCGCCTGCACAAAGCCTTGTTGGACGACGAACGGGTGTCCTATGAGCGTGTACATGGACGCATCTCCTCCAATGGAGCGTTTTTGCAACTGGCGTTGAACGATGCCTGGTTTGCCTGGTTGCGTCCGCTCTCCCAATCCATCGCCAAGCTTGATGAACTCAGCGAATCGGATGACCCTTCATCTCGCGAGGTAATTCCTGCTCTGCTGGCGTCCGTGAAGACGCTCCTGATACCCGCAGAAGGGGGTGAGGGATTCGGGCGGCAATATCATAATGCTCTGCAGCGAAGCCCCGATGTCGTGCTGGCGCATGCAGCGGTCAGATCATTGCTCATGCAGTCTCATCCCAACAAGAGGTGAGTCAGATGAAAGCTCATTACCTTGGTCATGTGGTCTTCTACGTGAAGGAATTGGAACGATCGCTCAGATTTTACCGAGACTTGTTGGGGTTCAAGGAGGTTGGACGAATCTTTAATGGTGCGGCTGCCGCGCTGACGTCGGGTCGCACGCATCACGAGTTGTTGTTGATTCAAGTGGGCGATGCGCCAGGGCCTCCGATGGGGAGACGGCGTGGGCTCTATCATATCGGGATTAAAGTCGGTGACAGCCTCGATGAGTTGCGTCAGGCCAAGACCGAGTTGGAGCGAGCGGGGATTGCGATCGACGGGATGAGTGATCACACCGTGAGCCAGAGTCTCTACCTTGGCGATCCGGACGGTAATGAAGTGGAGCTCTACGTTGATGCGGATGAATCGGTATGGAAGCACGACCCAGCCGCGGTTGTATCGCCCATCAAGCCGCTGCATCTGTAATCTCAAAAGAGAAGGTCTCGTCCCAGGGGGGCCTGGCATCTGGAGTGTGCACGCGGCCCGCAGGAAAGTCTAGCGTTCACACTTCGGCGATATCTGAATAGGGCAGGCTTGAACGCTCAAATGGGCGTCACACGCTATCCCTTTCTCTTTTAACTAGGAGGGCTTTATGCAAGCGCTCGTGTTGGTTGCAATGATAAGCCTGTTCATGCTCGTTGCTCCAGCTGTCGCGCAAGCTCCAAGCAAGTGGATCAAGGGTGCGCCGTTTCCGGAGCCGTCCGAAGAGCTTGTCGGTGGTTCGGCTGGTGGCAAGTTTTACGTCTTCGGTGGACTCGGGCCTGGTTGGATACCTCAAGGCCTTGTGTACGAGTATGATCCGGCGTCGGACAAGTGGACGAAGAAAAAGCCGATGGCTTTGCCGTCCCACCATGTCGCTTTCACGGAGATCAATGGAAAGTTCTATGCGTTCGGCGGCTTCGTGCCGCCTGAGTCCGGGCCACCGGCCTGGGTGCCGATCAATAACGCTTGGGAGTACGACCCGGCTAACGACAGTTGGAAGGCATTGGCTCCCATGCCGTCAAAACGGGGATCAGCGGTTGCAGCCACAGTCAAGGGGAAGATCTATGTCATCGGTGGCGCGGCGGTGCATCCTGGATCAAGGGAAACCGCCTTGTATCCGGGACGGCCCCATCGGTCCGTGGGGACTGTTGAGGAATATGATCCCAAGACGAACAGCTGGTCTGAGCGTTCCTCGATGCCGACGGCGCGTAATCATGCGGCTGTCGGCGCCGTGAACAACAAGATCTATGTCATCGGTGGCCGTCTCGGGAGCGCCTTTATTTTCACCGCGAGTAATACCAATGTCGTCGAAGAATATGATCCGGCAACAGACCAGTGGGGCCTGGTGAGGGCGCGCATGCCGACCGAGCGGAGCGGGGGAGCGTGGGCCGTCTATAAAGGACGAATCTATGTGGCGGGAGGTGAGCACCAAGACAACCATCTGTTGGCGGCGTTTCGCGCGTTGGAAGCGTACGATCCGATGACGAACAGCTGGTCGGAATTTCCGATGATGCCGATGCCACGACACGGCTTAGCCGGGGCCGTCGTGGGGAATCGTCTTTATCTTGCGAGCGGGGATATCCAATCCGCCGGCATCACCGGCATGCATGTGGTCACTGATGCGCACGATATTTTTGAGTTAGGCAACTGATGAATCGGTGGTTGCCGATTCATGGATTTTTGGTCGAAGTCGCTCTTGAGGATCAGCAGTCCGGTGGGCCATACTGGGCATCGCTGAGAGTGCAGTGTGCATTGTCATGGATGAGACAACTCGCAAGAAAATCACGTTAGGGGTAGTTCTTTTCATAGGAGCAGCCGGCTTGTTCGGGTGCAAAGGCGAAGCCGGTTCTCCCGCGCCTCATCCGATCCCCGAAGTCCAAGTCGTTGAAATCATCTCTCAGACTGTCCCCGATGAACCGGAGTTTATCGGGCAGGCCGAAGCCTCGAGCATCGTTGAGATCCGCCCGCAAGTCACCGGCATCATCAAGCAACGCTTCTTTTCCGAGGGGCGTGACATCAAACAAGGTGATCGTCTCTATGAGATCGATCCTGTGCCATTTCGGGCGGCATTTGCCAGCGCGAAGGGACGAGTCGCGCAGGCTGAGGCGCGAGTTGTTCAGGCCAAGCAAAATCTGGCACGCGTCAAGCCGTTGCTCGTCGAAGATGCCGTCAGTCAGAAAGATGTCGATGACGCGATTGCGGAAGATTTGGCCGCACGGGCCGCGCTGGAAGCGGCAAGAGGAGACCTGGTCAAGGCTAAGTTCGATCTCGACAATACCCTCATCGTGGCCCCGGTCGACGGCTTGATCGAGCGAACGCGTTATTACCAGGGTCGACTGGTCACCGCGCAGACGGATCTCCTGACCGTCATCCATCAAGTCGATCCCATGTATGTGATCGTCAGCGCCCCGGAGAGTTTTCTTCTCAAACGACGGCGGGACACCCTTTCAAAACGAATTCAGCACCCGGGAATCTACAGTTTGACGGGCACCGTCATCTTCGTAGATGGAACGACCTATGGACATGACGGTGTGTTGGATTTTGCGGATATAGGATTGCGGGCCGAGACGGGTTCCCGGCAAGCGCGGGTGGTGTTCCCGAACCCTGATCGGGTGTTGATGCCCGGCCAGTTCGTGACCGTGCGCTTTCATGGGGTGTCGAAGCCCAATGCCATCCTGGTTCCACAGCGCGCGGTCCAGCAGGGGCCGAAGGGCGCGGTCGTGTATGTCGTCGGTCAGGCTGATCAGGTAGAAGTTCGAGACGTGAAGGCGACGGATTGGCGAGGAGACCAGTGGCTCATCGAGGAAGGACTCCACGCCGGGGAGCGAGTCATGGTGGAAGGATTCCAGCGAATCATGCCCGGAGCCCAAGTCAAACCGGTCGTGGGTGCCTCGACAAGATCCAATACGCTTCCATCGCCGGCCGCCGCCGACACGGAACAGTCGAAATGAACCTCGGATTTTTCATCGACCGGCCGATTTTTGCTTCGGTCCTTTCGATCGTAATCGTCGTGGTGGGACTGGTCGCGATGCTGACTCTCCCGATCGCACAATTTCCTGAAATCACTCCCCCGGTGGTGCAGATCGAAGCCGACTATCCCGGCGCAAGCGCGGAAGTCGTGGCGGAATCGGTGGCTCGTCCCATCGAGTTGCAGCTTCCCGGGATCGACCGCCTTCTCTATTTTGACTCAACGAGCACAAACGATGGGCACATGACCATCAAGCTGACCTTCGAAATCGGCACGAACGTCGATATTGCTCAAGTCCAGGCACAGAATCGCCAGAAGCTGGCCGAGCCGCAACTTCCGCCGGAAGTCGTGCGCCAAGGCGTGACCGTGAAAAAAATGTCACCGGATCTGCTGACGGTGATGGTGCTCAAAACAGACGATCCGCAGCAAGATGCGCTCTTCCTCTCAAATTTCGCGATCCTGCGAATCCTCGACAATATCAAGCGACTGCCCGGGGTCGGCGATGCGCTCGTCTTTGGACAACAAAACTACAGCATGCGTCTCGTCCTCGATCCGGTGCGCATGGCGCAGTTGGGTCTGACACCGACCGATATCGCGACCGTCGTGCGTGAACAGAACCGCGATTTTCCCGCCGGAACCGTCGGGCGCGAGCCCATGCCGATCCCCACGGAACTCACGCTCCCTCTCATCACCGAAGGCCGCATGACCGACGTGCGAGAATTCGAGGATCTGATCGTTCGAGCGATGCCGAACGGGTCGATGGTCCGGCTCCGAGATGTCGCGCGAGTCGAATTGGGGGCGCAATCCTACGTGCTCGAAGGCCGCTATAACCGGAAACCGACCGCGCTGCTGCTCACCTTTCTCTCCCCCGGCGCCAACGCTCTCGACACGGTCAAGCGGATTCGTGGTGAGATGGACAGACTGAGCAAGATTTTTCCGCCCGGCGTTACCTATGATATTCCCTACGACACGACACGCTTTGTCGATGTCTCCATCAAGGAAGTGGTCAAGACTCTGGGAGAAGCCATGGTCTTGGTAGTTTTGGTGGTGTATCTCTTTCTCCAGAGCTGGCGCGCCACACTGATTCCCGTTCTGGCGGTTCCCGTCTCGCTGATCGGCACCTTCGCGGGGATGGCTGCTCTTGGATTCTCCATCAACACCTTGACGCTATTCGGGTTGGTGCTTGCGATCGGGATCGTGGTCGACGACGCCATTGTGGTGGTGGAGAACGTCGAACGCCATATGCAAAACGGACTGCCGCCTATCGCGGCGGCGAAGAAAGCCATGGAGGAAGTAGCCGGCCCGGTGATTGCCATCGTACTGGTACTCTGTGCGGTGTTCGTACCCGTCGGGTTTCTTGGCGGGATCACCGGCCAATTGTACAAACAGTTTGCGATCACGATCGCGGTGTCCGTCGCCATCTCGGGGTTCGTTGCGCTGACGCTGAGCCCGGCCATGTGCGCACTGGTACTGAAGCCCAGCCATGGCCTGCGCGGAGGCTTCTTCGGATTGTTCAACCAAGCGTTCGGCTGGGCGGAAATGCGGTACTCGAAAAGCGTGGCGCTGACGTTGAGGCACATGGCGCTGTCGGTGGCGTTGTGTGGCGTCGTGATCGGCATCACCGCAAATTTGTTTCAACGCATTCCCATCGCGTTCCTGCCGGAAGAGGATCAGGGATACTTCATCACCATCATTCAGTTGCCGGATGGGGCGTCCAAGAAACGGACGGATGCCGTCGTCGATCGAATCGAGCAGTACTACCATACTCTTCCCGCGATCTACGCGACACAAGCGTTGTCGGGACAAAACTTCGTCTTCAGTACCAGAGGAACGAATACCGCGACCCTCTTCGCGCCTCTCAAACATTGGGATGCGCGGAAAAACCCGCAAGACCATGTCAAGGCGCTGATCGGAAGTGCGTTCGGAGAGTTTGCCAAGATTCCCGGTGCGCTGGTCCTCGCGTTCAATGCTCCCTCGATTCGAGGTTTGGGCGCCACCGGGGGATTTTCTGTTCAGCTTCAGGATCCGACCGGCGGAGACTTCAAACAGTTCGGCGCGATCGCTCAGCAGTTTGTTGAAAAAGCCAGACAGAATCCGGCAATCGGGGCCATCAGCACCAGTTTTCGTGTCAGCGCTCCGAGGGTGCATGCGAAGATCAATCGAGAGCGGGCGAAAGCCCTCGGTGTGCCGATTTCTGAAGTGTTCGATACGCTTCAGGCCTATTTCGGCAACCTCTACGTCAACGATTTTGTGAAGTTCGGCCGTGTGTATCGGGTCCAGACCGAAGCGGAGCCTCAGTATCGATCACGTCCGTCCGATATCAGCAAGATCTATGTTCGAGCATTGAATGGCCGAGAGACGACGATGCTTCCCCTCGACACGGTGGTCTCGACGAGTTATTCGAGCGGGCCCGACCCCGTGACGCATTTTAATGGATTCAATACCGCCCTCGTCTTGGGAGCCGCGGCGCCAGGATACAGTTCAGGGCAGGCACTCGACGCGCTGGAACAGACGGCGCAAGAGGTCTTGGTTCCTCAAGGGTTCGATTTTGATTGGAGCGGCATTTCGTTCCAGGAACGCAAAGCCGGCAGTCAGTCGATCATCGCGTTCAGTTTCGGTCTCCTCATGGTGTTTCTGGTGCTGGCCGCTCAATATGAGAGTTGGACCATTCCATTCGCGGTTCTCCTGGCCGTGCCGTTCGGCGTGTTTGGCGCGTTGTCGGCGGTGTGGATGTCGGGGATGGCGAACGATATCTATTTCCAAATCGGTCTGGTCACGCTCATCGGACTTGCGGCCAAGAACGCCATTCTCATCGTGGAATTCGCGAATCAGCGGTACATGCACGGTCTTTCATTGAAGGATGCGGCGCTTGAAGCGGCGCAACTTCGATTCCGGCCTATCCTCATGACGTCGCTGGCGTTCATTCTTGGTGTCGTGCCGTTGGTGATCGCCAGCGGAGCCGGTGCGGCCAGCCGACACTCGATCGGGACCGGCGTATTTGGAGGCATGATTGCCGCGACGATTTTGGCCGTCCTGTTCGTCCCCTTGTTTTTTGTGCTGATTCGCAGGTTCGGTCGTACAGCCACCAGGCCGACCTCTGGAGAACAAGTCGGGAACGATCAGCCCAGCATCGAGTCACTTGTGCAGGGAGGACGGTAAGGTGCGAGGTCTTGCACTGGTAGGTCTCTCGAGTGTGCTGTGTGCTTGCGCGGTAGGGCCTGATTATTCCCGCCCCGATGTCCCTCGCCCCGACGCATTCCGGATGGCCAAAGAGGCGACGGATTTGCCGACTCTTGCCAATATGCCATGGTGGGAGCTTTATCAGGACCAGGAACTCCAAAAACTGATCCGAGTTGCACTGGAGGAGAACAAGGATCTTGAACGTATCGTCGCAACCATTGATGAATTTGCCGCTCGACTGTTCATCGCGAGAACCGACTTCATCCCCCAAATGACCGGTACGGCCAATCTTCCGTTTGTCAGGTCAGGCGGAGTTCGTTTCGCCGGATTCCCCAGTCCCTTCAGCTACTATTTACAAGGAAACCTTGCCTGGGAACTCGATGTCTGGGGACGCATCCGCCGGTCGAATGAAGCGGCCCGCGGCGATCTGTTGGCGCGAGAAGAAAATCGGCGGGCGATTATCCTACAGTTGGTCGGCGGTGTGGCTCAGGCATATTTCGAACTTCGGCAATTCGATCTGCAGCTGGAAATTGCCGAGCGCACCTTGCGGGCGTGGGATGAGTCGGTCCGTATCAGCCAAGCTCGGCATCGACAAGGATTGATTCACGGACTCGATCTTGAACAATTTCAAGCGGAGCGGGAGAGCGCGGCGGCGCGCATTGCCGATCTGAAACGGCAAATCATCCAGAAGGAAAACGAATTGAGTCTGATCCTGGGAAGAAATCCCGGACAGATCACACGAGGACAATCGTTGACTGATCAGGTGATGCCGCCGGTCGTGCCGGCGGGTCTTCCCTCCGATCTCCTGCAGCGACGTCCGGATATTGTCCAGGCCGAGCAGCAGCTGGCCGCTGCGACAGCCAGGATCGGAGCCGCCAAAGCCGATCGTTTCCCCAAAGTTTCTCTCACGGGACTCCTTGGCCTGGCGACCCCCAGTCTGTCCAAACTCTTCACGAATGAAGGCTATTTCGGAGCCCTTGGCCCTTCGCTCACCGGCCCTGTGCTGAATGCCCACAGTCTCGGGTTTCAGCAAGATGCCGCCGAAGCTCAGGCCAGGCAAGCGATCGCCCAATACAAACAGACGATCCTCGTGGCATTCAAAGAGGTTGAAGACGCCCTGATAGGTGTCAGTGCGACACGTGAGCAGGGGGCCGCGCAGGAGCGACAGGTTAATGCGCTCAAAGCGGCCCTGCGCCTCGCGAATCTTCGATACAAGGGCGGCCTCGCGAACTATTTGGACGTCTTGATTGCGCAACGAAACCTGTTCGACGCGGAATTAGCGCTCGCGACGACTCACCGACTTTACCTGGCATCGGTGGTCCAGCTGTACAAAGCTTTGGGCGGCGGTTGGTCGCCCAATGAGCCTGGTCGAGAACCGCCGGGCGCTGCAGTAGTCGAAACGAGAGATCACTGACACGACGAAGTCCGGCTGGCAGCCCGTTCCAAGGGAATGCTTCGATTGTGAGATGCGAGCAATGAGATTGAACAAGAAGGTCGTGCTGATTACAGGAGGAAACGGAGCATTAGGGCAAACAGTCGTTCCGGCGTTTGTGCAAGCGGGGGCGCGAGTGATTTCGGCGGTCCGCCGGTCATCCCTAAGCCAAGCGGAAGGCTGGGTCGAAATCGAGGTTGATGTAACTGATGAGGAAGATGTTCAGCGACTTATTGGAGAGGTGATCCGGAAAGAGGGTCGCATTGACGCGCTAATCAATCTGGTCGGAGGCTTTGCGCTCGGTCGTGTCATAGAGACAGATGCCTCGTTATGGCAGCGAATGTTGACGCTGAATCTCACGTCCGCATTTCTGCTTTCCAAAATGGTGATGCCGTCCATGCTGGAGCGGCGGTCGGGACGGATCGTTCATGTCGCCGCACGCGCCGTGCTGGAACCTTTCCCTGGCGCGGCAGCGTATATCGTATCGAAATCTGGGCTTGTCGCACTGATTCGTGTTCTTGCGATGGAATTGACGGGGTCGGGTGTCACGGTCAACGGAATTCTGCCCGCCACCGTCGATACTCCGACGAACAGGAGGAGCATGCCTGATGCTGATCCGTCGAAATGGGTCAGACCGGAGTCTTTGGATCAGGCGCTGATCTTTCTCGTGTCCGACGAAGCCGACCAGATCAGCGGAGCCGTCATGCCGATCGGCTCATGAGCTGGGACGAACATTATAAAAGGCAGGAGGAGGATGCCGTGAAGGGAGCAAAAGCAGAAAGAGCCAAACCATCGGAGGCCAAGCCGAAGCTGACGACTCGACGGAAAGCTATCACCAAAGAGCTCTCACGGGAGGAGATCGAGCGCCGCGCGTACGAGCTCTATCTTGCGCGAGGGTGCGGAGAGGGACATGCCGAAAACGACTGGTTGCAAGCGGAACGAGAGCTTCGAGTGAGACGATCCCTAAAACAGTGAATCGGGAGTGCGTTCCGCACATCGGTAAAGTGCCAGTGTTGGAGTAAAATGCTCTCGCAAATGTCCAGAATGTTGCACTTCTTTACACAAGAAGAAGCCTCACACCATAGGAGAGAACGATCTTATAGGCTGCCGTGGACCGCAGCAGATGCTTGCCGCTCACGCGCAGGAATCCGGCATGAGTAATTGCTACAGCCATGGTGCGACTGGTACGTGAGAGGAGTACGACCGCGTCATCACTCGATGCTCGATCAGCATTCAAAGAGGTGCGAAATGATTCGCGCTGTTGTGATGGTCGTGCTGATCGGCCTGTTGCCATTAGGGGCTGGCACGGTCGCGTGGGCGGCCGATGAGCACTGCAGCCAAAATCACGACGCGCTGGGTGTCGAAATGACGGTCGTACTTGAAGTGGAATGATGTAAGGCCGGTTCAATGGCATATCTTCCCATCAAAGATTATGGCTTGATCGGAAACATGCGTACGGCGGCGCTGGTCGGGCTGAACGGATCGATTGACTGGCTGTGCCTACCGCATTTCGACTCGCCGAGCGTATTTGCGGCCGTGCTCGACGATGAGAAGGGCGGACGATTCCAGATCGTCCCCGTCGATACAGCGAGTTCTTCAAAACAGCTCTACTGGCCGGACACTAATGTGATGGTGACGCGTTTTCATGCCTCGACCGGCATCGCCGAGATTTTGGATTTCATGCCGGTCGGCTTGCCTCCTGAATCGTCCTGGCATCATCAACTGATCCGCCGGGTCCGTGTGACCCAGGGGAGTATGGAGTTTCATGTTCGCTGCTATCCGGCCTTCAATTACGCGCGCACGCCCCATCATACGCGGTTGACAAAGCAGGGAGCCTGCTTTCATTCAGCCGATCTCAGCCTGGGACTGGCCACGGATATCCCGCTCACCCAGGATGGTCGGGGAGTCCGATCGGTATTCGTTCTGCAAGAAGAGCAGTCGGCAGTCTTCGTGCTCAGACCTATTGAAGCGGAGGAAAGCTGCGGTTCTTGGCCGTCGTCGCGCGAAGCCGATGAATTATTCGAACACACCGTAAAGTACTGGCGTCACTGGCTCTCGCGATGTACGTACACTGGTCGATGGCGGGAAATGGTCCACCGCTCCGCCCTCTGCCTGAAGCTCCTGACGTTCGAGCCGACCGGCGCCATCGTGGCCTCGCCGACCTGCAGCTTGCCGGAAACCCCCGGCGGCGTCCGCAATTGGGATTATCGGTATACCTGGATGCGCGACGCAGCCTTCACCGTCTATGGTTTTCTCAAAATCGGGTTCACCGAGGAAGCGGACCGTTTCCTGACATGGCTGGCGGCGCGCGCGGATGAGGCTGAGGCGGATGGCTCCCTGCAGATCGTGTACGGAATCGACGGTCGTCACGATTTGACGGAACAGACGCTAGACCATTTGGACGGCTATTGCGGCGCGAAACCCGTGCGGATCGGCAATGGCGCCTATAATCAGTTGCAGCTGGACATCTACGGTGAACTGCTGGATGCCGTCTATCTCTACAACAAGCATGTGATGCCGATCGGTCATGACACCTGGATGAGAATCAGGCATCGGCTTGACTGGCTCTGTGACAACTGGCAGCGGCCGGATGAAGGTATTTGGGAAACCAGGGGTGGGCGCCGGCAGTTCGTCTACTCCAAATTGATGTGCTGGGTTGCGATGGATCGAGGTCTTCGCTTGGCCGACAAGCGGTCGTTCCCCGCCGATCGTGATCGATGGCTGCGGGTGCGGGATCAGATGTACGAGGAGATCATGCAGCGGGGATGGAACGCCGAGCGCCGAGCGTTCGTTCAGCATTACGACAGCGATTCGTTGGATGCTTCCAATCTCATCATGCCGCTCGTGTTTTTTCTCTCGCCGAACGATCCAAGGATGCTCGACACCTTGGCGGCCATCAATCGATCGCCCAAGCACGGTGGATTGGTTGCGGACGGGCTGGTGTATCGTTATGACAGCGAGACGGGCGAAGACGGCTTGCATGGAAAAGAAGGAACCTTCAATATGTGCACGTTTTGGCTGGTGGAAGCCCTCGCCCGAGCAGGACGTGTCGAACGCGCCAAGCTCAATGAAGCCCGCCTGCTGTTTGAACGGATGTTGGGCTATGCTAATCACGTGGGACTCTATGCAGAGGAAACCGGACCCGGCGGAGAAGCGCTCGGTAATTTCCCTCAAGCCTTTACCCATTTGGCGCTGATCAGCGCTGCCTTCAATCTTGATCGAGCTTTGGAGAACAAGGTGTAGTCTCGGATTGTCTCGCTCCGGACTATGTCTCGATTTGAGATCCGAGTCATACCGAGAATGGTGGAGTAGAGGGGGGGTAAGACTCGTGACATGAGTGCATGGCGTCAGGAACTCTGGCTGATTCGGTATGGAGAAACTGAATGGAATGCTCCCAAGCGGCATACCGGTCGGACCAACCTCCTACAAGAGGAGCGAACATGAACGTACATTATTTGGGTCACGTTGTGTTCTATGTGAAAGATCTGCAACGATCGCTCGGCTTCTACCGAGACCTACTAGGATTTAAGGAAGTAGGGCGGATCTTCAACGGGGCGGCCGCTGCGCTGACTTCCGGGCGAACGCATCATGAGCTACTCCTCATCCAAGTCGGTGATGCACCGGGGCCTTCGGCGGGGAAACGGCGCGGGCTTTATCATATCGGCATCAAAGTCGGTGACAGCCTTGATGAGCTGCGTCGATGAGCTGCGTCAGGCCAAACGAGAGTTGGACGGAGCCGGGATCCCGATCGACGGCATGAGCGATCATACCGTGAGTCAAAGTCTCTATCTCAAAGATCCCGACGGCAACGAAGTGGAACTCTATGTCGACGCCGATGAGTCGGTGTGGAAAAACAACCTGGCCGCAGTCGTGTCACCAATCAAGCCGCTGCACCTATAGGTGGAGGGTGTGTCGGTATTGTCTCCCATAGCCGTATCGTTTTGATCACTTCATACATTGAACCACCATAGGGCCCACAAATTATGACACCATTATCGGACCGTAGCTCATTAGCCTTTCTCTTTGATCTGGATGGTACTCTGGTGGATAGCGTTTACCAGCATGTCCTGGCTTGGCGCGAAGCCATGCAAGGCGCCGGAATCGAACTGGCGGTGTGGCGAATCCACCGGCAGATTGGCATGAGCGGAGGCCTGATGTTATCGGCGTTTCTTCGAGAGATCGGACGCGTCTTGTCATTGGAAGAAGTGGAGCGCATTCAGCGCACTCATGCCGAGGCCTATCGCCGACAGGCCGGTTCGCTACGCGTGCTGCCGGGCGCGGTGGAGCTGTTGGCGGAGCTCTCGACGCGTAGGGTACCGTATGCCATTGCGACCAGTGGGCGTTTGCAGAGTGCCCAGCCTACGCTCAAGCTCTTGAATCTGTCCCAGGATGTGCCTGTCGTGACTCGCGATGATGTACGGCATGCGAAACCGGACCCCGATCTCTTCGTAGCCGCCGCCCAACGACTCAACGTGTCGATGAACCGGTGTGTGATCGTAGGGGACAGCGTCTGGGACATGCTGGCTGCTCGCCGGGCCTGGGCTTTGGCGGTTGGCTTGTTGTCCGGGGGGTACGGACGTGAGGAACTTCAGCAGGCCGGCGCATACCGCGTCTATCAAGATCCGGCCGATCTGTTGCGCCATCTCGATGAAGTGGGCGCGCGAGCTATTTGAATCTCAACAGTGACAGGCCACTCGCCCGGCCGCAGTCGTGTCGCCGATCAAGCCGTTATACCTTTGAGAATGTCGCGAACGTCCTCCAGCGGTGTTCTCGCATTGTTTCGTCACTGACTGCTAGTCCAACTAAACAATTAAGGAGTGTGGTATGGCTGAGAGCCGATGGACCGAAGTGGGTGCGGTTGAGGAACTGAAGCACAAGCCTTTGCAAGAAGTCATGTGCGGCAAGACGGCGATCGCGCTCTCGTATCGAGGTGGGGCATTCGCCGCGATCTCCGGAGTCTGTAACCATGTCGGTGGACCTCTTGGGGAGGGCCGGCTCGATGGCGACTACATCGTCTGTCCCTGGCACTACTGGAAGTTTCACTACAAAACCGGCCAAGGCGAACCGGGATACGACCAGGATCAGGTGCCGGCCTATGAGACGAAGATCGAGAACGGGCGGCTCTTTATCGATCTGTCTTCCGCCACGAAGCGCAAGAAGCAGCCGCACGCACCTCATCCACTCGCTCGTCCTGTCGTCCGACAACCAGGCTCGATTCGTGTCGTGGGGATTTCCACGACAGCGATGACGGTGGATCACCCACGCTTCAGCACCTCTGATGCGTTGTTAGAAGTGGCATTGGACCATGCACGAAGCAGGCTTGGCTTGGAGACGCAGTGTATCAAGCTCCGGGATCTAAGCTTTCGTGCCTGCGAAGGGTTCTACTCGAAAGCGGCGCCGGCCTGCACCTGGCCCTGCTCGATTACGCAGATGGACCCTACCGACCAACTCGATCGAGTGTATGAAGCCATCGTCCATTGGGCCGATGTGATCCTGGTTTCGACGCCGATTCGCTGGGGCAATGCCAGCAGTCTCTATTTCAAAATGGTCGAGCGAATGAACTGCATCCAAAATCAAGAGACCATCGCGAAGAAACACCTCCTCAAGAACAAAGTGGCGGCCTTCATCATCATGGGCGGGCAAGACAATGTGCAGGGCGTGGCCGGACAGCTCATGACCTTTTGGGCGGAAGTCGGCTGTCAGTTTCCTCAATTTCCCTTCATCGCCCATTCACGAGGTTGGAGCGCGGAGGACATGGAACGGAATGTCAGTGAGGTGCAGAACAGCCGTGAGCTGCGAGAAGGGGCGCAGGAGCTGGTGACCCGCGCGGCGGACATGGCCAAATTGATGGTCACCGGACAGATTCCCGATCATCCCCTGGCACCAGGCGGCCGCAAGGCCCATCAGTTGGACAGCGAACCCACCGGCTAACCTGACACCATTTGAGTAGAGCTAGAACAGAACGGCTCACCAGTATGCTGAGGACTCTCCTCACTGCTCCTGTTGTCGGAACTTGGTGACTGTCATCCCGGCGATGCCCCAGTTGTCGGTGGCGACTTCCTCGATTACCACAAAGGTCTGGGTCGGTTTCTTGTTCAGGATCTGCACCAAGAGATCCGTGATTCCTTTGATGAGCGCTTCTTTCCGTTCGAGCGTAACACCTTCACGCGTCACCTGCACATGGACGTAGGGCATGATGCACCTCCTTCCTTCTGAGTGTCAGGGCGCCCGGTTGAACCGAGCGCCCTGACGAGATAGTCACCACTTGCCGGCATGGGCTCCACCGTCGACGTGCAGTACTTCACCGGTCACAAATGTGGCGTCGGTGAGATACAGCACGGCGTCGACGATTTCCGACACTTTCCCAATCCGTTGGATGGGGTGGAGCGTCTTCAAGAATCCATGCGTCTCCGGCTTGTGCATTGGGGTATCGATGATGCCGGCCCCAATGGCATTGAATCGGATGCCCTCTCCCGCGTATTCAATCGCGAGGGCCGCGGTCACAGCATTCAGTCCGCCTTTGGTCAGTACCGGAATGGCCGCTGGCACGCCCGCGATGGGTTGATCAGCCAAGGTCGTGGTGATGTTCACGACATGGCCAGCCCCTTGCTGTTTCATCTGGCGGACGGCTTCCTGGGTGACATAAAGGAATCCGGACAGATTGGTTGAGACGAGCCGCTCAAAATCCTCCTGTGTGTAATCCGTGAACGGTTTGGGAATGAAGATGCCTGCGTTGTTCACGAGCACGTCCACTGAGCCAAACTGCTGCACGGCGGTCTCAACCAGGCGTCTGGCGGTGTCGGGGCTGGCAATATCGCCGTCCACGAGGGCCAAGTCTTTCGACGGTACTAAGGTGCCCGCTTCGGTGATGCGCCGCGAATTCGCCACGACGCGATAGCCGTGTTCGACCAATGCGGTTGTCAGGCCAAGCCCGATCCCACTCGAAGCTCCCGTCACGATTGCGGTCTTTTGTGTTGCCATGATGCGACTCCTTTCAGAACATGAAGGTGAAATGAATGTGATGTCTTCTACGAGTCAAGGTAAGACGTGAACTGGCATGTGGCAATATGCTATCGTTTAGTAAGTCCACTTTGAACTTTCCGTTTGGAAAGTGGTTCATGGTGCAGAAGGAGGGCGAACGATGGCTGTGAAACGAAGGAGATCAAAGGTGGCTCCGCCTCCAATAGGTTGTCCGCTCACGGCCTGCATGCAGTTCCTGAAAGGGGCCTGGACGCCGAATGTGATCTGGTATCTCCGGGAAGAACCGAGGCGGTTCAGCGAATTGATGGCGGACATTCCTGGCGTGTCACCGAAAGTGTTCTCAGCCAGGCTCAAGCGATTGGAACGTGACGGCATTCTCACGCGGCACGTGATGCCGACCTCACCACCAACGGTCGAGTATGCCTTAACTGATCTTGGGCGAGAATTGACACCGGCGATCGAGGCGATTGTCCAAGTGGGACACGAACTCAAGCGGCGACGCGGGGGCTAGGATGTCGGTAGCAGGATCGAATGACACGGTCTTATGGAACGGTTGAGAGGAAACCCTTTTGTGGAAGAGGCCGCGGAGACGAGTCCAGAGTTTCATGCTGACCTCTCCAGCGACCACTATTTGTGTTGAGCCTGAGCTTTCTGCCCGGTTAC
Organism: Nitrospiraceae bacterium; assembly: GCA_052387595.1. Taxonomy (GTDB): domain Bacteria; phylum Nitrospirota; class Nitrospiria; order Nitrospirales; family Nitrospiraceae; genus Nitrospira_D. The sequence goes on along the minus strand of JBQTJA010000013.1, from coordinate 56,230 downwards.
TTCGGCTGCCGTTTTGTTTCCATGGATTGCCGGAACTGTTCCACATAATCCAGAATGCGGTCCTTCGGTACGCCGAACCAGTTCAAGGCATGCCGGATGAGTGTCGCCGACGCCTCGACTTCAGGTTGAATGACCTCGGTTGCCCCGACGGCACTGAGTCGTTCCGCTTCCGCTACTCCATGCGCCCGGGCTAAAATCGGAACTTTTGGATTGAGGTCGCGGATGCGACCCACCGTCAGTGCGGCAGGCTCAATTTCAGGCAATGCCACGATGATCAAGGACGCATCCGCCGCTCCGGCCTTCACGAGCAATTCTCGGTGGGAGGCGTCGCCATAGAGGCAGGCAGGATGTCGGACTTGTAGCCGGCGAATGATGTCCGGATTTCGGTCGATGACCACATAGGAAAGACCAAACGAATCCAGCCCTCTCCCGAGTGAGCTGCCTACTCGTCCAAATCCACACAGCACGACATGCTGTGTGAGCGGTTCGCCTTCCGGCGACCAGGGTACGAGGTCGCTCTGATCATGGGCGAGACGTCTCTGGACAAGCCATCCGGGCACATATCTGACGAGCGCCGCGTTCATGAGAATGGTGATGAGAGAAGCGGCAAGCGTCGCATTGTACACTTCACTCCCGACATGGCCTGCCGTTTTTGCCACCTGCACCAACACAAACGAGAATTCGCCGATTTGAGTGAGACCAATCCCCACCAGGAATGCGGTAATCCAGGGGTAGCCGAATAGCCGCACGACAGTCGCCCAAATCAGGAGTTTTCCGGCCACGATCAAGCCAATCATTGTGGCAAGGAGCGAAAGGTTATCGATGATGACCCGCGGGTCGATCAGAATGCCGATGGTCACAAAAAAGAGCGCGACGAAGGCATCGCGCAACGAAAGCAGCCGGGCCAAGGTTTCGTGCCCATAATCGGATGCGCTGACAATGAGGCCGGCCAGGAAGGCTCCCAAGGCAAGGGAGAGTCCAACCATCTGTGTCACAGCAGCAGTTCCAAGGCTGATTGCCAGCGTGACGAGCAAGAATAATTCATGGTTTTGCGTCCTGGCGACGTGGGTCATAATCGGTGGGATTACCTTCGTGCCTAAATACCCCAACGGCAGAAGAATGAGCAGAGCCTTCAGCAAAGCTTGACCGATCAGGAACAACCGCCCCGAGTCGAACTCTCCGAGGGCCGGCATGAGCACCGTCATCGCGACGACGGCCACATCTTCGACCAGGGTAATGCCGATCATCACCCGTCCATGTTTTGAACGAAGTTCGCCCCGATCGACGAGGAGGCGGGCGAGTACCATGGTGCTCGCCATGGAAATGACCGCTCCGATCACGATGCTTTGGATCACAGACCACCCGATCAAATTTCCTATCAGAGTAGCTAATCCGACGGACAAGAGAATGCCGAGCGGGCCGCCCGCCAGCGCGACCCATTTGACGCGCATCAGGTCTTTCACGGAAAACTCAAGTCCGATCGAAAACATCAAGAGAATGACACCGATCTCCGCAAATAGATCAAACGTGTGGGATTCCGAGATCGTAGGTCCTGGGGTAAACGGCCCGATGGCAATACCGCCGAGGACGTAACCGAGAATCAACGGCTGTCCGGCAAGTCTGCCAAGTACGCCGCCGGCGACGGCGGCGAGAAATACCGTGGCAAGGTCTATAAAGAATTTTGGATCTGGCTGCACAGGATAGGATCTCCTCTTCAGAAACCGCTATTGGTAGATCGGCCAGGCCATGGCCGAGGTGTCCCTAAACCGAGCCATGTAAATACCATAAACAGAGTATGTAATGCCGTCACCTCAAGAAAAGACGACGCGATGGTCGATAAGCCAAGATGAAGTCGTCTGCTGGTTGTCGAGCTGAGAGAGATCTTCGGATGTCGGTTAAGTCGTGGAGGAAACGGGGCAGTCACAGAGAACTCGCATCACTTGAAGGGGCATTTCGAGCAGCCTCATCGCGTGCCACTATCGAAGTGGTCAGTACATTTTTAGTGTTCACCCAGTGAAGGAAGTGATAATGAGAAGAGCCCAGAAAAGATGAAGGAAGGAATGTGCTGGCGGTGGGTTGAGAACTTCTGTCGGGAGAGCAACCGGGTAGTGTTACCGATTCAACAAGTGGAGCTTGAGTAGAGCCAGAGTCTTCCCGGAGGAGCCTCCATGCTTCGATGGAAGCTCCTCCGTCAGAGTGACTGAAAGTGAGTAACAGTAAAGTTACACTAGGGCAATGTATACGTCAGGTTCGGCCAGACTGCGTACCCGATCGCTTGACCGCTTTTTCCTTCCTGCAGCTCAAAAACAATGCTGGTCTGGAAAGGAGTTGTCCCTGACATTCCGGTGAATCCACCGGAGCCGCCCGTAAACGTGAAATCACCCATACACTCTTTCAAATTTCCAGCGCACTTCCAATGAGCATATCCGACGTCCTTGCCTTCATGCGCTACGATCGTGCAGAGGCCTTCTATTGCCTGATAATCCTTGCTTCTATTGAGATTCACGCGCACCGGACAGGTCAGTTTCGATGAATGGACAATCATTTTGCCTCCGTCCTTTGACGGGAGATCAGCACCCCTTTCACAATTCCATTGACGACCTGTTCTCCGTTTCCAAGCTCCAGAAACTCGCCGGTGCCGTTCCAACTCGAACTAGAGTCACCTGATTCAACGGTCTTGGCATATGCTGAAGAAGCGCTGATTAGAAATGTGGACACACCTATTACGAAAATGAAGTGCAGAACGGCTCGCATGCGATCTCCTTTCAGATAAGGCTTGGTTCGGAATGAAGGTGCCAGGTCGGCTCAACGGCCTAAAAACATCGGCAGTCTCTTGTAACAAATACGAGGAGGTAAGATCAAGCGAGAGAACACCCGGTGTGGTCCCTGTCACAGGCCCGCCCTCATTTCGTTGGTACTGAAAAGAGTCACCTCGATGGAGTCGGCGCGGTTACGCTGCGATATTTCGACATTCGTAAAGCCGATCTTGCATTAACCGGTACTGCTGTGTGCCGGAGAACGCCTCGATCCGTTGGTCACGTCAAACGGGTTTCTCCCATGAGCCTTCACAGTAAAGACCGGGCACGCGGCTCTTCGAACCACAGCTTCGGCAACACTGCCAAGCATGAGCCGCTTCATTCCGCGACGGCCCTGGGTTCCGACGACGATGAGGTCGGTCTTTTGGTGTTTTGCCTGATTAAGAATGACCTGAACCGGATTTCCCATGATCATGATTTTGTCGGCGATGACCTCATCTCCTCGGGACGCCGATATAATTTTCGTGAACTGTTCAGCATAACGCCTCCGCGAGAGTTCATCAACCCGAAGCGGGGCAGATTGCAGGGAGCCTGAGGGCTCGGCGGCATGGACCACCAGCACCCGCGCGTTCAGCCTTTTTGCCAGCTCGATGGCGGTTCGAAGCGCTGCCTTCGAAGAAGCAGAAAGGTCTATTGCTACCAGAAAGCAAGCTACGCTCAGCCGGCGTGGATTGACAGATGTATGGGGGGTAACGGACGCGCCGACCGTAAGGACAGGGCAAGGCGCCTGGCGCAAGGTGCTTTCTGCAACGCTGCCTAATCGGAGCCGATCCAAGCCGGTCTTACCGTGAGTTCCCATGACGATAAAGGCAACGTGAGAGTTGTGTGCAACCTCCAAGATTGAATCCCCGGGAATGCCCACCAGAAGTTTGTGATCAGCCATGAGGCCGTTCTCGTTCGCGAGACGAACGACGCGGCCCAGCTCAAGAAGAGCTTTGGTCTTCAGGGACTGGAGGGAGCGGCGTGCGCCTGGAGACCACTGCTCGACGCCGGGAAGGGCCTTCACGACATGCAGGATGATGAGACGGAGATTCAACACGTGCGCAAGTTTAAAAGCATACGGAATCACAAGTTTGGAGGGCTTCGAGAAGTCGGTTGCCACCAGAATCGTTCGCCTGTGGTGCGACGCGGTTCTCATACTTTTCGCTCATCGGACAGTTCTAACCTGCATCCGCATGACGACGGTATTGCCACGAACGGAGCCGACATTCTGCAGGACAGCATTGTGCAGGGCCTTTACCATAGTTCAGCCGTTCCGCTCAGGTCAACCGCCGGACCATGGATACTTGCCGCCAGATCCTCGAAGAGAAGCCGTGGGCTAGAACTTATCTCAACATTGAAGAGCGACGATCTCTCGGCCCTTACGAGCGTAACCAAGAGAGCGAAACTCGACATTTCCAAAGATTCCGGACGTTCTGTAAGGATTGATGTTGATGGATTGAAGCGTTTGTCGTCGGGAAAACGATTTTGAGATGCGTTCTAGTCTTGTCCCTCAGCAGTCTTCGCCGCAGAGCCTCATTATATGACCTCGACGCCTCGGTCATCCGGAGGTTCCTCGGGCGGCGGAAGCTGATGTCGGCTTTCGAGAATCGACCGCAATCGGAGAAAGGAAAATTGGTCGGTGAATGCAAGAAGGAAATCGTCGGCCCGCAACACGGCCGTCCCGTTCGGAACAAAACATTTACCTTTTCGAGCGATCAGGAGTATAAAAGCACTTTTCGGTAGGCCCAGATCAAGCAATCGCCGCCCGATCGCCCAAGAGTGTTCTGGAATCTGCACTTCGAGGAGCCCACTCCTGAGGCTGGTCGGCGCATCCCATATCGGCGAAGACTCCTTGCGCGGCGCCAACGGCTCATCGACGTCAAGCCAACGGGCTACGATCGGAATTGAGGTGCCTTGCAACAACACCGATGTCAGAACGATGAAAAAGACCAGATGAAAAGTTGTAATAGCCTGAGGGACCTCCGCAAGAAGTGGAAAGGTGGCCAGAATAATCGGCACGGCCCCTCGCAATCCCACCCAAGCGACCATGGTTTTCTCTCTCATGCTGAGATGCGTAAATGCCAAGGTGGCAAAGACAGCCACAGGTCGGGCAATGAACATCAGGAACAACGCCAAGAGCAGCCCTGTCCCGGCGATCGGTACGAGTTGCGCAGGGAAGACCTGCAGCCCTAGAGCCAGGAACATGCTGATCTGCATGAGCCAGGCCAGTCCGTCGTGGAACCGGATCAGACTTCGTTTATGGACAAATTCGCTGTTTCCCATCATGAGGCCGGCCAGATATACGGCCAGAAATCCATTTCCGCCGAGCCATGTGCTCCCGCTGTAGGTGAAGAGCACAAGCGACAGGGTTAGAACAGGATAGAGCCCATCATATTCAAGGCGCAGCCGGTTCACCAGTAACACCATCAACTTGCCTACCCCGTACCCGATGGCTCCGCCGAGGACCATTTGCCGTATGAACATCGGCACCAAGTCAAACGCTGAATCGGAAGCTCCCGTGATCAGGGAAATCATGCCGATGGTGAGAAAGACTGCCATGGGATCGTTGCTCCCGGACTCGAGTTCGAGCAAAGGTTTCAGGGTGCCACGCAGGCCTACGTAGCGTGAACGCATCACGGCAAACACCGCTGCGGCATCGGTCGAGGAAACGATCGCGCCGATCAGGAGTCCTTCTAACCATGACATGTGCAACGCTGTGGTGGCGAACCAACCGACTAGCCCGGCTGTCACGGCCACTCCTAAAGTCGACAGGCCTACCCCGATTCCCAACACCTTCCGCACGGTCCCCCACTCAGTGTCCATGCCGCCGGCAAACAAGATGAAGGTGAGCGCTACCACGCCAAGAGATTGGGCCAACCAGGGATTGTCGAAATGTATGCCACCTGGACCGTCCGAGCCCGCTAACATCCCGATACCGAGGAATAACAAGAGTGCTGGGATGCCCATATTGCCGAACGCTTTACTCGCAATGACGCTCAGCAACAGGAGCCCGGAAGCAGCGAGTAGGATAAACTCGATCGGCAGTATCATGTCTTCTTACCTACAATGGCTTGCTCTTTCCTCATTAGCACGAGACGCCCGACTCGCATCTTGAACAATATGGTTTTTGATGTGATGGTACCAGAGGATATCTTCTTATACTGATACGTACTCTATTCGAGATTGATCTACTATGGTCGAGTAGTGGCAAGATCACTCGACACCGGAGAACGAAAGTACCATAGACTGGTAAATTATAACCCGTTGCGCCATAAATCAATCACCATGGACCAATACTGGGCGAGTTAGATTAGGAGAGATGGAAGCGATCAGTTAACGCGCAAGAGGAGGGTGCGAAGTGCATATCGAAAACGTTATACTTCAGCCCCGTAGTCTGATCTTGATCAATGGCAGAGGGAGGAGTGCTCATGGGACAACCACGCATTGCAGCTAAGGAGCCGTCGGTAATGTCGTTGGAACCGGGAACCTACTACTGGTGTTCCTGCGGACGCTCGCGAGACCAACCGTTTTGTGACGGGTCACACGAAGGGACCGGGTTTGAACCGGTTGAGTTCACCGTGGATGCAAAGAAAGACGTCGCGTTGTGCCAGTGCAAGCACACGAAGACTCCGCCGTTCTGTGATGGGACGCACCAGACGCTCTGACGACGTCGAGCGCGTCATAGACAGGACTCTCTTGTCGGCCGTGAGCTCTTGAGCCATTGCCTGTGGATGGTTCATACTGTCAGGCTATGGATAGGCAGGGCATTTCTCCCTGTGAGGATCTCGCGGAGCGCTATCAGGCGCTTCTCGAGGTCGCGCAGGCGATCTCCGCACAGCGTGACCTCGATCAACTGTTTCGTGATCTCGCCCATCGACTCCCTCGGGTCGTGCAGGTGAATTTTGTCGACCTCTCCCTCTACGACCCCATCAAGAAACTGATGCGGCTGCATACTATTCAAGCCAATGTGCCGGCGGATCTTGTGGGGGGCCATGAAGTCTCGATCGAGGACTGTCCCGCTGGTTTGGTCTGGCAGCAACAACGGCCCCTCCTCGTGCCCAGGTTGGCGGAGGAGTCTCGATGGCCAACGGTGATCGGTCATATGAAGGAAGATGGGACAGAGTCGTTTTGCTTTGTTCCTCTGACCACGGCGAGAGGGCAGTTGGGCGCCATGGGATTCTTAAGCCTGCAAAAAGAGGCCTATAGCGATTCAGATGTGGAATTCCTGCAGCAAGTGGCTCAACAGGTCGCGGTCGCCGTTGAAAATGCCCTGGCCTTTCAGCAGATTGCCGAACTCAAAGACAAGCTAGCGAAAGAGAAGCTCTACCTTGAAGAAGAGCTTCGGTTCGAACATGGGTTTGACGATATCATCGGGGATAGTGCGGCCTTGAGGAATGTGCTGAAGGAAGTCGAAGTCGTGGCTCCAACCGATTCGACCGTCTTGATTCAAGGGGAAACGGGGACCGGCAAGGAACTCATTGCCAGGGCCATCCATCGACTCAGCGGCCGCCACGAGCGCACGTTCGTGAAGCTGAATTGTGCGGCTATTCCAACCGGACTATTGGAGAGCGAGCTTTTTGGACATGAACGTGGAGCCTTCACCGGGGCCATTTCTCAAAAGGCCGGTCGGTTCGAGCTGGCCGATAAGGGCACGATTTTCCTCGACGAAGTGGGAGAAATTCCGTTGGAACTGCAATCCAAACTGCTTCGCGTCTTACAGGAGCAAGAGTTTGAGCGGCTCGGCGGCACCAAGACCATACATGTCAGCGTTCGCTTGATTGCCGCAACTAATAGAGATCTAAAGCGGTTGGTGGAGGTCAATCAGTTTCGAAGCGACTTGTATTACCGGTTGAATGTTTTTCCAGTGACTGCGCCACCGTTGCGTGAACGCCGTGAAGATATTCCCATCTTGGTTCGCTATTTCACACAGCACTATGCCGTTCGGATGAAAAAGGATATCCAGACGGTTCCCGCCAAAACGCTCGATGTGCTCTCCCGGTATGCCTGGCCGGGGAACATTCGTGAACTGGAGAATCTCGTGGAACGTTCCGTCATTCTCACGCAAGGGACGGATCTGCAGGTGCCAATGAATGAACTCCAGGCACATGATCGCCCTGCTCCCACCTCGATCTCAACTCTTGAAGAAGCCGAGCGTGAGCAAATCTTGCGCGCCCTGCATGAAGCAAGATGGGTCATCGGTGGCCCATCGGGGGCCGCGGCTCTGCTGGGGATCAAGCGAACGACGCTCCAGTCAAAAATGCAGAAACTCAGGATCACCCGCTCACAAGCTTGACGATTCGTCTCAGTATTGCATCATGCGGACGTCCACCTGTTGCCTCGGACAATGCCATGGCTCAGGTCCGTTGAGCTTATTGAGCGAGTGGTTCAGGCGAGTCCACCTGGCCGAAACGGCCGCTGTTAAAATCGTACGCGGCCTGCCGAATTTCAGTCTCGCTGTTCATGACGAACGGGCCATACCCGACTAGGGGTTCGTCGATAGGCTCGCCCGTCAGGACGAGCACGATCGCTTCGCGATCAATGTGGATAGTGACGTTGCGCCCGTCGCGCTCTAACTGAGCAATCTCTGCCTCACCGAGGGTCTGCGTGCCGTTGATGATCACTTTACCGGAGAGCACCGCAATCATGGAATTGTGTCCTTCGGGAAGGTCAAGCGTTAGATTGGTGGCTTGATCGAGACGCAGATCCCAGAGGTTGACTGGCGTGAATGTGAGAGCTGGTCCACGGACACCGTGGAATTCTCCCGCGATGATCCGTGCCGTTCCACCCGTCAACGGGATGACCGGAATGTCGCGACTGGTAATTGCTTGATAGCCGGGAGGACTCATTTTGTCCTTTGCCGGAAGATTCACCCACAGTTGGACCATGCGGAAGGGGCCCCCTATTTTGCTGTAGTTCGGCGAGTGGAACTCCTCATGAATGATGCCACTGGCGGCGGTCATCCATTGAACGTCGCCCGGTCCAATGACCCCACCGTTCCCGGCCGAATCGCGATGTGCAACCTCTCCGTCATAGACGATAGTCACGGTTTCGAAGCCGCGATGCGGGTGTTGCCCCACGCCTCGTGGAGTGTTGGTGGGATCGAATTGATGCGGGCCCGCGTAATCAAACAGCAAGAATGGACTGATCGCCGCGCTGTCGTGGTGGTATGAAAACAGCGATCGAACGGGGAACCCGTCTCCGACCCAATGGTTCCCATCTGACCGAAGAATATCGGCAATCTTTTTCATGACCGCTCCTTTCTCGATACGTTGTCTCGACCTTTCATCTCTCATTGAAAGGTAGTATAGGTTCGTCTACACGACTTTCAAGTACGGTCCAGGAGGATACTGCAATTGGCAAAGAGAACCGGTTGTCCGACGGAGCAGACACTTGACCTAGTCTCCGGTCGTTGGAAGGTGATGATGATTTATTGGTTGCTCAAAGGCGACCGGCGCTTTAATCAGTTGCAGCGCGATCTCAGCGGCATCTCACACCGTACGTTGGCTAAACAGTTACGTGAACTGGAAGCCGACGGTCTGGTGGAACGACATGATTTTTCTGAAATTCCATCGCACGTTGAATATCGCCTCTCGTCGTTAGGACATTCGCTCGAACCCATTTTGGGTGCGATGCATGAGTGGGCAGTGGCCCATCCGCAGGTCAAGCGACAATACCGACGTTCGTGAAGAAGCTGGTGAACCGAACCTCTGTCCCCATTTTAGGTTGTCTGTCCGGCCGCAGATCGCTTAGCCATATGACGACCCGCTTCGTCACCTGCCGAACCCTCGGCTCATTGGTTCCGTCACGCCTGAGTTGGCGGAACTGATCCATCCTGAAACAACTGATTCTCGTCAGGGAGTTCCACGTGTTAGCTCGTTGGTTCTGTAGCGCTTCAATCTGTAACGTCTCTTGCCATTGATGCGGGTAGCACCGCGCTCAAGAAGCTGGAGGTGACATGATGAGAGATGTGACTCTGTGGAGCTTATGGTACGGCATCCTCGTAACCTTACCGCCTGTCATCACAAGGATGTTGATCAAGCATGCGATGGCGAGGGCGGTGACACCTCGTCGGGTGCTCTCACTCATGGAACGTAAACAAGAGGTGCGCCATGGGATTCTTAAGACAGATCATTCGTGGCTGGTCTGATTCTGCGAATTGGGCTTGGAGTGGTGATGTCCGCGCACGGCGCCCAGAAACTCCTAGGCTGGTTTGGTGGAAATGGTTTCGATGGCACGATGGGATTCTTTACCCAGAAGATGGGGTTGCCGTGGCTTGTGGCCTTTCTCGTCATCATCGGAGAGTCCCTCGGCAGCCTCGGATTGATCGCAGGGTTTCTTACCCGGTTTACTGCCGCAAGTTTTATCGTGATCATGATCGGCGCGATCGCTACAGTGCATTGGCCGCAGGGGTTTTTCATGAATTGGTTCGGGCAGCAGCAGGGTGAGGGTTATGAATATCATTTGCTGGTCATTGCCATGAGTGTTGCGCTTGTCGTGATCGGCGGGGGGAAGTGGGCATTGGATGGTGCCATTGCTCATTGGATTGAGAGAGGTGAAGGAGCTTCAGAACAGTCGGTGAGGAGAGCAGCGTGATCGAAGTGACTGAAAGGAAGACGCATGTTGATCATTATCTTCTTGTTGAATGCGCTGGCGGCGATCGCGATTTCGGCGCCGGCATAAGGAAAAAGAAGCGGCCTCGGAACACCCAGTGAAGAAGTTGCTTGCGGGGGTGAAGTTGTTCTGATCCGACTAAACATGCTAAGAATCACCACCTTGAAAGACATGAGAGGGCTTTCGTGAGGCGCTTTTGTAGGAACCACATTGAAAGGAGATGGGTATGAGGAGCTTCAGCTATCTGGTATGTGTGATTGGAATGGTTTTCTTCCTTGGGCAAGGGACCGGCTCTGTGGCTTATGGGAAGACTGTTGAGGCGGGAGATTCCAGTTCGAGTTGGAGCGGAACCGGGGAGTTTCTGGAACTTGGAAATGGAGAGCAGGTCGTCAATGGGATTGTGAAAGGAGTCCTGATCTCCCGTCATAAGGACGGAGGCAAGATGATTGTCCATTCGTCTAAATTGGCCTGTCCGGTGCGCGTGAATCTCAACAGAAGTAAAGATTCTCAGGCAATAGAAGGACTCTGTACGATCGTGGCGCATGAAGGCAAAGACGTCGGGTATGCCCACTGGAAGTGCGCTGGAAATTTGAAGGAGTGTACGGGCGATTTCATGTTTACGGGCGGTTCTGGTGGATTCACGGGCATGTCAGGAACCACCCCTTTCCAGACAAGTATTGTTTTTGAGCTACAGGAAGGGAAAAGTGGTCAAGCGATTGGGTATGCGGTCTGGCCGAACCTGACGTATACGTTGCCTTAGTGATTCAGTCATGCCGTGGCACGCGCCGATCATTCGGCAGCGTGCCGCGGGATCGGCAGATCACCTTAAAATCCTTCGGTTTCATAGTCTCCTCCAGCCAAGTGTCTTTACAATAATTCCAACTACTTGGATAGTATCAGCTATTCAAGTTGCTGTTGGCATACATGTTGCCCATCTCAGTACATGAACCCTTAAGCAAGGGAGGCTGATCGTGGCAACCACAGGATTATCCCAGAAGAAGTTGAAAGGCCGGGAGAACCTTGCCGGCTCGATCCGTTGTCCCAGATGCATAGGACTAATGGTGCTGGAAGAGTCGTTCGATTCCATTGCCGGCGGAGGCCAGGCCGGTTCGCTGGTCAGGCGTTGTGTGCAATGTGGGGAGGTTGTCGATCCGGTTATTCTGCAGAATCGGCAGTTGCGGCTCGGAACTGACTTAGGCCGAACCTGCGAGGGAAGACCGCTGTGAGTATGAGTTCATGTTGAAGATTACCCCTCAGCGAGATGCGGCGCGGTCGAGCGTGTCCCTCGTCGTCGAGGGGCGCCTAGCAGGTCCATGGGTACAGGAGCTCAATGCCTATTGCTGTAAAATGTCCGAGGAGCACAAACGTTGTACGGTGATCGACTTGACCGGTGTGACGTTCATTGATGCCGACGGCAAGGCGCTGTTGGCCAGTTTGTGGCGACAGGGGGCTGAACTGCGGGCGTCCGGCTGTTTGACCAAGTGTATCGTTGAAGAGATCACAAGGTCGGATCGATGTGATCCCTCCAAGAAGAACTGTGACAAGCGTGCCTCGAGTGTGACGGAAGATGAACCTTAAGGGGAAACTGTTCGTGGTTGCCGGAGTCGCGAGAAGTCTTGTCTGGCTTGGACTTGCTGCCGCTGCAGTGCACTGGGTACAATACCTCGTTTGTCTTCCTGAGGAACTATTCTTGAGGATTACCATATAAGAAGGTAGGGAACATGCAGATAGTGCGTCGGCCGGTGCCACACCTCTCATTCTGTTTCGTCTTTGCCGTCATAACCATGTCAACTGGTTGTAAGCAAGAGGCCGGTTCAATGCCACCGCCGCCGATACCCCAAGTGGAAGTCGTCACGGTTCAGACCCAAGTTGTTCCCGATGAACCGGAGTTTATCGGTCGAGCGGAGGCATCCCGTCCGGTTGAGATCCGGTCGCAAGTCACGGGAATTTTGAAGGCGGTGCTTTATCCTGAAGGCCGCGATGTGAAAAAAGGCGAGCGGCTCTATCAGATCGACCCCATTCCGTTTAAGGCGGTGGCAGCCAGTGCCAAGGCTAAAATTGCCCAGGCCCAAGCTCGTGTCGTCCAAGCCAATCAGGACCTTGCGCGGGTGAAACCGTTGCTTGCGGAACAGGCAGTGAGTCAAAAGGATGTCGATGATGCCATCGCGCAAGAGTTATCCGCCAACGCGGCACTCGAAGGGGCGCGGGCTGACCTCATCAAAGCCCAGTTCGACTTGGACAACACGCTCATCACTGCGCCGATCAGCGGAATTATCGAGCGCAGTCGGTACTATGAAGGACGGTTGGTCTCGGCTCAAACCGATCTCTTGACCACGATCCATCGGGTTGACCCCATGTACGTGGTAGTCAACGTGCCGGAGACGTTCATTTTGAAACGGCGACGAGACATTGAAGCGAAGCGCATTGCTCATCCGGGAGACTATCAATTGCGAGGACGGCTGACACTCATGGATGGGACGGTCTATCCCCATGAAGGCGTGCTCGATCTCTTCGAGCCTGGGTTGCGGGCCGAAACCAGCACACGTCAAACACGGATCACCTTTCCGAATCCCAATCGAATCATTCTCCCGGGACAATTTGTGAAAGTCCGATTCACGGGCGATACGAAGACGAACGCGGTTCTCATTCCGCAACGAGCGGTGTTGCAAGGCCCACAGGGCACGTTTGTCTTCGTGGTCAACGGTGAGGATAAGGCCGAGATCCGAGACGTCGTGGCATCGGATTGGAAAGGGGATCGGTGGCTCATCGATCACGGCCTGAATGTCGGCGATCGGGTGGTCGTCAATGGGATCATGCAGATCGGTCCTGGGGCACCGGTGAATGCGGTACCGTGGGTTGCCGCCAATACGGAACCTTCTCCTACCCATCCGCAGTAAGGATCAACTGTGATTTCGCATATATTTATTGACCGGCCAATTTTTGCTTCAGTGGTATCGATTGTTGTGGTCGTGATGGGATTGCTGGCCATGCAGTTCCTGCCGATCGCGCAGTTTCCTGAAATCACCCCACCGGTGGTCCAGATCGATGCCGACTATCCCGGTGCCAGCGCCGAAGTGGCGGCGGAAGCCGTCGCACGTCCGATTGAGGTGACCCTACCAGGTATCGACAATCTGCTGTACTACGAATCGACCAGCAGTAACGATGGACACGTCACGATCAAGTTGACGTTCGAGATCGGAACGAATCCGGACATTGCACAAGTTCAGACACAGAATCGTGAAAAACTGGCTGAACCTCAGCTGCCCCCGGAGGTTGTCCGACAGGGCGTCTCGGTCAAAAAGATGTCCCCTGATCTTGTGGTGGTGGTGGCGCTCAAGTCGACCGATCCCCGGCACGATGCCGTCTTTCTCTCCAACTATGCCACCCTTCGGATTGTCGATGACCTGAAGCGCGTCAAGGGTGTCGGGGATGCCCTGGTGTTTGGTCAGCAAAATTACAGCATGCGGGTCATCCTGAACCCACTGCTGATGGCCAAGCTGGATCTCACGCCGAGTGATATCACGGCCATCATCCGCGAGCAGAATCGGGATTATCCAGCGGGGACAATCGGGCGTGAACCGGCTCCCAAGGGGACGGAGCTCACGATTCCGATCATCACCAAGGGCCGCTTGACCGAGGTCAAGGATTTTGAAGAGCTGATTGTGCGCGCCCTTCCCGATGGCTCAACAGTGCGCCTTAAGGATGTTGCCCGTATTGAGCTGGGAGCTCAGTCCTATGGGCTCGAGGGTCGATGGAACAGCAAACCGACGACCTTCATTCTGACGTTCTTGTCTCCCGGCGCGAATGCCCTTGATACCGTGCGCCGCACACGGGCTCAAATGGATGAATTGGCCAAGAATTTTCCGCCCAGCGTGTCGTATGACACACCGTATGACACCACACGATTCATCGAGATTTCGATCCGGGAAGTCATCAAGACCCTGGGCGAAGCGATGATCTTGGTCGTGCTTGTGGTTTATCTGTTTCTTCAGACCTGGCGCGCCACCATTATTCCCGTCGTTGCCGTTCCTGTCTCGCTGATCGGAACCTTCGCCGGGCTCTATGCCCTCGGTTTCTCCATCAATACGATCACGTTGTTTGGAATGGTCTTGGCGATCGGGATCGTGGTAGACGACGCGATTGTCGTGGTGGAGAACGTCGAACGGCATATGCGCGAGAATCGATTGTCGGCGAAGGAAGCCGCCAAACGGGCGATGAGCGAAGTGACTGAGCCGATCATTGCGATTGTGTTGGTCCTGGTCTCCGTGTTTGCTCCCGTCGGGTTTATCGGCGGGATTACCGGGGCCCTCTATAAACAATTTGCCGCGACGATTGCAATTTCCGTGACGGTCTCAGGGCTTGTCGCACTGACTCTGAGCCCCGCACTCTGCGGGGTGGTTCTGACATCCCACCAGGGGAGACGGAGCGGGTTTTGGGATTGGTTCGATCGCCTATTCAACCGGACCCAGCAGGGCTATACCCGTGCCACGGGTGCGCTGCTCGCGAGGCCGATTCGCGTCATGGCGGTCTTTGTCCTGTTGCTGATAGCCTCGATCGGACTGTTTGAGAAGCTGCCAAAAAGCTTTCTGCCCGAGGAAGACCAAGGCTATTTCATCGTGATCGCGCAACTTCCCGATGGGGCCTCCAACCAGCGGACGATCGCGGTACTCGAACGAGTCGAGCGATTTTTTCAGGCCATTCCGGCTGTCCATTCCACGGATGCGCTGACCGGGCAGAATTTTGTCTTCGGGACGAGAGGACCGAACTCGGCGACCATGTTTGTCCCGTTACATCTGTGGGATAAACGCCCTGAGCCTCAGTACCATGCGAAGGCGTTGGTTGGTGCGGCGTACGGAGAGTTTGCGAAGATTCCTGAAGCCCTGCTCCTTGCCTTCAATGCACCGGCTATTCGTGGAGTTGGCGTCTCCGGCGGTTTCTCCGCTCAACTCCAAGATCCCAGTAGCGGCGACTTCAAGAAATTCGCCATGGTGGCGCAGCAATTCGTCGAACGCGCACAGAAAGAGCCGGCGATCGCACGGGTCGGAACCAATTTCCGTGTCTCCTCACCGAGACTCTATGCCAATGTGAATCGGGAGCGAGCGAAATCGCTGGGTGTGCCGATTTCGGATATTTTTGATACGCTCCAGGCGTACTTCGGGAATTTCTATATCAATGATTTCATCAAGTCCGGTCGGGTCTATCATGTGCAGACCGAAGCCGATGCCGAGTTTCGCGCCACGCCGCAGAACCTGTCGAACATCTATGTGAGAGCCGTGAACGCACGGGGGGTCAATATGATCCCACTCGATACGGTGGTGACGGCGGAGTATCAAAGTGGGCCGGATCCCGTGAATCACTTCAACGGGTACAACACGGCGTTCCTCTTGGGTGCGGCGGCGCCTGGCTTCAGCTCAGGGCAAGCCTTGGAGGCTCTGGAACGAGTGGCGAAAGAGGTGCTGGTTCCTCAGGGATATGCGATCGATTGGAGCAACATTTCTTTCCAAGAGCGGCGGGCCGGGGGGCAATCCAATCAGGTCTTTGTCATCGGATTGTTGATGGTCTTCCTGGTGTTGGCGGCCCAGTTCGAGAGTTGGGTCGTCCCGTTTGCGGTGATTTTGGCCGTTCCATTCGGGGTTTTCGGTGCGTTGACGGCTGTATGGCTTCGAGGGTTCGAGAATGATATCTATTTCCAGATTGGTCTGGTCACGCTGATCGGCCTCTCGGCCAAGAATGCGATTTTGATCGTGGAGTTTGCGAACACCCGATATGAGGCAGGGCGCCCTCTCATTGAGGCAGTCGTCGAAGCAGCACGGCTGCGTTTCCGGCCAATTATCATGACCTCAATGGCGTTCATTTTTGGGATGTTTCCGTTGGTCATCGCCAGTGGCGCAGGAGCGGCAAGCCGTCAGGCGATCGGCACTGGTGTGTTGGGTGGGATGTTGGGCGCGACCTTCCTCGCCATCTTTTTTGTTCCCCTATTCTATGTCTTGATTCGTAAGTGGAATCAAGGTAGAGCTCATACCGATGCCGTAGCGACCCAGCTGACTGAGTCACCGTCACCAGAGGGGAAGGCCTAACGTGCGTACGATTGCGATTATCGGACTGTCATTGCTGCTCCTGTCCTGTTCAATGGGGCCGAATCACAAGCGACCACCAGCTGATGGAGAGGATCGCTTTCGAATGGCCGACGATTCTTCTGAACTGCCGTCCTTGGCAAACTTGCCTTGGTGGGACCTGCTCCGCGATGAACAACTTCAACAACTCATTCGGATGGCGCTTGCGGAAAATCGGGATCTTCAGCGGGCCGTCGCAACGGTCGAAGAGTTCCGAGCCAGGGCGCTCGTTGCACGATCGGATTACCTTCCCGGCATCTCATTCGCGGGCAGCCTACCGGCCGGCCGGAAGGCAAACTTCCTCTTCCCTGGGTTTGCCAGCCCCTTCAACTATTACCTCGTGGGCAACCTTGCATGGGAGGTCGATCTTTGGGGGCGGATCAGACGGACCAACGAGGCCGCGCGTGCTGATCTGTTATCTAAAGAAGAAAACCGCCGCGCCGTGACCGTTCAATTGGTCAGTGCCGTTGCGGAAGCCTACTTCAATCTGCTCCAGTTTGATCTCCAGCTTGATATTGCGAAACGGACCTTACAGTCGTGGGAAGAATCGGTCCGTATCGCGCAGGCTCGATTGCGTCAAGGAATGACCTCAAAACTCGATGCGGATCAGTTTGAGGCGGAGCGCGCCAATGCTGCGGCTCGCACGGCGGAGCTTGAACGGCAGATGATCCAAGCTGAAAATCACTTGAGCGTCTTGTTGGGACGGAAGCCCTTTAGCATCGCGCGTGGCCGTTCATTGGATGAACAGATTGTGCCTCCCACTGTTCCTGCTGGGTTGCCTTCCGAGTTGCTGCAGAGGCGGCCTGACATCTTGGTTGCTGAGCAACAGTTAGCAGCAGCCACGGCTCGTATCGGTGCCGCGAAAGCCGATCGGTTTCCGAAGATCACGCTAACTGGCTTACTTGGTGTGGCGCATCCCTCGCTCTCCTTGCTGTTTACCGATCCCTCTTCATTCGGCGTGTTCAGCGCCGCAATCGCGACGCCGTTGCTCAACGCGCAAGTGTTAGGCTTTCAACAAGAAGCCGCCGAAGCACAAAACAAGCAAGCATTGGTGCAGTACCAGCAAACTGTCTTGACGGCCTTTCGAGAGGTGGAAGACGCACTGGTCGCCGTGCGTACGGCTCGTGTGCAGGGTGAGGCGCAGCAACAACAGGTTGCCGCGTTACAGTCGGCACTCAAGCTGGCGGAATTGCGGTATAAGGGTGGGCTTGCGAACTATCTCGATGTCTTGGTTGCCAGAAGGAGTCTGTTCGAGGCGGAGTTGGCATTGACCAGCACACGTCGGTTGCTGTTGGCCTCGGTCGTCCAGCTGTACAAAGCTCTCGGAGGCGGCTGGACTCCTGAGACGCAATCTGCCGAGGATGGAAAGAAAGGGTAGGGAATCATGGAGAAGCCGGCCCAGCCAGAATTTCCGATCCATGAGTTGTTCATCCGCCGTTGGAGTCCCCGCGCTTTCGATGAACGGCTTGTGGGGGATGCTACACTCCAGACGCTGTTTGAAGCAGCCCGTTGGGCTCCATCGTCGAATAACGAACAGCCTTGGCGATTTATCGTGGCAACAAAAGAACATGAAGCAGGATGGAACCGGCTCTTCGAGTGTTTGGTGGAGGGCAATCGCAAATGGGCCATCCATGCTCCGGTCTTGGCGCTTTCCATCGCCAGTATGTATTTTGAGGGGAACGGAAAGCTGAACCGGCACGCCTTTCACGATACGGGGTCGGCGACGGAGAATCTTGTCTTGCAGGCGGCGGCCCATGGGTTGATGGCTCGTCAAATGGCGGGGTTCGATGTCGAGAAGGCGCGGGCCGATCTGCACATTCCATTCGGTTACGAGCCGGTGGCAATGATTGCAATCGGCTATCCGGGCGATCCGGGGAGGCTGCCCGAACCGCTACGAGAACGGGAATTAGAACCGAGGAGCCGTCGGCCGATCGGAGAATGGACATTTATGGGTGAGTGGGGAATCTCTGTTGAAACCCATGGCATTCCCCCTCTGAAACCAGAGGAGTCTCGTCGATGAAAGAGTTGAGCGGAAAAGTGGCTATTGTAACCGGGGCTTCCAACGGAATCGGCCGAGCAATCGCGGAACGACTGGCGGAGGATGGTGCGATCGTCGTGGTCAACTATTCGAAGAGTTCAGAAAAGGCTCAACAGGTGGTCGTGGGGATTCAGGGCAAGGGGGGCAAGGCCCTCGCGGTCCAAACCGATATGAGCCAGGTAGCGGAGGCTCGCCGTCTTGTGATTGACACCGTGAAGCAATTCAATAGGCTGGATATTCTTGTGAATAATGCGGGCAAGTTCATGCCGAAGCCACTCGATGAAACGACGGAAGAGGAGTTCGATAGTGTCATAGCCCTGAATGCCAAAGGGCCGTACTTTGCCATGCAGGAGGCGGCGCGCGCGTTGAAGGACGGCGGACGTATTGTGAATATCTCGACCGGTGGGACTCATCTCCACTTTCCCGGCGCCACGGCCTATCTTGGGAGCAAGGCGGCGCTTGAGCAGTACACCAAGGGGTTGGCGCAAGAACTGGCTTCGAAGGGGGTTACGGTGAATACTGTCTCGCCCGGCTTTACCGAAACGGGCATGATGACGGAGGAGTATCGGCAGATCGGGATTCAGCTGACGCCGATGAAACGACTCGGTGTCCCAAAAGATATTGCTGACGTCGTGGCCTTTATCGTGAGTGAAGAGGCTCGGTGGCTCACAGGGCAGACGATTCAGGCCGGCGGTGGGATCGTCATGTAGGTGAATCGGGATATCCGATCAGATCCCGCTGAAGCGATGTACCGCGCAAGTTCTGATTCAACGGACCATCTCTCAAAAATCGATCCGGTCATGCGCCGGTTGATCGAGGAGATCGGCCCCTTCTCCCTGAGGCCGAACGTTCGCCGCTCGCCGTTCGAATCACTTGCCCGAGCGATTGCCTATCAACAGCTTCATGACAAAGCGGCCGAGAGTATCCTTAAACGGTTCATCGCGCTCTTTCCTGGACGGCGGTTCCCTCGCCCCGAGGATCTCTTGGCGATGAAAGTAGGCGCCATCAGGAAGGCTGGATTTTCACGACCCAAAATCATGGCGCTTCGTGATCTGGCCACAAAAACACTTGATGGAACGGTACCGACGAACCGCATGATGAAGCAATTCGACGATGAACCCATCATTCACCGGTTGGTCGAAGTGCGAGGCATCGGACGATGGACCGCCGAGATGTTGTTGATTTTTCAGTTGGGCCGACCGGATGTGCTGCCGGTCGATGACTTTGGGGTACGGAACGGATTCCGGATCGCTTACAGGCGTCGCACCATGCCGACGCCGAAGCAGGTGTTACGATATGGCGAGCGATGGAGGCCGTATCGGACCATTGCATCCTGGTATCTCTGGCGAGCCGCTGATCGGGAAAAGCGGGGACACAAGTAATCTGATGGCAGACCGAAACAAACGACTCGATTCCAACGTTCAGGGTAACTTCTACGTGGATGCCACGTGTATCAATTGTGACACCTGTCGTCAGTTGGCACCGCTGTGTTTCGAGGAGATCGGTGACTATTCCGCAGTCCACAACCAGCCGCAGGATGATGTGCAGACGCATCGGGCCTATCAGGCATTGCTTGCGTGTCCAGTTGGGTCAATCGGCACAGAGCATAGTGACAAGTCACGGCTGCACCAGGCGATGGCAAGCTTCCCGATTACTCTTGAAGACCGCGTGAGTTATTGCGGTTTCAATTCGGAGAAATCGTTTGGGGCGAACAGTTTTTTCATCGAACATCCTGACGGCAACTGGCTGATCGATTCCCCGCGGTATCTCAAACATTTGGTTGATGTCTTTGAGCAGCGAGGAGGCATCGCCCACATCTTTCTGACCCACAAAGACGATGTGGCCGATGCGGATAAGTATGCCGCGCATTTCGGCGCCAAGCGGATCATCCATCGAGCCGATGTGGATGCCGCACCCACTGCAGAACAGGTTATTGCTGGGGAAGAGCCGGTCTGTGTGGGATCTGATTTTCACATCATTCCTGTACCAGGCCATACAGCCGGGAGTATGGCGCTGCTCTATCGGGAGCGATTTCTCTTCACCGGCGATCATCTTTGGTGGGATTCATATACGCAGTCGCTGGAAGCTCCCACTCGCTTGATCTGGAGAAAATGGACCATGCTGGACTCTCTCCGTAAACTCCTCGACTACTCGTTCGAATGGGTGCTCGCGGGGCATGGCGATCGAGTGCATCTTTCCTCGATAGACCTGCGAAGACACCTCCTGGCATTGGTTGAGCGTCGTGAAACAGGCAGGTCATTCCGCTAGCGATGCTCACACCCGTCGCACAATGGATCGATCGGAACATTCTCTCGCTTGGCCGTGAGATGCGGTTGTCCTATCTGCCGCCGCTCATGGTCTATGTGGCCTACGGCATCTCAGGTCTCACCGGCATCGTCGGGACATTTTTCGTCAAAGACTATCTTGGCCTTTCCGCGTCATTCCTTGCCGCGCTTGGATTCTGGGCCGGGATTCCCTGGGCCCTGAAGATGCCGATCGGTCATACAGTCGATCTTCTCTGGCGATGGAAGAGCTGGCTCGTTGGGGTGGGGGCCGGGCTGCTGACGATCAGTCTGGGCATCATGGCCCTGTTGATCGGCGATCGCGAGGCGATGACGTCCATCTGGCAGGCAGAAGTCTGGTATGTCCTCAGCGTGCTGCTGGCCCCTATTGGATATGTGATTCAAGACGCCGTGGCTGATGCGATGACGGTTGAAGCCGTGCCGAGAGTCGACGATCAGGGCCGGTCTTTCGATGACCAGACTCGCAAGCTCATGCATACAACCATGCAGACGCTCGGGCGTGTTGCAATTGTTGGGGGCGGTATCGCGGTCGCGCTGGTGAATGTCTATGTCTTCAGCGGAACGGAGGGGATGCCGCAGGCCGATCTCGTGCTCCTCTATAAACAGATCTATGTGATGGCCATGGCGATTCCCGTTGTATCAGTGATGGGGGTCGGGCTGGCGTGGTGGCTGCAGCATCGACAGAAGCACCGACTTGTTCAGGAAGGATTCTCCTTAGAACAGGCACGACACATGGTGACCGTGCGGGATTCTGAAAGCGAACCGACGAAACCAAATTGGTGGATTCTCATCGGCAGCATGGCTTTTGTTCTCTTCACATTGACGGTGGGGCTCGGTGGATTTCCGTATCGTGAAGAGATCGTGTTCGCAGGTTCGATGTCTATCGTCCTATTTTTGATGTCGAGACTGATGCGGGAGCTGGAACCAGATAAACGGCTCACGTTGGTCGGCACCGCAGCCGTGGTTTTCTCGTTACGTGCGATTCCAGGGACCGGTCCAGGCGCGACCTGGTGGATGATCGATCACTTGAAGTTCGATCAACAGTTCCTTTCTGTCCTCTCCCTGATTGGTGGCGTTGTTGCCTTGGTGGGGATGTTTGTGTTTCGGCGATTTATGGCTGAACGATCCATCATGTACGTGGTTGGTTTCTTGACGATCGTCGGGACGATCCTCGCGCTTCCGATAGCAGGTCTCTACTATGGATTGCACGAATGGACCGCGAGCCTCAGCGGGGGAGTCATTGATGCCCGTTTCATTGCTTTGGTTGACACGGCACTGGAATCTCCGCTGGTCCAAATCTCCATGATTCCGATGCTGGCCTGGATCGCGAATTCGGCTCCCGCCAATCTGAAAGCCACCTTCTTCGCCGTGATGGCCTCGTTCACCAATCTGGCGCTGTCCTTCAGCCAGCTCGGGACGAAGTATCTCAACGAGATCTTCGTCGTCACGCGGGAAGTCCGAGACCAAGCGACCGGCACCATTCAGACACCAGCCGACTACAGCCAGCTCGGCGATCTCTTCATTGTGCAACTTCTGCTCGGCCTGGCACTTCCTTTTTCTGCCATCCTGTTTGCCAAGCTCACCAAGTTCAAGAGTGCGTGACGGTCGGAGGCTGCTCGCGGTTGCAAGGTAGGAAGGCTGGTGGTGTCACGTGCTACGTGAACAGGCAGAGGCTGTTGCTATTGAATTGCGGATTGCGGCTCATTTCTCGACTGCTTCCGTCGCCCACTGGGTCAAGGCTTCCGCATCTTCGATGATATCAATTGGGACCTCATAGAAGGACTTGAGTGTCTGCTTGGCGTTCGGTCGAAACGGCTTCATGCCCCGTTCCTTGTAACGAGACACGGTGGTCACGGTCACTTTGAAGTAGAGGCGACCGTTGTGAATGATCCCGAAAAACGTGGCTCCATGATAGAGACCGTAGCCGCCGAACATGGCGCGAGCGGTCACTCCACGTAGGTCCGCCAGCTGATCCAAGACAAAATCTTTAAAGCTGTCGCGCTTCGGCGACATCAGTCATCCAGGCTTCTGCGCCGCCACGATCCGTACGGCGACCGGCAGCGCGACGACGGAACCCTTTCGATACTGCTCAGCCGTGTGAATGATGCGCTGTTTGGCGTCTGTCTGTTGTTTCAGACTTAACTTGACCCACAGATTCTGAATCGGTGCGGCGATATCCATGAGGCTGGAAAAGTAGTCGTCCGCGGCTTTGAATCGCACGTCTCCGAGAAATTCCTGCTCGGAGGTGTTGGTCAAACCCGCTTGTTCAAACAAGCCAGCTAACTCGCCAGGCTTCGCCAACCGAAAAATCCCAGGAGCTGCCGGATCTGGTGGCGGGAGCTCGACGAATTGCTTGATGACATCGATCGGGATCTTGAGATAGGGGTTCTTTTCTGGCGCAGACCAGACTGCTGCGGCGACCCAGGTGTCTGGCTTTAAGATCCTGGCGATCTCGGCGACAGCCTTGGGAATCTCCGGCAAGAACATCAGGCAGAAGCGGGTGGTGATGGCATCAAAGGAAGCGGCCTCGAACGGTAACGTCGTGACATCGCCCGTTGTGAACGTGATGTTGGAAAGCTTCAATGCGGCCGCCTTACGTCTGGCGGCTTCTAACATCTGTTCAGCCAAATCGATACCAGTCACGTTGCCAGATGGCCCGACGGTTTGCGCGGCAAGTAGAGCCGGGTAGCCCGTGCCTGATCCGAGGTCGAGCACTCGCATGCCCGATCTCAGTCGGGCATCGGCCACGAGTCGGTGGTTCAGGAATGCCATTTGCTCGTCGAAGAAACGATCCCATTTCTCCCAGCCACCGGCCACGCGGTTCCAATCCTGGCGCTGGGTCTCAATGATCTGCTCTGGCGATGATGATGCCACGGCGTTACCTCAGAGTTTGTAAGGTCTGACGCATCTCTTGGAGTTCAGATGCAAAGAGGTCCAGGTGCTGATCCCGCTGCGGCTGATCATCCTTGAATTTCCATAGCCGCTTGAAGATCGTCCCGAGTTCTTTGTTGTGTGTGACGGCCAGTGCATAGGCTGGCTGGTCTCTCACGGATTTCTCGACACAGCAGATGCTGTTGTCGATGGCATGGAACTGATTGTGAAGGTCGTCGAATGGTTGATCGACCCCTTTGCCGCCTTTGGCGGCTTTGGCCGTGGCTTCCGCCATATTCGTCAAGTTGATCAACGTTTCGACTCCCGTTGCTCCCTTTGCTTTCGCCGTAAAGTCCTTCGCGTGTGGGTAAAACAGGTAGCTGCATCCGCTGGTGCTCAACAGGAGAAGTATTGTAATGGGTAGGACTGTTTTTAAGCCCATAAGTCCTCCTTGGCCAGAACGTGGGTGCGAGATGTGGAGGCCTCCCTGGCGCCTGAGGGTGTACAGGGAGGCCTGTTGACGGTGCCTAGCGATCGCTAGACTGTAACCGTGACGGTCTTGACCGCAGCCTGTACTGCAGACACCATCGCCGGTGGGATCGTGTCCAACTTATGACATTGCTTGGCGTGAGTCGCCACGAGCTGCATCAGTTCCGCCTCCGTCTCCGCTCGCACCTGGAAGCCGCAGCCGCCCGACGGTTGTACATCCAAACATCCGAGCTGTTTGTACTGTTTGTCCACCATGGTCTCCTCCTCTTCTTGGGGTTGGTTGGTGAAAACGGTTACATCGAGTAGAAGAATTCTTCCTTGCCAAGCTTCATGGTTGTCATCATAGTCCTCCTCTTTAGTAATGGGAAGAAGAGGATCGTAGTCAATTCGTACTTAGGAGATCAACTTTTTTGTCGAGGCATGACTTCCAAGGTAAATAAGTAGGTGATGAGGATCAGTCTTCTTGAGCGAGCCCCGCGATGACCGAATCAGACGGCAATATCCGGTGCGGCTGGGTCGGCTTGAAACCGCATTTCATTCGATACATGATGAAGAGTGAGCGGTGTTGGTGCGTGATGACCGTACGCATTTCAGGATGCGCTTAGTCAAAAGACCTGAAACGAGGAGGTTTTCGATTCGTGGGCAGCACGATCGGCTATGCCTACATGCAAGCAGTCGGGCTGGTGAATGATCATACGGATGATTTTTTTCTTAGCGGGAAGAGCGCTAAGTGATCCCACTCTTCTTTATAATGTTCGAGAAAACGTAGTAGGACTTACGATTAGAAAGCGCAGAGGGCAGACCTTGTCCTCTGCGCTGTATTGCTGGCCGGGCAGGAAGACTATCGATCAGGCTGTCTGATCGTGTCGGCTTGGCCAGAGCGATAACGATACTCCCACAACCAGGTAGACGATAGCCGCAACAATCGCCCCTAAGTTGAGCTCATACCAGGCGGTCATTCCAAGGAATGCCTCATTCAGAAGGAGCGCAAGCACCAACATCACAAACCCAATCCAATTAATGAAACTCATACCCATGGATGGTCTCCTTTCCGGTGATGGTTTTTGCCCCGCGTTCGATGAACGCGTCAATGAATTGACCCTTCACATTGGGTCGGAACGCTACCGCACGCTCAAGACGAATTCCCAGACATTGAAAAGTCATGGCGGTGTACGACATCATGCCTCCTGACGACGCGGTCCTCCCCACAGTGAGAGCCACAGTCCGACACCGAGGTACAGGATAGCCGGAACAATCAGCGTGAAGTTGGAGTCGTACCACACATTCAAGTACACAACCTCATTGAGGAACAGAGCAAAAAGCAACATCAGAGATCCGATAATATTGAACCAATGAAAAGCCACGAATGACCTCCTGCTGATATTGTTGGTTTGTGAGCAACAATTTTGAAACCGAACTTTCTTGGCTCACAACCTGGTGCTAATTGTACGTCACCGAAGGCACGAAAAGCTACGATCAAAGTGACGGAATTCCCCCTGAAGGCGTCTTCTGGTCGGTGGGTAGTGTCAACCACGTGGCGGTATTTAGCACAGGACAAGACTGTAAAGTGATGAGGATTATCGCTCACTTAGATATGGATGCGTTCTTTGCCGCGATTGAAGAGCGAGATACTCCGGCGTTTCGAGGGGTGCCGCTTGTCGTTGGCGCAGATCCGCAGGGCGGGAACGGGCGTGGGGTTGTCTCTACGGCGAACTATCTGGCGCGTGCGTACGGAATTTACTCGGCGACGCCAATCTCCACCGCGTGGCGCTTGTCTGAAGCCGCTCGTCGGGTAGGAAAACCACCGGTGACCTTTGTCTCGGTCGATATGCATAAGTATGCACGGGTTTCAGAGGACGTGATGAGGATCGTACGGCGCGTCCTTCCTTTGGTGGAGCAGGCCAGTATCGATGAATCGTATGGGGATGTGAGCTTTACGGAATCCTATGAGGCAGCGGAATCATTATGTCTGCGACTAAAGAATGCGATCCACGCAGAAGAACGGCTGACAGCCTCAGTCGGGATCGGGCCCAATAAGCTGATCGCGAAGATCGCGTCAGGATGGCGGAAACCTGACGGACTCACGGTCGTCCGCGAGGAAGAGGCTGAGACGTTTCTGGCTCCACTCTCGATCCGGGTCATCCCTGGGATCGGACCTAAAACAGAAAGCATGCTAAACGGAAAGCATATCAAGACTGTCACGGATCTGAGAGTGCTGGCCGTCCATCAACTTGAAGCCCTGTTGGGGACACGAGGGATGGATCGTTACGAAAAGATTCGAGGACGGGATGACTCACCAGTTGAGGAATATTCGGAGCCCCAATCCATTAGTGAGCAGGAGACCTTTGAGTCCGATACGCTCGACAGTCAACGGCTCTTCACTCTGCTAGATGCGCTGGTTCACGGTGTCATCGAGCGTCTGCATCACGAAGGATTTCATTCGTTTCGGACCGTCGTGCTCACCGTCAGGTTTGCTGATTTTAAAACCACATCTCGGGCGCACACCTTGGCTGCACCGACCGGCAATGTAGCGATGCTGCATCGGGAAGGCCTGAAGCTGCTGCTCCCCTTTCTCGATCGGCGAGAAAACCCTCATCGAAAACTCATCCGGTTACTCGGCCTGCGAGTGGAGAAGTTGAGCTGATGGGATGGGGGTTGGTCTGTCCGCTCCTTACCGTGCGCGACTGATTCCGCTTGATGAGTATGGGTGCAATGTCCCTGGGGCCTACCTTTCGGTGAAGGGCAGACCTTCTTGTTGCGCATGCTTTTTCATACATCGTGAAATTACATTTAGAATCAACATGCTACAATCAGAACACTTCGAAATGATGAATCTATATCCCTTCGCTGTTTTGTTTCGATACGTTTCCGAACAAGATATTTGAGAGAGATTCACTGGCAATACATGCACACATGGAAGAATGCTCTATTAGGTACGGCACTTGCTTCCTGCAACAGTTGTTACGTGATTGAATTTTGGAGGCACCATGAATTTGGGAACCAAGGAAATCATCCGTGAATCGCCTGTACGCTGTGTGGGAAATCTGAGCACTGAAGCAGCGATAGCCAGTGTCCGTAAAGACATGGAGGTTTCATTCCCTTCGCGACGACGAGAGGAGCGGGTGAACGAACAAAAGGTGTGCACCTATAGCTTATGCGAATCGATCAATGGAGAGCGAGTAAGTATCCAGCAGGGCGAGGTTTACTGCATCAATAGGAGTGAGCATGGGATCCTTGTGTTGATGGGGGGACGGCCTCGAACACAGCAACTGCTGGAACTTCATGTTGCTGAAACTCGATGGGAATACTCCCTGAGTTTGTATGAAGTCCAGTGGACGAAACCTGTACCGGTTGAGTCTCATGGTGAACTGTTTCTCGTGGGGTGTCGTCTGGTATTCGGAGCCTCTCGATATTGGGCGTTCTGACTGCGATTCAAGAACAGTGTCTGCCTTCTTGTTAGCTTGCCCGGACAAGACCCTTCTAGTTCCTCGTATCCTGTCTCTGAAGTTCGCATCGTGATTTCCAGCTGCCAACTGGGTGATTTTCGACAACTTGGTACACCCGGACTTCTTTGACGAATTTCTGAGTCAGGACACTAGGATGCTCTTCTCTGGGCGATTCGTTTGGAGCAGCGTATTTTTGAGCGGGCAGGGCTTATGAAGCTGTTGGACCACTCTTAATAGTTGGCAAGCCCTGTCTTCCCCATACGATCCCTTCCCTGCCATCTTCTGGTTTCTCGAAATAGTTGATCATTCTTTCCTGCGCAGGATTATGAATACTGATTGATTGCGCGCCGGTATGGCCTTATCCTGCGCGCGTGGTCTTATGGTTCGTCATCCTCTATCTTCTCCTGTCTGTCGGCATCGGCCTGTTCGCTGCGACACGGGTACAGAACTCAAAAGACTTTGCGGTCGCGGGAAGAAGCTTGCCGCTGCCTGTCGTTACGGCGACGGTGTTTGCGACGTGGTTCGGTGCTGAAGCCGTGCTCGGCATCTCGGCGACGTTCGTCAAAGAAGGGCTCCGTGGAGTCGTTGCTGATCCGTTCGGATCCAGTATGTGCCTGATGCTGGCCGGACTATTTTTTGCCCCACGGTTGTATCGGCTGAACATGTTGACGGTCGGCGATTACTATCGATTTCGCTATAACCGCACCATCGAAGTCTTATGCACGCTCTGCATTGTCGCCTCCTACCTGGGATGGGTGGCGGCTCAATTCAAAGTGCTGGGCTTGGTGCTCAACGTCGTGACAGAGGGTGCCGTCAGCCAGTCGGTGGGTATTGTGATTGGAGCGGCCATCGTTCTGACCTATACGACCTTCGGCGGCATGTTTTCCGTCGCGATTTTGGATTTCGTCCAGATTTCGGTCATCATGGGAGGCTTGCTGTATATCGCATCACTTGTGGGTGATCTTGTGGGTGGAGTAGGGACGGTCATCGAGCAGGCGGTGGCAGCCGGTAAATTGGAGTTGTTTCCTCCCGCAACATTCGCCGCGTGGCTCCCCTTCGTCGGCGCGTGGATGACCATGATGCTTGGGTCTATTCCCCAACAAGATGTGTTTCAGCGGATCACATCGGCGAAAGATGAAGGAACAGCCGTTCGAGGTGCGCTGTTGGGCGCGGTGCTCTATTTCAGCTTTTGTTTTGTCCCGATGTTTCTTGCCTACGCGGCCACGTTGGTCGACCCGGTTACGTTCGGCCTCCTGCTCGAGCAAGATTCGCAGCTGATTTTGCCGACACTGATCTTGGAGCATACACCGATCGCTGCGCAGATCATTTTCTTTGGCGCCGTGCTCTCCGCAGTTATGAGCTGTTCAAGCGCGACGCTCCTTGCGCCGTCGGTGGCACTGAGTGAGAACGTCGTCAAGCCGCTCTTGTCTAACGTGAATGATGCGGAATTTCTCCGTCTCATGCGGGTTGTCTTAATCGGCTTTGCGTTGGTGGTGTTGCTCATCGCTCTGTGGTCTGATGCCACCATCTACAAAATGGTGGTGAGTACGTACAAGGTCACCCTGGTAGCCGCGTTTATCCCACTGTTCGCCGGACTGTATTGGAAACGCGCGACGACACAGGGTGCGCTCTGGGCCATTGTCGCCGGGCTTACGAGTTGGCTGGCGTTAGAGCTGGCCAGTCAGCCGACTGACGTCTGTCCTCCACAGCTCGTCGGATTTGTGATGGCGGCCATCGGCATGTTCGTGGGATCGCTGTGGCCTTCACAGGGGCTTGCCGCTCATGAGGCCAGTGGGGGAGTGAGGGATGGGACAGCGTAGCGTGCCCACTGGGTTTAGGGGGGTGGCTTGTTGGCCAACCCATCGGTCGTGAGACGCTAATGGTCGAGCGTAAAACGCACGACTCGTCGAATGTCTTCCACCGTGAAGGGCTTCTGAATCACACGTCGAGCGCCGAAGAGTTTCGCGACGTTCAGAAAGTTTTGGTCGCCGGTGGCACCGGTCATGGCAATGACTCGAGCATCTAGAAATTCCTGCGTCAGCGCGAGTGTCACCTCCATCCCATCCCGTTCCAGCATCATGATGTCTGTGATCACAAGATCGGCGGGTGATTCGCGATAGAGCGCCAGGCCGATGTGGCCATTCTCGGCCTCACGAATATGATGGCCGTCTTCTTCAAGAATATCCCGCAATAAGGCTCGGGCCGGTGCGTCGTCCTCAACGATCAAGATAGAAGCCATGGCTCACATCCTCTCAAACTTAGCATAGCAGATGGCCGTATCACATCAGCCTCCGACTCACCGGAATCACGCTGCTCGCAGAGCGGCGGGTTGGATGTCCTCGCCGTAATCATCAGCTTTGTAATCGAGTGCACAGCTTGCGAGCACGAGCGTCGGTTGTGCTTTGGCCAGACGGTGCTGCTCGATGACGGAATCGTGGACGTTTCCACAGTTCATGCAACGGTGCGCCTTGGCCCACATATGGCCATGGGTGCCTTCGAAATCCAAGCAGTGATCCTCGATCATCAGACCTTGGCAACGGGTGCACTTCGTCATGATGTTCTCCTGGTTAAGAGTGACGGAACGTGTGCCATGAGAGAAAGGTATCCAAATTCCAGAGAATGAATAGACTCGGATGGGGTAACTCGGAAGGTGGGCGTTGTGAGACGAATAGTCGAAGGACCGATTGCTTGTCAATATCTTAGGGGCTAGGGATCTTGATGCGTCCTAAACCAGACCGTAACGATTTTCTGAGAAAGGCGACCTCCATCTGTAGAGACCGGTGAAAGCCTTGCCGTGCCAGTCGTTTCTGCCCCTGTATCTAGTTCCTCAATAGATAAACGCAGTTCAGCTCCATTCCATTCGGTTGAGTCAAGTTCTCCTGCAATTCAGCCGATATCATCACTGGCTAACCATAGAAAAAGAGATAGATGTCCGCTGGGCAGGAATCGCTATGCTTCCACAAGAAGTGCGCATTGGGGCAGGTCGTACCGTGAGATGGGCAGCCATGGCGTTGGTGGCTCTGTTCTCACTGAGCGGGTGCCTTGTCAAACCCCATGCCTTGAACAAGGAAGACGTAAAGGCGCGGGTGGTGAAAGATTTTCAAGCAATTTCATCAGTTGAAGAACCAATAATGGGGCCGATCAATCTCTATGAGGCGGTCGCGCGGGCGTTGAAGTATAACTTGGACGCAAAAGTCAAAACCATACAAGTGCAGCTGGCGCATCAGCAACTCAATATTGCGCATTATTCCTTGCTCCCTCATGTCTCGGCCAACGCTGGTTTCGATGGCCGCAATAACTTCGCCGGCGGTGTCGGACAATCGATTATCACCGGGCGTCAGGCGATTGAGCCGTTCACTTCTTCCGAAAGGAATGTGACGTCGGGGAATCTTGCCCTGAGTTGGGACGTGCTGGACTTCGGGCTGTCGTTTATACGTGCGCAGCAGGCGGCCGACAATGTGATGATTGCCGAGGAGGAAAAGCGGCGCATCGCGGTTCGGCTGGTCCAGGACGTCAGAAGTGCCTACTGGCGAGCCGTGAGCGCGGAGCGGGTGCTTCCGAGGGTTCAATTTCTGAATGATTCGGTCGAGAAGGCATTGGTGAGCACACAGCGGATTGTCGATCAGAAGCTTCAAGCACCATTGACGCCACTCAACTATCAGCGGGATTTGCTCAATATCCAACGAGAAGTCCGGCGACTCGTTCGGGAACTGAGTATCGCGAAGACACAACTGGCCTCAATGATGGGCTTGCCGCCTGGAACCATGTTCGATCTAGTCATTCCGCCACGGGAGACTGCTGTGCCGATGCTGAACCTCGATAGTCAGAAGATGGAGGAGCAGGCGCTCTTGCTCAGACCAGAGCTCCGCGCCATTGACTACAAGAAACGGATTAATGCCAAGGAAGTCAAAGCGGTATTCCTGGAACTATTTCCTAGTATGAAAATCTCGTTTGGCGGGTACTACAACAGCAACAGTTTTCTGCTGTATCAGAACTGGCTGACCTATGCGGCGCAAGTGAGTTGGAATTTACTATCAGTGTTTCGCACGCCGGCCAAACTGAAAGCGATCGATGCCAACGGACAGTTGCTGGACGTCCAAAGTCTGGCTCTGAGTCTCTCGATTCTGACGGAGGTGCATGTGGGTGCGACGCAGTTCGTACTCGCCAAGCAGGAATACCAGGATGCCGGGAATTACCAACGGACACAGGCGGCTATTGCCGAGCACACCAAAAATTTATGGCTCACGCAACGGACGAATGATCTCACCTTGATCCGAGAACAAGCCAACGATGTCGCGGCGGATGTGCGACTGGACGCCGCACGGTCAGGGTTGGAAACGGCCTATGCGACCTTGATGGCGTCTTTAGGGGAAGAAGCGGTTCCCACCAGCATGGGGCAGCAAAGTCTCGCGGAATTAGCTGAGTCGATCAAGAAGTTTTGGGAACCCAGCGGCTTTTCGATGTTGGAAACAGAAAGGAGGTCGGCAGCCCATGCGACACCCGTGGCGCATTAGAGGGATGGTATTGGTGCTTCTGGTTGCCATGGCCATCATTCCTTCGACGGGATGGTCAAAGGGTGAGCAGGGGGGGGCTGTACTACGATCCGAGCATGGCGTCGCACGGGGAATCGTCAAAGCGGCGGCTCAGGCGATCTTATATGCCCAAGTCCAGGGCCGTGTCAGCATGCTTCCATACAAGGAGGGGCAACGCTTCGGAAAGGGACACACGCTGGTGCAAATCGACTGCGACAAGTATCAGGCGGAACTGGCCGTCGCTCAGGCTGAACATGAGTCCAAAGACAAAGTGTACAAAAATAACCTGGAGCTCGGGAAACTCAATGCCGTGAGCAAGCTGGATCTCGAGACCTCAGCGGCCGACGCGAAAAAGGCGTCGGCATCGGTCCGCGTCGTCGAGATCAATGTGAAAGGATGCCAGATTGTCGCTCCATTTGGAGGGCGGGTCGTCAGTGTCATGGTCAATGAGCATGAGAATGTTTTCCCCAACGACAAGTTGATCAGCCTGTTAGACGATAGCAGTTTGGAGATTGAACTCGTACTCCCCTCTGCTTCACTGGTCTGGCTTCAACGCAAGTCGGTGTTTACCTTTGTGGTGGATGAGACTCGACGCAGTTATCCGGCAAGGGTCAAAGAAATTGGGGCATCGGTGGATGCTGCCAGTCAGACCATCAAGGTCATAGGAGCGTTCGAGAAATTGCCGCCGGAAGTGTTGGCTGGGATGAGCGGATCCGCTCAGTTTGCAGAACAACCATAGAGAGCATGATGGCTACGACTGCCGAACCCACGCCACAACAGCTCCCGATCTTGATTCACCTGGCGGCCCTGACGCATTTGGAGGGGCAAATCCGGGCGGCAAAAACCATCCAAGAGTTGCAGTTTCTGTCCGTCAACGAGACCCGACGACTGATTCCGTACGAGCAGGCCTTTCTGTTGAGTGCGTCACGCTCCGCGAACGAGGCGTGTCGTGTGCTCAACGCGGCGAGTGTGGCCACCGTGGATCGTGATGCCCCGATGATGGTGTGGCTCGAACAGGCGGTTCGGGCGCTCTTTCAGGCTGCCGACACCAAAGAACAACCGACCGTCATCACGGAAGAGCTGCTGCCGGAGTCACTTCGCAGTGGCTGGCGGGAGTTTGTGAAAGGCCATGTCTTTTGGTGTCCGTTGCAACATCCCGATGAAACGGTGCTTGGTGCGTGGTGGTTCGAGCGGGATTTTCCCTGGCAGGAAAACGATGTGGCCATTGTCCATCGGCTGGCTGGCAGCTATGCCTACGCCTGGAAAGCTCTCTCAAAGAAGGAGCAGAGCTGGGCGAAGACAATCAAAAAGCCAACCTGGTGGCTGGTTCCCGTTGCGCTCATCGCCGCACTCTGTCTCCCGATCAGAATTTCAGCCGTGGCGCCGGTCAAAGTCATGGCAAAGGATCCGGTGGTCGTGAGCGCGCCCATCGATGGGGTGATTGCCGACGTGCTCGTGCATCCGAACCAAAACGTGCAAGCCGGCACGGCGTTATTTCGGTACGAAGACACGACGCTACGCAACCAATTCCTTGTCGCGGGAAAGCAATTGACCGTCGCACGCGCGGAGCACAGCCAATCCATTCAAGCAGGGTTCGGCGATCCACAACGGAAGGCCGAGGTTCCGTTGAAGGAGGCAGAGGTCGATCTCCGACAAACCGAGTTGCAGTACGCGAAGGAAATGCTTGACCAGGTTGAAGTCATCGCCCCTCAAGCGGGGCTGCTCCTTTATTCAGATAAGTCCGATTGGATCGGCCGGCCGGTCACCGTCGGTGAGCGGATCATGGAGATCGCCGATCCCAAACAGATCGAACTGCGTATTGATCTGCCTGTGGCCGATGCCATCGTGCTCAAAGAAGGAGCTGAAGCCTTGATCTTCCTCAACGCGCTGGCACTGGAATCGTTTCCTGCGACGGTGGTACATGCCAGTTACCATGCTGAGGTCCTACCGGGCGACGTGCTGGCGTACCGGGTCACCGCACAGCTCGCCACACCGGATCCCCGCATTCGCCTCGGATGGCAAGGTACGGCCAAGGTGTATGGGGAGCAAGGACCGCTGGCCTATCTGCTTCTGCGACGTCCAATCACCGCGCTTCGGCAATGGATAGGCTGGTAAACGATGGGTCCCCCTGAAGCACCGGGCGCCAAGCCTCAAGAACGGAAGCTGCCGACCCTCCGACCGAATCTGCAATTTAATCGCGGGACCCCTACGCCTGATGGGGTGCCGACCTGGACCATCGTCGATCCAATTCGCAATCGGTATTTCCAGATCGAGTGGCCGGTCTATCAGATGATCCAACGCTGGAGCGCGGGAACCATCGAGAAGCTCCATGCCGCGATGACGAAGGACACGACTTGCCACACGACCATCGCGGATGTAGAAGACTTGGTGAAGTTTCTCTATGCGAATAATTTGACAGAGCAGTCCGCAAGCGGGAAGCACACGGATTACCAGACGCAGGCCCAAGCCGGTGAACACAACTGGTTGATGTGGGTGGTCCATCATTATCTCTTCATCAAGATTCCGCTCGTGCATCCGCACAACTTTCTGAAGGCGACGCTCCCGTTCGTGGAGCCACTCTATACCGCAGTGGCCGGGTGGACCTTTGGTGTCCTGGGACTTTTCGGGCTGATCTTGGTCGGCCGTCAATGGGATACGTTTATCTCGACCTTTCTCTATTTCTTCAACTGGCGAGGGGCCATCCTCTATAGTCTTACGCTCGGGGTGGTGAAGGTTGTGCACGAACTCGGCCATGCCTATACGGCGACCAGGTTCGGTTGCCGGGTCCCGACCATGGGCGTGGCGTTTATGGTCATGATGCCGGTCATGTACTCGGACGTGACCGATTCGTACCGCCTGACATCCAAACGGAAGCGACTCCTCATCGCAGCTGGTGGGGTCATCGCTGAGCTGGGATTGGCTGCACTGGCGCTCTTTTGCTGGGGCTTCTTGCCGGAAGGGACGGCACGGAGTATTGCCTTTATCGTGGCGACGACCAGTTTGGCGATGAGTCTGATCGTCAACTTGAATCCGTTGATGCGGTTCGACGGGTACTATCTCCTCGCCGATGGATTAGGTCTTCCGAATCTACAAGATCGGGCGTTTGCCTTCGGACAATGGCGATTGCGGAGCCTGCTGTTCGGCCAGCATAGTCAACTTCCGGAAACGGTCTCCCTAGGGGTACGGCACACTATGGTGGTGTACGCCTGGGCGATCTGGCTCTATCGGCTCATCCTGTTCACCGGGATCGCGGTGATGGTCTACCACTACTTCTTTAAAGCCCTCGGCATCCTGCTCTTCCTGGTCGAGATCGTGTGGTTCATCGCCATGCCGATTTATCGGGAACTGACCGTGTGGTGGGGGAGCCGAACGCTGTATGCGGCATCACCACGGACTTGGATGGCGGCGGCTGGTTTTGGAGTAGTCGTGGCGTCCACGCTCATTCCATTGCATACGAGCGTCTCGGTTCCGGCTGTCCTGCAAGCGTCGTCGTACACGACCATTTTTGCACCGACCCCGGGGCGGCTGCAGCAGGTGTTGGTGCGCGATGGGCAGGTGGTGAAGGCCGGGGAGGCCCTCGTGGTCCTTGAGAATCCGTTGTTGGAAAAGGAAGTCCGTCTAGCCGAGACGAAAGTTGCGAAATGGGACTATCGGCTTGGCCGGATGGCCGGCTACGGCCAAGATCGCGATCAGCGACAGGTCATTGGGGAATCATTGCGAGCTGGACTTGCCGAACTGACGGGGCTGGAGGCCAAACAAGACAATTTAACCTTGCGGGCACCCATCGCCGGGGTGGTACGCGATCGAGCGGATTCTCTCACCGTCGGGCGATGGATCGATCAGAAACTGCCCATTGCCTATCTTGTCGACCATCGCCAGGTGGAAATAGAAAGCTTCGTCCCGGTCAACGAGTTAGCCTATGTCACCGTGGGACAACCGGCGCGATTTATCCCGTTGGATCTTACCAGGCCATCGGTCGAAGCCCATGTGACGCAGATTGCGGAGGTGGATGAGCGCGAGTTCATGGTGCCCTATCTCGCCTCAGTCTATGGTGGCGATGTCCCGGTGCGAAAAGACGACAAGGGACGGCTCAAGCCGGAAGTCTCCGTGTATCGTGTGCGGCTGAGTCTGGATGACGCGAAGACGTCTCCAGACCACATCCTCGCCGGCCATGTCCAGATCCAGGGCCAACCATCCAGCATCGCACAACGGGCTTGGGATCAGGTGGTTGCCACTGTCGTGAGAGAAAGCGGGTTCTAGAATACAGACGAGATCGCGCTAGGCGGATCGGCGTGGGTTCCTTCGCGGGGCAGTCAGAAATCGTGCCCTCCCGTTTCAGTTACAGAAGAGCAGATCTTGGCCGATCAGAGCCTAGGCTGCCGCTTTTTGTCATCGAGCCACAATCGGTACCCTCACAACATCTGCACCAGCTTGTTTCAGCTAGTTAGTGGTGGTTAGAGCGCATTGTTCCCATCGACCGATTTCGCTGTGCTGGAGCAAAACCTGCATGGTTTTAAGCGGATCTCCAGCGCTGAACGGAAGGAGTCGATGAAGATCTGACAGGGTATTGCAGGACCAGAGGGGGCCTACGCATGTTCGGGAAAAAACAACGCACAGCGCCACAGCAGAATGACAGGCCGAAGCCGACTCAAAGAGCTTCGGGCACCTCCCGAGTCAAGGCATCCCTGCTCTTGCTCGAATCCCGCCTTATGTTCGATGCGGCCGCCACAGCTACGGCGGCGGAAGTCAATCAACAACAAGTCGCGCAGGAACAGGCCGAATCGGCGGTGACCGCAAAAGGCGGTGGAGAGCCAACCGCAGTAGAGAATGAGTCGCAAGAACTGCTTCAAGCCATTACGACCTATTCCCCTGGCGAGTCCAGGACGGAGATGGTCTTCGTTGATCCCACCGTCCCGAATTATCAGGAACTCCTGAGCGGCATGGACCCGAACATCGCAGTCATCATGCTCGATGGTGGGCAGGATGGCGTGGAACAGATGGCGAGTGCGCTGGCCGGTCGCACGGGGATTGACGCGATCCATCTGATCTCGCACGGCGGCTCGGGAGAGCTCCAACTCGGCACGGGCACCTTGACCACGGAGTCGATGTCGGGACAGTACGCTGAGGAACTCGACATCATCCAACAGGCGCTGTCAGGGCAGGCAGACATTCTGGTCTACGGTTGCGACTTCGCCGAAGGCCAGGCCGGGCAAGAGGCGGCCACGTTGCTGAGTCAGTTGACTGGCGCCGACGTCGCCGCGAGCACGGACGCCACCGGCTTCGCCGCATTGGGTGGCGACTGGGTGCTGGAGACGCAGATCGGAACTATCGAGACGCAAATAGCCGTGGACGACGGGATCCAGGCAAATTGGGTTGGCTTGCTCGCCGCGCCGGTGGTAGATCTGAACGCAGGCGGGGTAGGCAACAATGTGACTACGGCGTTCACCGAGCAGACGTCGGTGCTGATCGCCCCGGTGGGGATGCTGAGCGATGTGGATAGCCCCAATCTCAACCTCTTGACGGTGACACTGACGGCGCGGCCCGATGGCAATGCGGTGGAGTCGCTCTCCCTCAATGCGGCGGCGGCGACGGTGGCCTCGGGGGCAGGCTTAACGGTGAGCTACACGGCGAGTACCGGCGTACTGTTGATCACGGGCACGGCGAGCACCGCGACCTATGAGACGATCTTGCAGGGTATTCTCTACAACGACACGAGCGACCAGCCGACCACGAGCAACCGCTCGATTACTGTGGTGGCTCGTGACAGCACCAATGCCAGTAGTACGTCGCGGACAGCGACTATCACCGTGACGGCCGTCAACGATGCGTCAACGATTACAGGTCTCAGTGGGGACAGCCGGGCGTATAGCGAGGGGGCTGGGGCAGTGGTGATCGAAAGTGGCAACGCGGTGGTCGCCGATGTCGATAGCACGAACTTCGACACCGGAACCTTAACCGTCTCCATCCCGGCCGGGGGCGACAGCGCGGAAGATGTGCTGAGCATCCGGCACCAAGGCACGGGGGCGGGCCAGATCGGCGTGAGCGGGAGCACGGTCACCTATCAAGGGGTGACCATCGGGGCCTTCACTGGGGGCAGCAGTGGCAGTAACTTGGTCATCACGTTGAACAGCAGTGCCACGCCAACGGCGGTGACGGCGTTGGTGCGAAACATCACCTATCAGAACACCGACACCAATGCGCCAACGACGGGCGCGCGCACCGTGCGGTTTGTGCTGACCGATGGGGACGGCGGCACCAGTCCGAACTATGACACGACGGTGACGGTCAGTGGCGTCAACGATGCGCCGGTGTTGGCGGATACGGCGTTGTCACTCACGGTGGTGGAAGATGCGGGGGTGCCGAGTGGGGCGGTGGGCTCGCTGATCAGTACCTTTACCGGGGGCATCACCGATGTGGACAGCGGGGCGTCCAAAGGCATCGCCATCACGGGAAGTAA
Organism: Nitrospiraceae bacterium; assembly: GCA_052387595.1. Lineage (GTDB taxonomy): Bacteria > Nitrospirota > Nitrospiria > Nitrospirales > Nitrospiraceae > Nitrospira_D. Next base: position 17,572 of record JBQTJA010000013.1, on the reverse strand, counting down.
TCAGACGAATGGGATCTGGTACTACACGACCAACGGGGGCAGCACCTGGACGGTGGTCGGGACGGTGAGCAACACCTCGGCGTTGTTGTTGGCGGACAATGGGAACACACGACTGTATTTTGCCCCGAATGCCAACTACAACGGGACGAGCAGCGCAGCTCTGACGGTGCGGGCGTGGGACCAGACCAGCGGGACGGCGGGGACGAAGGTGAGCACGGCGAGCAATGGCGGGACCACCGCCTTCTCCAGTGCCACCGATACGGTGGATGTGACGGTGACGGCCGTCAACGATGCGTCAACGGATCTATCTACCGGTATGGAACTCAATATGGATGGTGGAAACGATGCCTATTTGATCTCGGATACTGGGTTGTCACAGTCGCTGACAGCAACGACCGTGGAGATTCGCTTCGCTGCCAATGATCTGCCCCTTGAGACGGTGTTGCTGTCCTTCAATAACCCCGCCGGAGACGAGCTCAGCATCCAGCTTGATGATCCGTCAAACAATCTTGAGCTCGATTTTGGTGCTGGTACTGTGGCCTATGCAAGTGCGATCAATTATCGGGGAGCCTTGGTGGACGGTGCCGTTCATACGCTGTCAGTGACATGGGATAGCATCGCTGGGAATTGGTCCGTCTTCATCGACGGGAGCTTCATCGAATCGGGCACTGGACTCAATGTCGGGACTCCGCTGGATACGACGAATGGTCAGTTTGTCTTCGGCCAAGAGCAGGATGGCCAGAATAGCGGGTATGATTCCACGCAATACTTCTCCGGCACCTTCCATGATGTCCGTATTTGGAACGATGTCCGCACTGCCGGTGAGATTGCTCAGTATTACCAGCAACAGCTCGATGTGACACCGGCAGAAGCCGCTGCTGTTGGTCTGGTTGCCAACTGGCAGATGGACGGCTTGGATGGCTCCAATCAGGTTGTTGATCTCGTCAGCGGGAACAACCTCAGCATCGCGCATGCAAGCGGGACGGGATTCACCACCGGTGCTGTGAATGTGCAACTGGCGATCGAGGAAAACAGTGCCAACGGCAGCCACGTTGGCTTTGTGACGACAGAGGATTCAGATGCCGGCGAGACGTTCAGCTATAGCCTCACCGACTCGGCCGGCGGGCGGTTTGCCGTCAATTCCGTGACGGGTGAGATCACAGTGGCGAATGGCACGCTGCTCGATTTTGAAACAGCTATCAGCCACAGTATCACGGTGCGGGTGACGGATAGCGGGGGTCTGACATATGACGAGACCCTGACCATTAATCTGACCAATATGAATGAAATGCCGACGGGGGCCGATGCCACGATCACGATCAGTGAAGACACCTCGCACACGTTCACGACGGTCAATTTTGGGTTCAGCGATGTGGATGCGGGCGATAGTCTGAGCGCCGTGCGGATCGACACGCTTCCAAGTGCCGGCAGCCTGACACTTTCCGGGGTGTCGGTGACAGCGGGCCAGTTTGTCACTGTGGCCGACATTACGGCGGGGAATCTCGTTTTTACACCGGTCGCGAATGCCAATGGTACCGGCTATGCGAGCGTCACCTTCTCGGTTCGCGACAGCAACAACGCCTACGATGCGGTGCCGAATACCCTCACCGTCACCGTGACGGCGGTGAACGATCCGACGATTATCACCGGCGGCACGAGCGGGACGGGCAATGAAGACACGACGATCACCAACACCCTCACCGCGACCGATGTCGAGGGGTTGAGCGACGGCACGGTGTTTACCGTGAACACCAATGCGACGAACGGGACGGCGAGCATCGATCCGGCGACGGGTCTGTGGAGCTACACGCCGAATGCCGACTATAACGGGGCCGACAGCTTCACCGTGACGATCACCGACGACGCGGGGACCAGCACCACGCAAGTGATCACGCTGAGCGTGACGGCGGTCAATGATGCCCCGCTTCTCGTGACCAACACGAGCAGTACCGTCGCCGAAGGGGGGACCGATACGATCGATGCCAGCGAATTGGCCGTGACCGATGTAGATAACACGGCAGCCCAATTAACCTATAGTATCGGCACCGGGCCCCTGTATGGACGCTTGGAACTGACGACCGCCCCTGGGCTGAACGCCACCACCTTTACCCAAGCCGACATTGCGGCCAATCGGCTGGTCTATCTCCACAACGGGTCCGAAACGACGAGCGACAGTTTTACCTTCACGGTGAATGATGGCGCGGGAGGCTCGATTGGGACGACCACCGTGACCCTGACCATCACGCCGGTCAATGATACCCCGACGATCACGAGCAACGGGGGTGGGGCCACGGCCTTCATCAGCGTAGCGGAAAACGTCAGTGCCGTGACCATTGTGACGGGGGCGGATGTCGATCTACCGGCTCAGGCGCTGACCTACAGTCTTAGTGGGGGTGCGGATCAGGCACGTTTTACAATCAATAGCACCACCGGGGTGCTGAATTTTACCGCGCCGCCCGATTTCGAGGTGGCCACCGACGCGAATGGCGACAATGTGTATGTCGTTCAAGTTCAAGTAACCGACAGCCAGGGGGCCAGCACAACACAGACCATTCAGGTCACTGTGGCGGATGTAGTAGAAGGGGTTCTGCCTACCCCGACTCCGCCGCCGGTCTTGCTGCCGACGACACCCCCCAGTCCGACTGGTCCAGGACCTGCTCCTTCGCGTCCATTGGGCCCCGCAGAGCCGCCAACAGACGCACTCCCTCAGGCTCCGGTATTGCCAGATTCAGGCTCTGCGCCAGCGGAATCTCATCCGGCAACCGTTCTGCCATCGCCGACGGAGCGCCTGGTGGTGATCAGGCCTGAGGAACCGAGAGCAACGATCGATGAGGCTAAGGATTCGGTGCTCTTCCCCTGGATCGACGAAGCCAGAAGGCTGCTCTTGACCGGTCTGCTCGGAGAACCAACTCCAACGCCAGAATCTGAACCAGCCGAGAAATCTCAATCGGTGAGCGACCTCCTATTCTCCAAGCTCAATGAAATGACGGCCTCGTTGGAGCAGGCGATGGGCCTGTCCCAAGAGCAGCATGTGATTACGGTGCGGATCGCCGCTCTGACGGGGACCACCTTGTCGGCCGGTTTCATCGCGTGGGCTCTCCGCAGCGGCACCCTGCTGGCGAGTTTCATGGCGACCATGCCGGCCTGGCGACACTTCGATCCTCTGCCGGTGTTAGGGGGCAGCCGCAGAGAATGGGAACGCCGCCGTAAAGAAGCAGAACAGGATCAGCAAGCGGAAAACACCGAATTCAAAGGGCTGAAACATTTGCTCGACCTCGGAATTCCGCCTGACCCCAAGTCCTAACCAGCCGATCAGAACGATCTGGACCCGCTCTCATCATCCGGTGATCAGTCTGTCAGGGACGGTACCTCTTAAGCTAGCCACATGTGCGCAGATTGCCCAAGGTTTCAGGACGTTCGTGCACTGTTCGACGTATCACAAGTTCTTCCACGTAAATTCCCTGAATTTGGTAATCTGTTCCACAATGTTTCTCATCTGAATACACAGGGCATGCTGAGACTATGTCGATTCAAACGTCAGATCGGTCCGTTTCGTTGGCGAGGCGGCTCCTCCTACCGCTCCTGATTGTCTGCGGAGTGGCGTTCGTTCTCGTGGCAGGATATGGCGCTTTTCTTTCCACTAGTTTGGCGCTTCCCAAAAGCGATGAGCATCCGCCGCTGCTGATCTACGGCGCCCCGTTTTTTTTGACGCCGGGACTCCACGCTGCCGATTCAGGATTGCTCGACCATCTGCAACGGTTGGAGTACAAGCCGGCCACTGCGGCACCGCGGGTTGCCGGTGAGTACTTTGCGGCCAAGGACTCCATTGAGATCTTTCTCCATGCTCAGGAGGAGGCCCGACTGCCTGCACGATCGGTCCGCTTGAAATTGGCCGACGGTCTTGTCACTGAGGTGTTGTCCGTGTCCGATGGGCACCCGCTTTCCTTGGTCTCGCTCGAGCCGGTTTTGATCAGTGGGATGCGCTCCGGCTCCAGGCAGGTCCGGGAATGGATTCCTCTGGACCGTGTCCCTCCTACTCTGATCAAGACGCTGCTGACCGTCGAGGATCGTCGATTTTTTTCTCATTTCGGGGTTGATCCCATCGCGATTGCTCGAGCGTTTTGGATCGACATGACTCGCGGCGCCCTAGTGCAGGGAGGCAGTACGCTCACCCAACAGCTGGCTAAGAATCTGTACTATTCTCCCAAACGAACCATTGGGCGAAAACTCCAGGAAGTGATGGCTGCGATGGCGCTCGAGTTCAAGTATCGGAAAGAGGAGATTCTAGAGAGCTATGTGAACGAGATCTATCTTGGCCAAGCCGGACCGGTTTCGATCTACGGTGTGGGAGAAGCCGCCCATCGCTATTTCAGCAAGAATCTTGACGACTTGTCGATCGATGAAATCGCGCTGATCGTCGGATTGATCAAGGGGCCCAATGCCTATTCCCCTGTCAAAAACGTGGAGGATGCCACGAGGCGCCGCAATGTGGTGCTTCGCCGATTGAAGGAAGAGGGGATCTTGACGGAGGACGCCGTGGCCGAGGCCATGAACCGGCCGGTGAAGGTCATGCTGAATCAGGATGTCCTCACCGATGCGCCGTACTTTGTCGATCATCTGCTCAGAGAAATTGAGCAGGGGACAGGACTGGATATACCGGATGGCGCGCGAATTTACTCAACCCTTGATCCCAGGGCTCAGCGAATCGTCGCACGGGCGTTGCACGAAGGATTGGCGAAACTCGAAAAGAGCTATCCGGCCCTGGCTGGAGTCGAGCCTCCACTTCAGGGGGCGGCGGTCGTCCTGGATGTCAAGACCGGTCACGTGCGTGCGATGGTCGGCGGTCGTAACTATCAGCTGAGCCAATTCAACCGTGCGGTGCAGGCGCATCGATCAGCGGGGTCTCTTTTCAAGCCGTTTGTGTACCTGGCCGGATTTGAGGCAGCCCGTGACCACGGTACGGCCGGACTGACTCCGGCAACATTACTGGTGGATGAGCCGATGACCTTGGAATCTGGCACAGGGTCCTGGTCACCTCAGAATTATGATCGGCAGTATCGAGGGCTGGTGACGGTCCGAACGGCACTTGAGCAGTCCTTGAATGTTCCCGCCGTTCGGACAGCACATCGAACTGGGATTACCGCGCTCACGAGTCTGCTGCACGCGTTCGGAGTCACGACACCGGCGGCGGACGATTTGTCCCTGGCCTTGGGGAGTTCTTCAGTCTCGTTGCTTCAGATCACATCCGCCTATGCCGGGCTTGCCCATGGAGGCGTGGTCATCCATCCAGTCGCGCTGTCCAACATGGTGGGTGAAGAAGGTGAGACCATCTGGAGTCCCCCGCTCGATCGGCGTCAGGCGGCAAGTCCACAAGGGACATTTCTCATGACGTCGTTGTTGAAAGGGGTGGTGGACCATGGTACTGGGGCCAAAGCCAGAGTGTTGGGAGTGCATGGCCCCGTGGCAGGCAAAACCGGGACAACCGATGGGTATCGAGATGCCTGGTTCATCGGCTATACCCCGGATATGGCGATCGGTGTGTGGGTCGGGTTTGACGATGAACGCCCTCTCAAGTTGACCGGCGCCCAGGCAGCTCTCCCGATTTGGAGTGAATTGGCGAGTCGGCTTATCCCACGTGATTCTCCTGATTTTGAGGCGCCCGTTGGGGTTGTTCAGCGGAAGATTGATCCCAAAAGTGGACAACTCGCGACGTCGCAATGTCCGGAGAAGCGAGTTGAGTTCTTCATCACCGGCACCGAACCAACGGTCTATTGCGAAGTGCATGGCGGCGGGCTCTGGGAACGGATGAAGCAGACGCTTGGTTTATCGGAGTAGGGTGGAGCGCCTAATCGGGTGCCGGATTCCACAAACCGTTAGGCGTATCCCTGGTCCTCAGGTACCCTTGGGGAAGGTTGGCCTGCAGAGAGGAGTCCCATGAAAAAGACTGGGTCTGTCGACGATGGCAATATTACGCTGTTGGCAAAAGGTGTTGAGCTCAAAGGAGAAATCAAGGTCGATGGTACGGTGCGGATCGACGGGCGACTCGAAGGGAATGTGTATACGAAGGGGCAAGTGATTGTCGGGGAAGACGGAGTCGTAAAGGGAGCCATCCACGCTGATTCATTGATCAGCAGTGGACGCATCAAAGCCACGGTTACGGCAACTGGGAATATCCAGCTTCTCAAAACCGCGATTCTGATTGGCGAAGTGCATTGCCCGACGATGATGATGGAAGAAGGGGCCAAATTTCAGGGAGTCAGCGATATGGGGGTTACAGGCTGGCCCGAAGAAGCCTCTCGCGTACCGAATAATGTTCGGGACATGAACGTGCATCGTGGAAAGGCGATTGCCCTGATCGGAAGGGAAGTCGACCTGTAAGCACACTCGCCCCTCTCGCTCGTCGTGTCGTCCTCACCTCGGGTGGTCTTGTGCCTTCCATCCCATTCTTTCCTCCCGTGACAGACGCCGTCAGATCTGTTATTTACTCGATACTGCCTCAAGAGACTGCGACGTTCGTATGACTCGACAACAGATCTTTTCCATCGTGTTCTTTGCCCTCCTGGTCTTGCTCCTCTACCAAATCGGGTTGATGTTCAAACCGTTTGTGTTCTCGGCCCTGTGGGCCGGTCTGTTGGCCCATTGGGCCTTCCCCATGCATCTCCGGCTGGCCAAATGGTTCGGTGGGAAGGACGGGCTCTCTGCCGCTCTGCTGACCGTCGGGGCGCTGGGGGTTGTCGTTGTGCCGTTAGTTGCAATGGGGGTGATGTTGGTGCGGGAAGCCGGGGCGGCGGAGCAGGAGATCCGAGCATGGATCTCAGCCGGCGGGCTCCAGCGATTGCCGGATCAAGCGGCCGGCATTCCGTTGGTGGGAGGTTGGTTGAAGGCGGCGGTATCCGGGACCGGCAGTCCCACCGTTTCATTGGAACAGTCGCTCGTCGGCGGGGTCACGGAATTGGGCCAGTTTTTGGTCGGAGGAATGGGAGGCCTGCTGAAGAACACCTTCACGCTGGTGACGAATTTCTTCATTATGCTATTGGTGTTGTTTTTTCTCTTCAAAGACGGTCAGCAGTGGCTCGCCGTGTTATACGATTTGATTCCGATGGAGGAGTCGCACAAGTCAAAAATCCTGACCCGGCTGGATCAAACGATTCGGGCGGTGGTGAAAGGGATGTTGGTCACGGCGATCGTGCAAGGGCTTTTGTCGGGGATGGCCTACTGGGCGCTCGATGTGCCGTTTCCGATGGGACTGACCGCGTTGACGACTGTGTTGGCGCCGATCCCGTTCGGCGGAACGGGACTGGTGTGGGGACCCGTGGCGCTCTACCTATTCTGGGTTGGTGCGAGCGGGAAAGCGCTGGTTATGTTGGTGTGGGGAATCGGCGTCGTGTCGATGGTCGACCAGTTCCTACGCCCGTGGTTGATCGGCCAAGATGTACAGATTCCCGTGTTGCTCCTCGTGCTCAGCGTGTTGGGCGGGTTGGCGCTGTACGGGTTGCTTGGACTGTTCGTCGGCCCGATCCTTATCAGCCTGCTGATGACAGCGGTACAAATCTATCGAGAAGAGTATCACCTCAAGCCACCGGTCTCTCCTGCAAGCCCGCCCACACCTTTGTAGCTTCCTTAGTCACGCTGTACCTGCGCACAGTGCGTTTGGTTCTCCAGCCGACAATGACCTATCACGTGTCCTGCTACTCGAGCGGAATCGTAATGGCGATTCCACCCATCACATCGTTGAGCTTGAAGTCCTGCTTTGGGCTTAACGGATGACTGTTGTGGCACATGATGCAGGCGGATGAGACGGCACGGTCTGCATAGATGGCTTGGAAGTACTGTTTTTTGCCGCTTGACACAACTCCGGTAATCGGCCGGTCAGGCTCTCGCCTAAGCACCTCCAGCGCTTTTCGTTCAAACTCTGTGGCAGGCGCGTTGCGTTGATAGATTGGAGAGAACCCGATAAGCCGATAGCGAATGCCTCGTCCGCTCTCGGCGACCAACCGGCCTGAATGTTGAAGAAACTGGGCCGGTAGCAGGAGTGTGCTGTTCTGCTCCCAATGTTCGGTGGCAGTGACGATGCCTTTCTCCTGCATACGGTTGACGATGTGCGTCGTATAGATCGTCCGGTCAGCCTCCAGGATGGCATGCACGTAATCGGCGACTCTCTCCGGAGAGATGCTGCCGATGGGTGGGTTCTCCTTGGCTGCGTGAAGAGAAGCCCCGCCCCAGAGTCCCCCTACGAAGAGTGCGATGGTTGCGGCTCGGAACGTGACGCGGACGGTGTCCATGGGCCTCCTTCGGAAGATAGGGGAGAACCGATCGGGAGAGTGACCACGCAGGTGGTGCCTTGGCCTTCGACGCTCTCGATGCGGAGATCACCCCCGAACTTTCGGATAATCCGTCGTGCCACCGTGAGCCCGAGTCCAGAACCTTCCCCTTGTCCCTTGGTCGTAAAAAATGGATCGAAGACCTTTGACAGGTGCTGTTTGGAGATGCCAGGGCCGGAATCGGCGATCGTCGCCGTCACCGTATGGTCCGACACGGCAGTCGTCAATGTGAGCGTGCCGGTGCCCTTCATGGCTTGAGCAGCATTGGTCACGAGATTCACCAACGCTTGCCGAAGTTGGTCCGGAAAGACCAGCACAGGCGTATGGCCCGCATAGGTTTTGTGGATCACAATGTCTTTCATTTCAACGGTGGTCTGTGCCGTGGCCAGCACTTGGTCCAATATCTGCTCCACAGGCACCGGTACCTGCTGGTCGAAGGCCTCACGGTTCGTCACGCCGGTAAAATCACGAACGATCGTCGCCATGCGACGGCCATGGGCCACGATGTCCTGGGCGCAGGACTTGATCTGCTCCAAATCCTGCTCGTCCTGAATCGCTTCCCCCAACCCGATGATCCCGAACAAGGGATTGTTGAGTTCGTGGCCAATCCCAGCAGTTAAGACTCCGAGGCTACCTGTCTTTTCAGCCTGGACCAGCTTATCTTGCAGTTGGCTCTCGTCGGTGGTGTCTCGAAGCACCAGCCCAATGCTGTCTTCTTCCCCTGGCCTCGCGGGTAGTCGGAACCATTGATAGTGATAGATGCGCGATCCGATGTGAAGCTCAGCACGCTGGCCGGCCGATTCGTGATCGGCACTCGGCGCAAGTGGATCCCTCGGCGCCGTCTCGCGCTTGATACCGGCTGTGGCAAGAGACGTATCCCCGTTGGCTTGGAACTCTGCGTGAAGTTGTTTCTGAACGGCTGGGTCGAGTGGAAGAATCGTGAACAGCGACGTTCCCGACATCGGGTCCTGGACCTTGAAGGATTCGCGGGCCGCCTGATTGATGTAGCGCACAGTTTCGTGGGCATCGATGAGGAGAATGGGAGTGGGGACGGCGTCTAAGATCTGATCCGTCGACTGCTGAAGGACCTGGACTTCCTTGGTTTTCAACTTGACTTGATCGGTCACTCCGGCGAAGGCAGCTTTCAACTGCTGGTTCATGCGATTGAATTCTTCGGCCAGATCCTCCAATTCGTCACCCGTGTGGATCTGAATTGGTGTCCGCAATTCACCGCGTCCGATCGACTGTGCGGCCTGTTGCAGTTGCCGTACGGGCGTCACGATGCGGCCGGCGGCGACGTAGCCCAGCGAGGCCAGTAGCACGACAGCGACGGCTCCGAACACCGTTACCCAGGTGAACAGATGCTGAATCGGCGCGAAGAGTTCATCGGACGATTGCCAGACGAAGGTGTGCCACGACCCATTGTCGATCGAGCCGTTGGTCGCCCGGCTGGTCTCTGCCAGAGGAGCAAAGCCGATGACGGAGGTCGATTGTCCGCCGTGGCCGTCGCTTGAGGTTTGCACCCAGCCGGGGTGTGGCGGTGTGACGAGCGGGATGAGCTTCGGATCGGACAACGGGACGCCGGTGGGAAGAATGGGGCAGCTGACGACGATTCCGTTGGTGTCAATCAACATGACGTGGCCGGTCTTCCCAAATCGAGTGACATGGGTCGAGGGAGAGAAGAACTCTTTGGCATCGATCACGCGGTGCAGCACTCCGACGACCTCGTACCGGAGGCTATCCATGACAGGGAGTGAGATGGAGAAGACATAGGCGTTCACCTGGTCGTCGAAACGGACATCCTCGATATAGAGCTTGCCCACCGCTTTATTGAAGGCACCCTGCCACCAGTGGGTCTTCTGGTGGTGGAACGCCGGATGGTCGGTCATGGTCCCGACGAGCGCACCCTGCGCATCGGTCAGGAAGAGCATCTTTGTCGATGAGCGAACCACGTGCGGAAGCGACTGGCCCGGCGCACTATGGGCGCCGGTAAAGTATTCATGGAGCAAGGTGCTGAGAGGGTTATCGATAATGGACTTAACGGCTGCAGCGTCTTTTGCCTTCCAGCGCTGCTCGAAGTCAGTGACTGCCGTGGTTGGACTCTTGGGGGCTCCCCGCGCATCGCGCCGTTGCTCCAACGTGCGAATGATTGCCGGGTCATTCGCGATGCGGGCGGTGTGCGCGATTTCTTCGGCGAGGAGGAGATCGAGTTTGCGGGCGGCTTCAGTCGCGAGGGCTTTAAAGCTTTCCCCACTGACTTCCCGGATTTCTTGAGACCCCTGCCAGAATGCCATCCCCAAGCCGACAACAAGCGGGATGACACCGACGAGCAGCATGGAGAGGATGACTTTCGCCTTCAGCCCCCATCTGGTACCGGGCGGGGAGGATGTCGGCGTTTCCGTCACGATTGAGTGCTCCTCTCATCGGGAAATGTGAGGGTAAAAGTTGAGCCTCGGCCGATCTGACTGTCGACCCCTATCGTGCCATTCATGTGATGAATCACATTCTTGATATTGTACAAACCCAATCCGGTTCCCTTCCCTGGCGGTTTTGTTGTAAAGAAGGGTTCAAAGATTCGACCAAGGAGCTCTGGGGCGATGCCGCTGCCGGTATCGGAGACACGAATCTGCGTCGCGTCGGCCATCGCGTGGGTTTCCAGCGTCAAGGTTCCATGGTGATCCATGGCCTGCACGGCATTGGTAATGAGATTGACGAACACATGGAGAAGCTCATCGGGGTTCCCCTTCACAACGACGTCGGGCTGATACAGCTTGCGAATTTCAATGTCTTGGAGCGCCACCGCATAGCGGGCAATCTTGAGCGCTTCATCCAGCTTGCTGCTGACGCCAATCAGGCAGTCTTGCCGCAGGGATGCGCGGCGAGAATAGGAGGTAAGGTCTCGGCAAATGGCCGTCGTCCGTTTCACGGCTTCGATAATATCGTGGGCCTGCAGGTGCACGGCTTCCAGGTCCGTTTCGTCCGTCAGATTTTCCGCCAGACCCAGAATCAGCTGGAGCGGATTGTTCATGTCATGCGCGATGCCGGCGGCGAACGAGCCGATTCCAGCAAGTTTCTCTGCATGGAGCAATTCGGTTTGCAATGTCGATTCATGTTGCACGAGTACCCAGAGAAGCCGTGCGGTCTGGCCATTGACCACGTCGGCCCCCGCAGGCACCTGCTCCTGAAGCACCGACTCCATCGCTGGATCACCGGTGACGTCTATCACAAGGTTGAGCCCTTGGTGCGTGATCAAGTCGGTCACCCGGTCATAGACCGGCACGTGGAGTTCTTGGGCGCGTGTGAGCCCAGGAGCCGAGGGATTCTGATCGGTGATGCCGACAATCTGAATCCTGCTGATCTGGTGGAGCACATCGAGCAGGGCCATGCCCCCACGCCCCGCCCCAATGATGGCCACTCTCATCGGAGGCGAGGCGGAAGCTGGTTCGACTCCCTGATTGTCGGCTTGCGGATGGGACATGGCCGGAGAGATGATCGTCATGCTGGCTCCCTGCTATGCCGTGGCCCGTTCCCTCAGAGATGAGCCAATTCACGCTGCTCCATGGCACGTGCGACGGAGGCCTTCAGTTTCTCGCCCTCTACCGGTTTCACGAGATAATCCACCACGCCTTGTCGGAGTAAGGCCGTGGCCATGTCGGTGTCGGGAAATCCGGTCAGGACGATCAAGGGGACCCGAGTATAATTCTGGCGGAAGTAGGCGATCGCTTCGATCCCATTTACCTTCGGCATTCGGATGTCGCAGATGATGACATCAAGGAGCAGGCGATTTTCCCCGTAGTTGATGGTTTCGATGGCCTTCTCGCCATTCTCTGCTTCAAGGACATCGTAGCCGGCTTTCTGCAACGTCATGCGGACGACCTTGCGGATATCGGGCTCATCATCCACAACGAGGACGCGGCCATTGCAGCTCTCACCTCCCACAAAGAACCCGGATTTGAAGTCACTCATAACAACCTCCTCGGTGAAGGGCGGGGTGATCTGTTTTCTTTTGTATTGTGAATAGGGCAAGCTTGATGCCGAAACGTGACGAAGGTGAGCCTGAAACAATTCAACGGCTTGCTCGACCAGAATTTTTGGTGCTGATGGATGCTGGCTCATATGCACCACCATCATTGCGGAAAACCACCACCGAGGATGCACATTGCGTTTCAGAACCAATTTCAGCTAGGGTATCCAATAAGTAAGAGGAGTGGAGGCCGGTGATTACCCCAGACGTACTGACTGACTATGTTCGCAAGTCCTTGCCGGATGCCGTGGTGACGGTGACCGACCGTACAGGAACAATGGACCACCTCAAGGTCGTGATTGTCTCAGATGGTTTTCACGGGAAAAACCTCTTAGACCGGCATCGGATGATCTATCAAGCGTTAGATGTGCCGATGAAAGACGGACGAATCCATGCGCTCGAATTAACCGCGCGCACCAGAGATGAGGCTTAGGAGGAGACCATGGCCGACCAAATCGAAGAAGAAATCCAAAACGAAGTGAAGGCCCATAAAATTTTGATCTACGGCAAGGGAACGAAGACCATGCCGATGTGTGGGTTCACGAGGGAAACCATGCAGTTTTTCGACAAATATGGGTATCCCTACGAACTGATCGATGTCCTGTCGCAACCGGCGAAACGGGAAGCGCTGACAAAGATCACCAATTGGCCGACACTCCCCAAGGTGTTTATCGACGGTACGTTCTATGGAGATACCGACGTCCTTGATCCTATGGCTGCCAAAGGTGAGATCGAACCGCTGCTGAAAAAAGCATTTGGGAAGTAAGGAGGGCGTCTCGGCTGGAGAACGGCGCGCGAGGCTCGGTTTCGCTATGATGCACCGAAGTCAGACCGCTAATGAGCGTTTTTCTTTCTCCCCGGTGCTCCTCTAAAGCTGCGACATCCGTCGCAATGCCGTCGCACCTGACACTACTTGCCTACAGAGCCGACAATTCCTGCTATAGCGAGAACCTCGCTGCGCATCCGTTCCATCCGAGACTTGGAAGAGGAAGAGGAAAAGGAAGAGAAAAAGGAAGAGATGGTTGGAGAGATCTCATGGGAAAGAGCCTCACTCATACGGTGAGTATTCTAATCGCAGCATGGCATCTCATTACAACGGCGGCATGCGCTGTTGATTATCAGCGCAATCATTTTGCCTTGGAACAGTCGCGGATTGTCGATCTGACTCACTCGTTTGGATCGGATACGATCGTCTGGCCGACGGAGCAGGATTTCAGGCTTGTCGTTCAGCATGCAGAGGATACCCCCGGCGGGTACTACTATGCTTCCAACCGGGTGGAGATGCCTGAGCACGGTGGTACACACATCGATGCACCGATCCACTTTTCCAAAGGGAAGCAGACGCTGGATCAGATTCCAATCGAACGCATGGTGGGAATCGGTGTTCGAATCGATGTCGCTGAGCAATGTGCTCATGATAGGAACTACCGTGTAGCTATCTTGGATTTTGAACGATGGGAGACAGTACATGGCCGAATTCCCCCCAATGCCATTGTCCTGCTGGACACTGGATTTAGCCGGTTCTGGCCGAGTCGGGAAGACTATCTGGGCACGAAACTGAGAGGACAGGAAGGAGTACGCGCACTTCATTTCCCTGGGTTACATCCTGAAGCAGCTGCCTGGCTGGTGCGAGAACGGCACGTCAAGGCGGTGGGGATCGACACCGCCTCGATCGACTATGGTCAATCAACGAAATTCGAGACGCATGTCGCGCTGCTGTCTCACAATGTGCCGGTGTTTGAAAATCTAGCCAATCTAGATGATCTTCCTGATCGTGGTTTTGATATGATCGCTCTGCCGATAAAAATCGCTGGTGGCACTGGCGGGCCGCTGAGGATCATTGCGGTCCTGCCACCCTCGCACTAACTTTCAGACCATCTACAGCAGGAATCAGGATTCCTGAATCTCCGCCAAGCATCAGACCCTGACCCAAGAGAAACCACCGGCCCGCGAGGGCAACCGTCGCCTGCTATTTCTCTGCGCCACGCCCGGATGGGCGTGGGTATCTACTGACCAATTAGCGTCCCATCAGATGAAATAAAGTTAGCATGATGGGCCCGAATGACGTGCAAGTCATTGCCGGCCTCATACGCGATCCCAACAAGATCAAGAGTAGAGAGTGTTCCTCGAATAGCAAAAATGGGACATCCGCTTATGCCACCATATGTCTCAGGCCAGACCGTCTGACGAGAAGGATTGCGCATATTTGGAACATCTATCGCACAGACAAAGTTGTTTTCGACAACGCTAGTAACCTGGGTTTTGAGGTTGAGTGAAAGGAACTTGACCGCTCGCTGTTCGGTGAGCGTTTCACGATATGCTTTGGGGAATCCCACGATAAGAACGCTTAAGCCAGGGATTACGGGAGGCGGAGGCCACTTTGCAGGAGCATAGAAAGTTAAGTGCTTGGCAAAGCATTGAACATCTATTCCTGTTAGGTCCAATGTAACGAGGTCGGGTTGGTTCGCTTTTCCAATGATACGTTCGGCGACGTTATCTATTGACCCTTCTGCAATCTGTAATCTTATCGAAGGTTGGGCGGACTGCCAATGCAGAAATTCTGAAATCACATGGTCAGCTGTAACAAGAAGAGGTCTGTCAAGTCCAAGCAACACACAGCTTCCATTGCGAAAGCCATTCTGGCTGTCAGGCTCACCCCAGAATAGAGAAACTGTATGATTGAAACAGCTACGCATCATGAGCTCTAGAACGTCTTGTGGGATAGCAAATGAGGAGAGTTCGGACATCGATGACTTATTCCTGTAGGAATCTTCTTTTATTAGGCGTCTGTACTTGCCAAGAGTATTAAATGGTGCCCCTCGAAAAATAGAAAGGCCAATTTGGGGTAATCTTGTGCAATAGTTTTCACGGGTAGACTCTGAAATGAGCCAACTTAGTGGGTAGCAATTACCAGTTCTATCTGTTCTTAGCCCTCATTCCTCAGATGTGGCGCGGGTGCTCTTAACTGCCCGTACGTCTTTAAGTTCTTTATTCTCGGGCAGGCTTGTAGCTTTCTGGAACAACTTTGGCGAGAGGATAGGGGGCACCGAACTGCTGGCGATCTGAAGCTAGGCGACAACGGCTTGTTTCGTTTCGTCCAGGTGCTTCTGGAGGTAGGTCATGAAGGGCGTGCCGCCGGTGCCCACGGCGGTAGGATTGGTTGTATTGGTTTGGTTCTGGCGGTTGATGTAGCTGTCGGCGTAGCCGATGTGGATTTCCCTGAACTGCGCCAGAAGGTCAATACAGGCACAGTAGGCGGACCACAGTTTAGGGTGTCGTTGCTTCCGGTCATGAACATACCCAGATAGCAGGGCGCGACCCTGATCATCAGTCTGGCTCTCCAGGGCATGAAGAAAGGCCCGGTGGCGGGGCGGCATGTATTCCCGCATTTCTTGGAGGTAGACCGTCAAGGGATCGGGCGCGTGTCGGATGCCCAGTCCCGCGTCCAGACAAGGGACGATTGAGCTCTGCGCGCCGGTCTCGCCGCGAAACTGCTGCGGCTGTTGGGCGTAGGCTTCGACGTGGTTATAGATGAGGCCCTCGGGCAGGGACGGACTATTCTTCCAGCCGTGGATGTAGGGTCTCACGCGGGTGTAATAGACATAGGGGTCGCAGCGCTCTTTCATGCGGAGCAGCGTGTCCCGCATGGCGGTCTGAGCGGATGCCAACGTTTGTAGGCCCGACAGTACCTCATCGTCCTTCCCTTTTACTGCTCCGCTGATTGCTCGTAGTAATCCTTCCAGGCCGGGCCCCGCTTGTTGCTCGATCTGGATGTGGACGACGACGAACCACTCTTCATCCAGCCCGCCAAGGAAATTCTGGAGCAGCACGATGTTGTCGAGCTGAATCGGCTTTGCCCGATCAAGCCGCCGCCAGTTGTCCAGGGCGTAGGAGGCATAGGACAGGATAGGCGGGCGACCGAGCCTCTGGGCGATCTCATACCATGGTTGTGCGAGTTGGGAGGGGAGCTTGACGGCTGGTTGTCCTGGTGTTTCCCAGACATAGGCGTGGCCGGCGAATGAAAGGATTCTCATTGCGGCTCGATATTCGCCCTCTCGCCAACTCGCGGGAATGGTTGGGAGGAGCGATTGGTGTTCATCGATAAACTGCCGGATCTGCCGTGCGCTCAACAGCTTCGGCATCTCATGTCCGAGATGGTTCAGCGTGGGAGAATCAGGTAGCGTTTCACAAGGATCAGATGGCAGGAAACCCCGTTCAGGGGAGATCTCAAAATCTGTAAGCGACAGCGGTTGGGATGCGTGGGAGTTCACAGAGGCCTCCTCGGCCTCACTCTACCACTCCTGGAAGAGATTGTAATCGGTTGTGGAGCCCTGGCTCCAAACAAAAAGGCCACCCTTCTCAGGTGGCCTTTCCGTTGATTATTCCTCTCTCCGCAGGTGTGGTGCGGGTGCTCTCAACTGCGCGCATTCACCGAGCATCTCCCGCTATTTGAATCGAATTGGTTCTGCATGCGCGGTGAGCGAGCACGGAGAGTGCCCACGCCGCACCATGCTCACTACGTGCCCATTTCCCAGGATGCCAAATACTTCCTCTGTTCCTTCGTCAGCGTATCAATGGCCACGCCCATACCGGCCAGCTTCAGCCTAGCAATTTCCTTATCGATCACCGCAGGCACCGGATACACCTTCTTCTCCAGCATCTTGTAGTTCTTCACGAGATATTCCGCGCCGAGCGCCTGATTGGCAAAACTCATGTCCATCACGCTGGATGGGTGTCCTTCCGCGGTGGCGAGATTCACGAGTCGGCCTTCGCCGAGCAAACTGACTCGATGGCCGGTCTTCTTCAGTGTAAATTGCTCGACGCCGGTACGCACCACTCGTCGTTTGCTGGCCATCTTCTCTAGAGCCGGGATATCCAACTCTACGTTGAAGTGCCCACTGTTGCAGACAATGGCCCCGTCTTTCATAGCCGCGAAATGCTCGCCACGGATCACATGAATATTTCCGGTGACGGTGACAAAGAAATCTCCGATCAGCGCAGCTTGTTCCATCGGCATGACGCGAAAGCCGTCCATCAACGCTTCAAGCCCTTTCAACGGGTCGATCTCGGTCACGACCACGTCGGCGCCCATACCCTTGGCCCGCATGGCAATACCACGTCCACACCAGCCATACCCGACAACGACGACGACGGACCCGCAGACCAGCCGGTTGGTGGCACGCACGATGCCATCCATGGTGGATTGCCCGGTGCCGTAGCGGTTATC
>JBQTJA010000012.1:0-43640 GCA_052387595.1 Nitrospiraceae bacterium | reverse complement strand
TTGGTACGACCACGATCTTCGATCTCCTGAAAACTCGCTATCCTTGGTCATCGATTGTAGCGGCACTCGAAGGCATGGTGATCATCGCCCGTGGCCCCAAGCCGGTCGCAGCTCTCAAGGCTGCTGGCCTTCAAGCCACGCTGACAGTGCCAGAACCAAATACATGGGTCGACCTCATATCGACATTGGATAAACATCGTCCCGTAACGGGATTGCGGGTTGCCGTTCAGGAATATGGAGTCTCCAATCCTAGTCTCGTGAACGCGCTGGAACAGCGAGGGGCAGAGGTATTTCCGGTTCCGATCTACAAGTGGGCGCTGCCGGAGGACCTTGGCCCTCTTCGTCATGTCCTCAATGAAATCATTGCAGGATCCGTTCAAGTGATACTGATCACCAACGCAGCTCAGGTGGACCATGTCATGCAGGTGTTGGAGCAAGATGGGAAGGTGCAACTCTTTCAAGCGGCATTGAAAAAGATGGTCGTGGCGTCCATCGGCCCCACTGCGAGCGAACGGTTGCGCCAGCATGGCTGGCCAGTTGATTTTGAGCCGTCGCATTCTAAGATGGGGATTCTCATCAAAGAAGTGTCCGAGCAAGTCTCGAAGGTATTCCAGCAAAAACGATAGGGTTGGTATGTTGCGGGGCGCCTTCGAGCAGCGTCAAGATTCACTCGATCATTCGTCGATCACATCGTCAGGACCGCCGCACCTTGGAAGCTTCCGGCTTTCAATTCTTGTAGCGCGCGGTTCGCTTCTTCGAGAGGAAAACGGACTGTGTGGGGTTTGATCGGAATCGCAGCGGCTTCACGTAAGAGATCGATGCCGTCCTGCCTGGTGTTGGCCGTCACGCTGCGGATCACTCGTTCGCCGAAGACGTCTCGATCATAGTCGAGGGAGGGAATCGGCGACATGTGGATGCCAGCTAGGGCGAGTGTCCTGCCTCGTTCAAGCGCGCGCAGCGCAGGTGGCACGAGTTCGCCGGCTGGTGCGAAGATAATCGACCCATGCAGTTTATCTGGAGGCATCTCCGTAGCCCCGCCGACCCAGACGGCCCCTAGCTGCTTTGCCAGTTTCTGATGCTCCGGCTTGAGCGAACTCACATAGACCTGGCAGCCCCAATGGCGTGCGATCTGGATGGCGATGTGTGCCGATGCGCCGAAGCCATAGAGCCCAAGACGCTGGCCAGGTTTGATGCCACTGAGACGCAACGCCCGATAGCCGATAATGCCGGCACAAAGTAGGGGAGCTGCTTGATCGTCAGAAAAGATTGATGGGATTGGGTAGGCAAACCGTGCAGGGACGACCGCATATTCAGCATAGCCTCCATCGACCTGATAGCCGGTGAACTTCGCCTCTAAACAGAGGTTCTCTCGCCCGCTTGTGCAGAATTCACACTGTCCGCAAGTTCCTTGAAGCCAGGCGATCCCAACCCAGTCTCCTTCATGGATATCCGTGACTCCGCCGCCGGCTTGCGTCACCGTGCCGACTGCCTGATGTCCTGGAATCAATGGGAAGCTCGTGTTGGGAAGTTCTCCCTCTACAACATGGAGATCGGTGCGACAGACCCCGCAGACGTGAATTTTGACGAGAACCTGGCCTGCCTGTGGAACAGGAACCGGCAGATCTCGGAGATGCAAGGGACTGTGGGAGATATCGCCCGTATGATTGAGCACCATGGCTCTCATCGGACCGTACCGCTTATGAGGTTTTCTGAGCTTTGATGCACTCGATATCGAGATGGATCTGTACCTCGTCTCCGACGACGAGTCCTCCGGTGTCGAGGGTCTTATTCCACACCATCCCAAAATCCTTGCGGTTTAGTTTCCCGTCGGCGCTGAAGCCGGCCCTGGTGTTTCCCCAGGGATCTTTCGCCACGCCGTTGAAGGTAACGTTCAGCGTAACGGCTTTGGTGAGACCACGCAGGGTGAGATCCCCGACCACAATATAGCTGTTTCCCTGTTTCTGATAGTTTTTCATTTTGTATGTGATCGTCGGGAACTGGTTGACATCCAAGAAGTCGGTATTGCGCAGATGCGCGTCGCGCTTGTCTTGATTCGTGTTGATCGATTCAGCCTTGATCGTGGCCTCAATGGTCTTGAAGGTCTTCGCGTCCGCGTCCATCTCGACAAAACCCTGATAGTCCAGAAAGCGTCCCGATGTTTTGGACACGACCATATGGGTCACGCGGAACTCGATCACCGAGTGATCTGGATCGATGGCCCAGCGAGCTGTTTCCGCCTCGGCAGAGAGGGGGAGCAATCCCAATAGACCCACCATGACGATTCTCTGCATCCAATTTGTCCTGGTTTTCATATCTTCACCTTTCGGCTGCTTCCTGTTGGCCAGTGTGAACAGATCCGTTGCCGCTGGGGCGATAGCACGAGTTGAGGCGGCATCCTACCTATCGCGAAGAACCTCCTGCAACCCGTTTCTTTCACCGAATCCATGAGTGTCCCTGATTGAGCTGGTATAATGGATTCATGCAAGCGCTCGTCAAAACTGCGACTGGACCAGGCTTAACGCTTACCGAGTGGGCGGACCCAACGCCGGGGCCACACGACGCGGTGGTGAAGGTGGCTGCGACCTCGTTATGCGGAACCGACGCCCATATCTATCGTTGGGACGAATGGGCACAACGGCGGATTCATCCGCCACGCATCATCGGTCATGAATTGTGCGGGCACGTCGTGGAGGTTGGTCGCGAGGTGTCTCTGGTCAAGGTCGGTGACTACGTCGCCGCCGAATCACACCTGACCTGTGGAGCCTGCTTTCAGTGTCGCACCGGACAGGCGCATGTGTGCAAGAATTACAAGATTCTTGGGATCGATCGGGACGGGTCCTACGCCCAGTATGTCGCGTTGCCTGAAGGGGTCTTGTGGCACACGGCTCCGGACATTCCTCCAGAGCTGGCCTGTGTGCAGGAGCCGCTTGGTAATGCCGTCGATGCCGCGCTCGCTGAGGATCTCACCGGCCATACGGTATTGATCGCGGGCTGTGGCCCGACCGGCTTATTTGCAGCGGCTGTCGCGCGAACAGCCGGCGCTGCGACCATTATCGCGTCCGATGTCAGTGACTATCGGCTTGTTTTGGCGAAAGCGATTGGAGTGGATCATGTTCTCAACGCGAGGACCGAGTCACCGGAGCACGTGGCAGCGGCCATTCTTGAGATGACCGCCGGCGAAGGAGTCGATGCGGCACTGGAGATGTCGGGAGATCCCACGGCTATGCATCAAACCTTTCGCGCGGTGAAGAACGGCGGACGAGTCACCTTGTTCGGCATCCCGACCGGTCCCGTGTGCTTTGATCTGCCGAACGAAGTTATTTTTAAGGGCATCCGTGTCTATGGGGTTACCGGGCGGCGTTTGTTTGGAACCTGGTACCGGCTGGCCGGTCTCTTCAAAGCCGGCCTCGATATTCGTCCGGTCGTGACCCATTCGTTTCCTCTGAAAGAGTTTGCGACAGGGTTTGAGTTGATTCAGTCGGGGCAATGCGGCAAAGTGGTCTTGTTCCCGTGAGCTGACAGGCCACAGGCTGACAGGCGGGCAAGGCCAAATAATCAGTTTGGTGATCGGCGGATATACCTTGTCAGCTTATCAACCGTGCCAGCGATATGGCGTACGACTCACTTAAAAAGGTTCTCGACACCCAACTCGCCGACATTCGCGCCAAAGGCCTCTACAAATCCGAGCGGCGTATTCTGGGACCGCAAGGCTCGGACATCCTGGTGGCTCAAGGCTCGGTTCTGAACCTCTGCGCAAACAATTATCTCGGACTCGCGAATCATCCGGCCATTGTGCAGGCGGCTCAAGATGGGTTGGACACACATGGCTATGGCATGGCTTCTGTACGGTTTATTTGTGGTACGCAGGATTTGCACAAGCAACTGGAACAGGCCGTCAGTGAATTTCTCGGCACCGATGACACTATCCTCTACAGTTCCTGCTTCGATGCGAATGGGGGACTGTTCGAAGTGTTGTCGGATGAGGGGGATGCCGTCATCAGCGATGCCTTGAACCATGCCAGCCTGATCGACGGCATCAGGCTCTGCAAGGCCAAACGATTCCGCTACGCCCATTCAGACATGGCAGACCTCGAAGCGCGGCTTCAGGAAGCGGGTGGCTGTCGCCTGCGGCTGATCGTCACCGATGGGGTGTTCTCAATGGATGGCGATCTGGCCAAACTGGATCGGATCGTGGCGCTTGCGGAACGGTACGATGCAGCGGTGGTGGTTGATGACAGCCATGCTACAGGGGTTCTGGGTCCGAAGGGCAGGGGGACGCCGGCTCATTTCGGGGTAGCCGACCGAATCGAGATGATGACGAGCACCTTGGGGAAAACGCTCGGTGGCGCGGCCGGCGGGTTTACATCCGGCAGGGCCGAGGTGGTCGAGCTGCTGCGTCAGCGATCGCGGCCCTACCTGTTCTCGAACTCGCTTCCTCCCCCCATCGTGGCTGGTGCGTTGTGCGCGCTCGATCTCGTGAAACAGGGTGACTATCTCAGAGAGCAGCTTCGGGCCAATGCCGCTTTCTTCAGAGGCGAACTGACTGCACTTGGCTTCCGGCTTATCCCGGGGGAGCATCCTATCATTCCCGTGCTGTTGGGTGATGCCGCCCTTGCGACCTCCATGGCGGAGGCGTTGCTGAAAGAGGGGGTCTATGTCGTCGGATTCAGTTATCCGGTCGTTCCGCAAGGGCAAGCCAGAATCAGGACTCAAATGTCGGCGGCCCATACAAGGACTCAGTTGCAACAAGCCGTGGCGGCGTTTGCGAAGGTGGGTCGTGCGCTCGGCGTGATCCCATAACCAGCCTTCATTCGACTCCTCTAGACTCCTCAGAATTGACATTTCACAATCAGGTCAGTATCCTCGGCTACTTTATCTTGTGTAAGGAGTACGGGTATGAAAGTCATTCTTCAAGAGACCCTGGAAGGGGTGGGGCATCTCGGCGATCTCATTAACGTCGCCGATGGGTTTGCGAGAAACTATCTGTTACCGCGCCGGAAGGCCGTTGAGGCCGATGGCCGGAGCATCAAGGCCTTTGAACATGCCAAGCGTGTGGCAGCCGACAAGGCCAAGAAGGAAAAGCTGGAAATTGAATCCCACGCCAAGAAGGTGTCGGCTGTTGAGCTGACGATCGAAGCGCAGGTCGGCAAAGACGATAAGATGTTCGGCTCTGTCACCGCCAAAGACATCGCGGAAGGATTGGCGGCACACGGTGTCACGGTGGATCGGCGCAAGATCCAATTGGCGCAACCGATCAAGGAACTTGGGACCGTGGCCGTGCCGATCAAGATGCCCAGAGATGTGGTGGCGACGGTGAAGATCCACGTGGTGAAGAAACAAGAGCCGGAAGAGGCTTCCGCTTCATAATTAGGGAGTGATGATAGCATGATGCAGGACGCGATCGGCTCACTGGATGCACTGAAAGCGGTGGATCCCGATGTCTATGCCGCGATTGAGTCGGAAGCGGTCCGGCAACGTGAAAAGTTGCTCTTGATTGCCTCGGAGAATTTTGCCAGCCCGGCGGTGCTTGCCGCCCAAGGGTCGTTGCTCACCAATAAATACGCCGAGGGGTACTCGGGCAAGCGGTATTACGGCGGCTGTCAGCATGCTGATGCGGTCGAAGACTTGGCCATTCAGCGGTGCAAGCAGATCTTCGGTGCCGAACACGTCAATGTCCAGCCGCATTCAGGATCACAGGCCAACATGGCGGCGTATCTGTCTGTCTTAAAACCGGGCGATACGATTCTCGGGATGGATCTGGCTCAGGGCGGCCATTTGACGCATGGGAGCAAGGTCAATTTCTCCGGCATTCTCTTTCGGGTCTTCTCCTATGGCGTTGATCGCCAGACCGAAACCATCGACTATGATGCGGTACAAAAGGTTGCTGAGGAATGCCGCCCGCGCATGATTGTAGTGGGGGCTAGCGCCTATGCGCGGACCCTCGATTTTCCACGTTTCCAGCAGATTGCGAAATCGGTCGGTGCCTATCTCTTAGTGGATATCGCGCATATTGCCGGCCTCATTGCGGCCGGGCTGCATCCCAATCCGGTGCCCTATGCGGACTTCGTGACCACGACGACCCATAAAACTCTGCGTGGCCCGCGTGGGGGGGTGACGATGTGCAAAGCCGAGTACGCCAAGGGGGTCGACAAGCTGGTGTTCCCAGGACTGCAAGGCGGACCGCTCATGCATGTGATTGCGGCAAAAGCGGTTGCGTTTCAAGAGGCCCTCTCTCCAGGGTTCAAGCGCTATCAACAACAAGTGTTGGCCAATGCGAAGGCCTTGGCGCAGGGGTTGGTCGAGCGTGGGTATAAGATCGTCTCCGGTGGGACCGATACCCATCTGATGCTCCTCAACTTGTCGAATAAAGGCATTACAGGGAAAGATGCCGATGCGGCACTCGATGCCGCTGGGATTATCGTCAACAAGAACGCTGTGCCGTACGATGAGAAGCCACCGGCCGTGGCCAGTGGAATTCGCCTTGGAGCGCCGATCGTGTCGACGCGCGGCATGCGCGAGCCCGAGATGAAGCAGATCGTGGGGTTGGTCGACCGCGTGCTGCAACATCGGCAAGAGCCAGCGGTGCTGGAGGAAGTACGGGCTGAGGCGAAGGCGTTGAACAGCCGGTTTCCCTTCATCCATCAATACTAACCAGCCACGAGCAAGAGGGCAGGGTCACCGCCGGTGAAATGTCCGTTCTGCGATGAACTCGAAGACAAGGTGGTCGATTCTCGGATGGCCAAGGAGGGCGAGGTCATCCGCCGCCGCCGCGAGTGCCTTGGGTGCAAACGCCGCTATACCACCTACGAGCGAGTCGAGGAAATACTGCCGGTCGTGGTGAAGAAGGACGGCCGCCGCGAGTCGTTTGACCGCAACAAGATTCTCGTCGGGCTGAAAAAGGCCTGTGAAAAGCGGCCGATCAGTATCGGTACCATTGAGGCCGTCACCGACCGGATAGAAAAACGGATTCAGGAGATGGGCGAGACGGAGATTGAAAGCCGGGTTGTCGGTGAGGAAGTCATGAAGGAGTTACATCAGCTGGATCAGGTCGCCTATGTCCGGTTTGCGTCCGTGTATCGAGAGTTCAAGGGCATCGACCAATTCATGGACGAGTTGCAAACGCTTGCTCAACACCAGCGTGAGAGTTAAGACGTACCGTCTGGATCCCTCAGCCCCTCTCTCCCAGCCTTGTTCAGGTTCTCCGATTCGACCAGTGTTCGTCGTGCATTCCGCCAAGCCCAGTGCAGGAAGTGCCTCTTGATGAAGAAGCCCCTCTCTCAGCGCGCTCGACGGAACACGCCAGCCTCCTGGGCGACGAACGTCGCCATTATCGGCGCCGGTCGCGGGGGGGCCGCGCTGATGGAGATCTTCGCAAACGATCCCCTCGTGCGGATTGTCGGTGTCGCGGAGCTCGATCCGAAAGCCCCAGGGCTAGAACTGGCGCGACAGTTCGGAATCCCGATCACGCACGACTATCGGCAGCTCCTCGCGATGGAGCGCGTCGACCTGATCATCGATGTGTCGGGTGATGCGGAGGTCTGGGCATTCCTTCAGGATTTTCATCGCATGGGTGTCACCATCATCGGCGGCGCCAGTGCGAAATTCATGTGGGAATTGATTGGAGCCCGTATTCGCGCGACGGCGGAGATTGAGAAGACGCTGAACAAATATCAATCCTTGTATCGGTTGTATGTGAAAGAGACCGGGGCGGCGGTGACGGAGGAGCGGACCAGAATCGCTTGCGAGATCCACGACGGCTTCGTGCAGAGTTTGGCGGGGGTGAATTTCAAGCTGGATCTGTGCCAGGAACTCATCCGCAAGAAATCACGGGCCAGTTTGGCCACCATCAAGGAGAGCAAGGCTCAACTCAAGCTGGCCATCCAGGAAGCCAGGCAAGTGATTTTTAACCTGCGTCCCCTGCACTACGACAAGATGGAATTGATTCCGGCCCTGACGAATTATTTCAAGTCATACCAGCTTCAGACCCACATCGCCACGAAGTTTTCCGTGAGCGGAGATGAGCAGATTCTCTTCCCACGGACGAAGATCTTTCTCTTTCGCATTATCCAAGAGGCGTTGAGCAACGTCCAAAAACATGCACGGGCCGATCGAGTCTCGATCAAGCTGGACATCGATATGGATCTCTTGCGCGTCACCATTACCGACAATGGAATCGGATTCGATCTGGAGGCCGTGCTGCGCGACCCGGAAAAGTGGGATCATTTCGGCATCAAGGGCATCTTAGAACGAGCTCGGCTGGTGGGGGGAGAGGGGCGCGTCCAATCGAAACCAGGCAAGGGCACGAAAATCATCGTCGAGGTGCCGCTGGGGCATCGGGAGGAGAGGGACAATGGAGAAAATTAAGGTGCTGATTGCCGACGATCACCGAGTGGTTCGGGAGGGCTTGGCGGCCATTCTCAAGACCAAAGAGGACATTCACGTCATCGGCGAAGCTCAAGACGGTGCGGAGGCCGTCGAAAAAGCCAGAGCCTTGCTTCCGGATGTGATCCTGATGGATGTGAGCATGCCACGGATGGGAGGCGTCGAGGCAACCAGACAAGTCAAACGTGAGTTTCCACACATCGGCATCGTGGCGTTGACCATGTACGAAGAACAACAGTACATCTTCGATCTTGTCCGTGCGGGCGCGACCGGCTATCTCTTGAAAGACTCTGAATCCTCGCAAATCGTGGCGGCCATTCGAGCGATCTATCGGGGCGAATCGCTGATCCATCCGTCTGTCGCCAGTAAAATCTTGGCGGAGTTCTCATTGATGGCCCAAAAGAAGGGGAAAAAACCATCCTGGGCTGAGCATGATCTGACGGAGCGGGAGATTACGGTGCTGCGATTGGTGGCCGACGGGAAAACCAACAAGGAGATCGCCAATACCCTTGATCTGAGCGAAAAGACGGTTAAGAATCACGTCCGGAACATCTTCCATAAACTGCAAGTCTATGACCGCACGCAAGCGGCCATCACCGCCATTCGCAAGGGCCTGATCGAGCTGGATCCGAAGCGGTAAGATGAGGCCACGGCGGGAAAATTTCTGAACCGCACATCCTCCTTAGGAGACTCTCACTCGGATTTCAATAGAAATGCTTGCAGTGGCATGCTCAGCGCGCATCTCTAAAGACATTGATCGTGTATGGTCTCGCACTCACGCCATCCTGTGCGATCACGGTAATCGTGAACAAGGTTGTGGCTCCCAAGCCGAGTGAACTGCTCACGCTCCCGGTGGCGACTCCTGCTGGGGCAATCACGGACCCTGAGGCGGACATCACCGCATTCGGATCAGACTTGGTCGCCGTCACTGTCAGGCTGTCGACACTGGCCGGGACCTGGACCGTATAGTTCGGTGTGCCGGCGGCAAATCCTGGATTCAGGGCGCCTGCACTCACGGTCAAGGCCGATAAATTAGCGTTGTTTGAGGGTGCGAGTCGGTTGATTGTGATGCGGTACGTCCTGGAAGTTTGATTCGGTGCGGTCACAGTGACCGAGACGGTCTTGCTGCTTCCGGGTCCATCGAGCGGAATGGTCGCGTGCCCGCTATTTGAGACATCTCCAGATAGGACGGCATTTGGGTCGGACTTGATTGCGGTGACATTTACACTGGTGATATCGGTTGGCACGTCCACGGTATAGTTCAGCGTGCCTGGTGAAAACCCTGGAGTTAAACTACCTGAGGACACCGTCAGGTTCGACAACTCATTGTTGCCCGACAATGGAGCAGCCCGATTCACCGTGATGATGTAGGAGCTTTGATTTCCGCTCTGCTCAGTGAGGACGATGGCGATATCCTTGCTCGATCCCGGGGGAGTGAGGTCAACCGAGAGATTTCGGCTCGCGGTCCCAGCGATCGTGATGCTGGTGCTGTTGTTTTCCGGGGTGGCTGTCACCGTCACGCTTGCGACGGTTGACGGGACGTTGAGTGCATAGTTGGTGATCGCGCTTGAAAAAGCTGGTTGGAGTCCTGGCTCAGA
This sequence comes from Nitrospiraceae bacterium, assembly GCA_052387595.1. Lineage (GTDB taxonomy): Bacteria > Nitrospirota > Nitrospiria > Nitrospirales > Nitrospiraceae > Nitrospira_D. The sequence goes on along the minus strand of JBQTJA010000012.1, from coordinate 33,660 downwards.
GACCGACAAGCTAGAGAGCCTGACCTGCGGTCCTTCCGAGATCGACCCCGTGTCCTTGCAGCCGGAGGCACTGAGGACGACGGTCAGGGAAAGGATACTGGCGAAACATTGTCCCACGGCGGTGACTGTACGGTGCATATGATATCGGTCACTTTCTAAGTCAGAGCAACAAGCCTATGTATTAGTTTGAACTCAAACGGTTCGGTATCGAGAATACGAGAGAGCGCCAAACCTGCTGATTATGATTGTCGTCAAGCCGAGATCCATCATATAGCGGATCCTACCTATGAGGTCAACCGGTTGGAGTTGGAGTTAGAGATACTACGAACGGCAAAGCTGGAATTGGATCCCGTAGGCGACCCGAGTTTATCCAGTAGCTTTCCTCGCCGCTGTCGGCCTGTTCGCGTGCCGGATTTCACAACCCTCTGGGACAAAACCATGCGGGTTACCCGCATGATGTCTAGCGCGCATCTCTAAAGACAGTGATCGTGTAGGATCTTGTACTCACGCCATCCTGTGCGGTCACGGTAATCGTGAACAGGGTCGTGGCTCCCAAGCCGAGTGAACTGCTCACGCTCCCGGTTAAGACTCCTGCTGGCGCGAGCACGGAGCCCGAGGAGGACATCACCGAGTTCGCGTCCGACTTGGTCGCCGTCACCGTCAGGCTGTCGACGCTGGCCGGGACTTGGACCGTATAATTCAGTGTCCCAGCGGCAAAGCCTGGATTCAAGGTTCCCGCACTCACCGTCAAGTTGGATAGATTGCTGTCAGTCGAAGGTGCCAATCGATGCACAGTGATGCGGTAGGTCTTGAAGGTTCCATTCGGTGCGGTCACGATAACTGACACATTCTTGCTCGTCCCAGGTCCGTCGAGCGGAATATCCGCTTGCCCTCCATTGGGTATATCCCCAGAGATCACGGCATTTGGATCGGATTTGGTGGCGGTCACGCCTACGCTGGTGACGCCGGTTGCCACCTCGACGGTGTACTGCGTGGTGCCGGCAGAAAAGGGAGGGTCCAAGGTCCCTGGTGACACGCTGAGGGCTTCCAAGTTGTTATCAGCCGAAAGTGCCTCGCGGTCCACCGTGATGAAATAGGTTTTTGGAATTCCATTCGGTGCGGTGACGATCACCTGGATTTCCGTGCTGGATGGACCTGCCGGCAAAGGGATTGAGCGCGACCTCGTTTCTTGACCATTAATCGTCATGCGCGCATTCGCATCTTGGGACGCGGCGGTCACCGCGATGCTGTCGACCCGGCCATCGACGCTGACCGTATAACTTGTCCGGCTCGTGCTAAATGTTTGGTCCAGACGGCTCGGCAACACCGTCAAGCTTTGAAGATTGTTATTCCCACCGAGCGCGGCGCGGGCCACAACCACCGTGTAGGTTTTTGGGGTACCGTTCTGCGCGGTGACAACTATATTGATAAAGGTGTTTGAACCGGCCCCATTCAATGTAATGGTTTGGGCTTGTCCCGAAGTCGTGGGTTGCCCATTCACCATCATGGTTGCAGCAGGATCGTCCAAGGCGGGCGTCACCCTCATGCTGTTGACGGTACTCGCAACCGCGACTTCATAGCTCAGGGTATTGCGATCAAATCTTGGATTGAGAGTGCCCGGCGAAATCGACACACTCCGCAGCGAATTGTTTCCCGTGAGCTCTGCTTTGGTAAGCAGGACGGTATAGGCCCTTGAATTGGTGCCCGATTCTGACACGACGATATTCACGGGGGTCGTCGTTCCGGCCCCGCCAAGCGGGATGGGGCGGCTTGTCGTCGCCTCGCCATTGATCGTCACGCTGTCGCCGGCGACCGCGGGTTGCGCGGTGACGGTAACGCTCGTGAGGTTGGTGGAGAGATCAACGGTATAGTTCGTCGTGGATGGGGTAAACGACGGTTGCAGCGTTGCGTTAGTGGTTCCGGTTGTGACGGTGAGACTGGCCAGTTCGACCACGGGATTGACCGATGCCGAGTCCGAGCAGCCGTATACACTCAACACGAGCATGAGCATGGCGGAAGAGGCAAAGCCTTGCGTTGCGATGGTAGAAATGCGTCCCATTGGAGGCGGTTACCTTCCCTTTGATGCTCGACGTGATAAGCCTGTTTGTTTCGGCGAACCCACACGCGAGATGATTGGGGCAGCGAGAGGGTGCCAGTCTCTACAGAGAGCTAAGCAGGAGTGACAGGTATAGCCAATCCGTCCGGTGAGGTCAAGACGTCAGGCCGAGACGTGGAGAATCGATGGGTGTGGAACAATCGGTATAAATTTTGAGAGCATGGAGGCACCCGTTCGCGCGAGGTTCATATCGATGGTGTAGGCGTACCCTCTCCATTCAGGGCATTCACGGCAGCCGCGCGAACGTGGATGCCGAAGCGATCCGCTCTACCGATTACCCCCACCTACGGCGCGGTGGTGTTGATCTGCAATGGTGGTGTCATAGCTGGACTCTGATCAGACTCACCCCCCGCATTGGACAAGGTGTAAGTAATGCCATAACTTCCATCCACTAAATCTGCATTCGGCCTGAGGGTGTTGTCTCCAGAATTAAATGACGAAGGGACCTCGCTCCCATTGATGTACAGTTTTGCCGTCTCCCCCGAGCCGGGTGGAGGCACGGTGAATCTTGGTCTCGCGACGTTGGTGACGTTGTCCTCCTTGCTCGTGGGCGGAGCGCACTCCTCAGGGGGAACACCGGTGGAACAGGAGTCATCCTCTCGAATCAGGTCTGGTGCGATCGCCGGGGGTGGTGGTTCTGCTACGGTTCGATTGACGGTGATGGAGTAGGTTTTAGAACTACCACTCGGAGCAGTCACGGTAATTGACACGGGCGTGGGCGTCCCTGCTCCATTCAGCGGAATGGTTGCTTGGCCTGTTGGGATACCTGTTCCGGCCGTCACCGAACCGGACATCACGGCATTTAGGTCAGCTTTCGTTGCGGAGACATTCACGCTAGTTACGTCGTTAGCCACGTTGACGGTATAGCTCGTCGTGTTGGCATCAAATACAGGGACTAACGTGCCGGGTGAGACACTCAACGCCGACAGATTGTTGTTACCCCCGAGCGCCGCGCGGTTGACGTCGAGTTGGTATGTCTTAGGATTGCCATTCGGAGCGATCACAACAACGTTGATTTCAGTAGTCGAGCCGGGTGCCCCTAACGGAATCACGCGAGGCTGGCCTGAGCCGATTCCTTGACCGTTAATGGTCAAGGTTGCCCCTGCATCCTGTACGGTCGCGGTCACGGTGAGGTTGCCGACGTTGCTGTCGACGTTCACCGTGTATGCAATCCTGTCCGTCCTGAATGTGGGATTCAGAGTGCCAGGAGAGACAGTTAAATTCTGTAAATTGTTATTTCCGCCCAGGGCGGCTCGGCTGACATTCACGGAATAATTTTTGGGGCTGCCGTTCGGAGCGGTCACCTGGATATTGATGAAGGTATTTGATCCCGCCCCGTTTAATGGAACGGTTCGGGCTTGCCCGGAGGTCGCGGGTGTCCCATTCACAGTGATCGTGGCATTGAGATCTTGCCGTGTGGGCGTGACCGAGACGCTGGTGACGCCGCTCGCCACGTCCACCGTATAGCTCAGCGTGTTTGCATTAAAGGCAGGATTTAAGGTGCCCGGCGACACGGTCAACGCAGACAGATTATTATTTCCGCCTAGGGCGGCCCGAGCAACGTTGACCGTGTAGGCTTTCGGGCTGTTATTCTGCGCGGTCACCACGATGTTGATTAAGGTATTTGATCCCGCTCCGTTTAATGGAACGGTTCGGGCTTGCCCGGAGGTCGCGGGTGTCCCATTCACAGTGATCGTGGCATTGGGATCTTGCCGTGTGGGCGTGACCGAGACGCTGGTGACGCCGCTCGCCACGTCCACCGTATAGTTCAGCGTGTTTGCATTAAAGGCAGGATTCAACGTGCCCGGCGACACAGTCAAACTTTGAAGGTTGTTATTCCCACCCAGTGCGGCCCGCCTGACTTCAATGGTATAGAGTTTCTGACTGCCGTTCTGTGCGGTCACGACGATATTGATAAAGGTATTTGATCCTGCTCCGTTCAGCGTAATGGAACGGCCCTGACCAGACGTGGCTGGTGTCCCATTCACGGTGATCGTGGCAGCGGGATCCTGTCGCGTGGGCGTGACTGAGATGCTGGCCACGGTGCTCGCCACATCCACCGTATAGCTCGTCCGGCTCGCAAGAAAGGCGGGGTCCAGGGTGCCCGGTGATACAGTCACCCCCCCCAAGTTATTATTACCGGATACTCCGCGACTCACCGTCACCTGGTATGTTTTCGGGGTTCCGTTCTGCGCGGTTACAACAATCGGGATGTTAGTGGGTTGCCCTGCAGGATTGAGAGATATTGTACGGGCCTGACCTGAGTTCGTGGGCTGCCCGTTCACCGTCATCGTCGCGGCTGGATCGGAAAGCGTGGGGGTCACTGTGACGCTTCCGACAGTATTGGCAACGTCGACTGAATAGTTGAGATCGTTCGCAGTGAATGGGGAATCCAGGGTCCCGGGCGACACGGTCAGGTTCTGTAACGAGTTGTTCCCAGTTAAGCCGGCTCTCACGATAAGGACGGTGTAGGTTCGGGAATTCGTCCCGGATTCCGATACGACGATGTTGACGGGAGTCGTTGTTCCCGCCGCGCCCAGCGGGATTACGCTGCTGGTCGTGGCCTGTCCGTTGATCGTCACGCTGTCGCCAGCTACAGCAGGCTGAGCGGCTATGGTCACGCTCGTGATGTTGCTGGAAACATCAACAGTGTATTGGGTGGTTCCTCCGCTGAAAGCTGGTCTGAGCGTGCCGGGGTCGACTGTCAGGCTAGCAAGTTCCACCACGGGGTTCACCGTCGCCGAGTCGCCACAGCCGTAGGCGACCAGGCCGATCACAAGGAGGAACGCGGCAGCGAGATACTGTCTCACGACGGTCATGGTACGCATGGTGATGTGGTCTCTTTCTCTAGAAGCGTGAAGTGGTAGGCCCATCAGTGTGAACCTCAGTGGGAGGTGCGGATATTACGAGAGGGCAAAAGATTGGTCTACCCCTACTTAGGTATAGGGAAAATAGGTGGCGTACCTATAGCCGATCCTCCTGGTGAGGTCAAGATCCTCGGATCACGATGGAGTGAAGCGGTCTGAGCGTGATTTGGAACGGGAGTTGTAGGTTTCCGATGGGGTTTGCTTACTAGGGCCTGGTAGCAGAGTGGAAGAAGAAGGTCATGCCTAGCGCGATAGGTAGTAACTTAGGCCCGATCGGCTTACGATCATCGCAAAGATATGAGTACCACTGCTTTGTTCAAACAAGCCTATCATCTCTAGAATAATGCTCGAGTGATCGTAATGGAGTACGTCTTTGAGTCTCCATTCGGAGCCGTGACAGTGATCGACACGGTTCTGGGAAGCAGTGGTACGAGTGGAAAGGTTGCTTGGCTTCCTGGAACCCCGGTCCCGGCTGTGACGTCACCGGACATCACGGCATTCGGGTCTGATTTCGTGGCTGAGACGGTCACGCTGTCGACACTGAGCGGAACGTCCAGCGTGTAGATCATGGTGTTGGGAGCAAAGTCAGGAACCAAGGGGCCTCCTGTCACCGTTAAGACCGACAGGTTGGCGTCGCTCGATGGTGCCGCTCGGTTCACTGTGACGGTGTACGTTTGAGAGGCTCCACTTGGAGGAGTGACAGTGATCGATATTGATGTGGGTGTTCCTGCTCCGTTCAGCGGAATGGTTGCTTGACCAGTCGCTTGCCCTGCTCCGGGATCAGCAACCGACCCAGACAGAACAGCATTTGGATCGGATTTAGTTGCCGTGACAGTCACTTCCGTGACATCGGTGGCTACATTCACTGTGTAGGTCAGTGTGCTGGCAGCAAAGGCAGGATCCAAGGAGCCCGGCGTTATGCTCAAGGCTGACAGATTATTGTTGCTCGAAGGCGCCGCTCGGTTCACCGTGATGGCATAGGTTTTACTGTTTCCATTAGGAGAGGTCAGGGTAATGGATACAGGTGTGGCTGTTCCCGGTCCACCGAGCGGAATGGTTGCTTGACCGGTCGCTTGCCCTGCTCCGGGATCAGCAACCGACCCAGACAGAACAGCATTTGGATCCGATTTGGTTGCCGTGACAGTCACTTCCGTGACGTCGGTGGCCACATTCACTGTGTAGGTCAGTGTGTTGGCAGCAAAGGCGGGGTCCAGTGAGCCCGGTGTTACGCTCAGGGCAGACAAATTGTTATCGTTGGAGAGACGGTTCACGGTGATGGTGTAGGTCTTTGCGCTGCCATTCGGAGCAGTCACGGTAATCGTCACAGGTGTGGCGGTTCCTGGCCCACCGAGCTGAATGGTAGCTTGTCCTGTTGCGATTCCCGCCCCGGCAGTTAGCGAACCAGATATCACGGCATTCGGATCCGACTTGGTTGTGGAAACAGTCACGCTGGTGACGTTGGTTGCCACGTTCGCCGTGTAATCCAAGGTATTTGATGTAAAGGCGGGGACCAAGGAGCCTGGTGTCACCGTTAAGGCGGACAGGTTGTTGTCGCCTGAGAGGAGTCGTGTGACGGTGATGGCATAGGTGGTCTCAAGTCCAGTCTGTGTTTCCACCACAATCAGGATAGTTTTGGTCGATCCCGGTCCGCCTAGGGTCACAGACCGTTGTGATGTCGCGAACCCATCGATCGTAACTGTTGCCGAATTGTCCTTGGGGACGGCAGTCACAGTGACGCTGGTCGCGGATGTCGGCGCGTTGACCGCGTAGTTCGTGGTATTAGCAAAAAACGCTGGCTGGAGGCCCCCAGGGGTGACCGTCAGGTTGGACAAGGGTGCGGCGACGTCTTCCGAAACCGACGCGGTGTCCGCGCAGCCGTAGGCGCCCAGGCTGATGGCGAGAATCAGGGTGGTAACGAGCCATTGTCCTGGGGATATGAAGTTCTGTTTCATATAACGCCGATCACTTTCTTTTAACGAGAGGAGGGATGGATTGCTTCATACTTATGAACACGAACTGTAGGTGCTGATCCTACGAGAGGGGTCGCATTCGGTCGAGCCCTACATAGGTAAGGGTTCACCGTCATTGTGAGGCACAGAGGTCAGCTGTTGAACCTATGATTGCATGGCGGTGGCATCGCCATTGCCGGTTGGCGCGCGCAAGTGGGAAATGCTTCGTGTTGAGCCGGTCAGCGTCCGGTTTGTGAAGCGCCCTGCGATTTGGCAAGGATCTCGGCCTTGGAGGGAATCTGTGTGAGGAGATCCGGGCGTACCTGAAAGACTCCTTGCAGACGTTGGCCGGTGGCATAAAGGAGATTGCCTGCCTTGTTGCCGAGGGTCAGCTTCCCCATGGTCTTGCCGTCCTTGCCCGTCGCCACGAATTCCGCGGCGGGAGCCAGTAAGCCATAGGGCGCCAGTGGTGCGGATTGTTTCATGACGCGTTCTTCAGCGGGAAGATTCGCGACTCGACTGACAAGGAGATCCGCCGCTTCTTGGCTGACTTTCTCGGCAGGCTGATCTTCGAACAGCCATTCGCCGGTCTGGTTGATCAAGACATACTGATGCTCTCGTGTCTTTACCGACAACATGGCGATGTCGCTGGAGTCGAGGCCGAGCAGCCGTTTGTCCTGGAGCGTGAAGAGTTCTTTCGTGAGATCTCTGATCAGTGCGGGGTTGATGCGATAGAGCGGGCCGTCGGCGGCGGTCTCCGCGATGGCTTCTCCGCTCTGGGGGTCCGGTTGATACAGCCGGACAGACTGGTCACCGGCTGCCGTATGCAGCGTGATTTTTAGCTTGGGGGTCGTCAGGGTCTTGGCTATGGCGTCTCGTTCAGGACCGGGATCGATGATGCCGAGCGCCTTGATATCTTCTAACCGAAAGATCAAGGAGCGGACTTCGTTCTGGTCGGCTTCAGCTTCGATTGGATAGCGGATCTTCCACGACGGTTTCGGCTTATCCTTGGCCATGTTGTACAGCACGACTTCGGTAGTGGCATAGGTCAGGCGGACCCGTTCGATATCATTCTGGACAAACCGCAAGAGCTCTTTTCGGCGGAATGCCATCAACGACTTGTTGATGAAGTCCTTCGGTGCCAGGTTGGTCAGCAACACGCTCCGGTCCGATGCACGAAGGACATAGAGGGTATTGGACAGCGGACCACTGTCGCCGATTGAAATCGTCTCGCGTTGTGTCCCCGCTGTGACGGTGAGGGTGGTCACCGGCGGTTCAAGGCCGAATGGTGCCAGCTGTGTCGCCTGCTCCTCGACAGTTCTGGTGACGGTTCCTGTCACGAGCGCTCGAATCAGGGCCTGCACTTCGCGATGATCGGCATCCGTTTGAAGCGGAGCCACGATCGACCATTTGCCAGGTTCCGCCAGCTTTAATTCGATAGGCCCCTGCGCGGTGGTGATCCTGAGTCCGGTGATGGCGGTTTCGGGGAAGGGCAGGACGTGTTTCTGTGCGCGTTCCTGTTTTTCTTCTCGCTGCTGGGCGGGAAACTCCACCAGGTAGAGATAGGTTCCTAGACCAGCCAGAAGGAGGAACATGAGGAGAGTCGGCCAGTAGCGAGTCATAGGCTAGAGACGGCGGCGTTTTCTCCACACGATGATGCCGGTAAGCAGCGTCACGAATGGAAGAAACACAACTTGTATGTAAATCAGCGCCCGCTCTTGGGTGGGGTTCGGTGTGAACGGGTGCAATGCCGGTTCTCGTGGTGCGATGGAAATCAAGTCCCGTTCCTCGGCCAGCCAACCGGTCGTGTGGAGGAAAAAGTCACTGTTGCCAGGGAAGTTAAAAAAAGCGTTGGAGACGAAGGTCGAGTTGCCGATGACCACGATGGCGGGTCGAGGTGTGCCCTCCTCCTGGGCTTTTTTCGGCGCCAGCGCGGCTGCCATCGGCAGCGGTCCCTTCACGTCTTCCTTTTCGTTCAGGCTCACGACCCGGCCTTGCATGTTCATTTCAGCCCAGCTGTTCGGCGAGGTACGGGCCAGCGGCACAAAGTCCCAGTCTTTCCCGGCCTGCTCGTCGAACGTCACGTGCCGGGACAGCGGCAACAACACGGCGGAGTTCAGGTCTTGCGTGATCTCATGCTCGGTAAACGTTCTGACCAACAGCGCAGTGAGATCTCCCTGGGCCAACCGATCTTGCAGATCAACCAAGACCCCTGATCCTAGACCCAGCCCCCAACGGGCGAGCAATGACTCCAGCCCGGTCTGTGTGTCGGGATCGGCCATGACCAAGAGATGGCCGCCCTTCTCGACGTAGGTCTGAATACGGTCCTGCTCGTCTTTCATCACGGCGCGGCGAGGGCCTGCCACAATTAGCACGGAGGTCTTATCCGGCACGGCTGATTCTTTGAGGAGCGAGAGCGTGCCGACCTCATAGCCTTGTCGGATGAGCGCTTCTTTGGCAGCGGAGAGACCATTGCGGTCCTTGTCTTCGACATTCAATTCGCTGTGGCCTTCGACGAAGACGATGCGTTTCTTGGCATCCTTGGAGATGCGGATCAGCGCACCGGTCAGCTCAACCTCGGAGGGGGAGGTGACGCGGATCGTCTGACCATGGCTCTCGAAAATGGCGGTATCGGTTCGGAAGATTCCATAGTTCTGGGCGATCTTCGGCTGTTTCTCTGGATCGATGAATTCCACGCTGAGCTTGGTCGAGGCTTGCCGATAACTCTCCAGCCGTTCCTTGAATGCCTGATAGCCGGGATCTTTTTCTCTCGTGAAGACAGTAATTTTAACGTCTTGGGGCAGGCCGCGAAGCACTCGGTGAGTTTGCGGGGCGAGCGTGAAATTCTGATTTTCCGAGAGGTCCCAGCGGATCGAGTGTCGAGAGGCCAGAAAGTTCACAATGATCAAGATGCCGGTGAACAATACGATCATCAGAAAGCTGTTCAGCCCCATCCTGGTCGAGCGCCGGCCGGAGAACGCCTTGACGGCCTCAAAATGGAAAACGAAGAACAGGACGAGGCAGACCAGCGCCAGCCCTTCCGCGATCGTGACGGCCCACAGCCAGTCAGGGCGAAGGCTGTACGTGATCATGCCGCCGAGGCCGAGCACGACTCCGAGAATGCCGAGAGGAAAGGACTTGAGGCTCATTTCCAGCGTGTCGACTCCACGACCCGATGTGTGAGGAACAGCATGAGTGCCAATCCGCTTCCGAAGTACAGGAGATCGCTCGTGTCGACCAATCCCCGCACCAGACGCTCATAGTGTTCCATGTAGGACACATACGAGATGACGCGGCCCGCGGTGGTATCTCCGAACAGGCCTCCCAGTCCGGCGATCAGCCAGATGGTCAGGAGCATGCCGAAGCTCACAAAGGCGGCGACGATTTGATTCTCCGTCAGTGCCGAGGCAAACACACCCACGGAAAGAAACAGGGCTCCCAGCAGCACCATGCCCAAATAGCCGGTCCAGATGGGATTCCAGTCGAAGTCGCTGAACAGCATCAGCACTGTGGGGACCAATACGGTGAGCCCGACGAGGCCGAGGTAGATCAGGAACACGCTGACGAATTTGCCGACGACGATTTCATGAATCCTGATCGGCGAGGTCATCAAAAACTCAAAGGTCCGCAGCTTGCGCTCTTCCGCGAATAACCGCATGGTCAGGATGGGCAGAATGATCACGAGGACGATCCGCATGCTCGCGAATAGATTTCGGAAGACCAGATCGTTCAAGTTGATCTGGGCCATTCCTCCTTGCATCTGCATCAATTGGATGGCTTGCGCCCCGGCGAAACCGATGTAGAGGTAGGAGAGCAGCCCGAAGATGAACAGAAAGACCGCGCCGACCACGTAGACAATGGGGGAGACGAAATAACCGCGCAGTTCTTTGGCGATGATGGCCCGCACCGGGGTCATACGATTTCTACGTGTCCGTCCTTTCGGCGGGAGCCATGCTGACCGTCGTCTCAGCCGGCTCGGAGAGGTGGTCCTCGTGGCGTGTGAGCTGGAGGAAGACGTCTTCCAGCGTCATCGACACAGTGCGGAGCTCAAGCAACCCCCACTGGCTCAACACGGCTACGCGTGCGATCTCGTCCCGCAGGTCACGGCCCAGCTCGCATTCGAGAAGAAAGCTTCCTCCCGCCTGTCCGGGGAACACGCTGAGCACGCCGGGAATCGCGCGAAGCTTCGTCTCACAGTCAACCGGGCATGTCTTGAGGATAATCGAAACTTTCTCCGATTGACGCAATCGGGCCGACAACTGTTCTGGGGTATCTTCCGCAACGATGCGGCCTTGATTGATGATGACGACTCGTTGGCAGACTGCCGTCGCCTCCGGAAGAATATGGGTGCTGAGAATGACGGAATGCGAGCCGGCCAGGCTCTTGATGAGCTCTCGGATTTCAATAATCTGCTTAGGATCGAGGCCAACCGTCGGCTCGTCAAGGATCAACACCGGGGGATCGTGTAATAGCGCTTGCGCGAGCCCCACGCGCTGCCGATAGCCTCTGGACAGGTTGCCGATCAGCCGATGGCGGACGGAGCCCAGCTCAAGTCGTCCAATCGATTGGTCGAGCGCTGACGAGAGTTTCGGTCCCGTGATTCCACGAAGTCGGCCGACAAAGGTCAGATATTCCGCCACCGTGAGTTCTTGATAGACCGGCGGCGTTTCCGGCAGATAGCCGATTTGCTGTTTCACCTCCAACGGCTGGTCGGCGCAGTCAAACCCCGCCACTCGCGCCGTGCCTTCGGTCGCCGGCATGAAGCACGTTAAGATCCGCATGGTGGTTGTTTTGCCCGCACCGTTGGGACCAAGGAACGCCAACACCTCGCCTTTGGCCACCGAGAAGGTGACGCGATCAATGGCCGTGTGATGCCCGTAGCGCTTGGTGATGTTCTGAACGTCGATCACGAATGTGGTATCGGTGTGAACAATTGCGGAGAGGTGGAGTGGCACCGCTCTCGAAACTGCATCATATCCCTTGACGGAGGATCTTACTCACTCCGCTCAAGGCAGTCAATATATGGGTAATAGGATGAGTATCAAGCCTGATGGGGCATCTACGCAATGTCGGGAGCGTGATCGCTCAACGATATCTCCCTGTCGTTTCCGGATCCGTGGGATCTATTGGGTGTTGAATTTAAGTTCTGGCTCGTCTATATAGAAGTCGCGAGATGCCTATCCATTGAACTTTCCCCACAGCCACCCTCTCCTTCACCGAGGGCGGCCCCATACGGAAGTGGGGGAGCCGATACTCCAGTCGGTATTGTCGAAGTCCCATGCCTTTTATACCCTGACTCGACCAGTAGTCTCGTTGTTGCCATCAGGAGGGAGGCGATACCCAGTATGCAGACTGAGCTTCATCACAGCCGGCTTCCATCCTCGTCCACATCCTTTGCGATAATCCTATGCTTATCATTGGGGGCCTGCTCTTGGGTTCCCAAAGGGGATATGCAATTGGATATTGGGATCAAAGATCGGGGAGTCGCGTCGTGGTACGGTGAACAGTTTCATGGCAGGCAAGCGGCGAATGGTGAGTTGTTCGATATGGAAGCGCTGACGGCTGCCCATCGGACCATGCCTCTCGGCAGCGTGGTGCGTGTGGTGAATGTGACGAATGGCAAGCATCTCTATGTCCGGATCACGGACCGGGGTCCTTATGAGAAAGGGCGGATTCTCGACCTTTCTCATGGTGCGGCTGTCCAGTTGGGTGTGGAGCGCGAAGGGGTGGCCTATGTGCAGGTTGAGATTGTTGGCGAACGCCGTCCTGAGCTGATGCTGCTGTCGGAGCAATTCTCAGACCGAGCTGCTTCGCTGCTGCTTGCCGATGCGCAGCCGTGGACTGATCGGGCGTCGCATGGGATGGCCTCTCCGGTTAGAAACTTCCTTGGCGACCTCTGGATTGCAAGGCGAAATCGTTGGGCTGTCGCCATGCTCGCGGTCACTCATCCCGCCGGTACGCCGGTCGCATCGTTGGTCCTCAACTAACAGGCTGTTGAAAAAGCCCGTCAGCGGCGTTCTCGCATCGCTCGCCTCGCAACGTCGGCGGAAGCGGGCTCAGAGGCTCAACGTACCTCGGGCAAGAGCTGCCGGAGCAGCTCGAGGTTGGGTGGGTGAGAATGAATACGCCTCACCTCGCAGACACTGGGCGCTCACCAACTCGCGCCCGTCCGCAAACGTGACGCTCATTATTCTTCGCGTTGCGGACTTCACCGCGGTCTTGCAGGACCGCCTTTTTGAACAGCCTCCACACGCCTGTGAAGGGTCATCTTGCCGGTCCCGCTCAGGTTGACACGGTGCAAAGCTCTCCACTAGACTGCATCGTTCCCGTCAGTAGCTGACAATACGTGAGTTTATCGAAGGGGAGGCATGGAGCGATGGCCAAGAAGCGCGCAGCGGAACCGGATGAAGTGAAGTTGAAGAAGAAGATCGGCGCAAAGCTGACCAACCAAGGCAACTCGGAGGGGGGTGCGGCTCTCCGGTCACTGAGGAAACGATTAAAGAGAGAACAGCGTAAACGGCGGGCACTGGTGCAGCGGAAGAAACGGGCGGCTGGAAGCAAAGGCACGGCTGCCACCCCTGCGTCGGCCTAGTCCTTCTTCGGTCACAGTCGTGCCAGGCTCGGATTCCATGGAAGAAGAAGCGAACCATCCCCCCCAGGGCATCAACCCTCTCACCCAGCAAGCTGGTGACGAGCCGCTCGCCGGTGGTGCAGCCGATCAGATGACGGCTGTGTCTTCCGCTGTTGACGAGAGGGCGGGTAGTCCAGGCACTGTCGCCCTTGACGAAGAGCAGGTCAAGGATGAGATTGATATTCAGGTCGATCTGCTGAGTGATCCTGACTGGGTGGTCCGCCGCGAAGCGGTGATTACTTTGGGCGAGATGGGTGATGAGCGGTGTGTTGAGCCGCTGGCCCGCGCGCTACGCGACGGTGATTGGCAGGTTCGAGAGGTCGCCATTGAGGCGATGGGGCAGGTGGGCTCTCCCGCCGTCGAGACTCTTCTCAAATTGCTCCGCGATTGGGAGGTCCGCAAATACGCGATTGCCGCGCTTGGGAAAATCCGCGACGAGCGAGTGCTCGATCCCCTGATGCTTCAACTTCGGAACGATGAGTTTAAAGACGATGCCATTGATGCTTTGGTCGTACTGGGTGAGCCGTCCGTCGAGAAACTGATCGGTGCCCTTCGTGATAAGGACGAAAATGTCCGCAAGTGCGCCGTCCTCGCGTTGGGGCGGATCAAGAGCGGCGAGGCCATTGATCCCCTCATCGGGATGCTCGGTGATAAAGACTGGTTTACGCGGTTGACGGCCGCCGCCGCGTTGGAGTCGATTGGTGACGAGCGGGGCCGCCAAGCGATGAAACCCTTGCTCAAGGATCCCGATATGGTGGTGAAGATGCGGGTGGAGCGAATTCTGGCGAAGTGGAAGAAGCCACCGGCCTCTCAACCGGCCAACGCCTGAGTTAGTTGTTCAAGATTTGATCCATTCTCTGCTGGAGTTCATCCAGCTTTTTCATTGACACTTGTTTTCCCGTCACGATTTCCGACTTCACCTCTCTCAGCGATGCGGCCATGTCCCGGAGGGGATTGGTTGCGGTATCGGCTTTGACTCCTTTCGCGGCGGCTTCCACGGCAGCGACGGCTTCGGCCAGTTCTTTCGCCGCGTCGCCGAAATTGCGATCGACGAGGTGCGCCTTCGCCTGGACTAATCGAGACTTCGCGTCCACGAGTCCTTGACGCTTGCGGAGATCACGTTCGATCCCGAGTGTCGTGTCCAACACATTCCTGGATACATCTTTCAACGACTGTTGAAGCTCCGCGACCGTTCGCTGAAGCGTCCCGACAGGCCGTTGTCCGAGATAGTAGCCCGCCCCGAATGCCCCAACGAGCAGCAAGACAACAGCGAAAAATTTAACCATCGCGGTCCTCGGTTAGTGGCGGTGTTTGGATGACCTTAACCGGGTCAACTGCTGGAGCAGGCTGTTTGCACTCGCAATACGCACGGCCTCATCCGAGTCTTGTAAACCCTTTACTAAGAGCGGGATGGCACTCGCGCTGCTCTTCCGCAATCCCTTGGCGGCCATCAGGCGAGGAAGCGGCTGCTGGTCCTGTAAGAGCGTCTGAAGAACCGCCAAAGCGTCTTTCTCGGCGGAGGCACTCAAGGCCTGTGCCGCTGCACCGCGGATTGAAGGGTCGGAATGCCGAGCCAACTCCGTGGCCAGCGTGAGGGCGGAGGGATCGCCCAGGCGAATCAATCCCTCTGTGGCGCTGGCACGGACATGACTATTCGGGTCTCTCGTGAGTGCCAGCAGCAAGGGCCGGTTTTCCTTGATGCCAAGCCTTCCAAGACTTGCCGCAGCGACACCACGAACCATCGCCATCTCGTCCCCGATTGCGTGGGTGAGCGGAGCCGCACCGCTAGCGGAGCCAAATTCTCCCAGTGCTCCGGCAGCGAACGCGCGCACCGATGGATCAGGATCATACACAGCTTGGGAGAGGACCGCCAGGCTTGCCGGACGTTTGAGGCGCCCCAATACCCCCAGCGCGGCCATCCTCGTCTCTGCGTCCGGCAGGGTCGCGGCGCTGGTGATATCGTCCAGCTTTTCAGTATGCCCCAGTTTGAACAGGGCGGCGTAGGCGAAGATGGCCTCAGGCCCATCTTCAGTCCGAGCGATATCCAGAAACTGCTGCTGAACGTCGGTGGCCTGTGCTTCCCCAAGCGCTGTCATCGCAGCAATGCGGACGGTTGGCATGTCATCCCGCAACGCGCGGCGCATGGCGCCGGACTTCGCCGCGAGTCCGGATTTTCCAATCGCCTCGGCGGCCCGTGCGCGTACGACCACAGACGTATCCAGCAAGCCATCCTCCAAAATCGCCGAGGTCTCAGGCAAGCCCAATTCCGCAAGGGCCGAGTAGGCCGCAATGCGGACATGCTCTTTTCGGTCTCGAACGCGGTCTGTAATCACTCCGAGTGCCAAGGGGCGAAGCAGCGAAGCATCAGAGGGCTGCCCTGTCTGGCTCAATTTCGCGTAGATGGCCAGGGCTTCGTCTGTTCGTCCAAGTCGGACATAGCTCAGCAAGGAGAGCCGGAGGAATGCGTTCGAGGGTGTCGTGTCCGGTGGAAGACCCCGGTAGAGAGCGGTCACTTCGGGGTAGTCGCCGGCCTTGAAGAGAGCCGCAGCTTGTGATTCGACCGTAGAAGGGGTTCCGGCCGATGCGGGAAGGAGAGGCGCTGTGATGAGAATCAGCATGAACGCGCCGATAACACGCGTCATGGCAGTCGGGGTAAAGCCCTGGTTGCGTATCAGCGAGCGATCCGCTGCGTCGAACCGAGTCACCATGTCGTCGGTGGCCGCACCGTGGCGGCGCGGTACATCAGACCAACATAGTCCTTCAGCATGCGCGTGGTACAGAACTGGGGCGCGATGGTGCGGATACATTCTTTGACCATTTGGAGCCAGCCCCGGGGAATCCCGTCCCGATCGCGCTGATAGAACAGTGGCACAACCTCTTGTTCCAATATGCGATAGAGCTGTTCCGCGTCATGGTGATCCTGCGCCTGTGCGTCAGCCTGTTCGCTAAGTGGCTGGATGCCCCACCCGTTGGCTCCATTATATCCTTCCACCCACCAGCCATCGAGGACACTCAGATTCAACACGCCGTTCAGGGCGGCCTTCATGCCGCTGGTGCCGCTGGCTTCCAGAGGAAAGCGAGGGGTGTTCAACCAAATATCGACACCTTGGACGAGGTACTTCGCCATATGCATCTCGTAATCTTCAAGAAAGGCGACGCGACCACCCAACTTGTGGTCATGGCAGAAGTTCAGCACCTCATGAATGAAGTATCGCCCCGGTTCATCGGCCGGGTGGGCCTTGCCGGCAAAGACGAGCTGGACCGGCCGCCAGCGGTCTTGGAGGAGCGCCTTCAACCGTTCTAGGTCTCGGAAGAGCAAGGTCGCCCGTTTGTATGTCGCGAACCGCCGGGCGAAGCCAATGGTCAAAGCCTCGGGATCCAGGAGCGTGCCGCGTGTCAGGACTTGAGACGGCTGAAGATGCCCCTGCATCCAGCCGACCCTGGCTCGTTCGCGGATGAACCCCATCAGTTTCCGCTTCATCGTTTGTCGGACCGCCCACAGCTCATGGTCGGGGACATCCATCACCCGCTGCCACATGGCCGGATCATCGCAGGTGTGGGTCCAGGTCGGGCTGAGCGACTTGCTGTACAGATGGTGCAGCTCCGGCGAGATCCACGTCGGCGCATGAATGCCGTTGGTCACGCTGCGGATGGGGATCTGGTCGGCCGGCAACCCCGGCCAGAAGTGTTGCCACATCTCTCGTGAGACGCGGCCATGTTCGCGGCTGACGCCGTTGACGTGAGCCGACAGGCGCATGACCAGTGCCGTCATGTTGAAACCGTGTCCACGCGACTCGGGAGTTTCTCCGAGGCGGAGGAACTCCTCGCGCGAGAGGCCCAGTTGTTCCCAGTAGCCGGCAAAGTATCGATCCATCAGGTGGTGCGGGAAGACATCGTGCCCTGCCGGTACGGGGGTGTGTGTCGTGAAGACAGTGCTCTGGCGGACCAGCTCGCAGGCTTCCGCATGGGACGACCCCTTTTGAACACACTCACGCACCCGCTCCAAGGTGAGGAAGGCCGAGTGACCTTCGTTGGCATGCCAGATCGATGGCGAGATATTGAGCGAGCGCAACATGCGCACGCCGCCGATCCCCAATAAGATCTCCTGACAGAGGCGCATTTCTTGGTCTCCGCCGTAGAGACGGGCGGAGAGGGCCCGGTCCTCCGGGCTGTTTTCAGGCACATCCGTATCGATGAGAAAGAGCGAAATCCGTCCCACCAGCACTTTCCAGACAGTCGCGGTCACCCGGCGGCTGCCCATCTCGACGGCAAACCGGCAGGGCTCTCCCGATGGAGTCAGGGCCAGATGAATCGGAGATTCGTCGCGGTTGAACGGGGCGTAGGCCGCCTCTTGCCACCCTTCCGGCGTGATTCGCTGGCGGAAATATCCCTGTGGGTACATGAATCCGATGCCGACGAGCGGCAAGCCAATATCGCTCGCCTCCTTGCAATGGTCTCCGGCCAAGATTCCGAGACCGCCGCTATAAATGGGCACGGAGGCATGCAGGCCAAATTCGGCTGAGAAGTACGCAATCGCTGATTTCGCCAGATCCGCATGGTGCGTCCCGACCCAACTCTTCTTGTTAGCCAGATATTCGTCGAACAGGCGGAACACCGCCGAGTATTGGCGGAGAAACGACGGGTCTTCGGCCAAGCGGGCCAACCGGTCCGGTGTGACATCAGACAAGAGTTTGACGGGATTATGGTGTGTGAGAGACCACAGAGTCGGATCGATCAGTTCGAACAGCTGGCGGGCCTCCAACGTCCAGCTCCACCAGAGATTCTGCGCCAGTTCGGGTAGGCGATTGAGGTTCTGCGGGAGAGAACGGTGCGCTACGTTAGGAGAATCCACAAACACTCCTTTGGTCAAGATCACGCAATCAGTATCGGCAATGACGGGCGAGCACCGGTTGCGATCAGGCGTGCCCGGCCTTATGCCACGAGGCCCAGTCTTTGGAGAATGCCACGGCGGCATAACGTTCGCCAAGGATTTTTGCAACCCGGTTCAGGAGTTTGGAGAGTTGCTGCAGCTCGGACGTGGTGAGGTCCTCACGGAACCGGGGGTGGAGTCCCCAACGGGTCTCCACTTCTTCGCCCGACACGCTCGACATCAAGCTGACAAGCTTGATCTCCTGGCCGGTCGGCTTGTTCTGTTCCGTCGATGTCTCGGCGGCTGGAGGCGCAATCTGCGACGGTTCCTGAGAGGGAGGAGCCTGTCCTTGCAGGACTGCGCTGAGCGCCGGCACGACCGCGCTGGCGCAGAGCGCCGCCGCGGAACTGAGCCGCGCGTTGCCCGCTGTGCCGAGGGCCTCGGCGACTTTGTCGCCGAAGTCGCGGAACATTTCGCTCTTCGTCTTGGAATCTTCGGTGATCAGGAACTTGTAGTGCTCGTACGCCTGCCGGCTCTCCGATACAGTCGTGCCGATGGTCATGACGATTTCCATCTGATCCGCATTGTTCCCGAACGCCGGTTCCAGTGCGCGCTTCAGCTGTTGGGTCACGGCGTCTTCCAGCCCGTTCATGAACTCCATCTGGTCTTTGAGTGGAATGTGCAGGGCCACCAGCCTGTCCGTCAGATTGAACATGACCTTGAGGAATTCCAGGTAGATGCCCCACTCCTGCTGCCGCTTGAGCTTGAGCGCCTGCTCAGGCGCCGTGCGCTTCATCATCGTGACTGACTCGCCCGACACGGCGAGCATCAGTTCAGCCAGCTGGCGAAGGCGTTCCTTATATTCAGGAGTAGCAATGGCCATAGGTTTGCTCCAGAGCAGCGGGGATTATAGCGGAGACGTGCGAGGGGAGCAAAGAGGTAGAAGGAGAATCGTGCATGCGCCCAAGAGAGGTGGCAGGTGGGGACCTACCCAAACGAGTCGAGCTAATAGGGTAACAATCACAGGAACCTTTCCCATGGGCGTGGTGATTTCTCATCAAGAAAGGGGTAAGCTCCCGGCGCAACCTCCTTTTTCAGATGCCGTTCATATGACCAAACTCACGCTTAGCCAGCTGTCCAGCCTTCTGTTTCGCGCCTGCGATGACTTGCGCGGGAACATGGATGCGTCTGAATACAAAGAATACATCTTCGGCATGCTCTTCCTGAAACGGATGAGCGATCTGTTCGATCAAGAGCGAGAGCAGCTTGCGAAGGATCTCAAGTCGCGAGGGATGTCCGAGAAGCAAATTGCTGTGCAACTTGCCAATCCGGACAAGTACACGTTCTTTGTTCCTGAGAAAGCACACTGGTCGAAGATTCGCCACCTCAAAACCAATGTCGGAAGCGGACTCAACAAAGCGCTTGAAGCGCTGGAAGATGCCAACGCCGATGCCCTTCAGGATGTCCTCAAACACATCAACTTCAACCGGAAGATCGGCCAGCGCACGCTCGACGACGACACGCTCGCCAATTTCGTGCAGAACTTCGAGAAGATTCCGCTGCGGGATGAGAATTTTGAGTTTCCCGACCTGTTGGGGGCGGCGTACGAATACCTCATCAAGTTCTTTGCCGACTCGGCGGGGAAGAAGGCAGGAGAGTTCTACACTCCGGCGGATGTGGTGCGCACGCTTGTGGAAATCGTCGATCCCCAACCGCACATGAGCATCTACGATCCGACCTGCGGCTCAGGCGGCATGCTGATTCAGACGCGCGATTATATCCGGGAGTGCGGGGGTAACCCTAAAGACGTGTCGTTCTTCGGTCAGGAGAGTATTGGTACCACTTGGTCTATCTGCAAAATGAACATGCTCCTCCATGGCATTTCCGACGCCGATATTCGTCAAGAAGACACCATTCGCCGGCCTCAGCATAAGGCTGAGAACAACGAACTCAGGCGGTACGATCGTGTGCTCGCCAATCCGCCCTTCAGCCAGAACTACATCAAGAAGGACATCGAGTATTCGGGGCGCTTTGCCGTCTAGATGCCGGAGAAAGGCAAGAAGGCGGATCTCATGTTTGTCCAGCATATGCTGGCGGTGCTCAAGGCAGACGGGAAGATGGCCACCATCATGCCACATGGCGTGCTGTTTCGTGGCGGTGAGGAACGAGAGGCGCGCAAGCACTTCATTGAACGGGGCTGGCTGGAAGCCGTGATCGGCCTGCCAGCGGGGCTCTTCTATGGAACCGGCATTCCCGCCTGCGTGCTCGTGATGAACAAAGAGGGTGCCAAAGACCGCAAGCAGGTCTTCTTCATCAATGCGGACCGGGAATATCGCGAAGGTAAAGCGCAAAACTTTCTGAGACCTGAGGATATCTCGAAGATCGTGCACGTCTATCGAGAACGAAAGAATGTCGAGGGCTACGCCAGACTCGTGCCGGTGAATGAGATCGAGACGGAGGATTTCAACTGCAACATCCGCCGCTATGTGGACAATGCTCCACCACCCGAGCCGCACGATGTGCGCGCCCATCTGCACGGCGGTGTGCCGGTCGTGGAAATCGATGCCCTCGATCATTTCTGGAAGAACTATTCGGGCTTGCGCGAGCGGGTCTTTACTCCTCGCTCCAAAGACTCGGTCTATGCCGATTTCGCACCGGCTGTCACCGATCGACGCGCATTGGCGGAGCTGGTCAAAAGCGACCCTGGTGTGGCCAAGGTACAGAGCCGTTTTATAGACAAGTTGGAGGTGTGGTGGAAAGTACAACTCCCGCTCGTTGAATCCCTCGCCCCAACGAAGGGCCAGAAAGGGAATGTGTATGAACTGCGCCGCACGCTGCTTGCCAGTGCCGCGAAGGGGTTGGCGAAACAAACACTTCTGAGCGAGCATCAAATCCGTGGGGCCTTGGCCAGCTACTTCGAATTCTTTAAGCCGGAGTTCAAATCCATCGCGTTCAGCGGATGGGGCGCGGAGTTGATTCCGGACGACGAAATTCTTCAGAGCCAGTTTCCGGAGATCCTCGCCGAGATGGAGCAGAAGCGGAACCGGTTGGCTGAACTCGCCGCCCTCCTTGCCGCTGCTGAGGAGGAAGACTACGAGGATACCGATGACACGGGTGTGTTGCCTGACAATGAGGTGAAGGCGCTCAAGACTGAACTCAAAGAGGCCAAGGCTCAGGCCAAGCTGGCGAAGAAAGAACAACGGGATCAATCGCCGTTTGTATCCCGTGCCGAGGCGGCTGAGAAACGGCTCGTACGCCACAAAGCGTTGGAGGACGAGGCCAAGCAGTTGAAGACTGATCTGAACGCGACGGAAAAGAAAGAGGAAGAACTGGTTGCCGCCGCCCGCGAGAAGATTGACCGTGATGAAGCCCGTCGCGTGATCCTCGACCGTCTCCATCGAATGTTTATTCAAACCTATGAAGGCTATCTCCGTGCCGACCAACGAGCCTGCGTCGTTGCATTAGAAAACCTGCACAATAAATACGCCGTGACGGCCAAAGCCATCGAGGCCAAGCGGGATGCCGAAGCGGTGAAGCTCAAAAAGTTTCTGGCGGAGTTGGGGTATGAGTGAGAGCTGGACGGAAAGCCCTCTGAGTGAACTGGCCACAATCACGATGGGTCAGTCTCCAGAATCCTCGTGCGTCAACACCGCCGAGAGCGGCTTGCCGTTTCTTCAAGGCTGTGCAGAGTTTGGAGAGAGGGTACCGACCGCTAAGCTGCACTGCTCTCCGCCGCTTCGCGTTGCGAAAGCGGGATCAGTTTTAATCAGCGTCCGAGCACCCGTTGGAACAACCAACTTTGCGGATCAAGACTATTGCATCGGTCGTGGACTTGGGGCTGTGTCTGCTAAGCAGGACATGGCCGATAATACTTTCCTGCTCCACGCTATAGAGTGGAATGTCGGCTTTCTGCATCGGCGTAGTCAGGGATCGACGTTCCTGGCCATTGGGTCAAAGGAGTTGTCAGATCTTCCCGTGCCTTTATTGACCCTGAGGGCGCAACGCTGCATCGCCGAAATCCTTTCGACGGTGGATGAGGCGATTAATCAGACGGAGGCGTTGATTGCGAAGTATCAGCAGATCAAGGCGGGGCTGATGCACGACCTCTTCACCCGCGGCGTTACGCCTGCTGGCCGTCTCCGTCCCACCCGCGCCGAAGCTCCCCACCTCTACAAAGACTCCCCTCTCGGCTGGATTCCGAAAGAGTGGGAGGTTAAGCCTCTTGTTGAGCATGTCCGAATAATCGATTGTAAGCATTACACGCCAAAATTTCAGACTGATGGGTTTCCGTTTATCCGTCCACGAAATGTAAAGGTGGATGGCTTGGATTTAGAAGGTGTTGACTATGTCTCCGAGCAGGACTTTCAGATGCTTACGGATATGCATGTGCCTCGGCTTGGGGACATTGTTTTTTCGCGAAACGCTTCTTTTGGCGTACCGTGCTACATCGATACTGATCTCCAATTCGCAATTGGTCAGGATTGTGTAATCATGACTGCCAGGACTTCCGACACGAGATTTGTATATTCCGCTCTGATTAACTCAAACACTGCGTCACAGATCGCAAGGGTCTCGTCAGGCTCAACTTTTGGAAGAATAAATCTGGGTGAGATTCGAAAACTTTTGATCCCGCATCCAGGAATTGAAGAAGAGCGACAGATTGCTGATCGTTTATTCGGATGTGATAAACACTGCAGGATGCTCAAAGATGAACTCGGGAAACTTGGTCTCCAAAAACACGGCCTCATGCACGATCTCCTGACCGGCCGTGTGCGGGTGAAGGTGGCCGAGCCAGCCCAGATCTGATTTCCCACCAGGTTTACGTTCTGCCAGATTTGCATAGCCAACGCCTGCACAACTCACTTGGAATAAACCAGAGGTTTATAGAGCTAGACATTTATAAACCAGAGGTTTATTATTCTATCTATACGTAAACCGTCGAGGTTGCTTCCGTGAGCATGGGTTTAAGGTCCGAGGAATCAATAGACCATGGGGCTATCAACACGACCAACTTCAAACCGGCTGTTGAGCCCACTGCTTCAAGATTTGCCTGAAGGCGTCGCGGTTCCGAGTGCCTGGCTGACCAAGCGAGGGATCTCGCCGCAGCTGGTGCGTAAATATGTCACCAGCGGCTGGCTGACTTCCCTGGCGCATGGCGCCTACGCCCGCCCGGCTTCACCGGTGACATGGCAGGGGGTGGTCCTCGCCCTGCAACGTCTGGCACAACTGCAGGTGCATGTCGGGGGGCTCTCGGCACTGAACCTTCACGGCCTCGCGCACTATCTCCCGCTGGGCGGAGAGACGCGCATCGAGCTCTGGAGCCACGGTACTACCGTCCCACGCCTTCCCGCCTGGGTGACGGCCATCAAGATTTCGCAGGCCTTCGTTCTCCATGCCGCGCCCCTGTTCGACAACACTGCGCAGGAAGAGGGACTGTCCACTGTACCGACATCGGTTCGCGATTGGACCGTGACCGTCGCTTCACCCGAACGAGCTATCTTGGAAGTGTTGAGCCTCGTGGATGAGACGCCGTCCAGTTTCACACACGCCGCGGAATTATTTGAAGGTCTCCCTGCGCTGCGGCCTGCTGTGATCCAGCATTTATTGGAGGGGTGCCGCAGCATCAAGGTGAAGCGGACGTTTCTCTTCCTGGCCACGCGCCAGGCGACGCCCTGGAGCCGCAAGTTGAACCTTGATCGGATCGCGATCGGGAAAGGAAAGCGGCTGGTGACGCGCGGTGGACGGCTCGACCAGCGTTTTCTGATTACGGTGCCGGAGCAGTACCGTGTCACTCGAACATAGCCCCTATCGTCCGCAAGTCGCGCTCGTGATGGATGTGTTGCCCTGCATCGCGGCGGAGTCATGTTTTGCGCTCAAAGGCGGAACGGCGATCAATCTGTTTGTCCGCGATCTGCCCCGCTTATCGGTCGATATCGATTTGACGTATCTGCCGGTGCAGGATCGGACGACCAGCTTGGCCGCAGTCGGCGCAGCGCTAGAACGCATTGCGACGCTCATCGAACGACAGATCAAGGGCGTCCGTGTAGAACGGATTGCCGCTGAAAGGCAGGTCATCAAACTTGTAGCTTGGCGTGGACGCACCCGGGTCATGATCGAGGTCTCGCCGGTTTTGCGCGGCTGTGTGCGTGAGGCGTCGGTGCGAGGCGTGAGCCCCTCTGTCGAGGCTCAATTCGGGTACATTGAAACCCCTGTGGTGCATGTCGATGATCTCTATGCGGGGAAGCTCATGGCGGCGTTGGATCGTCAGCATCCCCGCGATCTGTTCGATGTGCAGCAATTGTTGCTCAATGAGGGGCTGACCGATGAGCTGCTGGAAGTGTTCCTCGTCTATTTAGTGAGTGGGGATCGACCGATTGCCGAGGTGCTGGCCCCCAACCTTCAACCGCTTGCCTCCACGTTTGAAGAACAGTTCCGTGGGATGACGCTGATACCGGTCACGGTTCAGGAGCTGGAAGAGACACGTTCCACCATGATTCCCCTCATTCACTCCCGGCTCACGGAACGACACAAAGAGTTTTTGCTGGGGTTCAAGAGGGGAGAGCCGAATTGGGACTTGTTGCATGTGACTGGTGCGGCGCAACTGCCGGCCGTTCAGTGGAAACAAATAAATATTGCCAAAATGACTCCGGAGAAACGTCATCAGGCGGTCAACCGCCTTCAGCGGGTTTTGTACAGGTAATCGATGTCCGAATACCTCCACGTCGAAAAGCCTTTCCTTGACCAGCTTGCCTCGCTCGGCTGGACAGTCATCGATCAGGGACATGGGCTGATTCCCTCTGATCCCGCTGTCAGTTTGCGCGGAAGCTTCCGGGAGTGGGTGCTGCAGGAGGTGTTCCGCTCATCGGTTCGCTCCCTCAATCGCACGACAGATGGCCAGGCTTGGCTCACGGACCGTCAGATCGACGATCTCCGTGATCAACTCATCCGCCAGCTGAGCCGTACCCTGCTGGAAGCCAATGAGGCCGTGCAGGCCCTCTTCCTCAAGGCTCAAGTCGATCTGAATGAGGTGACCGGGGAGCATGACCCGGTGGTGCAGTTGATCGATTTTTCCCATCCGGGGAGAAATATCTTTCACGCAATCAACCAGCTCCGTATCGACACACCGGGATGTGTGAAGAGCTGCATCATTCCGGACATCGTCCTGTTCGTGAACGGCATCCCGGTGGTGGTGGTCGAGGCCAAGATCGGCGATCCGAACACGGCGAACCCGTTGCATGCGGCTTTCGAACAATTGCTCCGCTACCGGAATGCCCGGCCTGAGACGGTAGCGGCCGGGTTGCGGGAAGGCGAGCCGCGCCTCTTCTATTCCAACCTCTTATTGATCCGCACTTGTGGAGAGAAGGCGGAGTTCGGGACGATCACCTCCGGCCATGAGCATTTCTCTGCCTGGAAGGATATCTGGCCGGAGGGCCGCCGATCGTACCAGTCACCGCTTGGGATAGAACGTGAACAAGAGCGACTGATTCAGGGATTGCTTGCGCCGGATACCCTGTTGGATGTGTTGCGAACCTGTACGGTCTTTATGGATACCGATTCGGGGAAACGCGTCAAAGTGGTCTGTCGGTATCAGCAGTACCGAGCCGCCCGCCGCATTGTCGAGCGCCTGCGTCACGGAAAGACCGCAGAAGAACGATCCGGCGTTGTCTGGCATACGCAAGGCTCCGGCAAATCGCTCACGATGGTGTTTGTGGCCCGGATGCTTCGGGCTTCGTCTGACTTAGCGGACTTCAAGATCGTGATGGCTAACGACCGGATCGATCTTGAAGACCAACTGGCGGCTACGGCTCGTCTTATCGGCGGCAAGGTCAATGTGATCGAAAGCACAGCCCAACTCCGGGAGCACCTCAGCACTGACGCATCCGATGTGAACATGGTGATGGTGCATAAGTTCATGGACCGGACAGAAGAGATGCCGTCGATGGTGGCGGAAACGCTGGCTCGCTACGGCAAACTGCCCCAAGCCGGGACCTTTGGCGTGGTGAATCGGTCCGAGCGCATTCTTTTGATGATTGACGAAGCGCACCGGACACAAAGTTCGGATCTTGGCGACAACTTGTTCGAGGCGTTCCCCAACGCTATCCGAATCGCATTCACCGGGACGCCGCTCATTACGGAGCCGCATGGCACGAAACGGACAGTGAAACGGTTCGGGGAGTATATCGATACCTACAAGCTCATGGATGCAGTGCACGATGGGGCGACACTCCAAATTCTCTACGAAGGTCGAACGGCAGAGACGGCTCTCAACGATAGGCACGGATTCGATACGAAGTTTGAGGACCGCTTCAAGGAACGCACCGAGGAAGAGTTGCTGGCGATCAAGAAGAAATATGGCGCGACGGGAGACATCCTCGAAGCCGAAAAACGGATTGAGGCGATCGCGCGGGATCTCGTCGATCACTACATCGACAACATCCTGCCGGAGGGGTTCAAGGCGCAAGTGGTGTGTCATTCCAAGTTGGCTGCGATCCGGTATCAAAAGGCCATTCGTGCAGCACTTGCTGAGCGCTTGGATCGTGAAAAGCAGCAGCCGACACCCAATCTGGACTTCATCCGCCGCATTGCGTTTCTGAAGGCGGCGGTAGTGGTGTCGGCCGATGCGACCAATGAGCTCGCCGTCATCACGGAGGCCCGTAAAGAGGCGAAGCGCTGGAATGCGATAGAGAACTTCTGCAAGCCGTTTGATTTTTCTGATCCCGATAAAGACTTAACGGGCATTGCCTTTCTGATTGTCTGCGATATGTTGTTGACCGGCTTCGATGCGCCTGTCGAGCAGGTGATGTATATCGATAAGCGCTTACGAGAGCATAACCTCTTGCAGGCCATCGCCCGTGTGAATCGTGTCTCGAAAGGGAAGGGGCGGGGCTTTGTCGTGGACTATATCGGACTGGCGAATCACCTCGCGTATGCGCTCTCAATTTATGCCAAGGAAGACGCGCAGGACATCCAGCAAGGACTAAAGAATATACTGACGGAAGTGCCGATTCTTGAAGAGCGGTACCAGCGGCTATTACAACACTTCAAGTCGGCAGGCGTGTCGAAGATTGAGTCCTTCGTGACGGGTGCGTTGACCGGCCCGAAAGATGATGTGGCTGTCGTGCATGCGGCCGTCAGGGCCATGCAGGATCTCAAGCGGCGGGCCGATTTTGAAGTCTATCTGAAGACGTTTCTCCAGAGTTTGAATCTGATTCTGCCGCATGAGGCAGGACATCCATACCGGGGGCCGGCGCGGAGGTTCGGGTATATCCTGCGCATGGTCAAAGAACGGTATAAGGACGAGTCTCTTGATCTGGCCGATGCGGGGGCGAAAGTGAAGGCGCTGATCAACGAGCACCTCATCGATCTAGGCATCAATCCTAAAATCCCACCGATTGAATTGTTGTCGGATGAGTTTCTGGCTCAGGTCCGGAAGCATGCCTCCGGTGATCCCGAGGCCAAGGCCAGTGAGATGGAGCACGCAATCCGGAAGCACTGCACCGTTCATTTCGATGAAGATCCCGCGTTCTATAAGCGGCTCAGCGACAAACTCGAGCAGTTGATTCAGGAGCACAAGACGAATTGGGAAGCACTGGCAGAGGCCTATGAGCAGCTCAGAGATGAGGTGCTGGCCGGGCGTAAGCATGTGATCGCAGGCTTAACAAGAGAAGCGACGACCTTTTATGACTATGTCCTGCAATTGACGTTCGATGGTCATGAGGCTCCGGCTGAATTCCGTGAACCGCTGAAGAGGTTAATGGTTCGTATCGTGGGCATTCTGCAGGAGACCATCGGCATCATCGATTTCTGGAAAAAGCCGATCGAAGTGAAAAAACTTCGCGGGGACATCGACACCGAAATTCTGTTGTCGGGGGTTCCGCCGCTCCTTGAGCGCCATGAACGGATCGCGGTTGAAATTGTGAAGCTGGCGGAGAAGCGGCAGAAGGAATTGACGGCATGAGGGGCTCACGAATCTCCGATATTTCGTACGAGATTATCCGCAGCCGGCGGGCCACGGCCGACATTGTTGTGGAGCGAGATGGGCGAGTGGTGGTGCGCGTCCCCGATACGGTCCCGAATGAGCGTATCGAGGACCTTGTTGCCGCGAAGCGCTTTTGGATTTACAAGACTCTCGCGGAGTGGCGCGATTTGAATGCCACACGAGTGTTGCGTGAGTATCGAAATGGGGAAGGATTTCTGTACCTTGGCCGATCATACCGTCTGACCCTTGCCGGCCACCAAGACGAGCCGTTGATGCTCAAGGGAGGGCGATTCTGTCTCAGGCGTGATCTTGTGGATCACGGAGAAGTCAAAGCAGCCAAGAGAGCTTTTCGGGACTACTTTATCGCGAGGGGGCGGGAGCGGATTCTTGAGCGAGTCCGGTACTATGCGCCAAAAGTTGGAACGAGACCAGGTGACATCGATGTGCGTGAGCTCGGCCATCGCTGGGCCTCTTGCTCATCCAGCGGGAAGCTGGCCTTCCATTGGAAATGTATGATGGCCCCTCCCAGCATCATTGATTACATTGTAGTCCATGAACTCTGTCATCTTCGCCATCTCAATCATACTGACTCGTTCTGGAATGAGGTCGACAAAGTGCTTCCGAATTATCGGGAGCGGAAGGAATGGTTGAAGAAGAACGGCGCGGCGATGGATCTCTAAGGAGTGTAGTGAGACGCTAAACGTTGATCGACAACACCGTGTTGGATTGCTCTGTAGAGAGTCTATAAGCATAGCGATCATCTGATGGGCGCACCTGCCTAATTTCCAATGACTTCTCATCCTCAGCCAATAGTCCCGATTGAAGTCTTGCCGCGTGATGAGGCGCGGGAACATCTGCTCGCGATCGCGGATATTCTCGCCAAGGTGCTGGATACGACGATCAGGATTCCCGGCACGTCGTGGTATATCGGGTTGGATCCGCTGCTCGGCCTCATTCCGGGGATCGGCGATGTCATTGCCAATCTGACCGGTACGGTCATTCTTGGGATCGCGACGCGGCTTCAGATTCCACGAATTGTGCTGACCCGCATGAGCCTCAATCTCCTGATCAACGGCACCGTCGGGGCGGTTCCAATCCTGGGAGATCTCTTCTCCGTCTGGTTTCGGAGTCATGCGAGAAATGCTGCGCTGCTGCGAGAGGCTGCGATGAAGCCGGAGCGAGAGACTCATGCTGATTGGTTCTATGTGGTTGGAATCATTGGAGGGACGGTCGCGCTGTTGCTGCTCGCGATTGCCTTCATCGTGTGGTTGGTCTTCAAGCTCTGGGCGATGATCTCGGGTGGATAGGAAAGGGAAGTCGAGTGTGGTATACAGCAAGTTTTCCTGAGTGCCAAAACTAGCGGATACTTCCTTCGCCTATCTCCATGGAACGAGAAGTTAAAACCTATGTACTGAAGCGGCCCACTGAGGACGCCGTGCCGCGAAAGTTGTCGATCGACTACGCGGCGGCGTTGAATCCTCAGCAGCTGGCCGCGGTGACGGCGGGTGATGGCCCATCGCTGGTCATTGCGGGAGCGGGGAGCGGCAAGACGCGCACGCTGGTCTATCGGGTCGCCTATCTGATCGACTCCGGTGTGGATCCGTCAAACATTCTTCTGCTCACGTTCACGCGGAAGTCCGCACAGGAAATGTTGGAACGCGCCGGCGATCTGATCGGAACGAGCAGCCAGCGGGTCTGCGGCGGGACATTTCACTCCGTTGCGAACATGCTCTTGCGCCGCAATGGCCGGCCGGTCGGCATTGAACCGGGGTTCACGATTCTGGATCGCGGCGATGCGGAAGACTTGATCGCGTTGGTGCGATCTCAGCTGGGGCTCAACGAGAAAGACAAACGTTTCCCCCGCAAGGGGACGATCATGGAAATGATCAGCAAGAGCGAGAACACACTGCGGAGTCTTGATGAGATCATTCTGGAGGAGTTCAGCCATTTCTCGGATCATTCGGAAGATCTCGGCCGGTTGCAAAAGGCGTATCAAGCTGCGAAGCGACAGAAACAGCTGTTGGATTACGATGATCTGCTGGTGATGCTACGGCAACTGCTGTTGTTGGATGAGGCGGCACGCACACGCATTTCCCGCCAGTATCGCTATATTCTTGTGGATGAGTATCAAGATACGAACCGGTTGCAGGCCGAAGTCATCCGTCAACTGGCGACGGCGCATCAGAATGTGATGGTGGTCGGCGATGATTCGCAGTCCATCTATGCGTTTCGGGGCGCGACCTTTAAGAATATCATGGACTTTCCCGTGCTGTTTCCGGGCACGACGATTTACAAACTCGAAGAAAATTATCGCAGTACCCAGCCGATCTTGAACCTCGCGAACTGTATTATCGATGAAGCGGTTGAGAAGTATACGAAGCGTCTGTTTACCAGGAAGATTGATGGCCCGTTGCCGGCGTTGGTCGAAGCCGCCGGGGAACATGCGCAATCGCGATTCATCGCGCAGAAGATTCTTGAACTTCGTGAAGAAGGGGTGCCGCTAGATGAGGTGGCGGTCCTGTTTCGTTCGAGCTTCCATTCCTTTGATTTGGAAATCGAGCTGTCCCGCAAGGGGCTTCCATTTATCAAGCGCGGTGGGGTGAAGTTTATCGAAACAGCGCATGTCAAGGATCTGCTGGCCCATGTGCGAGTCGTCGCAAATCCGCTTGATACGGTGAGCTGGCACCGCGTGCTGCTGTTGGTGGAAGGGGTGGGGCCGAAGAAGGCCCAGGATTTGCTCGCCGCGATTGTGAAGACTGCGCAACCCTATGATGTGTTGCGCGGAGTGAGCGGCCGTTCCGGCCAGGGTCTCAAGAACTTGGCCAACACGCTGGAGGGTCTAGCTGGATCGGACGATCGGCAACCCGCTGAACAGGTCAATCATATCTATGAGTACTATCTCCCGATCCTCAAGGACCAGTACGACGATTACCCTAAGCGCACGAGGGATCTCGACCATCTCCATACGATTGCCGAAGGGTACCATGGCATCGACGAATTTCTGGCCGATTTGGCGTTGGAGCCGCCTGATGGGAGTGCGGTGAATGCCGAAGCGCCTGATCGCGATGATGAACGGCTGGTACTCTCGACGATTCATTCCGCGAAGGGGTTGGAGTGGCAGTGCGTGTTTGTGATCTGGGTCGTCGACGGCCGGTTTCCATCCGCCTATTCCTTTCTGAACGATGATGAACTGGAGGAAGAGCGTCGGCTCTTCTATGTGGCCGTGACGCGAGCCAAGCGGCATTTGTTCATGACGTATCCCGTCAATGTGTACGACAAGACCAGCGGGATGTTACTGTCGAAACCCTCACGGTTTCTGGACCATGTGTCCTCGGACCTGCTTGATACCCTCGCGTTGGTGGAGGAAGGCGGACAGGAGGATTGGGGAATGGCACGAGACCCCTATTATTGATTTCAGTTTGTTGTCGTGACGTATCACGCCTGCTTTCCATCTACATGAGCTACCCCCCAATTCGATGGCTCCTCGTCGTGTGGTGCTGCTGGTCTGGACCGGCTTTTCTCGCTGAGGCATCCGTCACATCCCTGAACGAGCAAGGCAGTGCCGGCCAAACGTGGGTGCGTTTTCTCGATGACGCGGAACGGGTTGAGTTGCCGACGAAGTTTCTGAAGGCGCTCCCACCGGACTTTATACGGTTTGAGTTCGATGATCTTCGGACCTACGCCGCAGAGTACCATCCCGGAGAGCATCGGATGGTCCTGAACCGGTCCTTGTCCTTTAACGCTGCGGGGAGGGTCCTCAAGCCGCTTGTCCAGATGACGCACAAGGAACTGGAGGTGCTCTATCATGAACTGTTTCATGCGTATATGGATTATCTCAGTCTCATAGAGGAGCAATCTCGCGAGACTGGTACCCGTTCAAACGATCTGCTGGGCTTTGCCCGAGAGCAGCAAGTCTGTCGCTATAGTGAAGTGAAAATCGCACCGATTGTTCAGCGACAGAATGAAATGGAATCTCGTTATTTGACGCAGGCCGAGTCGTGGGAAGCGCTGAATGAAACATGGGCGGTCTTTATTGGCTGGACCGTGTGGAATCAGCTTGAGGTACAGCACAAGACCGGGAAATCCATGTTTCAGGGGCGGGGGCAAGCTCATCGATGGATACGGCAACTCAAAACGGCATTTGAGAAGGTGGAGCTCCGAGGGTACTATGTCCCTGAAGATCCCGAAGAACGACGTCTTGCCCAGAAGCGATATTTGGCGAAACCGTCACAGCTAACACTGCGGGAAGCCGTGGTTTTGATGAAACAAGTCCTTGGTTTTCAGCATGATTTTATTGAACAGGTGGAAGCTTCATTTGGGTCCTCTGTGGTGCCTATCTGTTGAGCCAATGAAGGAAGGATAAATAAAAAAGTACCGAAGCCAAATTCCCCTCTTGACATGACGAAAGTTCATCAATAGAATCCAGCATTTCGTCATCTGGCCTGTCCGAGCACTTCAGCGAATCAATCTTTTGGGGATTGAGGAAGAAAGCTGTGCGCGGGTAGGTCTGCTTGTCTTTGTTGAGCGGTTGGTCGGTGAGCGCGTCTTCTGTGTGCTGAAATTGATTGATCGAAAACGATGAAGTATCGCGGGCAGGTACCCAAGTGGCCAAAGGGGGCAGACTGTAAATCTGCTGGCTTATGTCTTCCAAGGTTCGAATCCTTGCCTGCCCACCAATTGCCGCGCTTGCGTGGGCCGGCGAGCTTCTTGTTCTGTCGAGTGAGCCAGATAAACGCTTCAAGTGCTTAGCGTGATGAGTGCGTGAATCGAGAGAATTACGGATAAGGCGGGCGTAGCTCAGTGGTAGAGTTCCAGCCTTCCAAGCTGGCTGTCGTGGGTTCAAATCCCATCGCCCGCTCCAAGAAATGGTGCCAGGGCGGTACGAGTCAATGGTCGAGCATTTAGTGGCAATCAATTATTTGGAAAGAGGGCCTCGGTTCACGAATGACCTCTAGCGTGTCGAATGCCCACGTAGCTCAGTTGGTAGAGCACGTCCTTGGTAAGGACGAGGTCACGCGTTCGATCCGCGTCGTGGGCTCCATGCAGGGCTTGCTTGATTCGGGTGTGCAAGTAGAGGGCGCGACGGGTTGACACCTTCAGTGTTCTAGACAAAGGAGTGGGTTATGGCGAAGGCGAAATACGAGCGGAAGAAGCCGCACGTGAACATTGGGACGATTGGGCACGTGGACCATGGGAAGACGACGTTGACGGCGGCGTTGACGAAAGTGTGTGCGGATCGGGGGATGGC
>JBQTJA010000011.1:0-120986 GCA_052387595.1 Nitrospiraceae bacterium | reverse complement strand
GAACGGCTGTTCCGCCGGCTCAAGGGATTTCGGCGCCTCTTCTCGCGGTTTGACAAGCTGCATGTCATATTCGTCGCGTTCATTAACTTCGCCTTGATCGTCGATGGCTTGCGGTAGTGTTAACAGGCCCTAGCAGTGAAGTAGGTGAATACCACCGATATTGCTGACATCATCGGTGCAGCTGTGGAGGCTGGATTGTGATGGTGCCGAGGGACAGAATCGAACTGTCGACACCAGCCTTTTCAGGGCGTCGGGAACATGAGGAACATCAACGAGATAGAAAGAAAAAGGTGTGACAATTACGTCAAACCGTGCCTTGTGAAATCAACGGGTTACAAGGCGTGGTGCCACTGGTGGCACCGCATATTGGATCGAGGTGTTCTATCAAAAAGTGTGGTACATCTCTGCCTGTGTTGCGTCGCCATCGGCTCTTTTTGGTAAACCCTTCCGAATCTTGGCGATCCCATCAGCTATGCAATCGATCGTAATGAAGAGGGTGCTGACCCGGTCCAGCTATCTGGAAATCGGCTTTACGGTATTCTTTTCAATCCACGAGTCGATACTCTTTAAGTCGAACTTCACAAGACGGCCTGCCTTTACGAAGGGGATGCGCCGTTGGCTCACCATCGTGTAGAGGGTATGAACGGATAGTCCGGTGTATTCTGCTACGTCCCGAATATGATAAAGCCGCCTGGTGAGTTTCACTCCCTCCGTCATGGTAGAGTCGTTCCTCCTTGGAAATCTCGAAGCTGGGCTCACGAGTTTCCGAGAAATTGCC
The DNA here is from genome assembly GCA_052387595.1 of Nitrospiraceae bacterium. Classification (GTDB taxonomy): domain Bacteria; phylum Nitrospirota; class Nitrospiria; order Nitrospirales; family Nitrospiraceae; genus Nitrospira_D. Next base: position 120,208 of record JBQTJA010000011.1, on the reverse strand, counting down.
GCCGCACGGGAGTCGTGGAATGAGGACTGCCTGATCGTTACGCCGTGACATAGGGCTCAATTTTGATCTTCTTCGCCTGCTTGCGCATCTCGGTGCTGTCGTACCAGGCCTGCATCTGAAGCAGCATCTCCATCTTCAGGTGAAATGCTTTTTCGAGCCGCAACGCCATTTCAGGGGAGAGCGCCGCTTTTTCATGCACCAGGTCGGAAAACGTGGCGCGGCGCACGCCCAGGATTTCAGCCGCCTTGGTCACGCTGAGCCCCAGCTCGTCCAGAATTTCCGTTTTGATGAAGCTTCCCGGATGAGAAGGCGTCATGCCGATTGTCATGCCTTTTTTTGCCATTAGTGATAGTCCTCCAAATCCAATACATCCAAGTACCCATGCTCTTCTTCAAACGTGATCCGCCAGTTTCCTGAGGTTGAAATACTCCAGGTTCCTTTGCGGTCGCCTGAGAGCTGATGCACCCGCCATCCAGGTGGCGCGCCTTCCCGGAGCATCTTCATGTCCTCGGCGACAATCAGCGCCGTCAGGATATTGCGGACCCGGTTCACCAGATCGGGCCGCAGCCCCCTGGTGTGATTGTCTTCGATGAGGCGTTTGAGGCCCCGGTGGCGCACGGATCGGATAATCATCTTGTTGGAGTGTACGGCATAACCGTACGTTTCGCAAGGCCTTTATCTTAAAGAAGGCGATCGCGCGCCTCCTGTCCGCAGTCGAATGCGTCATCGGCATGATGCGGTTGACGCTTGTCGATGCGTCTCGTCACCATAGTGACAGCAACGCAGGTACATTATTTATGTAGAGTAACCGCTATTATATCGCGTGCTTGGCGGAGCAAGGTATTGGTTTGGCTGATATCGCTGAGGTCATGAATAGGAAATGCCAGAAGTCTGCAAGGCCCCACGAGAGGTGGTCACGATGGCTGAAGATCAGATACCAACCAAGAACCGTCTTCTTGCTCAATCACTCGAAGAACTCAAGCCCCTCCATCAGCTCTGTCGTGAGGGGCGTCTGTATGAGGTCGAGAGGTGGATTTCCGACGGCCGTCCACTGCAGGTTGAGCCCGCTACGATCAGGAAGGGGACGCGACCCAAAACAGCGTTGCAGATTGCTATCGAGACAGGGCAGCACTCGCTTACCAGACTTCTCTTGAGCAACGGCTATCAGCATGACCTTGAACGGTATCGACCGCTCGACCTGGCATTAGAAATTAGGCGGTGGGATCTGTTCGATCTCTTGCTGGAGGGGGGAGCGGATCTGAAGAGCGTGGATGTCTACACGGTGTTGAATACGTATAACACGGCACTCTATGAACGCTTTCGGGCTGCCGGGTATGACCTTACCATAGGCCATCACATGGCCTCGATCCTGGGGCATGGGACATCGAATCGACCGCTCTTGGGATTTGTCAAACGCTATCGTTCGGAAGATCCGAAAATTCAGAGCGAATTGAATCTTGCGCTCCGCTACCAGGTCCGCAAGGGGAATGAAAGGGGCGTCGCGCTCTGCCTTTGGGCCGGAGCAGATCCTCATGTGCCGGCTTCTGATACGACGGAGCAGTCCGACCCAGAGAATGGAGAGGAGCCCAGCGGGTGGTCGGCGATCGAAGAGGCAGCCAGCGAAGGCCATCTGGCCATTCTCCAGCGGCTGAGACCCGATCCTGCCCGTGACAAGTTTGATGATCTGTACCGATATGCGAGATATGAGACCATCGTGTCTTTCCTCTCGACGATCCAGAAGCCGAACGACATCATGTCAATTCTCTCTTCTCAGCTCTGGTGGGTGGCCACGCCATTGCCATTCGGCAGTCCGAGGGGAACGGGAGTGATCGAGGCTGTCCTTTCCTGTGGAGTCCGTTGGGAAGAACAGAATCCGCGACCACTCAATGACATAAGGCGCTCTCTTCTTAAGCTGCAGGACTATGGACTGAGGACGATCGTGTCACGGCTCAAGCGGCCAGAGATCTGCGCGCCGGAAACCTACCAGGCACTCATCCGGACTCCCAATATGCAAGCGCGGTTGCTCGCGCTGGGTCTTTGGAAGAAGCCTGTCAGTGAGGCAGAACGACGAAAGAGCGAAGTCGCAAGGCTGTTGAGGCGCTATGATCGAGCCGCGTTGTATGACCAAGTCTGGTCGCGGCCAGCCTGCGAGGTGGCAACGTCGTATGGCATTTCCGGTGTGATGCTGGGAAAGGTCTGCCGTAAACTCATGGTGCCTGTCCCGCCGCGTGGGTATTGGGCCCGTGTCCAGAATGGCCAGAAGCTGAAAAGACCAGCCTTGCCTAAGCTGAGTTGAGCAATTCCACTCCACTTTCTATGCGTATTCCGCCCCAAACTCGCCACTGATTCCAAGATTGCACTCGCAGAGTGCTGTGTGACAAGAAGTCTAACGTGGAATGCTTGGCAGCCAGATGACCTGATTCGTCAGATCGGTTTCTCGATACTCAGTGATGAACCGATGCAGACGGCGGGTGAGCTCAGGGAGAGCGAGTTCTTTTGAGAGAATAATGCCAGCATGGGAAAGTCCCCTTGCCTGCCATTGTGTAGCGAGCTGAAGGAAATCTCGATGGTTGAAGCTGAGAATGGCGCGGCCTTCGTGTGTAGAAAAAGATAATTGTTCATCGTCGGACAGGCCCAGATTCCCGGCGTCGCGTGTGGTCAGGCAATCGATCCCATGCGCATGAAGCAGTGTGGCTAATATCAGATGAACGTGTTCATCGAGATAGAGTTTCATGGTGCGCATCGTGCAGAAAGCACGCGACGGGAGTTACGGGATGGAGTCGGATTCCGGCGCCGCAAGATGTTCGGCAATTTCGCGGTCAATCTCTTCGCGATGGTCGTAGTAGTAGGACAGCGCATCATAGATAGAGGCAAGGTTGAGGTGAGGATATTGAACAAGAAGTTCCTCGGGACTCATTCCGTGGTGGAAGGCATAGATGACGATGGTTCGCACCGTGATGCGTGTTCCGTCGATTCGTGGACTACCGCCACAGATCTTGGGGTCACTGGTGATGTGCGGGTGCAGGACTTTAGGCATGCGCGTAGTCTATCCGATTGGAGTGTAGTCGGGCAAGGATAGTGAGGAAAAGGGGGGCCAGCTCAATAGATGTTAAAGGGTGCGTTTCTGTAAGCCCATCCTGCTTCCTTGCGGTCCCTCGATATTCCAGACCCTCGTAAAGAAAAGATTTTAGTAGGGCTCGCCATCGCTGAGGAGCATCGGCACAGGCCTTCCCGCGAGAAAGCCGTCCACGCCTGTCCGCTGCGAGAGCGCTGTGCTCACGTTCTCCTTGATTGTCCCACCCCCGGTTGTTGTGCGGGGTGGGACAACAATCAAGCAAGGAGACACAGCGATGCAACAGACTCTGAAGCAGCAGACAGTCAAAGCGAAACGGCGTTTCGAACAGCCAGAATTGGCTCTTGCCTATCGAGCGCCTCGGTATCGAGTCACATTAGTCTGTGAAGAGGCAGGAGGGGAACATATGATGGTTCACAATTCAACGGCTGCTGCGTCGCTCTTGCGCCCACACCTTGCTGGCCTTGATCGAGAGCACTTCCTCGTTATCGGACTGGATGCAAAGAATCGTGTGATCGGAACCAACCTGGTGTCGGTTGGCTCATTGACAGTGGCGATCGTCCATCCTCGTGAGGTCTTCAAACCGTTGATCCTGATGAATGCTGCGGGATGGATCTGCGCGCACAACCATCCGTCCGGTGACGTGACGCCGAGCCAAGAAGATCGTGTGCTGACGAAACGGCTGCGAGAAGCCGGTGAGCTGCTCGGCCTCAATCTGTTGGATCACCTCATTCTCGCTGGCGAATCCTGCTACAGCTTCGCCGATCAAGGCTGGCCGATATAGCCAGCTCTCTATTTGCCACAACAATTATCGGCTCATGCTGTGCTCTCCGGATTGGGCAAGTCTTTGATGCTGAAGAACGCCAAAAGCAGATGCGAGAAGTTCAGAATATCCGCGGCATGAAGTAATCGAGGAAGGAGAATGGCAGAACTTGGGTTGATCGTGGATGCGTGAGAAAACATGAGCGTGACGGTGATTTTTCTCACAAATATCGGTATTCTGCAACCCGAAGCCGGTGTTATTAGGATTCAACGGGATGGATCTGACTCCCTACCACACCAAATACATTGCGCACGAACTCACCAAGCGGTGTCCATCGGATAGCATTGAAAAGCTCGCCGCTGCCCTGGTTGACGCCCAGGTCGATCTGAACCCGCACCAGATTGAAGCCGCGCTCTTTGCGTTTCGGTCTCCGCTCTCAAAGGGCGCCTTGCTTGCCGATGAAGTCGGCCTTGGAAAGACCATTGAGGCCGGGCTGGTTCTGTCTCAAAAGTGGGCCGAACGAAAACGGCGGGTCCTCGTCATCACCCCATCCAATCTTCGTAAACAGTGGCATCAGGAGCTTCAAGAAAAATTCTTTCTCCCTTGCCGCATCTTGGAAACAAAGTCGTATAACCAGGCCGTCCGGGAGGGGAATGTCCGCCCGTTCGAAGCTCACGACATCGTCATCTGCTCGTACCAGTTCGCACGGTCGAAGGCGGCTGAAGTCAACCTCATGCGCTGGGATCTGGTCGTGATCGATGAAGCCCATCGCTTGCGGAACGTCTACAAGCCGACCAACGTCATTGCCAATACCCTGAAGCAATGTCTGAAAGATACGCCAAAGCTGCTCCTCACCGCCACGCCATTACAAAACTCGCTGCTCGAACTCTATGGACTGGTCAGCGTGGTGGACGACCGTATCTTTGGAGACATCAAAAGCTTCAAGGAGCAATTTGCAAACCTGCATAACAAGCCGACCTTCGACATCTTGAAAGCACGTCTGCAACCCCTATGCAAGCGAACCCTACGCCGCCAGGTGTTGCCCTATGTCCGCTATACCAAGCGATTGCCGATGCTGCAGCCCTTCACACCGTCGGAGAGCGAAGATCGGCTCTATCATGTGGTCTCTGATTATCTCCGGCGGGACAATCTCCAGGCCTTGCCGGCCAGCCAACGGTCTCTCATGACCCTCGTCTTGCGGAAACTTCTGGCTTCGTCATCCTTTGCGATCGCCGGAGCATTGGCCTCGATGAGCCAACGCCTCCGTGAACGATTGCGGCAGGCTGATGGGCCGAAACCACTTGAAGAAGCGCTAGAGGAAGACTTCGAGACCCTCGACGAGATCGCGGAAGAATGGGAGGAGGAAGAACCCACGCCGGAACCTCTCACCGAGGCAGATCGTAAGGCTATTCAACAGGAGATCGAAGACCTCGACGGCTTCAGGACACTCGCCATCTCGATTACCCACAATGCCAAAGGCCAGGCTCTTCTGACTGCCTTGCGGACAGCCTTCAGCAAGGCCTCAGAACTCGGCGCGGCTCAGAAAGCCATTATCTTTACTGAATCCAGACGTACGCAGGAGTATCTCCTCCGAGTGCTCGCAGACAGTCCCTGGAAAGACCATATCGTTCTCTTTAACGGCTCGAACAACGATCCGAGATCGAAGCAGATCTACCAAGAATGGCTCCAGCGCCATCAAGGAACCGATCGAGTGACCGGCTCTCGCTCTGCCGATTTGCGCTCCGCCCTCGTGGACTACTTCAAAGAACAGGGCCAGATCATGATTGCCACGGAAGCGGGAGCCGAAGGTATCAATCTACAGTTTTGCTCGCTCGTCGTGAATTACGATCTTCCCTGGAATCCGCAACGGATCGAGCAGCGGATCGGCCGCTGCCATCGCTATGGCCAGAAGCACGATGTGGTGGTCGTGAACTTCCTGAATCAGAACAACGAAGCGGATCAGCATGTCTTTCGCTTGTTGTCAGAGAAATTCCAGCTCTTCGAGGGCGTGTTTGGCGCCAGCGACGAAGTGCTGGGGGCGATTGAGTCCGGCGTGGATTTCGAGAAACGCATTGCCGACATCTACCAGCGATGCCGGACCCCGCAAGAGATCAAAACCTCGTTTGAGTTACTCCAGGGCGAACTCGGCACCCAGATCGACGAAGCCATGACGAAAGCCCGCCAGCTGCTGTTCGAACACTTCGACGACGAGGTGCGGGAAAAGTTGCGGGTGAGTGATGAACACTCTAGGCTGTACCTGAATCGATACGAGCGTATCCTCATGCAACTTACCCGCTTTGAGCTGCACGACCATGCGGAATTTCTGACGGATTCATCCTTCAAACTGAAGTCCTGCCCATTTGAGGGCGACATCCCGCTGGGCCTGTATGAGCTGCCTCGTCGAACGGGGGAAGCCCACCTGTATCGGCTCGCTCATCCCTTGGCAGAGCGGGTCGTCGCACGAGCAAAGGGTCGCCCCCTTGAATCAGCTGAACTGACGTTCCAGTACGGCAAGCACGACGGCAAAGTCACGGTTGTCGAGCCGTTCATCGGCAAATCCGGCCAGTTGACCATCTCACTATTTACCGTCGAGGCGCTGGATCAAGCCGAGGACTACCTCATTTGTACGGGAGTGACCGATCACGGTGAGGTCTTGGATGAGGAAGTCGTCCAGCGGCTGTTTTCCCTCCCGGGAACCATCACCCAAACAACTACCTCGTCACTCGACCATCCCACACTCCGTACCAGGACAGAAGAACGGCAGGATGCCATTCGGAGACAGATTTCCAAACGCAACGCCGAGTTCTTTGAGATCGAAGTGGACAAGCTAGATTCCTGGGCGGATGACCTGAAAGTGGGCCTTGAACGTGAGATCAAGGAATTCGATCGGCAGATCAAGGAAGCTCGCAGAGCAGCCGTGGCGGCTCTGACGTTGGAAGAAAAGCTGGCTGGGCAAAAGCAGATCAAGGCGATTGAGGTCGAGCGAGGCAAGCGCCGGAGAGCGCTGTTTGATGCGCAGGACGAAATCGACCGCCGCCGGGAACAGCTCATCGCCGAGGTTGAGGGAAAGCTGCAACAAACGGTAAGCTCGCGGCAGCTGTTTACCATTCGATGGACGGTGAAATGATCCCAAGGATACCAGCAACCCCCAAGGAACTGGGCCGACTACTCAATCAGGGAGAAGGCCCCACCGTGGAGTTCAAGCGCTCCACCGGTGAATTGCGGGAGGCACTGCAAACAGTCTGTGCCTTTCTGAATGGTTCAGGCGGGATCGTCCTCTTTGGCGTACGGCCGGAAGGGAACGCGGAAGGGCAGCATGTCACCGATCAAACGCTTCGAGAGGTCGCCCAAGCATTCGACCGGTTCGAGCCGCCCGTCAACGTGCCTGTAGAACGCTTGCCGGATAAATCTGGTCGGGAACTGCTCATCCTTCGAGTGCAAGGAACCTCTGACTCAATCCCGTTCACCTATGAGGGGCGTCCGTATGAACGGGTTGGGAGCACGACCAGAAAAATGTCCCAGGAGAAGTATGAACAGCTTCTCCTGGATCGCTCGCATGCGCTCCGACGGTGGGAAAACCAGCCTGCGACAGATGTGCAGATCAAGGATCTCGACCGCGAAGAGATTCTTCGGACGCGTGAATTAGCGATTCAACAGAGACGCATCTCTGCAGAGACCAGCCGGAACATTGGGGACATTCTCGACCGGTTGGGGTTGCGTCGTAACGGAGTTCTGACCCAGGCTGCGCAAGTACTGTACGGCACGAAGTTTCTGTCGCACTATCCCCAGTGCCTGCTCAAAATGGGGCGGTTCCGGGGAACTGAAATTACGGGAGAGATTGTAGACAACCGGCAGGAACACATGCATGCCTTTGCCATGGTGCGCGAGGGAATGGCGTTCCTTGACCGGACACTCCCGCTTGGTGCCCGTTTCCCGGCGGGCCGGATCTTTCGTGAAGATCGGCTTCCAGTACCACCGGACGCGCTTCGAGAGATTCTGCTGAATGCCGTCATGCACCGTGACTATGCCTACTTCGGTGGTCATGTCGCGATCGTGGTGTTCGACGACCGCGTCGAGGTTCGTAGCTATGGCCGGCTGCCTTCCGGCATTACGGTCGAACAACTCTCAGGACCGCATCTCTCCGAGTTGCGAAATCCTCTTATCGCGGAAGCGTTCCACCGTACCGGTGCGGTCGAGATTTGGGGACGTGGCACAAATCGCGTGATCGATGAATGTCGGCGCTACGGTGTGGCGCCCCCCACGTTCGAGGAGCGGCAAGGTTTTCTTGTTGTGACCTTCAAGACCCCAATCGTTGAGGCGCCACAGCTAGAGTCAGAGCTAGAGTCACGGCTAGAGTCGGAGCTAGAGTCCCTGGAGCATCGAGTCTTGCAGGCCTTGAGGAAGGGGCCTATGGCGAAGGCCCCTTTATCCAAGGCGTTGAAGCAGAAGCAAGTGTCCGGACCGCTACACAAGGCCATTCGAGAATTACTGGCACAGAGTCTCATCGAACGCACCATTCCTGACAAGCCACAGAGCCGGTTGCAGAAGTACCGGTTGACTGAAGAAGGCATCAAAGCACTGAAGACGAAGCGGAAGTAGAGAAACCGTATGAGCGAACCGACCATCATCTGCCCCTCATGTAAAACGGAAATCAAACTGACGGAGTCCCTTGCCGCGCCGTTGCTTGAATCCACCCGCCGTGATTATGAGAAGCGCTTGGCGCAGAAAGACGCAGATGTAGCCAAACGGGAAGCTGGTCTTCGTGAGCGTGAAGAGGCTATCGCGAAAGAGAAAGAGCAGCTCGACGAGCAGGTGGAGGTAAAGGTTCGACAGGAGCGAGGCAGGATCGCGGCCGAGGAGGCAAAGAAGGCCAAGCTCGCGTTACAGGGTGATCTGGAGCAAAAGGCCAGAGAGGTTGCCGATCTGAATGAAGTCTTGAAACAGCGCGATGCCAAGCTGACCGAGGCGCAGAAAGCTCAGGCCGAACTGCTTAGAAAACAGCGCGAGTTGGACGATGCCCTGCGTGAAGCGGATCTGAGGGTCGAGAAGCGCGTCCAAGAGGGGTTAGCAGTAACCCGTGAGCAGGCGAAGAAAGAGGCGGAAGAGGCCTCCAAGCTCAAAGTTATGGAGAAGGACCAAATTATCGGCTCGATGCAGAGGCAGATCGAGGAATTGAAGCGCAAGGGCGAGCAAGGCTCACAGCAGCTTCAAGGAGAAGTCCAGGAGCTAGAACTAGAAGCATTGTTACGTGCCAAGTTCCCACGAGACACGATTGAGCCAGTTCCAAAAGGGGAACATGGCGGTGATGCGCTTCAGCGCGTCGTCGGGCCGAGTGGACAGCCTTGCGGGACGATCATCTGGGAATCGAAGCGAACCAAGAACTGGAGCGACGGCTGGCTGGCCAAACTTCGCGAAGATCAGCGGGCCGCCAAAGCTGAGATCGCAGCCATCGTCAGCCAATCGCTCCCCAAAGAAATCGACACCTTTGGTGTCATTGAGGGGGTCTGGGTGACTCACACCAAAACCGTACTCCCACTGGCCATCACCCTTCGCCATACGTTGATTGAAGTTGCCTCGGCTCGACAAGCCTCCGAAGGCCAGCAGACCAAGACGGAGATGATCTACCAATACCTGACCGGGCCACGTTTCCGTCAGCGAGTCGAGGCCATCGTTGAAGCCTTCTCCACCATGAAGGAAGATCTCGACAAAGAGAAGAAGGCGATTATTAAGCAATGGGCGAAACGAGAAGAGCAGATTGATCGTGTCATGCAGGCGACAGCGGGTATGTACGGGGACCTTCAGGGAATTGCCGGGAAAACAATCCAAGAAATAGAAGGGCTTGAACTACGAGTGCTGAATCCACCAGCCTCTCATCCGACTAACGGAGATGATCGGATTGGCAATTAAGGATAGAGCGCGATCACATCCAAGCCGTTAAAAGGACCGGCCTATGAGTGCGGTAAAACAAACCTGGCCAAGAGGGTCGGAATGGAGGAAATGGGACATCCACATCCACTCGCCAGGCACAAAGCAGAACGATCAGTTTATCGCGACTGAAGGCGGCGATGTGTGGGACGAATATTGCCGTAGGCTCCATGACTCAGATGTACAGGCATTCGGGATTACCGACTACTTCTCGGCAGACGGTTACTTCTCTGCCTGCGATAAATACAAGAAACTTTACCCGGACTCGGCGAAAGCGTTCTTCCCCAATATCGAGCTTCGGACAAACGATGTGGTCAATGCAAAACAGGAAGAGGTCAACATACACTTGATCTTCAATCCGTTCCGCCTCGATCACAAAGAAAAGATCCGAGCCTTTCTGGGGTCACTTAAAACGAACAAGACGGACAGCTCCGACAGGAATATCAGAGCGAAGGAGCTCAAGACCGAGCATGACTATGCCGCGGCAACGACAACTCGAGCGTTTATTCGAGAGGCTCTTGAAGAGACTTATGGGAAGGGCGCGGACCTCCTGGATCACGTTCTCATCGTCACCGCAGCGAACAATGACGGTATCCGCGCAGAACGCGGCAAGAAACGCAAGCTTCTCATCACGGATGAATTGGACAAGTTCAGCGACGCCTTCCTCGGCAACTCCAGAAACGTCACATATTTCCTAAGTACCGACCGCGCCGAAGACAAAGCCGAGTACACGCAACCGAAGCCCGTGCTTTCTGGCAGTGACGCCCATTCTCTAGCGGAAGTCGAGGAAAGACTCGGCCAAGTCGTGTCCGATGCCACTGATGGTATCGTGCTCGAGCCGACATGGATCAAAGCCGACCTGACGTTTGAAGGTCTCAAGCAGATCGTTTTCGAACCGGGCAACCGCGTGTTTATTGGAACAGAGCCGAATATCGAGCACCGGGTCCGCGAGAGTGGTACGCACTATATCGAATCCCTACACATCAACTGTATCGATGGGTATCAGCAGGACCAGCACGGCGCGTGGTTCTGCGATGAGAAGATTGTCCTCGGAAAAGAGCTTGTCGCGATTATTGGCAACAAGGGCAGTGGCAAGAGCGCGGTCACCGATATCATTGGGCTGCTCGGCAACAGTCACAATCAGACATCCAAAGGCATATCGGGCACGAAGGCTGAGGAACTGTTTTCCTTCCTGAACAAGGAGAAATTCCTCAAGGGCGGCTGCGCAAAGCACTTTGTAGCCGTACTCAACTGGTACGGTGGCGAGCCTGACCGGAAGCTGCTGGACGCTGAGGTCGCCACCCATCTCCCGGAGAAGGTCGAGTATTTGCCTCAGAAGTATCTAGAGAGAATTTGCGCGAACATTGCTGACGACGAATTCCGCGCAACGCTGAATGAAGTGATCTTCCGGTACGTTAAACTCCAGGATCAACACGGCAAGAAAAGTCTCGATGATTTGATTCAGTACCTCACGCAGCAGGCTCAGGAAGACATTGCACAGAAGATAAGGGAGCTGCACCAAGCCAATGAGGGCGTCGCCTCCGTCGAGAAGAAGCTAACAGAGGACTACCGCACGGAACTCGAGGAAAGGATAAAACTGAAGAGGGAGGATCTTGAGGCGCACGCCAGGGCTAAGCCAGAGGAGAAGCAAAACCCCGAAGCCGGCGAGACTCCGCCATCCACGGAGTCGGCCGAAGTCGATCAACTTACACAGCGCATTGAAGCGCTGTCGGATCAGATTGCTCACCTTGAAGTCGAACAGGTCGCGATCAGCGCATCCGTCGAGGATTTCCAGCAGGTGCGGCAGGCCATCGAACGCGCGGTAGGCGCGCTCACCGGCCTGGAAGCCACCTATAAGGAAACTCTGGCGAGCGCTGGGCTGAGGTTCGGGCAGATCGTCAAGATCGCTCTGGACTACACGGTTCTTGACGCGGCAATCACGCAGAAGAAGCAAAGAAGCCAGCAGATCGAGGCCTTGCTTCTCACCCTGGTGGAAATTGCGGCGATCTATGGCAACGACGACCTGTCGGCACAAACAGCCCGCGATGCGGCAACAGCCGCAAGTCTTGTTTGCCAGAAAGCGACTCTAGAGGCTCAGAAAGCCGAGATCATAGAGCGTTTGGGTAAACCTGCGCGCGAGTACCAGCAATACTTGAACGAGCTGAGACTTTGGACTGAGAAGGAAAGGGAACTGCGCGGCGACGATAATAGCCTCGGTGACGAGACGCTAAATGGACTGGTGAGAGAACTCGGCAACATCACATCCGTGTACCCGGAGGAGCTGCGTGCCGCTCGCACCGCTCGGGAAAGCATCAGCAAGGAGGTGTTTGCCAAGAAACGCGCTTTAACAAATTTCTATAACAAGATCAAACACTCGATCGACAGCGAGATCGCCAAGTGCCGCGAGCAGCTTGGCGAATACAATATCTCCGTCGAAGCCGGGCTTCGACTCAATCCGTCCTTCTTCGATGAGTTCCTGAAATTCATCAACCAAAGCGCCGTCGGAAGTTTCCGAGGGCAGGAGGAGGGGCGGGTGATGGTGCGCCGGCTCACCGATTCCGTGACGGATTGGGAGAATGAGCGGCAGGTCTTTGAGGCGATCGAGACCATCGTCGAGGCTCTGCATACCGATAGACGTGAGGATGTCTCGCCGCCTAACGCGGCCCGCAATGTATTCAAGCAGATGAAGGGCCAGAAGACAGTTCAGGAACTATACAACTATCTCTTTGGCTTTGACTATCTCACCACTAAGTACGACCTCAAGGTCGATGGAAAAGACCTCAGCGAACTTTCGCCCGGAGAGCGTGGCGGTTTGCTGCTGGTTTTTTATCTAATGCTGGACCGGCAGGATCTCCCGCTCGTCATCGACCAGCCCGAGGACAACCTTGACAACAAGAGCGTCTACGAAATCTTGGTTACGTTCATTAAGCAGGCAAAGAAGCGCAGGCAGATTATTCTAGTCACGCACAACCCTAATCTTGCAGTTGTGGCCGATGCCGAGCAGATCATCCATGTTGCGATTGACAAAAAGCACGGCAAGCACGATTTCGATTTCATTTCTGGAGCTATCGAAGATCCCCAAATCAATCAGGCTGTTGTAAATATTCTCGAAGGAACCATGCCTGCCTTTGACAATCGGCGGTTGAAATACAGGAAGCGTGCACGTCACGAAATCCAAAAGTGATGGTGCTGCAGATGCTTCAGTAAAAGGATGAAACACCCATGATCTGGATGAATTGCGAGGGGGAATATGTGGACGAGGATGCCTCCGCTTGTCTTCAGACCACCGCAGAGGGGGCCGGCACAATCGGGGCACAGATGGATGCTCGACAGTACACGGCTTCGTAGAGAATACAAGGATGGCCACTAAAACTAAGCTCGAACTAACCTGGATTGGGAAAGAGGACCGGCCGAAGCTGGAGCCAAGGATTCTGCTGGAGGACCCGGAGAAGTCTTACCACGCCACGCACCGGGTCACTGATCATGACCTCTTCGATAACCGACTCATTTTCGGAGACAACTTACTCGCCCTGAAAGCGCTCGAACAGGAGTTCGCCGGGAAGATCAAGTGCATCTATATTGATCCGCCGTATAACACAGGGCAAGCTCTTGAACATTACGATGACGGATTGGAGCATTCGACTTGGCTATCGATGATGCGTGAGCGGTTTGAACTATTGCGTCACTTGTTGAGATCAGATGGGGTCTTCTTTTGTCAGCTCAATGACGATGAAATTGCCTACGGCAAGGTATTGTTGGACGAAGTTTTCGGGCGCTCCAACTTTCTTAATCAAGTGAGCGCCAAAATGAAACAGACCGCTGGTGCATCAGGTGGTGGCGAAGACAAGCGGCTCAAGAAAAATATCGAATACATACTAATCTATGCACGCGACAAAGATGGCTCAGGTGGTTTTCAGAAGTTCAATGACGTTTATGATGAAGAGAATCTGTTCGAATTCATTGATGAGATGCGAGAAGCCGGGAAGAGTTGGAAATACACGCGGGTTCTGAAGTCCTTGGGGGACCGCACTTTTCTCAAGACAATTGAGGATGGGTCGGGCCAGCCTATCAAGATTTACACGCACTCAGGCGTTGAGCTCGTTCCGATTACGCGCTTAGCTGAAGTAGAAAAATGTTCTGAAGAGGACTGCTATGTGAAGTATTTCGATAAAATATTTCGGGACACGAATGCACAGAGTTCCATAAGGACTCGTGTTATGGAAGCTACCGAAGGGCGGACAGAATTTTGTAGCATCGAATACACCCCAAGGTCTGGGAGAAGTAAAGGGCAGGAGGTTACTCTGTATTACAAAGGGACCAATTGTGACCTTATCGCCTGGTTACGTGACGTTGCCGTTAAAAGGGGGGGGGACTTCTGAAGCTTGAGAAAGCTGGAACCTTTTGGGAGGGATTTCCTCTGAATAACTTGACTAAGGAGGGTGGAGTTCAGTTCCCACAAGGAAAGAAGCCAGAGGCTCTCATCAAGAAAGTTTTGGAACTCTCCACTGAGCCAGGTGACTGGGTTCTCGACTCCTTTGCTGGCTCTGGTACAACCGGTGCAGTTGCACACAAGATGGGGCGGCGCTGGATCATGGTGGAGTTGGGCGAGCACTGCCATACGCATATCATCCCGCGGCTGAAGAAGGTTATCGATGGCGAAGACAAGGGCGGCATCACGGAGGCAGTTGGATGGAAAGGTGGCGGTGGATTCCGCTACTACCATCTCGCGCCGTCCCTCCTGGAGAAAGATAAGTGGGGCAATTGGGTTGTCAATAAAGCCTACAATCCGGCCATGCTGGCTCAGGCGGCCTGCAAACTGGAAGGGTTCACCTATGCGCCAAGTGACACAGTCTATTGGCAGCAGGGCCATTCCTCTGAGCGGGACTTTATCTACGTTACGACACAGAATCTGAGCAACGATCAGTTGCAGGCCTTAAGCGACGAAGTCGGCGAAGGACGAACGCTCTTGGTCTTGTGCTCCGCCTTCCGTGGAAAAGCCGATCGCTATTCCAATCTGACGATTAAGAAGATTCCCAAGACCGTGCTTTCCCGCTGCGAATGGGGCCATGACGATTACAGCTTAAAGATCGAGAATTTGCCGAAAGCTCCCATTCCGTCAGGTCAGATGGATCTGCTCGCTGATAGGGCGAAATCATGAATCGGCACGTCAACGCCATCGCCGGACGCTTGAGCCTGCGGCCACCGCAGCGTCACTCTTTGGAAATTCTTGACCGTGTTACGGAGATCGTGCCGCCCAAGAAGGGGTCAGACATTGCTGCGGCACTGGCTGCGATCACAAGCGAGTTCCCCACCCTGACAGACTTCGAGCGCGAGTTTCCGTCCCTCTGCTTTGCCCTGGCGACTGGTGTGGGGAAAACCCGTCTCATGGGCGCCTTCATCAGCTGTCTGCGTCTGGCGCATGGGATCAATCACTTCTTCGTTCTGGCGCCGAACCTCACCATCTACAACAAGCTGATCGCAGACTTTACTCCAAACACCCCGAAGTATGTCTTCACCGGCATTGCAGAATTTGCGACTGAACCGCCGACGATCATCACCGGAGATAACTACGAATCAGGGGTCGCCGGGCGACATACGCCGTTGCCTGGATTCGGCCAAGAAGTGCACATCAACATCTTCAATATTTCAAAGATCAATTCGGAGGTCCGGGGTGGGAAGGCGCCACGGATCAAACGTCTCTCCGAGTACATTGGTCAGAGCTACTTCGAATATTTGGCGGGCCTTGAGGATCTTGTCTTGCTCATGGATGAGTCGCATCGCTATCGCGCGTCGGCCGGTGTCCGGGCTATCAATGAGCTGAAACCCGTCCTCGGGCTTGAGCTTACAGCGACTCCGTTCGTGGAATCATCTAAAGGGCCGGTCTGGTTCAAGAATGTGATCTACACGTACCCCCTGGCGCAAGCCATGGCGGACGGCTTTGTGAAAGAACCGGCTGTGGTGACGCAGAAGAATTTCAACCCGAGTCAGTTCAATGCGGCGCAGCTCGAGCAGATTAAGCTAGAAGATGGCATACGCCTCCACGAGAACACGAAGGTCGAACTCGAAACGTACGCAAGGCAAACAGGGCAGCGGGTCGTAAAGCCATTCATGCTGATTATTGCCCGCGATACCACCCACGCCGGGCAGTTGATGCAGCAGTTTCAATCCATTTTTGAGGGTCGATACAAGGACAAGGTGATCCAGGTTGACTCCAGCAAAACCGGTGCGGAAGAGGACGAGATGGTTCAGCGCCTGCTGGCTGTAGAAAGCCCGGATGAGCCGACTGAGATTGTGATTCACGTGAACATGCTGAAGGAAGGCTGGGATGTCACGAATCTCTATACGATCGTTCCGCTCAGGGCCGCGAACGCGAGAACGCTGATTGAACAATCGATCGGGCGCGGTCTTCGGCTCCCCTACGGCAAGCGTACCGGTGTCAGCACGGTCGATCGGCTGAACATCGTGGCTCATGACCGGTTTCAGGAAATCGTCGATGAGGCAAATAAGCCGGACTCCGTGATCCAGTTGACGAAGGTAGAACTGGACCCGGCAACCGATCTCCAGAAGATGAAGACCGTCGTGGCTCAGTCAACGATTGCAGAACAGATCAATGCGATCCCGAATGAGGCGGAGCGGAAGATCGCACAAGTGACTCAACAAGTCATCCAGAAGTACGAGCACCTTCCGAATTCCAGCTATCTCCTCAAGCCAGAAGTTCAACACCGGATTGCCGAGGAAGTTGCCGCTTATCTGGTGCCTTCTCAGCAGGCTTTGCCCGGAATGAGTACTGTGCCGAGTATCCCAGAAATGGTTGCGAAAGCGACGGGGCTCGTGGTTCAACAATCCATCGATATTCCCCGTATCACCGTCCAGCCGAGAGGCGAGGTCACGACGGGATTTCACCCATTCACCCTGGATTGCTCAAATATCCACTACCAGCCCCCTGATCGGGATCTCCTCATCCAGCATCTTCGGACCCGCGAACAGGAGACGTTGAGCTTTGGCGGGCGTATGCAACCGGAGCAACGGCTTGAAGATTATGTCGTTCGAGGCCTCGTCGACTTCGATGATATTGACTACGACGAGCACTCCGACTTGCTGTATGACCTTGCAGGCCAATTGGTCAAGCATCTCTGTTCCTACCTCTCCGGGGAGGAGGATGTGAGAAATGTGCTCATCTATTTTCAGAAACAATTGGCCGCCTTGGTTCATGCACAGATGCAGGAACATCAGTGGGAGAAGGCTGGGGGCTATGAGGTAGTCATCACGAAGGGGTTTACTGACATCAAGAAGTCGGCTTTTTCCGTGAAAGCAGGTGAACCGGTTCACAATTTTCGCCAACCAGTCCAAGACAAGGGCCGCATTCCCCAGATGCTTTTCGGCGGATTTGAGCGGTGCCTCTTCAAAGAGCTTAAGTTCCAATCAGATCCGGAACGGAAGCTATCTGTGATTCTTGACCGTGATTCGCAAAAGTGGTTTAGGCCGGCTTCCGGGCAGTTCCAGATGTTTTATAAATTGGGCGTCTCCCAACATGAATACCAACCTGATTTCGTGGCCGAGACAGCAGACTACATCTATATGCTAGAACCCAAAGCCAAGAACGAAATGACCTCGCCAGAAGTGGTAGCCAAAAAAGACGCCGCCGTTCTGTGGTGCAGTCGAGCCACGACTCATGCTCTCAGCAATGGTGGCAAACCCTGGAAGTATGTCCTGATCCCGCACGATGTGATCGCGGAGAATATGACGCTTGGAGGACTCGTCAGTCAGTTTACGGTTCTTTGAGCACCAGTTGAATCTATAGCTAGAGTCGTGGTTCGACAAGGACCCAACAACATGGGCAAGAAATGGTGACATTCTTCTTTGCATGCAGAGCCTGACGATTGCTTGCGCTGATCTCCATATGGGGAGTACGCTGAGGCACTGGTAGTTCCGTTTGTCGGAGGATTGCCATGCGGGTTGTCTTCCTCCTGTTGTTCCTGCTGCCGCTACCCCTCTCCGTCCATGCGAAGGACCTCGGAGAACTCAGCGCCAATCCGTACCAGCAGAACTCGACGGCTAATCCGTACGGGGCGGGCAGTCCATATGCGCCGGACGGCATCAACAATCCCTACAGCCCCTACGGGAGTCCCTTCAGCAATCAATCAGCGACGAATCCCTTCGCGACCGATGCGCCAAAGCTCTATGACCAACAGGGGCATTATCGCGGCAAGTTGAGCGCCAACCCGTACGATCCTGATTCGACCAGTAATCCGTATGGCCGTTACGGCTCGCCGTATTCTCCGGACTCCATCAACAATCCATATGGCGCAGGCAATACCTATCGTTCAGATAGCCCCACCAATCCCTACGGCCGTGGCTTGAGAATCGAAGGACGCTGAAAGATTTACTTATCCACCTACATTGATCCAGACCCGCACCTCATC
This sequence comes from Nitrospiraceae bacterium, assembly GCA_052387595.1. Taxonomy (GTDB): domain Bacteria; phylum Nitrospirota; class Nitrospiria; order Nitrospirales; family Nitrospiraceae; genus Nitrospira_D. The sequence continues at coordinate 102,024 of JBQTJA010000011.1, read as the reverse complement.
CCAAGACAGTGTTCGATAGAGTTCTTCTTGGTCGCCACAGGCAACAGCCGACCGGCTGGCACCTGGGAGGCGCACCGCTCGCGCCAGTCAGACTGTCACTCCCGCCGCTTGATCCTCTCCGGCATGCCGGCAACGGCCTCTGCCTCACGTTTCCTCCGCGAACTGTGCATTGTGGGGGGGGATGGGGTCGGGCTTTGCTATCGTAACTATCTTGGCATGATGCAAGGAGATGGATCCTGTTATGACACACTCCCGACCTGCTGGCCGATCGGATGCTGTTCAGAGCGATGCAATGAGTGGTCAGAAAGGCAGAGCTTGTTGTGAGCCTCTTTCAACGTGGGATGGGATTATTATTATCCAAGATAGCCAAGCTCGCGTGATCGCTCGCTTGATGTAACGCGACTTTCGGACGGGTGATTGGGTGGATACAATTGTTTGCATGTAGCTGTAAGTGCATGCATAAGTATCCAGACATATGAAGCGCGTTGACCTGGAACGTCGACTTCCAGCTTGGCGAAAATCGCCTGGAGCGGTGACATTCCGGCTCAAAAATGGATGAACTTTAATGCGAAAGTGCTGTCGAAATTCGCAGCCGGCCTCGGTCTGAAGTTGACGCTACGGGTTGAAGTTAGCTTCGACAGTGGTATTCCAACGCACAAGGTTGAGGAGACTAAAGTGGCTCTTCGGGAGCTGGGACTTTCGGACACTATTGAATCGTCTGAGGCTAAGAAGTAGGGTCCTGTCGTCCCTCTTTCCCGCAGTTATCCCACTACGCAGGAGTACGCTTTCCCGGTTTGACTGCTTGACGATGGAGAGCAATCTCGGCATTATGAGGCGCATGAAAATATTGTTCGATATGCTCTTGAGAATCCTTCCAGCAGAGAAACCTGTCGGGCAGGGTTTCTCAATTGCCCAACACGTTCTTCGGGTTTTGTACGCCATCGCTTTCTACTACGTTCTTAACCATTACGCGGGTCATTCCATATTGGCAGAAGTGATAGTGTGGGCTGGCCTTACCGGCCTCGGATTCGCCATCTGGTACCCGCAGAAGACACTAGTCTCAACCGAATTAGTGAATGACTACAGGAGCTTCCTGCCGCATTGTGCGAAACATTGCTATAGGGATCTCACCCAGTTCATAGCCCTTCTCCGCGATCACATTTCTTGTCTCCGCTGTTTGTGTGTTTCTTCTCCCGGAAACCCTCTGCGCCCTTGCGTTTCATATGAAGACGCCGCTCATGATTCTGTTCGATTGCAGCACCTCATCCTCGCGACCACGCATATTCTCCGTGCGCCTCCGTCCCTCGCGTAACCTCGTTCTCGCTTAGTTCCGTCATAACAACATAACGCGATCGAACTCTCTTCTCACGGAGGTGTCTCTATGTGTGCATCTGTGAGCTCAAGCCATTTGAGCGATGAAGAATACGACAGCATTAAACTGCTCGATAAGCGTGTTGTCGCTAGTGCGCTTGGTGTCAGTGTGAGGACTGCCGAGGGATGGGCGAACGGGCGCCCTGGAGGTCCGGAATGCATCAGAGTCGGTGGTAGTGTGAAGTGGCCACTCACCAAAATCCGGCAGTACATCAAGGCTCGTCTTGAAGAGCAAAGGGCCGCACGCGACCTGCGACGGAGGCGGCGATGCAGAAGAACATGACCGTGATGTGTGACGTCGATCTCAAGGCCCTTGTCGATACGATCGAACCCCCAGCCTGGTTGGTCCAACTATGGGGTGAGCACACCGAGATGATGACAGCCTTATGCCTTCTTGTCATCGTAGGCATTCTTGCGTCGGTTGCGTCATTTCGGGTGTTCGTGTGGCTCCTCACAACGGGCCGTATTCCCAACATTGAACGCAGATTGAACGAGTGGGATATGCGGCGAATGCAGAAAAATGGCCGTGTAAAAAAGCCAACTCAGACAGACAAGGAGACTCGCAATGATGATCCTGAATGAAGTGGTGCGCCAATTGGAGCGGAAGAAAAAGAGTAAACGCATCAAAGTCGCGTTTGCTCTCGATGGTGACGATGCTGAGACGTTTCTGGAGGCCTATCAGTCAACCGTGAAAGACAACGCGTTGAGCCAAGGACAGTTCGCTGGGCGGATTCTTATTGTGGCGTTGGAGCGAGAACTGGGGGCCCGTCCACGGCGGAAACGAGTGCAGGGAGAGAGCGCCAGCTCGTGATTCTCATGCGCGATTCGGAGCAGGCCAGGATCGAGAGGTCCGCAGTTTTTCTATTCACACCCATGCAACCCATCCAGGCATGGGTGTGCGGGGGATGCGAGCCGGTCGGGCTGGATCAATGAGGAGGCCAGGCCATGAGTTTGGAGAGAACGGGCTCCGCTCTGTGCCTGGCCCGCACCATGGAGATGAGCGGCTCACATGGTGGAACGCCGAATCACGTAAGGCTATGAGCCGTCTGAGATATGTGCGACTCAAATCCCGTGATCGATGAAAGGACACACCACGATGCAAATCAGAGTGAGGTTGAGTGAACAAATGGGTGCAGCAGTCAGACAGCAGGCCGGTCAGCGGCGGGTTCATGTGCACGATTATGTGCGTCATCTCCTGGAGCGGGGATTGTTCGTCGATGTGATCGCCTTGGCGCGTGTTGGACAAGACAAACAGATGGTGATGCCACGCCAGATTGTTGAGGCGATTTGTGAGACACGCAACCTCCTTCGCTCGCTCTTGTTAGTGCGCGATCAACAGAGTGTAAATCGTGCTCAGATCGACGCTAGGCGTGAGGCGGATCTGTTGCTCGGGAAAGGAGGGGACCATGCCTCTTCTGCGTCGTGATTGGGGGGGAGACTTCACGAGAGGGTCTGACACCTCCGCAACGCACGTGCGGCTGATGATGAAAGGGGCGTGGTATTGCGTCGGGACGTTCCTGATGACATCCGTGGTTCTAACATTATGGCTTATGCACAAGAATGTGGATCGTACGGAATGGAAATGGCTGATCGGTGTGCTTTTGGCGAATCGAGCCTGTCCTATTGAACACGATCCTGCCTGCCGACTGATCTTCAGCCTTCCCTCGGTCGATGGTCCGATCACGATGACGGCTGCCGAGCTCGTGAATCTGTCACGCACCCCCGTTGTCGAGCAGATTCTGACCGGCGTGCACCGGAAGCTGCTCACGGCGGCGGTCTTTGCGATGGTGGCCGGATGTCTCACCGCGACGGCCACTCTGCTCTACTTCATACTCAGGGGACGTCGGTTGAAGAAAGCCGTGCAAGTCTCAGGGCTGTCTCTCGTCCCGTCGTGGTTGTTGTCTTGGAAGTTACTGCTCACCCAGCATGCCAGCCCGCATGTGATTGGGAGTAGATGGCAGCGGGTGCCACGTAATTCGGGCGTCCCGATGGTGCGTGGTTCGGAGACGCTGCATAGTGCCTACATCGGTGCGACCGGTACGGGAAAAACCCAACTCATCCATCAACGGCTTGAGACGGCCCGAGCGCATGGGGAACATGCTGCGGTGTATGACGATGGAGGGATTCTGCTGTCGCATCACTTCAAGCTGGGCGACATCATCCTGAATCCCTTCGATGCTCGGAGCGCCTACTGGACTCCGTTTGCGGAAATCCAATGCGAGGCCGACTGCCGAGCCGTGATGGAAAGCTTATTTCCCATCAGTGAGCGGACATCTGATCCCATTTGGATCAACTCTGCCCGTGTCTGGGGGACCGACATTCTTTGGAAACTGTATTGCGAGGGCCGCCATTCGAATCAAGCGATTTACGACACGATGAAAACCAAGTTGGACGAACTGATGATGCGTTTCGAGGATACGGTGGCCGGATCCCAAATGGCCGTCGATCGTACCGGTGAAAGTATTCGCGCGGAGCTGTTGAGTCGAGCGGAGATCTTCAGATTCTTGCCCGATCCGCCCCACGATGTCCGCAGTTTCTCCATACGCAACTGGGCGGCGAACCCCCAAGGCTGGCTGTTCTTCCCGGTTCAAGAACGATGGCATGCGCTCCTGAAGCCACTCTTGAGCGTGTGGGTGGATCAGCTATGTCTGTCTCTCTTTTCCCGTCCCCCCCACTGTCCAGGCCCTTGTACCTGGCTTCTTCTTGACGAAGTCGGCAGTCTGCAGCGTCTGCCGACCCTTGAACGGCTCTTGATGAAAGGACGGAAATTCAATTGTGCGGTGCTCCTCGGCATTCAGACATTTGCCGCCCTTCGAGCGGTGTACGGGGTTGAAGCGGCGACGAATCTGCTGGGTAACTGCCATACCCGTGTGGTGCTGCTGCTCACCGATGCGGAAACAGCGGAAGAGGCCAGCAAGTTGTTTGGTGAGATCACGGTCATGGAACCGGATGAGTCCCTCTCGATGGGTCCTCACCCCATGCGAGACGGCATGACCTTGTCCCGTCGCGAGGTCCGCCGGCGACTGATTGCGCCGGAGCGCTTTCTGAGTCTGCGCCGGCTGACAGCCTACGTCAGGTTGCCCGAGGATCTGCCTGCCACTCGTATCCGATGCCAGTATCGGCAGTGGCCGACGATGGTCCCTCCGTTCGTTCCATTCTCGACTGTTGACGAGATGTCCGATGGGTCTGCGCCGGGTGGTGTGGATACGGATCACGGCGCATTAGCTGAGCTTGCCCGTGAACTGGCAGAACCGGTCACTCATTCACCTGAACGTGAAGGCCGATAGGGTCGCTCGATCATGATGAGCATCACAAGAGTCACGCGTGCCAGTGCGCAACAGTACTATAGCCGTGAAGATTACTACAGCAAGGGAGCCGAGACGCGCGATGCCTCGGCCTGGGTTGGGGAAGGCGCGCAGCGTCTGGGTCTCATCGGACCCGTGGAGACTGAGCAGTTCCAGAATGTACTCGACGGACGGATGCCAGATGGAGCTGAGTTGACGTGGAATGGACGAGATGACCGCCGAGCCGGATTTGATGCGACGTTTAGCGCGCCGAAGTCAGTGAGCCTGTTAGCGGAGATCGGCGAAGATGCACGGGTCCTCGATGCCCATCGTGAGGCGACGGCAGTTGCGCTGACGTTTCTGGAGCAGCACGCGGCCCACAGTCGGATCACGGAGAAGGGCGACACGCGGACTGAACACACGAGCAATCTGGTTATCGCCACATTTGATCATCACACCAGCCGGTCGGGCGATCCACAACTCCACAGCCATTCGGTCATCATGAATCTCACCCAACGTGAGGATGGAGCGTGGCGAGCACTCGCCGGAGAAAAGTTGTATGAGGCAAAGATGGCGGCAGGAGCTGTCTACCGTGCCACGCTGGCCCATGAACTCCAAGAGCTCGGGTATCATATCCAGGTCAACCATGCGGATGGCAGATTTGAAGTGGCGGGTATCACAAAAGCGCAGCTGGATCAGTTCAGCCAACGTTCGCAAGACATTCGCCAAGCAATGGCGGACTATGGTCTGTCTGGCGCGAAAGAGTCGGAGCGAGCGACGCTGCTGACTCGCGAGTCAAAGCAAGATAGGGATCTGGACCAACTCCGACAGGAGTGGTCGTCACGCGCCCAGGATCATGGATTGGATGTGAAGGGGCTGGTCCTGAATGCTCAGGAAAGGGCGGACCTCGGAGGAGAACGAGCGGCCAGTAGCCTTCATGCTCAAGAAGCGGTTGAGTGGGCGATTGAGCACACAACGGAACGGCAGACCGTCGTCAAGAGTCTGGACCTCCAACGGTACGCGGCGGAGCGAGTGGTGGGAAAGGCGAGCTTCAGCGATGTCCAACAGGCGCTCGCTCGGGAAGAGCAGGATGGACACCTCATCCGTGTCGGGGATCGCTATACGACCCTGCAAGCCTTACGGGTGGAGCATCAGACCATTGAGAAGATGCAAGACGGTCAGAATAGGCTAGACCCTATGATGAATCGGCAACAGGCGGAACAGGCGCTTTCAGGCCATGGACTGACAGGAGGACAAGCACGGGCCGCGAATCACATTCTCATCTCCTCGGACCGATTCATTGGCGTGGAAGGGTGGGCCGGCACTGGAAAGACCACGATGTTGCAACGCGTGCGAGACGCCACAAGCGAGCGTGGAGTGGAATGGCGGGTACTCACTGTCTCCGCCTCGGCCGCACGAACGTTGCAAGAAGAGTCTGGAATTCCATCTGAGACCGTGGCGCAGTTTTTACACAATCCGAGAACTGCGCCGACCGTTACGGCGCCGGATGGCGTGCAGCGTGTGTATGTGATTGATGAAGCATCATTGCTTGGCACACGGACGGCGTACGCGGTGATGGAACGGGTGGAACAGGAGCATGCGCGCGCAATTTTGGTTGGCGACCGCAATCAATTATCGGCCATTGAGGCAGGAAAACCATTTGCGGTACTCGTGGGGCACGGGATGGAGACGGCCCATATGGATGAAATCCTGCGGCAGCGAGATCCGGAATTGAAGTCGCTCGTCGAGCTGGCGGCCCAAGGGAAGACGGTGGACACCGTTGGTCACCTCGAAGAAACCGGCCGAGTCGTCGCCATTGCTGATCGGACGGAACGGTTGAACAGGGTGGCGCAAGAGTATCTTGGACAGAGCCCAGCTGCGCAACAGACGACCTTGGTCCTCACGGCCTCTCGCGCCGATCGCGCGGCGTTGAACGAGTTAATTCGAACCGGACTCAAAGAACAGGGCGTCCTCTCAGGCAGGGAGATTCGCGCGGATGTGCTCGTCCCGAAAGATCTCACCAAGGCGCAAATGCGAGAGGCGTCATCGTTTCAGGCTGGGGATGTCGTCCGGTTTGGGAAAAGCTATCAAGGATTGGGCATTGATAAGGGGGAATATGGGTTCGTCAAAGCCACCAATCTGGATCGCGGTACCGTCTCGTTGCGGATGGAAGCGGACGGACGTGCGGTGGAATGGCAATCACAGCGACATGTCGCGATCGAGGTGTATCGGAATGAAGAACGAAGTGTGCAGGACGGCGACCTGATCCGATGGACGCGAAACGACCACGGGCAGGATCGGCGCAATGGTGAACTCGCCAGAGTCAGCATGGATGCAGAACAGGGCACGGTGGTCGTACGTGACCACAAGGGGAATGAAACGGCGTTGGACCTCAAGGGCGAGCGACATTGGGATCATGGTTACGTGGTCACGGTTCATGCCAGCCAAGGACGGACGGCCGACCGCACCGTCTTCTTGGCCGAGAGTCAACAACTCGCCACAAACAAGGAGGGATGGTATGTGGCGGTGTCGCGGGCGCGGGACGATCTGCGTGTGGTGACGGATGATGTTGCCGCATTGAAGGAAGCGGTCGGGGAAAGTCGTGTGCAGAGCAGTGCGATCGAAGCGGTGGAGCGGCATCGGTCGGAAGAAGTACGGGAGCCTGTTTCGGATAGAACCAGTTCTGGTCGGCAGATGGAGATTGAACGATAGGACAGGTTGGGGGAAGTCTTTGCGCGGCGTGGAACCTGCCACGTCAGCGCACGACATCCCCCAGGCCCCCTGGCAGAGCGCCGGCTTGCGCCCGCGCAGGAGAAGACCTTTGGTTGGTGAAGCGATATGGATATTTTGACTATCAAAGAAGCCGCAGGAATGTTGCGCGTTACGCCTCGTACGCTTTATCGTCACACGGAGATTCCGCGGATTCGTATTGGCCATCGTTTTATGTTCATCCGAGAGGATGTTGAAGCGTGGGTCCTCTCTCAGCGGCAAGGATCCGTTGAAACAGTCGAGCGGGACTCGCAGGCGCGGCCCGATTCTCCTTCTGCGGGTAACCGGCTTCCACAGGAAGTTGACGCCGCGCGGCCAACTGCCTATCATCGCAACCCAGTCTTTCGGTTACCGTCCTCTCGGAGAACCTAATGAATTTGCTCAACATCCGACGCATTCCCACATCAAAAGGCCTGCGCTCCGTTTTGACCTATTGGCATCACGGCCTCAGATATCGCCCGGTTCTCGGGTATAACCTTTCCCCTGAGCAGGAACGAGCTGCGGCCATCGAGGTGATCACGGCGATTCATGCCAATACTGCGCAAGCTGGAGGCATCGCACGAGAACCCGTTGGTGCGGTCGATTCTGTCAATCAGACGTTTGCCGAGTTTGTCCCGACCTACCTGCAGTACTTGAAGGCCAAGCGTCCTCATGGTGATGGTCGAAACGAAACCATTCTGACGCATCATCTCATTCCCTACTTCGGGAGCAAGCGACTATCAGCCATCCGTCTTGAGGACGGCTTGTCGTACTTGGAAAAGCGGCGGACCGATCTTATTGGGCCCGATGACAAGAAGCGGCATGTCTCGGCTGGCACGATCGAACGGGAGTGCGCTGTCTTGATGGCCGTGCTGAATCTGGCCGTCGACATGGACCGACTCGATAAAAACCGGCTCAAGCGGCTACCAGTTCCGGAATACGTCAAGCGTGAGCGTGTGGCTGAAGGGTGGGAACTGATCAAGATTCGCGAGACCGCTTCGGCCAATGTCTGGCGTCTTGTCATGGCCGCGCTACAGACAGGGCTTCGAGAAAACAAACTGATCGAGATTCATGAGGAGTGGCTGATGCAGCGTGGTGACGGCTGGTGGATGTCACCGTCGCCTGGAGAAACGAAGATCAAGGGTGTCCCTAAAACTATTCCGCTAAACGGCCTCGCCTATGATGCCTTATACGGAGGGTTGTCAAGAATCGGTGGGCGTTTCTTCAATCAATGGAAAGACGGCAATTCTTTCAAGCACAGTTGGATCAGGACCTGCGAACGGGCAGGAGTGCATGATCTCCACTTCCACGATCTCCGCCACACGTTCTCAACGTGGCTCACGCAATGCGGCATCGACTACGCCGTGATTCAAACTCTGAAGGGCGAGCCTTTGCCAGGATCGGCAAAATACTACATTCACAATTGGGAAAGTCGATTGCGAGACGCGGTGATTCGCCTCGAAACCTTCACACAGGGCATTCTGAATGGTGGAAACGCGGCTGAGGTGCCACTTACTGCCACTCAGGTGCCACCTACCTATGCGGGGAAATCTCTAACTTCGCGGAATGTGGTGCCGAGGGACAGAATCGAACTGTCGACACCAGCCTTTTCAGGGCTGTGCTCTGCCAACTGAGCTACCTCGGCACGAAAGGGATTCGATTGTTCAGCGCTGATTGTTCTCACACGCGCGAGACCAGCCAACGCCCGGCGCATCTTACCAAGGTCGCACATCGGACTTCCACATCTTTCGTGTGTGCGAGGTGTTTCTTTTGGGCACGTGAACTTGGGATGAGTTTCCGCCGCATGTTGCGCTCAACGCAGTGAGAGTACGCAAGGGAGAAGGTTCATGGGCTGGAGTGATGAATCGGCGGTTGAGGTATAGAGGCTTGTGCTAACGGTGATGAACTGTCTGTTGATAAACGAGATGGCAACAGCCCCAATAACACTGAGTTTGAGATGACTGACGGATGCTGAAGTGGCCTGCAGGTTATTCAGAAAGACCCTTGTTTTCACTGCACACCCCAGCGCGACAAGACGCGCATTCCACCGAGCATGGTCGCAGCACACGAAGCAGGGAGACACGTGGTGGGCCTGCATCGAGACTCTGAATTCGAGCGAGGTTGCAAGCCCTTGCTCTCATCTTCACCGACGGAGAACTTAGATGGGTGTGGAGCGGAACTGGTAGGTATGGATCAGGAGGTTCTGCCGATTGGGCACACCGACCTTGTCGAAAATGTTCGTCATGTGATGCCGGACTGTACTGTCGCTAATCGACAACTTATAGGCGATGTCTTTATTTGAGAGGCCCTGCCCCACCAATCGGATAATTTCCCGTTCCCGCTCCGTCAAGGCATTGGGCCACGCCAGCGGTGATGGGGAGGCGCCACTCTTTGTCTTGACGGCGGGGAGGGTGAGGTTCAGCCCTACGGTACCATCTCGTTCTCCAAAGGCCTTGGGCTGGGCGGAGGTATATAGCGCCTCAATCACTGCCAGTATAACGGTGGGTGGTTGAACCGTGAGGATGATGCCGTCGACTCCGGCGGCAAAGGCCTCACGCGTATGGGGCTGATCCTCAAGCCCGCATAACAACACGATCTTACTGGTCGGAGCGGACGCCCGAATCTGGTTGATGGTGCCGATGGCATCGTGTTCGGTCTCTAGATCTAGGATGACCACGTCTGGACGGGTTCCGGTGGGGCATCCGTCGGGGATCTTCCACTGGTGCGGAGACACGACCATTTGGACGGTCGCGTAGCCCTCAAGCACTTTCTGCAAGCCCAACCATAGAAGCCATTGACGGCTCAGGATCGCGATCATGAGGGATGGCTTCGTGGCACTAGGCATAGTGGTTTCTGACGTAAGACGCGGGAAGACCCGGCATGTTCCTAAGGGCTCCAGTCGCTTGTGTCCAGGTGGAAAGGATTTCGATCTCTTGACCGCCTGTTCCTTAATCTTCCTTTATCTAGTTGGCTGATGGATGAGTGTATTGTGTCTCTTATAGCTAGGTGCGAATGATACTAGTCATTAGTAGGGCATGCACAGATCAATCTAGCGCATGAATCCAATTCGTTGAATTAATTGACTTGTTCTCATTCTTCCCCCCGATCCCGCAGCTCTCACTCGACACATTAGTAAGGCACACGTATTGATAGGCTCAAGTACGTCCAGGAAACAGCCGAACTCGTAATAAATATAGAGAGAGAAACAATCGACTAGAAACAATCTTATCCCATGGTTCGAAGGGGTGTAACGATTCCGGTAGCCAGTCAACCGGACAAATATACCTGATCTGCTACACTAAAACTAGACATTTATCTTATGGTTTAAGAACGAGAGTGCCGTATATTTGGTAGTGTCAATGATATCTATTTTGAAGGCCGAACGGCTTATTTTTATGATGAATAAATTGGGTTCATGTGCTGAAGATTACCTGTCATGAAGAGTGAGTTGCACCGTAGGATCAAGTAAAGATACTGGAGTTGGGACTGGGTAATGATATCGACTACTGATCGCAGAAGATATGTCCTTCATAGCCAAATTTTGCAGCTCGATTTTTCCCACGAGAGGTAGGCTTGGGACCGACTGCTAGCAATGTGGGGAGGAAATCCTTGCTTCCCGTTGAGATCCGCCAATGCTCCGAATACAGAGTATGGGTGGTGCTTTCGCTGGTTAAACGGACAAATATTGAACACTGAGAAAATCAATGATGGCTATTGCCGGGAGTAAACAGAGGATGCGTACCTCACTCAGCCGGATTCTCATCGTCAGCATAGTGCTTGGGGTGGTGGGGTGTGCAGAAAAGAGAGTGAATTACGAAGTCGACCTGACGGCGCCATCTGATTTTTTCCTCGGGCCGGAGGATGTGTTGAAGGTGATGGTCTGGAAAAGTCCAGACTTGTCTGGTGAGGTGACAATTCGTCCGGATGGCACGATCACCATGCCTCTGATTGGGGATGTCCTAGCTGCTGGGCTTACTGCGAATGTTTTAGCGAAGCGTATCGTCGATCGGCTCACTGAATACGTCTCATCACCAGTTGTCACAATTCAAGTGAAGGAGGTCAACAGCTATTTCATCTACGTCTTGGGAGAAGTCGTAAAGCCGGGGAAGTATCCGCTCAAGTCCTATGCCAACGTGGTGCAAGGTATTTCGCTGGCCAGCGGGTTCGGCCCCTTCGCGAACAAGAACAAGATCAAGGTATTGCGTAATGTAAGCACTGGCCCGGAAGGGCATGAAAAGAAACGCCAGATCGAGATTCCGGTGCACTATAACGATATTCTAACGGGTACCGCCGTCCCTGGAAATTTTATTCTGCGGAGCGGCGATGTCATCGTGGTGCCGTAGGTGAGTGGAAGATGGTTACTTGCCCACATGGCAAGCATTATTCTTGGGATGGGCGTTGGATTGTGCTCGCTAAGTCAGGCACAGATAGGTGGGATGGGCGGAGGAATGCCGAGTGTTCCAGGAACAGCGTTTGGCGGGGCGACTGACCCCAGCTCGATTCAAGCAACGACTGACGGGTTGCACATTATTCCCTCCGTTCAAGTTTCTGAACGATACGACAGTAATGTGTTTTTTGCATCGAAGAGCCAGCTTCAAGGAACAGCACCCAGTGACTTTATCACGACAGTCGCGCCCCAAGTCAGAGGATTGTATACCGATCATGACAAGCTGGTGAAGGTGAACGCGTCCGTGGGAGCGGTTGGCAGTTATTACGCGAACAATACCGGACTAAATTATGTGGGTGCGAATGCCGGCGTGGGGCTGGACATGAGCGATCTCATGAGTCAGTGGAGGCCTGGGGCAAGGTTTACGGTGTCCGATGCGTATTTTTACAGCCCTCAGCCCCCTGCGTTTCTTTTAGGGAACCAATCAGGGGAACAGGTAAATCCGTTGCTGACAGGTTTTCAGGCAGCCCGCACTAACACAAGCGCCAATAGCATCAATACCCAATTGGAGCTTCCGCTCTATAGTACTGTCAAGTTGACCGGGAGCTATACGCACAGTTTTATCCGATTTGGGGCATCGCAAGTCCCTCAGGCTGCTACATCGCAAATCTTTCAGGCAGCCGCTAGCTTGATCAGTCAAGACACTCAAACCTATACTGCTGGTGTTTTGGTGGTGGCCTCCATTCGGGACCGCATATCAGTAGACTTCACGGGTAACGACTTTGATCAAGGCAAAGAGGGAAATTTTAGCACAAGAGGCGGTGCCCTAGGGTGGTCCCACACGTTTTCGCCTGTCGTCAGTTTCAAAGCCACTGGTGGTGTGCGGGAGTTGTCGGGGCAAACAAATGGAGTACGGTTCCCTTCGGCGATTGCACCATTCGGTAGTCTTGCCATCCTCTGGAAGGATCCTACGACATCGATCGCTCTCCTGTACCAGTCCGGTATTACACCCTCGTTGGCGTTCAGCAGCGCAGCTATGCTCAGTCACTCGGCGACGTTCAGCCTGACTCAGAATACCCCGATCCGTGACTTGGTCGGTTTGCTTGGAGCGAACTATGGTGTCGCCAATGAGTACGGGTCGAATTCAGGAGGTGCGCTTTCCTGGACCACTATAGGAGGAATGGGAGGTGCGCTGTACCGAGTGACCCAGAAGATGTTTCTCACTCTGAGCTATAGCTACCAAAATGTTGATAACGTATTCGGAGGGGCACGTTTTGCTTACGATAAGCACGTTGTCCAGTTGAATCTGACTCAGGCTTTTTACTGAATGCTGACAAGAGCGCGCGTATGCAATCGTTGACCCAAGAAGATCTGATTAGGATAGTGTTGAAAAAATGGTGGTGGACTGCTGTAAGTATCGTCGTCTGTATGTCTCTGGCCTACGGAGGTTGGAAGGTCTTTCCTAAGACATATAAGTCCACTGTCATTATGACAATCGATAGCCCAAAAGTGGCGAAGGATTATGTGAAAGGTCTGGGAGGGGTAGATGGAAAAGGCTTTGAAGACCCAGCGAATGTTGCCATGCAACAGGTACTGCTCGCTCTTACGAATAAATCAGTGTTGGTGCCCATCATCGAGAATATGAAGCCGTATCCGGACAGCGAGGAAGCAACAGAGGAGTCCTTGATTAAGCGCCTTCGAATGGCCATTAGCGTCGCACGGCCTAAAGAAGGCCTTGGCATTGGGATTTCTTACCAACACTCTGACCCTCATGTGGCTCAAGCTGTGGCGGCTCTTCTCGTCGTCAAACTGCAGGAAGATAATGCGAAGCGTCGAGAAGGACTGATAGAGACTACCACTGAGTTTCTGTCTGCTGAACTGAATCGAGTGAAGGAGGAGCTTGAGGCCAAGGAACAGGCGATTTCAAATTTTAAAAAGGATCATATCGGAGAATTGCCGGGCCAGATGGAGGCCAACCTACGCACGCTCGATCGATTGCAGGCTGATCTTACGACTTCCAGTGAATCCTTGAATAAGGGGGGGGAACGGCTTACGGCCTTGGAAAAAGCGATCAGGGAATTCTCTGATCTCGGGTCAACCGATGTGGTTCCAGTTGAGAAGGGCGTGCGAATGATTGAACCTCGGTCTCCCGACCCTCGTGGTGCCAAGTTAGATGAATTAAAGCAAAAGCTAAATGAACTCTTGGGGGTCTATAAAGAGAACTATCCGGATGTGGTGCATCTTCGACAGGAAATCCGCCGGTTAGAGTTGGAGCCACGAGTGGCTGACAGCGATCAACCGGGTGCGGGTGAGACGACAGGTGGACGGGCTGAAAACAGTAGCAAGGCTGCCCGTAAGCCCATCGACCCATTCTTGAGAGAACTGATGAAGGAGCGCAATGAACTAAAAAGCGAGATGGCCTTCCTTAAGGAAAAACAGACCAAGACAGTTCGTCAGATCAAGGAGCTTGAAGCCCATGTACAACGTATACCCGCAGCAGAACAGCGACTCACAATCCTAGTCCGAGACTATGAGAATCTCCAGAAGGGGTATCAGTCTCTTCTTGATAAGCGGACCAATGCCAGGATTTTGGAGAATTATGAGAGTCGTCAGTTCGGAGAGCAGTATCGAGTTATAGAGCCGGCCAACCTGCCGTACGGCGCAGAGCCACCGACACTTCTCCATTTTCTACTCGGCGGGCTTGTGTTGGGCTGTGCCATTGGGGTGGGAGGAGCCATTGGGGTGGAGCTTTTGAAGCCGGGGTGTCGCCGCCCAGAAGAACTCGAAAGTTATCTTGGTCTTTCGGTCATCGCCTCGATCCCTCCTTTTGACAGCATGACAGTCGGAGTGGGTTCGACGGGGTCGCGGGCGCTTCTTACTGGGCCTAAAACCAGTGTCGGGATTCCTGGACGTGCTCCATCACAGTAGGGATATGGACGCAACTGGACGGGTGCCGGGTCCGGTACCAAGCGTGCATCGTTTACGAGTCTGCCCCAAGCGTTTCATTTGATCGCAAAGTGGGGGGCGCATTCCATTATTGCTGAGCAATACCGAGTGGCGTCGACGCGTCTGCTGTTGATGGCGGCTGAAAAGACACATGTAGTCACTCTTGTGGCCAGCAGTATTATGGGGGAAGGGAAAACAACCACGGCCGTCAACCTTGCTTATGTTCTAGCTCATGATCTGAAGAAATCTACGCTCCTGATCGATTGCGATTTCAAGCGCCCGATGGTGCATGAATACATGGACATTTCGGTCGAGCCAGGCCTTAGCGAGGCGATGCTGGGGCGAGACATCCTTGATAATTGCATTCATCACTATGAGGGGATTCCACTCTCGATTTTGCCATGCGGAAATTCGAAGGTCAGGCCTGCCAGTATTTCTGGGATTCAGTATGTGAAACAGATCTTGCCGGATTTAAGGACCCGATATGACCATGTGATTTTAGATGGGCCGCCTATATTAACCCTTGCTGACGTCAATGTCCTCGGTAGTCTGGCGGATCAGGTGATTCTTGTGGTGCGAGCCGGCTTGACGAGTCTCGAGATGGTACGCAAGGCGGTAAAGCAGCTCAACGTCAATAGCGACGAAATAGGAGTTGTCTTGACAAAGGTGGAAATGGAGTTTGCTCCCTACTTCATGTACGAGACGCCCTATGCTGGTAAGACCGGACGAAGTGGCGAATAAAGAGGCTGCAGTGGAGCAGGACCTGCAGTTGTGCCGCTTCACGGAAGGCATGTATCCGACGTGGGACGCACTGAGTCCTAGGAAGCGGATACTCATCTTGGGGGGCGGAAAGTTTGCCGGGGAACTTTGTCGAGTCGTACGTTTGCAACGCCTTGGGCTGGCGGAGATTGTTGGAGTGCTCGTAGGGAGGGATGAGCGTGTGGAGAGGAACCCTGATATGCCTGGCGTAATGGGCACGTATGAACAGGTAGCACGAGTGGTCGAAGAGCAGAGAGTGACCACCGTTGTGGTCTGCCTTGAAGATCGCCGCTCGGTACTGCCGGTTGAACAGCTGCTCGATTTGAAGGCGATGGGAATAGATGTTCGTGATGGGCATCAATTGTTCGAAGAAGTCTCGGGCCGCCTCTCAATTGATTCGCTTCGCCCGAGCGTCCTAGTGTTTTCGAATGGTTTCAAGCAACGCATGGTCACCCGTATCATGAAGCGGTTCGGTGATATGGTGGTTGCAATCGGCGGATTACTGATGCTGATTCCACTATTCTCGCTCGTCGCGTTTTTGATTAAGGTTGATTCATCAGGGCCCGTGTTTTATCGCCAGGTCCGTGTCGGATTGCGCGGGCGGCCATTTTCGATTTGGAAGTTTCGATCAATGCATCAAGATGCGGAAACGTCCGGGCCTCGATGGGCTCAAGCGGACGATCCGCGCATCTCCCGCGTCGGGTGGTGGCTGCGAAAGACCCGTATCGATGAGTTTCCACAGCTGATTAATGTGTTACGAGGGGAGATGAGTCTTGTTGGGCCGCGTCCGGAGCGGCCGGTGTTCGTGCAGGACTTGCGAAAAACCATTCCCTATTATGATTTGCGCCACACGGTCAGACCTGGCATCACTGGATGGGCACAGGTGAAGTTTCGCTATGGTGCCTCTGCGGAAGATGCCCATATGAAGTTGCAATATGATCTCTACTACGTCAAGCGGTTGTCCTTCGGGATCGATATGAGCGTTCTGGTGCAGACGGTACGAGTGATGTTGCTCGGGGAAGGGGCACAGTAATGGCTTCCAACCAGCAGAGCCAAGAAGTGCGCATACGACATGTCCTCTCATTTGATGTGGAGGAGCATTTTCAGGTGTCGGCCTTTTGGTCCAATGCCAGAAGACAACAGTGGGATCGACTGGAAAGTCGCGTTGAGCAGAATACGCTTCGGCTCGCGGATCTCTTAGCGTATGCAGAGACAAAGGCCACATTTTTTGTTTTGGGATGGGTGGCGGAGCGACATCCGGGGTTGGTCAAAGCGTTGGCGAAACAGGGGCATGAAGTTGCATCGCATGGTTACGGACATGAGCTCGTTGCGAATCAGACTGAAAGCGAGTTTCGGGACGACGTCAGGCGGTCCAAGTGCATTTTGGAAGAGTTGACGGGGAAAATGGTATTCGGCTATCGGGCGCCCAGCTTTTCGATCACTGATCGAACCCCGTGGGCGTTACCGATTTTGGTTGAAGAAGGCTATCTCTATGACTCCAGTATCTATGCTCGATTCCAACCTTCGGAGAAAGTTGGAATGCAGAGATGTGTGCAGGAGATCGTGACGACCGCCGGCCCCATTTTCGAAATTGCTCTACCTACAGTGAATCTATGCGGTATACAGCTTCCTACTCCCGGGGGGGGGTACTTTCGCCTCTTGCCCTATTCAGCTTCCAGAATGATTCTAAGGAGGTTTGAAAAAACTGGCACTCAGTTCGTCATGTATCTGCACCCTTGGGAGATTGATCCGGATCAACCTCGAATGGAGGGATCCGTGATTTCAAAACTTCGCCATTATCTAAATCTCGAGAGGACCGAGCAACGGTTGAAAAATCTGTTGCATGATTTCTCGTTTGCTCCTGTAACCGACGCGATTCAGCCAATCCGTGACATGTGCCAAGCCCGGGCACAGGGTGGTGCGGCTGCATGTGCAGTGTTTGGACAAACAGTTATGGTGAATGATGAAGTATTGGTATGCGGTAAGAACGAAGCCTCGGTGTGAAGCGTTTGCAGAGGCTAATCTTCAGCGGCTTGGGGTGGAGGTGTTTCTTCCAATGCTGATAGAAGGCACGCCCATGTCTGTGGTGAATCGAAAATTAGCCACACCTTTGTTTCCGGGGTATCTCTTTGTACGGTGTGTGATGCCGGCTCAGCACCGCGCGGTCAGTTATGCCACTGGAGTCAAGAGCGTGGTCTCATTTGGCACAGATCCCGCCATCGTGGATGATTTGATTATCGATTCAATCAAGGGCCAGGCTGTGAATGGTGTCATCGAAATTGCTGATGGAACGCTTGTGCCAGGCAAAGCTGTCCGAATTCATGAAGGACCGTTGTGCGGGTTGGATGCGGTCTTTGAGAAAAAGCTGAACGGGACGTCTCGCGTGGTGTTGCTGTTGAAAGCTATTTCCTATCAGGCGCGAGTTGTTATTGATCTTCGAGGGGTGATCAATGCCTGAAAAATCAAAACTTGAATGTTCTGCTCTGTTTAGGGGGGGGCCTGATAGAGTCTCTTGATGGGACTTTGATCTGGTTCCTTTTTGGATCAAGGATCCGCAGGGGGAGCTTGAAGAGTTGGTTGAACGTCGTCTATTTAAAAGACCCGGTGGCTGACATCGGATGGGCGGTAGCCTGAGTTGAGCCAGAAAAAGCTCACTTCCCAAATGCAATAGTAGTTTTGGCCGTAGGGCTGTAGCCGAGATCATAAAGCTGAAATATCTCGTTGAAGGGAACCTTGTTAGCTAGATTTGGGAGCAAAAAACAATGTATATACTAGGCATTTCGGCGTTCTATCATGACAGTGCAGCTTGTCTAGTTCATGAGGGAGAGATTATTGCAGCCGCGCAGGAAGAACGGTTCACACGCAAGAAGCATGACTCCAGTTTTCCGCATCATGCAGTGCGATTCTGCCTCGCCCAAGCAGACATTAAGATCACGGATGTCAAATACTTAGTCTTCTATGACAAACCCCTTGTTAAGTTTGAGCGGCTTCTTGAAACATACGTAGGATTCTCACCCAAAGGCATTCAGTCATTTCTCGCCGCCATGCCCGTGTGGCTTAAAGAGAAGCTGTTTCTGAGGAAGTTGCTTCAGAAGGAGGTCCTGACGTGCGTGGAGGGTGTGGATCAGGCGCAGTTGCCTGAATTGTTGTTCGGCGAGCACCATGAGTCTCATGCCGCCTCCGCATTCTTCGCCTCCCCCTATCAGAAAGCTGGCGTGCTCTGCATGGACGGAGTTGGAGAATGGGCGACAACCTCTGCCTGGCTTGGTGAAGGGAACACGCTGACGTCGTTGTGGGAAATTCCCTTTCCCCACTCGCTGGGGCTCTTGTACTCGGCGTTCACCTACTACACTGGCTTTAAGGTCAACTCGGGTGAATATAAGGTGATGGGTCTGGCTCCCTATGGAGAGCCGAAGTATGTGAAGGCTATCTATGAACACCTTCTGGATCTGAAGCCAGATGGGACGTTTCGAATGAATATGGAGTACTTCAATTACTGCACCGGACTCACAATGACTAGCCGGAAGTTTGACGAAGTATTTGGCGGCCCGCCTCGCCAACCGGAATCGAAGTTATCTCAACGGGAAATGGACTTGGCTCGCTCAATTCAAGAAGTCACCGAAGAGGTGATGTTACGACTTTCTCGGACCATGCACCGCGAGACGGGTGTCGACTATCTCTGCATGGCTGGAGGGGTAGCACTGAATTGTGTGGGCAATGGAAGGGTTTTACGCGAGGGGCCATTCAAGGGTATATGGATTCAGCCAGCAGCGGGTGACGCTGGTGGTGCCTTGGGCGCAGCGCTGAGCGCGTGGCATCTGTACGAGAATAAGCCAAGAACTGCGAATAACATCAAAGACCAGATGAAAGGCAGTTATCTGGGGCCAGCCTTTAGCAACGATGAGGTTGAACTGAGACTCAAACAACTCGACGCTGCCTATATACGACTGGGTGAGAAGGATCTATTTACTCGAGTAGCGGAGGAGCTTGCTGCGGGCAAAGTTGTGGGCTGGTTTCAAGGTCGCATGGAGTTTGGGCCGCGGTCATTAGGTGGGCGGAGTATTTTGGGAGATGCACGCAATACGAAGATGCAGTCCGTCATGAACCTCAAAATCAAGTACCGGGAATCGTTTAGGCCCTTCGCGCCGTCAGTCCTACGTGAACGGGTGAATAGCTATTTCCAAATGGATTGCGACAGCCCCTATATGCTTTTGGTGGCACCTGTGCAAGAGAAGCGCAGGTTGCCATTTAAGTCGAGTGAAAAGGGACTGTGGGGAATCGAACTCCTCAACGTTCTCCGGTCGGATATTCCAGCTGTCACACATATCGACTACTCGGCAAGAATTCAGACGGTCCACGAAGATACGAATCCTCGCTATTATTACTTGCTGAAAGCCTTCGAGGAGAGGACCGGATATGCTACATTGGTTAACACCTCTTTCAATGTGCGCGGAGAGCCGATTGTTTGTACGCCGGAAGATGCCTTCCGCTGTTTCATGCGAACCGAAATGGATATCTTGGTGTTGGAAAACTGTGTACTGAAGAAGGAAGACCAGAAGCCGTTGGAAAGAGATACGGATTGGAAGCAGGAGTTTGCTCTCGACTAATCTGAGTGGGGATCAGGTGAATCAGATGGCAACAACAAAAGACCTCCGGAGTTTTGGATTATTGGTTGGGGCGGTGTTCTGTGTTGTTGGCCTATGGCCCTTGGTGTTTCGGGGCGAGCCCATGCGGGAGTGGGTGATTGGTGGGGGCGGGCTCCTGGTTCTACTGGGAGCGATTGTTCCTCAGCTGCTCCGCCCTCTTTATACGGGCTGGATGTGGATCGGCCATGTGTTGGGGTGGGTCAATACCAGAATTTTGCTGAGCATTGTGTTTTATGGATTGATTACCCCTATTGGCTTGATCTTTCGGCTAGTGGGGAAGAACACAGTGCGGCAAGCATTTTCTGAATCAAGCGCCACGTATCGCGTGATTCGGACACCACGAGCAAGAAATCATATGAAAGCTCAGTTCTAATTCAGCGATTGTGTGCCAAGGAGGTGGGGTATGGGTGACTTCGTAGGGGAGCTGTGGGCCTTCATGAAAGAACGCAAGAAGTTTTGGCTGTTGCCCATTGTATTGGTGTTGGTGCTGCTAGGAAGTCTCATTGTATTAACGCAGGGGTCGGCAGTTGCACCGTTCATCTACACGTTGTTTTGAGATGCCTACAGCGTTGGCTCCCGTGAATGTCCTCATGTCGATACTAGTCACGGTCAACTAAGCTGGCGTTTTGTCACGGCGGGAGCAGAATAAAGGTGCTGATTGTAGGGAATAGGGGCTACATCGATCTGGTGGTGCTGGGTCATCTCCGCAAGAGTTATCCGCCGGCAATATTGATTGATTTTGACACCGGGTTCTTCACCAAATATCCATAGTGCGCGGACCGTTTCACGAGCATCTCCTCAAGCGGCGATGTTTTGCGATGTGCCCTTGCACCACGATCTTGGAATCGAAGGATGGATTGAAGTAGGCCGGATTTGCCGATCAGACGTATCGCGAATCGAGGTTTGATGCGTCTAGCTGTTTTGAGACAGTTCAAGGAGGATGGGGGACTGACCAATAATCTTGAATGGTTGCCAGTCGCGAAGCACAGCACGCTAGTACTGTTGCCTGCTTGAATGGATCCACAACGATGGAAAGGGAAGGTAGTCATGGGAAGCAATGCTTGTTTATTTTGCCAGACGCCGCTGTGCCGGACCTTCGTCGATCTTGGAATGCATCCACTCTGTGACAGCTATGTGAGCCAAGATCGATTGGACCACATGGAACCGTTTTATCCCTTGCACGTATACGTCTGTGAGCATTGCTGGCTTGTGCAGCTCCACGAGTATGTCAGCCCGTCGGATATCTTTACCGAGTATGCCTACTTTTCCTCTTACGCGGACAGCTGGGTGCAGCATGCAAAGCGCTATGCCGATATGATCGCGCAACGACTTGCGCTCACTGCCAAGAGTTGTGTGGTGGAACTTGCGAGTAATGATGGCTATTTACTGCAGCATTTTGTCGCCAAGGGTATTCCGGTCCTTGGGGTCGAACCAGCGGCCAATGTGGCTGAAGTCGCACGAAAAAAGAATGTGCCAACGCTGGTAAAGTTTTTCGGGAAACAGACTGCGGTCGAATTAGTTGAGCAGGGCAAAAAAGCCGATCTTATCGTGGGAAACAATGTTCTGGCTCAGGTGCCGGATGTGAACGACTTCGTCGGCGGCATCAAACTATTGTTGGCGCCGCAGGGTGTCGTCACCATGGAGTTTCCACATTTGATGAAGCTGATGGAGGAGAATCAGTTTGATACCATTTACCACGAGCATTTCTTCTATTTTTCGCTTCTGTCCGCGGAACGTGTGTTTGCGGCACATGGCCTGGCATTGTTCGATGTGGAAGAACTATCGACGCATGGAGGATCACTCCGGATCTATGCCCATCACGTCGATGATACGACCCATCGCATGACGGAGCGATATTGTGAGTTAAAGCGGCGGGAGCAAACCGCTGGTTTTGAACAAGTTGAAACCTATGCGTTGTTTGGGGAGCGGGTCAAGGAGACCAAGAGAAAGTTGCTAGAGTTCTTGATTGAGGCGAAGCGAAAAGGAAAAGTCATAGTCGGGTATGGAGCGCCTGGCAAAGGCAATACACTCCTCAATTATTGTGGAATACGCTCGGATTTCATCGAATACACCGTGGACCGTAATCCGTATAAGCAGGGAAAGTTTTTACCTGGCACTCATATACCAATTTATGCACCGGAAAAGATTTCTGAAACCAAGCCGGACTATGTATTCATCCTGCCATGGAATTTTCGAGACGAGATCATGCAGCAAATGGCCTTCATACGCGAATGGGGCGGGAAATTTGTCGTCCCGATTCCTGAAGCGCGAGTGTGTACCTAGTGATCATGCGGGGTAGACGATGATCGAACGAGACGCTTTGCAGCTGGCTGAACAAGACCAAATGGGCGCAGAGATGCATCGGCTCATGGCTGATCTCTATCCGATTTGCCGCAGCCTGACAGGGAATGGAGTTCGTCAGACCTTGCACATGCTCAATGATGTGATTCCGCTTGTAATTCATGAAGTGCCCACCGGAACGACCGTCTTTGACTGGACTGTTCCGCAAGAGTGGAATATCAGAGATGCCTATATCAAAAACTCAAAAGGCGAGCGTGTCGTTGATTTTCAAAAATCAAATTTGCATGTCATGGGCTACAGCGTGCCCGTGTCAGAGACCATGAGTCTGGCTGAGTTGTTGCCGCGACTCTATTCGCTCCCAGAACATCCTGACTGGATCCCGCAACGAGCCTCGTATTACAAACCGAATTGGGGATTTTCGATCGCCCATAAGGATCTGGTCAGGCTAGCCGAAGATCGTTATGAGGTCCGCATTGATTCTACATTGTCCAATGGCGCGATGACGTATGGAGAATGTGTGATTCCTGGCGAGCAGACCGACGAGATTTTGTTTTCCACGCATATCTGCCACCCGTCCTTGTGTAACGATAATCTGTCAGGGATTGTTATCGCTGCCTATCTGGCCAAAGCCATTGCTGCTATGCCGAAGCGGCGCTATACCTATCGGTTTCTCTTTGTCCCAGCTCAGTTAGGGTCTCTCGCCTGGCTGGCTCGAAACCAGGAAGCTTGCGGAAGAATCCGGCACGGAGTTGTGTTGGTTGCGCTTGGGGATATCGGGTGCTCTACGTATAAGTGCAGCCGCCAGGAAACAGCGGAAATCGATCGCGCCGTTACACATGTGCTGAGGCACAGCGGCCAGCCCTATGAAATCTTCAAGTTTGTTCCTTACGGATACGACGAACGTCAATATTGTTCTCCCGGCTTTAACCTACCGGTCGGATGTTTCATGCGTTCAACAGGGGCACGTTTCCCCGAATACCATACATCTGCGGACAACCTTGAGTGTGTCAAGCCCAGGTCCTTGGCGGATTCTTATCGCAAATGCATAGAGATTTGTTACGTGCTGGAAGGCAACAGAGTCTTTCGGAATCTGTTGCCGAATGGTGAGCCACAACTAGGCAAACGAGGATTGTATGGCGCTATGGGCGGATTAGCTGGGGGAGGGCGAGGGAACGAACTTCTACTTCTCTGGGTGCTTAATCTTTCCGATGGCTCACACACACTGTTAGATATCGCAGAGAGGTCTGGCCTGCCGTTTCGGCAGGTACGGCATGCCGCTGATCTGTTGCTTGAACAGGGATTGCTCGAAGAAGTAGGAGGAGGCCAGCTCGAAACAGGGGGGAGCAATTCATGAAGCAGTATCGGCGCAGCTATGCAAAGACCACCGTAATGGCGGCAGTGGCTGGAACGGGATGTTTGAGTGTTGGAACCGCGCTCCTAGGCACCGCTGTAGTGGATTGGTGCGGGATGCAAATGGTGCTCATCCTGCCACTCCCAATTCGTGTTGTGGCGGGCATCCTGTGTCTGGTTGGTGCGCTGGTAGGATACAGCATCGCAGCTGGCGGGGTGTTGGCCTTGCGTTATGATGCAAAGGGACGCGCGGTTTTCGAGTAAGTTTCGTGACTGCAATGCAGAAGGTGTTGTGGAGGAGGCGCTCAGATGGCAGGTAGTCTGATCGTTGCAGATTGGGTTGAAATTCGGAGTGCCGAAGAAATTCTTGGGACGCTGGACGAGCGAGGAGCCCTGGAGTCGCTACCCTTCATGCCGGAAATGTTGCCGTTTATCGGGCGGCGGTTTCAAGTGTTTAAGCGAGCCACGAAGACCTGCGACACGATCAGCAAGCAGGGCTTTCGGCGCGTGAGAGACACGGTGATGCTTGAGGGGCTTCGCTGTGACGGGTCCTCCCATGGCGGGTGTCAGGCCGGTTGCCTGTTGTTTTGGAAAGAAGCCTGGCTCAGGAAGGTTCCCGCAGGAACCAATGTCGAATTCGCATCGGCTCAAGCCAAGGGGGAAGACAGTCAGCCGGACTCGGCATATAGCAAGTTGGCGGCACGTGTTAAGGGTGTCGTTCAGGTCGAGGCAGGCGATGAGCTGACCTATATGTGTTTGATCACAGAGATGAAGAAAGCCAGCCTTCCCATGGCTTGGTGGGATATCCGCCACTATTGGGACGACGTGACTTGCGGAAACCGAACATTGAAAGAAGTTGTGCGCACACTTCTTCTTGATATCTTTAATTGGGCGCAGAAAAAACGCGGGGGCGTAGGGTTCCCCTATATGGAGCCAGGCCTGCTTAAGAAAACGCCTGTCGTCAATCTCAATCTGCAGCCAGGTGATCTCGTTCGCATAAAAAAGCCGGACGACATCATGAAAACGCTGGATGGCGATGGGAAAACCAGAGGATTGCGTTTCGATGTCGGCATGTTTCGATATTGTGAGGGAGAATATCGCGTCGTGACGCGCGCCTACCGTCTCATCGACCAGAAAACAGGAAAGATGATCCATATGACGGAACAGGCGCCTTGCATCATGCTCGACGGAGTGCTGTGCCACGCGGATTATCAAAAACTCTGCCCCAGAACGGAGTACCTATTCTGGCGCGAAGCCTGGCTCGAGAAGGTCTCCTGAGTAATCCATCTGAGCGAGAGGTCGGCGCATGAAAGTTGTCTTGTTTTGCGGAGGGTTCGGAATGCGGATTCGGGAGTATTCCGAAAACATTCCCAAGCCGATGGTACCCATCGGGTATCGCCCCGTTTTATGGCATGTCATGAAATATTATGCCCATTATGGGCATACGGAGTTCATCCTCTGTCTCGGCCACGGCGCGGACGCAGTGAAGAACTATTTTCTCAACTACAGCGAATGTGCGTCGAATGACTTTGTCATGTCGCAAGGCGGCAAGAAACTCGATTTGATCAACACGGATATTCAGGATTGGCGCATCACGTTCGCTGATACGGGGACCAATGCGAATATCGCCCAACGCCTGATGGCAGTGAGAAAGTATCTGGGGAACGATCAAGAGTTCATCGCCAATTATAGTGACGGCCTGACTGATCTCCCGTTACCGGATCAGCTGGCGCACTTCCGTCAGATGAAGGCTGTGGGAAGTTTTGTGAGCGTCGTTCCGCGATTGAGTTATCACATGGTGACAGCTGGGGGAAATGGGCTGGTATCAGGCGTGGAAGAGATGAGTCGGTCTAGCCTGCGCATCAACGGCGGCTATATGCTGTTCACTGCAGCCATTTTTGATTTTATGCAGCCTGGTGAGGAGCTCGTGCAAGAACCGTTTCAGCGGCTCATCAAGGAACAGAAGTTAGTGGGGTATCGGTACGACGGGTTCTGGGCCAGCATGGATACCTTCAAGGACAAGCAGATGCTCGATGAAATGTATGCCAAAGACCGGGCTCCCTGGCTCATTTGGAAACAATCCGGCGGGTCCCGGTAGCGAACGAAAACACTATGATTCCGCTATTGCAGAAAACTACGCCAGGATCTAAATGCACCGTGCTATGTCTAGGAGCCCACTCCGATGATATTGAGATTGGCTGCGGTGGAACTCTCTTGCATTTACTCAACACGCATCGTGATGTGGAGGTTGTCTGGGTGGTTTTTAGTGCCAACCGGGCCAGGAAGAAGGAGGCCCTGGCGAGTGCCGCTCGATTTCTGGCGGGCGCCGCAAAAATGACGATCATCGTCAAGGCATTCCGCGAGAGCATGTTCCCCTACTGCGGCCAGTCGATAAAACGATATTTCGAGCAACTGAAACGAAAGGTCTCGCCGGATTTGGTGTTCACTCATTACCGAGACGACCTGCATCAGGATCACCGTGTGATCAATCAATTCACGTGGAATACCTTCCGTCGGCAATGCATTCTCGAGTACGAAATTCCAAAATATGACGGCGATATGGGTATTCCGAATTTCTTTGTATCGCTCCCGGGCTTTCTGGCGAAACGGAAGGCGGCGTACATCGTCCAGGGGTTTCCCAGTCAGCAGGGCAAACAATGGTTCAGCAGCGATACATTTCTGGCGCTGCTCCGGCTGCGAGGGATTGAGGCGAACGGCAGCGGGCGGTATGCGGAAGCGTTCTACAGCCGGAAGTGGGTGGTCGGGTGACGGAGTGAAGCGGTGGAACCGTACAGCATGACCGAACGTGTTCCTCTTGTCAGTATTGGATTGCCGGTTTACAACGGCGAAGGCTTTCTTTCTCAGACGGTGGATTCCATTCTGAGCCAGACGTTTACCGATTTTGAATTGATTATTTCTGATAATGCCTCTGTCGATGGGTCGAACGCAATCGCTGAATCGTACGCCCGGCGAGACGATCGCATCCGAGTCGTTCGGAGCGAATGCAACCGGGGTGCGGCATGGAATTACAAACACGTTCTCGATCTCGCACGGGGACGGTATTTTCGGTGGGCTCCCGCTGACGACCTATTCGCTCCTGAATCCCTCGCATGCTGCGTCCAGGTGCTCACTCAACATCCTGAAGCCGTCCTGTGCTATCCAAAGACGACGCTCATCGATGCGCAGGGGCAAGTCCTTCAGCCGTATGAAGACAACCTCGACCTCAGACAAGCCAGTCCGGTGGAACGATATAAGACCGCGGTCAAACAGATCGGCTTAACGAATGTCATCTATGGATTAATGAGGGCCAGCGTGCTCCGGCAGACACGCTTGATTGGGAGTTTCCCTGGGGCCGATGTTGTGTTCGTGACTGAACTGGCACTGTTCGGGCAGTTTCACGAAATCGACCAGCGGTTGTTTTTTAGGCGGATGCATCCAGGGGCGTCCAGCAGCATACAATCGCTGGAGGGCATACAGGCATTCATGGATCCGAAGATCGTACGAAAAAAAAAGTTTGCGCGTTTGTGGCGGCATCTGTTTGAAAGTATTCGCTCACTGTTGCATGCCCCGCTCACTGTGCGAGAACAGGCCAGGCTGTTTCTGTTCCTGATGCGAGAGATGATCGCATCGCGCGACCAATACGTGCAGGAATTGGTTCTTTTGATGAATCCTCGAGGGCGAAGGGCCGCTCGATAGTAATTCAAGATTACGCGTAGGCCTATCTCGTTCAGTCCTGAGCACTTCATCCACCCATTCTCCGGAAAGATGATGCAACCAATCGTATCCACATCTATCTCCGAATCGTCGTCCACCACTGCCGCAGGGTCGTCACTTGATCGCGTATTGGTTCGTGGGCTCGCCTGGACTGGCACGGTAAAGTGGCTGAGTCAGATTCTTTCCTGGCTATCCACTGTTGTTGTGGCGCGTCTTTTGGTTCCGGAAGACTATGGTGTAGTGGCCATGGCTACGGTGGTGCTGGGTCTCATTACCCTCTTGAACGAGTTCGGATTAGGTGCGGCGGTGGTGGCGTTGCGGCACCTCACCGAGATACAGATTGCACAGATTCACAGCCTGGCGAGCCTCTTCGGTATCAGCGGATTTTTGTTGACCTGCGCGGTGGCCATTCCGACCGGGCAATTCTTTGGAGCTCCGGAGGTACCGCTTATCATGATCACGATGGGAGCCGGATTCGTAATTCTTGCCATGCGATCTGTACCCAGTGCCTTGTTGGAGAAGGACCTGCGGTTCAAGTTTCTGGCCTTTTTGGAAGGAGGGCAAGCCCTCGTCGCCACCTTTACGACACTGATTGTGGCTTGGTTTGGGGGAGGATATTGGGCGCTTGTATTGGGCGGGTTAACGGGGCAGTTGGCGGCAACAACAGTGATTTGGTTGTCCAGGCCGCTTTCTTATGCTTGGCCGACGGTTGACTCCATGAAGGAAACTATCCGGTTCAGCTCCCACGTACTGACCAGTCGCGTGTCCTGGTATGTGGCCGCGAGTTCCGACGTGTTTATCGGCGGGCGGGTGCTGGGGCAGGTGGCTATGGGTGTGTATTCGCTGGCCGGCACTCTTGCGTATGTGCCGATTGAAAAAGTCACGGCGCTTTTGAGTCGTGTGATGCCGGCCATCTATTCCACGGTGCAAAATAATCCCCAGGCCATGCGGCGGTATCTGCTGTTGCTTACGGAAGCACTCTCATTAGTCGTGTGGCCCATGGCGATGGGAATGTCGCTTGTCGCCCATGATTTTGTGCTGGTCGTGCTGGGAGATAAATGGAATGGCGTGATTGCTCCATTAGAAATTCTGGCATGCTGGGCAGGGGTGCGGTCGATTTTCGGATTGCTCGGGCCTCTCTTGTATGTCACGGGGAACTCAAGGGTGGCGATGTTGAACGGTCTGCTCTGTGCTGCGACCTATCCTGTGGGTTTCTGGGTCGGGAGCCACTGGGGAGTCATCGGATTAGCCTGGGCATGGGTTCTGGTGCAGCCGCTCGCATTCATTCAGCCCTATAAGTATGTGCTGCATGCGACTCACCTATCACTGTGGGGCTATCTTCGCGTGCTGTGGCCGGCGCTCTCGGGGATCATTCTCATGGCGGTCTGCGTCATGGGAATTCAGCAGGCAATCCCTGCTGACTGGCCGCTGGCGATCCACTTGGGCGTAG
This sequence comes from Nitrospiraceae bacterium, assembly GCA_052387595.1. Classification (GTDB taxonomy): domain Bacteria; phylum Nitrospirota; class Nitrospiria; order Nitrospirales; family Nitrospiraceae; genus Nitrospira_D. The sequence continues at coordinate 73,068 of JBQTJA010000011.1, read as the reverse complement.
AGATTCTGGTTGGTGGTGCCGCGTATCTCATGACGGTGCAACTGTTTCACCGCCGCCGGCTAGTTCTGCTCTTGGAGTTTATTCGGGAAAGCAGAAAGGAATAGTTCTGTGATCTCGCAAGAGCAGTTTTCAGTGTCTCAAAACGGCTCGCGCATACAGAAGAAGTTCTGGTGCTTCCGGGTTCTCCGTGGGTAGGCGGAGCGGATACTATGGTCGGCCAAGGAGGGACCGACCATGCAAGACACCGCACTCTATCAGTATCTGCTCGGCTTGAGGTCGCCATGGACCGTGAGCCGTGTGAATCTGGATTTGAACGAGCAGCGCGTGGATGTTTGGGCCGAGCATGCGGGGGACGCGACGTGGACGTGTCCGCACTGCGCGGAGCCGCTGCCGCTCTACGACCACGCCGAGGAACGAACCTGGCGGCATTTGGACAGTTGCCAGTTCCAAACGTACCTGCATGCGAGAATTCCCCGCGTGGCCTGCAGCGAACATGGCGTCGTACAGGTCCTGGTGCCGTGGGCGGAGCCGCAGTCGCGGTTCACGCTGTTGTTTGAGCGCCTGGCCATCGACGTGCTGCGTCAATGCGATGTGAGCGGGGCGACGCGGATCTTACGGATCAGCTGGGATGAAGCGTGGGGGCTGATGCAGCGCGCGGTCACGCGGGGCAGGCAGCGCACAGTGCGGACGGTCGTGCGTCGGATCGGTGTCGACGAGAAGGCGGTGGCCAAGAGCCATCGCTACCTCACGCTGGTCTGCGATTTTGACAAAGGTATCGTGGAGCACATCGCTGAAGACCGGAAGCAAGAGAGTCTCGGCAGCTACTATGCAGGGCTAACGCAGGCGCAACTCGACGGCATCGAAGCGGTCGCCATGGATATGTGGGAGCCCTACATCCAGGCGACCCGAGCGCAGGTGCCCAATGCGGACGACAAGATTGTCTTTGACCGCTTCCATGTTATGGGCCACATCAGCACGGCCGTGGACACGGTGCGCAAGCAGGAGCATCGAGCGCTGATGGCGTCGGGCGACGAGACGCTCGAAGGCAGTCAGTACTTGTGGCTCTACAGCCGGGAGAACGTGCCGGAGGGACGGCGCGAGGAATTCGCCGCACTGAGGTGGCAGGGACTCAAGGTTGGACGGGCGTGGGCGCTCAAAGAGACGTTGCGCCGTCTGTGGCACTATGTCTATCCCGCGTCAGGCTGGAAGCTCTGGAAGCGGTGGTATTTCTGGGCCACGCACAGTCGACTGGCGCCGATGCGCAAGGCTGCCGAGACGATTCGTCGGCACATCACCAACATCGTGACCTACTACCAGCATTCGGTGACCAACGCCATGAGCGAGGGGCTCAACAGCCAGATCCAGAAGATCAAGAGCATGGCGTGTGGCTTCCGCAACATCGAGCATTTCAAGACGGCGATCTATTTCCACTGCGGAGGGCTCAACTTGTACCCATGCTAAACCCGGAAGCGCCGAAGTTCTAATGCTACATGTGTTGTCAATGCTCTTGGAGGAGGTGGTACGTGGGGGCAGGTAACTGGCGTGCGCAATGCTTAATGCCCTGTTTGATATCTTTGAATAGAGGTCTTCTATGCCTGAACATTCAATGCTTGATCCCCAATTGCTGTATCGTCGTCAGTACATTGCCGGTCCATCGTTGCCACCACAGTTTGCGATGTGGCGGCAAATAAAGTTTTCCGAAGCCTTTATCATTGGCTGTCATCCAGAGCTTGAGGTTGCTGAAGCCTCAAATCAGCAGGGGCGCATCGTTTGTCTCGGGCACATTCTGGACCCTCTGCATTGTGAACAGACGAACAGCCAAATCCTCAGTACTCTCCTTGAGTCAAGTAAGGCCTTTTCTTTACTCGAAAAAACGATTGGGGATTTCGGCGGTCGTTGGGTCATGTTTGTAGAGCTTCACGAGAAACTGCGTGTGTATCTTGATGCCGGAGGACTCAAGTCGACGTTTTGGTATGCCAATCCACAATCCCAGGAAATCTGGATAGGCTCGCAACCAAGCCTTTTTGAGGATAGTCTCGGAATAGCGGTTGATAAGGACATAGTGAGGCAGTTTTGGACGACCAAGTATCAAAGCTCCTGGATATGTGAAGTCACCCCTTACCCCTATGTGCGGCAACTACTTCCTAATCACTATTTAGATTTGAATGCTCGGTCCGCACATCGCTTTTGGCCTACTGAAGATGTCGAGCCCAAATCGCTTGATGATGCTGCAGTCGAAATGTCAGAGATCATTCATGGACTCATTGCATCTGTGGTTAAGAGGGGGGCCGTCGCGCTTCCCTTAACCGGAGGCTACGAAAGTCGAGTGACTTTGTCCTGTGCAAAAGAGCTCAGAGAGAAGCTCCCGCTGTATCTCATCGATACCCCTAACACGGTCTTTCACGACAGACTGTTGTCAAGGCAGGTCGCTGCAAAATTTGGATTGAAGGTTTCGTATCTGCAACCTGTTCCATTTGATGAACTATATTGGAAAACATTCCTGCGAAATACGGCGGAGATGTATTTGGAGCAAGGAGCCAATCATATTCCCACGTATGGGAAGCATTTCCTCAATTATTACCTTTTGATTGGAGCGATGGGGACTGTTGCGAGGGCATGGTACTACAAAGACGGAAAATTGCCTGCTTTTATTGACCCTCCGCTCCTTGCCAGTGTCACTGGCTATTCAGGTAATGTTGTTGCTCTAAAAGCATTTGAGGAGTGGCTGGCGAAAGCACCGTCGGTCATCAACATCGCTCGCCTTGACCTGCTCTTTTGGGAGCATAGGCAAGGCAACTGGTCCTCTTTTGGCGCAACCGCATTTGACACTGTTGGGTGTGACACGAGTTCCCCATATAATTGCCGGAGGTTAATGGAGATAGCTCTGGGCGTAGATGTGAAGTATAGGAAGCCCCCCCATATTCTCCTGCGACGAATTGCCGAGATTGCAGCAGGGCCAGACGCTTTATCAGTCCCAATTAATTATCATTGGGTTGAGCATGCAGCCACAGTCGCTCTACGGTACGTGCCTTGGCGGGTAAAGCATTGGGTTCATACTTTCCGGATGAAGAAGTCTGGGGTGCCGGATTGTTTTCTGAACGATCCTCGATTCTATTAGCATGTTGCGGTTCATCACCTGAGGTGTAAGTATCTATGCATTTTCGAACAGCCGCAATCATTCTTATCCTGGCCGTTGCCCTGGGGCTGGCGGCTTTCAAGCTGTATGCGGTGTACTTCGCACACGGCGAGGGACCGATCGACAGACTAAGTCTCCTCTATCCATTTAGCCGAATAATAATTGATAAGGACAGCCCTGAAAACCCTTGGGCAAAAGAAGTGGCAGATATGGACGGAGACGGTATCGTGGATCTTCTTGTTGCTGGAAGCCAGGGGCCGTTGGTGATGTATCGAAACGGAGTTTCGGCGCGAGCCGTTATTAGCGACAGGGGATCGTATCGAACGCAGAGTGGAATTGCCGTAGGGGATATCGATAATGATGGAGATATGGATATTGCATTTGGGGCGGTCTGGCTAGAGAACCCTCGGCCGCATGGCGACGTCAAATCGGTATGGGCGGTGCACTCTATTGGGGCTGGCAACGGGAATCACAATATTGCATTGACCGATTTAAATCGGGATGGCGTTCTCGATATCGTGATGCGAGGTGAGACGGATTCTCTTATCCTCATTCTTATTCATGAATCGGGTGGATACTGGTCAATGAGGACCCTGGATTCCGGCGTTGGGCGTAATGGACTTGCGGTCAAAGATCTCAATGGGGATGCGTATCCAGACATTGTTGTGCCTGGTGTATGGTTGGAAAATCCGCTGGGGAATGTGCTTGTTAAAGATTGGAAAGCGCATTTGGTAGGAACGTGGAACGAGTATGCTGCCATCGATGTTGGAGATATGGATCAAGACGGGAAAGTCGACATTGTCATGGCGGTTTCAGAGCAGGTCGGGAAGATCGCATGGTTCAAAAATCCAGGAGATGCGGTGAACCATTGGGAGGAATATATCATTGATGAAGGTCCCGTCGATTCTGCTCATGCGCTTCGGGTGGTAGATATGGATGGTGACGGTCGACTTGATGTTGTAACTTCTGAGTTTCGGGGAGCTGGACGATTGCTTCTCTATCACCAGAAAAGTCAGCCACATTTATGGGTAAAGCAAGTTGTGGGGACTCCGGCCTTGCACAATATCGCTGTGGGAGATCTGGACGGCGATAGCGACTCTGATATTGCAGGGACCATTACCTTCGGAAAAGGGAATGTCGAGGTTTGGGAAAATCGTCTGACCACCTTAGTACCGTCTCAGGATATGAGGAAGAGAATCCTCATTTTTTGGAAAACTGATGTGGCTTTCCATGAGAGTATTCCTGATGCTATTAGGGTGATCAGGGCTATGGCGCAGAGGAATAGCATAGCGGTAGACGATACAAGCGATGCTCATATGATAGAGGATGGCATATTGTCACGATACAAGGCCGTTATCTTCTTGTCGACGCAAGGAGAAATTTTAGACCCAGTTCAAAAGGCCGCGTTTGAACACTACATCAGATCCGGAGGTGGCTTCGTGGGCATTCACTCCGCTGCGGACACAGAACCACAATGGCCCTGGTATGTCGGGCTTATAGGAACCCGATATGGCGGTAGTCATTCGGACATTGTGAGAGGCATGATACGGCGTATAGAGGGCTCACATGCGTCAACGAAGGAATTGCCGGAATTCTTGGACTGGGTTGATGAGTGGTATAACTTCTCCCCGAATCCCAAGGTCAACGGGGCAACGATTCTGCTGACTCTGGATGAGAGATCATATCAGGGCGGTGCTATGGGCGGAGATCACCCGATCGCATGGTATCACCCCTACGATGGCGGCCGAGCGTGGTATACGGCTGGAGGGGCGAACAAGGCGGTGTGGAAAGAACGAAACTTCCTCGAACATGTGTGGGGTGGGATTCAATATGCAGCTCAATTTTAGAGGCAGGGAATTGATGCCTTGTGGCCAATCTAGCCTTGCTTGATTTGAGTCATGAGCAGGGGGACGAAAAAAGTACTTATCGTAGCCTACTATTTCCCGCCTCACGGGACTGTGGGAGCATTGCGGCCACTCGGCTTCTGCCGGTATCTGCATGAGCATGGCTGGTTGCCACAGGTCATTAGTACGGATGCTCAATCCGTCTACCCTCCATGCCCGACTGATGAGGGTCTTAGTCGTCTGGTGCCAGAAGGTCTCTCAATTGAGCGAATCCCTTATGTCAGCCGTAGTCAAACAGTATTGGGCCTTAGGGATCGGTTTCGGAGACTGCTCCACTCTGCGCCGATGGATCAGGTATTTGCGGGGAACTTGGCGATTCCGGTCAATGCAGATCACTCTAAGATTGCAAATGAGTCCAGAATCCAATCTTTGAAGCAACTTCTTCTCGATTGGGTATTGGACTTCCCCGACCCGCAGAACGTATGGTTCCATGCGGTGATGCGGCAATGGTCGCGTGTTTGCTCGAAAGACCCGCCGGATTTGGTTTTTGCAACAGGTAGTCCATGGACTGGGTTGTTGGTGGGGCGCGCACTTGCGAAACGGCTGCAAGTCCCCTTTGTTGCCGACTTTAGAGATCCTTGGTCATCTGATCAGACGCATGGATTTTCCTCAAAATGGCTAAATCGAAAGGCAAGAATGCTTGAGAGGGCAGTGTGTTCTTCTGCTGAAGCCATTGTGGCCAATACGGAAGAATTGCGTCTTGAGTATGTGGGCCGATATCCTCACCTTGCCAAGAAATTTGTAACCATTACTAATGGGTATAATATTGAAGGTGAAGTGCTGCAAACCTCGGCGGTAGAGTCTGAAAGGACAGATCAAGTGTATGAGCTCTGTCATTTCGGGAATGTTTACGGAGACCGGAATGCGCGGATGCTTTTACATGCTGTTGCTGAGCTTCAACGTGAAAGGCGGTTAGGCGAGAATCGGTTCAGAGTCCGCTTCGTCGGTAAGTGGGACATGATCGACCCAGAATCCCAAACGTTGTCGAAGCAATTGGAGCAGGAGAGGGTATTTCGACGAGAGGCTCCAATCCCTCACCATCTGTGTTTAAAGGATATGGCCTCCGCGACGGCACTTCTAATTTTGCAACCGCATTCCAATGTAAGGATTCCAGCTAAAACATATGAATATATTGCATCAGGCCGACCCATTATTCTAATTGGAGATGAAGGCGCGGCAAGTCATTTGATTGAGCGGCATCGATTGGGAAGATGGTGCCGAGATTCCGTACCAGCCATTAAGGAGATGTTGTTGTCGATTCTTAATGGCACTGCACCAATCGACCCTCCGGCGAGAGCCGATATCAAGCGCTTTGACTATAAGTCATTGACAGGGCAACTTGCCGGAGTATTTGACGGGATCGTTTCTCGAAACTTTTGAAGATGCTTCTCCTTTCAACTTGCGATTCCCCGCAGCTTGCTGCGGAGAGCTTCATTGAGAAAGAATGAAATTATGGGAGGATTAATCATATCAACTAGTAACGGGCCGCAATCTGATGTGATATGGGATCGCTATGTTCATGAACAGCCATCGGCAACCGGGTATCATGTCAGTGGGTGGCGGACGGTAATGGAAAAGACCTTTGGTCATCCGACCTTCTATAATATGGCTTTGGATGAAAATGGTGCTGTACAGGGTGTGTTGCCGCTGGTTTTCCTCAGGAGCCGACTATTTGGAAGGTTTTTGGTGTCACTTCCCTACCTTAATTATGGGGGACTTGTAACAAGCTCGCCAGAAGCGACGGCTTTGCTGTTGGAAGAGGCCGGACGCCGTGCGCGAGCCTTGGGGAGTAGGCATATTGAGCTTCGTCACGTGGCTGGTCTGCAGCTTGATTGGCCAAAGAAAGATCATAAAGTCTCGATGCGGCTCGCTCTCCCGGCACGATTTGAAGATCTGATAAAAGTCTTCCCTCCCAAGTTACGGAGCCAGATTCGTCGCGGGGAGAAAGAAGGGATGACAGTTCAAGTGGGCGGGCTGGAGCTACTCGATGATTTCTACCGGATATTTTCTAGAAATATGAGAGATCTGGGGACCCCGGTCTATGAGAAAGATTTCTTCAAAGAAATATTGAGCACGTTTCCGAGGGATGCCCGTTTATGTTGTGTCTATCTTCAGGATCAGGTTCTGGCTGCTGGTACCCTCTACGGGTTTCGGGAAATCATAGAAATTCCATGGGCGGCCTCTGACCGTCGGTATGCACGGATGGCTCCGAATATGATGCTGTATGGATCGGTGCTCCGGTATGCCTGCGAGCAGGGTTACCGGGTTTTTGACTTCGGCCGTTCCACCAAGGATAGCGGGACGTATCGTTTCAAAGAACAGTGGGGGGCCAAGCCGGTTCAGCTGCATTGGCATTATTGGCTGTGCGATGGCGGTCCGTTGCCTGAACTGAATCCGCAGAATCCCAAGTATGCGTTGGCTATTCGAATCTGGCAACATTTGCCTGTTCCGGTGGCGACATTCATTGGTCCTCGAGTTGCGAAGTGCCTGCCATGAGAGCTGTGTCTTGTCCTGAGGGAGAACAGGAGAGGATGGAGTATGAGCGAGAGTCTCTCGCGTTTGGCAATGGAACCTTCTTTTCGAGTCGTTGTGAGGGCGGTGCTCAAACATCTGCCAGTGTCCGTGAAAACCAGATGTCGGTGGGAGTTGTCTAGCCGTCCAGCCTATCTTCTTGGGGGCTATGCTGCAGCTCAAGAAGCCCTCAAAGAACAGGTTCATGAAATCAGCGTGCTGGAGTTTGGCGTTGCAGGGGGGCGGGGTTGCTTGCACTTGAATTTGAAGCTGCTGAGGTTGAAAAAGAGACTGGGGTTAAGATCAAAGTCTATGGTTTTGATATGGGGCGACTTGGTCTTCCTTCATTTATCGGCGATCATAGAGACCATCCGGACGCCTGGATTCCTGGTGACTATCCGATGGATGAAGAAGCGTTATGTAGCCGACTGACGAGCCGGACGACGATCATTGTAGGCAACGTTGCGGAGACCGTCCGGAGTTTTTACGAAAAGTTCAATCCTCCTGCTATCGGATTTGTATCGTTAGATTTTGATCTATGCTCTTCGACACGAGATGCGCTCGAGATATTTCTACTTCCCGAAAAGCAGATGCTCCGCCATGTCCCATTGTATTTTGACAATATCGATTTTATGTTTAACCATAGGTTTGCCGGGGAGCTTCTGGCTATTGATGATTTCAATCGGTGGAATGAACACATTTGTATCGATCGCTGGTATGGGGTGAGGACAGATCGTCCGTTTCCTGAACGAGCCTTTCTTGCGAAGATGTATGTTGCGCATGACTGTGAGGCGATAGGAAAAATGAAGTTGGGGCGGACTGCTAGGACACTTCCTCTCTGATCTTCACCACGTGTGAACGCCTTGATTGCTGTGGGTCGTCCATGAAAATCCAACGTCATTTAGCTCCAACGGCCGCTCCTCTCGGAATGCTGGATTTGTTGCGGGGCGCATTTGGTTTGCTCGGGCAAGTCCATGGGCAGGATTTGGAAGAGAACATCGCCCGTCATTTAGGGGCTTCGAATGCGTGGTTGGTCTCATCCGGAAAAGCTGCACTTGCCACGATCTTACGCGCGCTCAAGAGACAATCGTCCCGCACAACGGTTGTTATCCCTGCCTACACCTGCTTCTCCGTTCCTTCTGCAGTGCTGAAAGCGGGTCTCAATGTGGCGTTGTGTGACGTCAAGCCTGAAACATTGGATTACGAAATTGATCAATTGGATAGTAGAGTCACTTCAGACACCCTGGCGATTGTGGTGCCGCATTTGCTGGGAAAGCCGGCTGACATTTTTAGAATACAAGCTGTGGCAGATGCCAAAGGAGCTATTGTAATAGAAGATGCTGCGCAAGCCTTAGGCGGCAAGGAAGGCAAGCGGTTATTGGGCACCCAGACGCATGTCGGGTTTTTCAGCTTGGGGCGAGGGAAAAATGTGTCGGCCGGATCGGGTGGCATTATCGTCACGAACAATGACGTGGTCGGATCGGCGGTTCGGCAAGTCTATACGGAGCTTGCTCAAGAGTCATTATCAAGCGCAGTTGCGACTTTCGTCTCGATGTTGGCAACCACGGTGATGATTCATCCCAGCGTCTATTGGCTTCCTGCCGGCCTTCCTTTTCTTGGGTTGGGCGAAACGGTGTTCTATCAAGACTTTCCACTGCAACGTCTACACTCTATGAAAATTGCGTTGCTGACATCCTGGAAAACCAGGCTGGAACGCTCCAATATGATTCGTGCTGACATAGCGCAACGATGGATACGAGCGTTGGCGCTTCCGATCGTCGCGACGGGATCAGGTCAACAGATTCCGTGGCTCCGTCTTCCGGTGCTGACCTCCACGCCTGAGGATAAACGAAGCGTGTGTCGATCAGCACAAGAGCAAGGATTCGGGATCAGCTCACTCTATCCTGCACCCATCAGCGATATTCCAGAATTGCGGTCGCAATTCGTTCGGCAGAACTTCCCGGGAGCGCGAACGCTCGCCGAGCGCCTTGTGACGTTGCCGACTCATGAGTATGTCTGTGAGCGGGATATTGAACGTGTGGCGTCCGTGCTGAATTCTCTTCATCTAAAGCGACCGCTGACGATTCTCGGTGCTGGGGCTCTCAGCATGACGCGGCTGATCGAGCCGACCGTTAAAAAATCGGTCTCGTCGAGATCTTAAGGTAAGGCACTCCAGCTGTGGGTGTAGAGAGGCAGGTCAGGGGTTCGCAGCGAGACGCTATTTAATCATCAAGGGCGGTGCTTGGGCATAAGCTGGTAAAAATTATGTCAACGGGATCGGGATTATTAGAGACCTCTGTGGATAGAGGCGATGTGATTTCACGCATCGGAGGGACATCAGAGCGATGAGCGAGTGGGACATCATATTCTGGATTTCCATCGGATTGGTGATGTATGCCTATTTCGGATACCCCATCCTATTGTGGGTCCTGACCCATCTCCGCTCGCGGGACGTACTGAAGGGCGATATCTCACCTTCCGTGACGTTTATTATTACTGCCTATAACGAAGAGGGGCGTATTCAAGAGAAGTTGGACAATACGCTGCAGCTAATTTACCCAGTAGGCAAATTAGAGATCCTCGTGGCTTCCGACTGCTCTTCGGACCGTACGGACGAGATTGTGTCTTTCTATGCTGTGAGGGGCATTCGATTGATACGAGCGGTTTCGAGAAAAGGCAAGGAGGCAGCTCAAAAGCTCGCGGTTGAAGCTGCGACCGGAGAGATCCTCGTGTTTTCCGATGTGGCTACGATCCTCCCGAATAATGCAATCACCAACATTGTTAAAAATTTTCATGATTCTTCAGTTGGGTGTGTCAGCAGTGTCGATCGGTTTCTTGATCACGATGGGTGTGTGAGCGGAGAAGGTCTGTACGTGCGGTATGAGATGTTCCTGAGGTCATTAGAGACACGCGCCAATTCACTGGTAGGGTTGAGCGGGTCGTTTTTCGCCGCGCGGAGCATGGTCTGCAAGCGAGGATGGTCAGACGATCTGCAGAGCGATTTCAATACGGTGTTAAATAGCGTGCGATTGGGACTGCGAGGTGTAGCTGATCCGGATAGTATAGGCTACTACAAGAACATTGCTGATGAGCGAAAGGAATATGACCGCAAGGTCAGAACGGTCCTACGCGGCATCTCAGTGTTCATGCGGAGTTGGGGGTTGGTGAATCCGCTCTGCTATCCAGTCTTTGCGTGGCAATTGGTCAGTCATAAGTTGTGCCGGTGGGTAGTCCCGTTTGGGATGTTGACAGCATTGCTTTCGAATGCCGTGCAGGCGACGGCCTCAGCCTGGTATGCGGTATTATTCGCTAGCCAGGTCATGTTTTACGGTGTCGCGTTGGGAGGGGTACTCGTTCGGCCCCTATTGAAGCTCTCATTGGTACGATTGCCATCGTTCTTTCTTGTAGTGAATGTTTCGATCCTGCAAGCTTGGATTCTGTATTGGTCTGGGGAGCGGGTGGTGGTATGGGAACCGTCCAAGCGATAAGCAGACTGAAATCCTGGGTTCGTCAAGGGGCGGCTGGATTATATTCTCACATGCCAGGCTGCCTTTCCCAGTTAAGGGGGAAAGTCTCTATTCTGACATACCATCGGGTGATTCCTCTTGAGGATGTGCGCATGCAGTGTGTGCAACCTGGGATGTATGTCACGCCAGATATGTTTGAGCGGCACCTTGCGTTTTTATCCGCAGAGTTTCAACTCATCAGTTTCTCGGAATTGTTGGCATTGTGGACGACATGCCGCTGGGATGCGATGGCCCGCTACTGTGTCATTACATTTGATGACGGGTGGCTGGACACCTATCGGCATGCGTGGCCTGCTCTTCAACGGCATCGGATCCCTGCGACGGTGTTTTTGCCAACCGCCTTTATCGGAACTGATAGATGGTTCTGGCCGGATCGTCTGGGGCTAATCATGCAGAGCCATTTCCGTGAAGCCCTGCCGAGCCAGCAGGATCGATTTCGCCGACTCGTGAAGAATTTTCCGTGGCTCATGCCTGCGGCTGGTGCGTTTGAACGTGGCGATACCGATGCGATTGTCGAGTGTTGGAAAGTTCAGCCCCAGGAACAAATAGACGCGTGCCTTGAGGAATGGATAGCTGAATCGCAGACGGCATTTCCGTCTCAGCGCGTTCTGATGAATTGGAAAGAAGCCTGTGAGATGTCTTCCGGCAGCGTGGAGTTTGGGTCGCATTCGGTCAGCCATCGTATCATGACGACCTTGTCGCAACCTGATGTGGCGCGGGAAGCCGCTGAATCCATGGCCATGCTTCGGGAGAAAGGTCTCAGCCCTATCCCGGTGTTTTGTTACCCGAATGGTAACTGGTCGCCGCTTGTCGCCGATCAGGTGCGAGAGGCAGGGTATCGAGCCGCGACGACGACGCAATTCGGACATGAGGAGGGAAAGCCTGCGTCTTGGTTCGGGCTGAAGCGCATCAATATGCACCAAGGCATTGCCTACAATGAATCATTGTTGGCGTTCCATCTGGCAGGGTTCAATGATTGGCTCTAATGTACTGGTGAATGCCGTCAGTTTTCAGGGAGATCGGTAATGCCACTTCCGGAGCAGCGTGGTGTCATCGTGACTGACGGCAATGAGCGCTCAGCACTAGCCGTTACACGGTCGCTGGGGCGGCGCGGGATTCCAGTCTATGTTGGTGCCGAAGACAGAAGATCGCTGGCAGGAATGTCACGGTATTGCCAGGGTTCGTTTGTCTACCCCTCTCCATGGCAGTCGCCGGACAGGTATGTGGCTTGTATCCTTGAGCAAGCCCGCTTGCACGATGCTGCGGGGTTGTTTCCCATGACGGATTTGGCCGTCGAATTGCTTGGAACACCAGAGGTCCGAGTACATGCCGGTTTTGCCATTCCGATCCCTTCATTGGAGCAATACCACGCACTTTCTGACAAGTATCGGTTGATGCAATGGGCGCAGAGCCATGGCATTCCGATTCCCGAGACGCACTTTGTGGTCGGTGGTGACGTGATCTCCATTCTGCCATCCCTTGATCGCTGGCCGGTGGTGGTGAAGCCAGGACGGTCTCTGGTCAGGGCCCGGGGTGCAGTCAAGAAGACGTCCGTTCAATACGCAAGAAATGCAGATGAATTGTGCAGGATCTATGAGGAGCATGCGGAGTTGCGGGAGCCATCGCTGATCCAGTCGCGGGTTGTCGGTCATGGAGAGGGTGTCTTCGGCCTCTTCGAACGGGGCCAGGCGCGGGCGCTCTTCGCTCATCGGCGCCTCCGTGAAAAGCCACCGTCCGGCGGTGTGAGCGTATTGCGCGAGAGCATCGCCTTGCCCGAGCCCATGACAAAGTACGCACAAATGATTGCCGAATCTGTCCAGTGGCACGGTGTGGCGATGATGGAGTTTAAGGTCGACCGGCAAGGGGTGCCTTACTTGATGGAGGTGAATGGACGGTTCTGGGGCTCGCTGCAACTAGCCGTCGATTCCGGCATTGATTTCCCGTGGCTGCTCTATCAATTGGCCGTCACTGGAAGGGTGCTTGAGCCAAAGCCCCATCGAGTTGGCGTGCGGTCACGCTGGTGGCTCGGCGACGTGGATCATCTGTTTCTCCGTCTTCGGAAGTCAGAGAGCGAACTCAGTCTCCCGCCTGAAAGTCCGTCCCGCCTAGCAACTATCTTCAGCTTTCTTAATGTTTTTGACCCAAGGACAAAACCAGAGGTCTTAAGGCTCGGGGATCTGAGGCCTGGTCTGCATGAAATTAAGGTCTATCTGCAATCGCTAGTGGCAAGCATCGGCCCCGCTTACCATCGGCGATTGATGACGGCACGTTATGCCACCGCAAATGTAGTGTGGAAGTTCGGTCTTGGATTTGGACTCCATCGCAGGAGAATGAAGCGGAGATTGTCTGGCACAATTCAGACGGTGCTTGTGTTGTGCAAGGGGAATGTCTGTCGAAGCCCATTTGCGGAAAAGTATCTTGCTCAGCAAGCCAACATCCTGGGGTTGCCCCTTCAAGTCTTGTCAGCCGGCCTGGATACTACTGCTCACGAACCGGCCTATCCATTGGCCATTGTCATGGCACCTCAACATGACCTCGATTTAAGCACGCATCGTACGACGGTCATCTCGAAGGAACTGGTTGAGCGCTCCGATCTGATTCTGGTGATGGAGCTTGTGCACAACACGATGCTGTTCCGGAAGTTTCCCGAGGCATGCGAAAAGACCTTTCTTCTCGGCCATTTTTCCCCCTATCCGGTTACTCAGATTCGTGATCCATACGGCGGGACCAGGGAAGAGTTTGAGCAGTGCTATTCCTTGATTAGCCAGGCGTGTGATGGTCTTCTCGGCCAGCTCACGGCAAGCCGAAGACAGTAATCGCCAGTTTCTTGCACAACGCGCCTAATCCGATAAATTGTAGGAACGGATGATTCGACACAGTGGTATTCAATAGCTCAGCTTTCTTGCTTTTCTTTCTCGTCTTCTACAGCGCATACCGGGCGCTCGGGGCCCGGTATGTCATGCAAAACCGGCTGTTGCTGGTTTCCAGTTTTCTATTTTACGGCTTCTGGGACTGGCGATTTCCATGTCTGATGGCGCTGACCACCGTGGTGGATTATGTGGCTACCGGCCGCATGCGGCAGCATCATGGACAGCGGAGCACGTGGCTTGGCATTAGTCTTCTGAACAATCTCGGTGTGTTGTTCATCCTGAAATACTTTGAGTTTTTTCAGGACAATGTGGTGGGTACGCTGCATCACTTGGGCGTTGAGGCTTCACCACTGTTCACCGGAGTTATTCTGCCGGTTGGGATTTCGTTTTACACCTTCCAGCGGATGACATTTGCCCTCGATGCGTACCACGGCAAGAGTGTGCCCGGGGTTAGCTTTTTCGATTTTGCCTTGTTTGTTTCGTTCTTTCCCCTTCTCTTGTCTGGGCCGATTGAGCGCTCGGGCAATCTCTTGCCGCAATTCATGCGGGCTCGAGTGGTTACATCCATGCATGTGGAGGAAGGGATCTGGCTTGTGGCCTGGGGCCTCTTCAAGAAGGTCTTTATCGCCGACAATCTGGCAGGGCTCGTCAATCCTGTATTCGCCGAAGGATGGAACGGGACGGGTGGAGAGGTGCTGATTGCCATCTATGCCTATGCCTTTCAGATCTATTGTGATTTTTCAGGATATTCGGATGTGGCTAGAGGCATTGCGAAACTACTAGGATTCGATGTCATGGTGAATTTTAATTTGCCATATTTTTCCGCCAATCCATCCGACTTCTGGCGGCGATGGCACATATCCCTTTCTACCTGGCTGCGAGACTATGTGTACATTCCGCTTGGGGGGAATCGTCATGGAGCCTGGGCCACGAATCGGAATCTCATGGCAACCATGGTCCTGGTTGGGTTGTGGCATGGTGCCGCGTGGACCTTCATTGTGTGGGGTATGTACCACGGCAGTATCTTGATCGCACACCGCTTGATCGCCCCTCCTCGGCGGGAACCTGTGACCAGCCCATGGTATTGGCATTGGATGAGCGTGGTCGTGATGTTTCATGCGACCTGTCTTGGCTGGTTGCTGTTTCGTGCTGAGTCTCTTCAGCAAGCGGGCGACCTACTCATGACAATGGTGAACAGCGTGAGACCCGACGCGCTCGAGCTCTCACACCTGGGAATGCTACTTGGCTATGTATCGATTCTTCTTGCCGTGCAAGTGATACAAGCATGGCGGCGGGACCTACTGGTTCTGAAGGGGATTGCACTGCCGTTGAAGGGTGTGGCGTATGGCCTGTTGTTTTACCTGATTGTGCTTCACGGTGGCACATCCAATTCCTTCATCTATTTTCAGTTTTGATATGAAACAGGTCTTCAATACGCTGATCCGCTGGTTGTTGCTTGTGGTGTGTTTTCTTGGAACCATCGAGATCGCTTGCCGGATTGAACAATGGTTGCTCTATGATGCGCCCGTCTTGGGTATGTACACGTACGATACGGCGCTCTTTACCATGGATGAATATGGTATTAGAGGAAAGCCTAACGGAGCCTATGAGAAATGGCGATTGAACTCGTTTGGTTTCAGAGGGCCGGAAATTCACCGCCACAAAAGTTCTCACCGACTGCGTGTGGTGTGTGTCGGAGCGTCGGAGACTTTTGGGCTGTATGAAAGTCCTGGAGCTGAATGGCCAAGACAACTCGAGTCGCTGCTCGGCAATGCCGAGGTTGAGACAGAAGTAATCAATGCAGCGATCGCCGGAATGAGCCTTCCTCAACGGACACTTCATATTCAATATCGGCTGATTCCATTTGAGCCTGACGTTATTCTGTTCATGCTGGAGTATGGGAGTTATGCAGGTATGACAGAACAACGCCTGAAAAAGAGGCAGGACAAATCGATGGGCTTGCCAAGCCAAACCGATATCATTGCCAGTTTGAAAGCGCTGAGGACTGTGAGTCGGTTAAAAGATGTCTTCTTGCCGAGGCTTCCCATTCAGACTCAAAAGGGGTTTGAACGGTTGGAGCGAGGTGTAAAGCTTCGGTTGAAAGAGAATGAGCTTGGTCCGAAGTTTCGTTCGATAACCCATGTTGCACCTTTTGAGGTTGATGTGTTCAGACGCGATCTTGAACGTCTCTATGCTGTTTCCAGTGCTACGGGAGTTCGTCTGGTGCTGCTTTCCCCAGCTATGTGGTTTACAGAGCAAAATTTTGACATGACTTACCTGAGCTGGCCGTATTTGGACGAGTCTTGGTGGAAGGAGGCGCAGAGCGTTCTTTCGGCGACTGCTCGTAATTTCGCAAATGAGCGACACCTTCCCTATATTGATCTTTCTGAGGCAGTCAGAGGACATGAAGCTGAGTGGATGATGGACATGCTCCATTTCAACGATAGCGGTGCCAAACAGGTGGCACTACGAGTGGCGGATCAGGTCATGAAGAATAGTCGCGTAAATGTGCAAGACTGAATGATCTATGGGGGTCGGTCGTGAATGTTCTGATTGCTAGGTGAGGGGAGACGGGAGATTCCTGAACTATTTCTGTTGGATTATTTGCAACTCCGGAGAATGACGATAACGTGTCGATTAGAGATCCAGAAACGGCTTGTGCTCCGATGCTTCCAGGCCAGTATGAGAAGCCGGAAAGAATGCGATGGCTTGATGCGCTGAAGGCGACCGGTATCGTAATGGTGGTGGCTGTGCATGTCGCAGCTCGAATTGATATGAGTGAAGTAAACGGTGATTTGATCAAGTATCTTGTTGGAACTATTGCAGTACCCCTCTTTTTTGTGGCGGATGGATATGTGTTTTCTTGGAAATTTGCGAACGCGTCACAGTTTGCCTATGCTTCCTTCATCAAGAAGAGTAGCATGCGCCTACTTGTTCCGTGGGCGGCCTTTACGGTGCTTTACACCCTCTTGCGAGTCATGCTCGAGTGGTTGAGGCTCACGCGCGAAACGGTGCTTCTGGGAAATGACCTGGTTGGTTTCATGCAAGTGATTTACCTGTCTGCCGTTTCACCGCACATGTACTTTCTTCTCTCGCTTTTTATGATTCGGCTCGGAATGGGTGGCTGTTCTAAGGTGTTGAGGTGGCCTTACTGGGTTTGGATTGGAATAACTATCGGATACATCGGGCTGTACCATTTAGGGCAGCCCAAAGACTGGTTTCTCCCAGGTGCGGATCCAATTCTACTCGCTTTCTGGGGCTTGCAGTTTTACTTTCTCGGCATCGTGTTTCAGAAGACTTTGGGCCAGCTCACATTTTACGCTGTCCCGCTTTTCCTGGTGTGCGTCGTAGCTACCATCAGTCTTCGGCTTTTGTTTCCTGACTCTCTAGTGTTTGTCAGCCAAATATTTTATTTGCTGGCAGCTTGCCTAATGCTTCTGTGGGTGACTGACAAGACGAGGTGGTCATTCTCATTGGGGAAGGACACCATGGGAATTTATTTGCTGCATGTTCCATATGTGGTATGGGGAGTGACCATGATGGTCGCTACCATGTTTTCACCTTCCCCGTTTATCGCATTGGTGTACTCAACGGGGGTAAGTGTTGTCGTGTCGTGGGTTGGGGCGAGATGGATGAGCCAATGCGTAGCAGGTCGGCTATTGCTCGGGCAGACAACGGCCGATCAAAAGAGTACTTGATTGTAAAAAGGATGAAAATATGCAGCACCAGTATGTGAGCGGGGACAAGCAAGCAATGTCTTCCAAGAAGGCTAGGCCCTTAGTGAAAATAGTGGCGGCAGCTCTTGTCTTGTTATTGTCAGGTTTCAGCCTTGAAGGAGCAGCATATCTCTATCTGAAATTCTTTGACGGCTACGATGGTATTCATTTAATGAATTACCAATATGACGACTACAAGATTATCATGCCGACCCCCAATTACTCAAATGCGAAGGGCATCTTTCATAATGCGCAGGGGTTTCGAGAGCGAGAGGACACCCCTCGTAAGAAGGCCAACGGGGCATTCAGGATTTTTGTGATGGGAGGATCGACAGGATATGGTCTCGGGTCGCTTTCTACCTTCGGGCAAAAGCAATACTCCATCATTAAGAATAATGAGACTATCGATTATTATCTGGAGGAGTATCTGAAGGCCAAGTTTCCCCGAGATCGCATTGAAGTGATCAACGCGGCGATTACCAGCCACTTCAGTCATCATCACTTGATCTACCTTAATCAAACTATCCTGAAATATGATCCGGATATGGTTGTCTTTATCGATGGCTTTAATGATTACTATCCATATACGAAGAACTTTGATCAGTTTGCGGATTATGCCTATGCCGAGCGGGCCCACTTGTTCATGATGGAGCCGACGTTTGAGGCCTGGGCAAAATATTCTGGATGGTGGCTGTTCCGGAAAAGTCATTTTGTGCATCTGGCGGCAAAAACCCTGAGGCCTCTATGGATTTCCATTTCACGATCGCTATCCGGTAATGGGCGGATTCATATAGATGTCAAGGATGCTCTTGAAAACCTTCAAGAGAATGCCAGAGGTAATTTTGTCAAAATAATTGAGCGAAACGGTTTGATTCTCCGCCATGAGGGAGTCGCGGCTGTATTTGCATTGCAGCCAGAAATCGCATTCAGACAATCCAAGAAGTTTTCCCCGCTGGAGGAAGATATTTTCCGAGAGATGGAAGATCACTGGCAGGAAAACTTTGTGCAATTCAAGAATGAAGCGCGTCCTATAGTGACTCGGCTGGTCAAAGATGCCGCGGAGAAAACGGATTCTCTGTTTGTTGATCTCACGGATGTGTATGGAAACGTCGGGGGTGATGTTTATACCGATTATTGTCACCTGACTCCTCTAGGGAATCAAAAGCTAGCAGAAGGTCTTGGTGATTCAATTGTTCCTCTTGTGGCCCAGAGGCTCCAATTGGTCAGGCACCAATTGGAAGGCTCGATAGTTCAGTCTGGATTTCTTCGGTAGAAATGAGCAGAAGTTTTCGAAATAGCTAGAGAGCATTGAGTCGCGGCTGCCTATTCGGATCATGGCTGCGAATTGGAAAATCATTGAGTTATGTTAAAGCTAGAGCCCAGAGGAGTTCTCCATCTTTCTAGCACCAGCGGACCTGGTGGCGCAGAGATGGTCGTGAAGCGGCTCGCCGGTGCGCTCGATTCCAGCCGGTTTCGATCGGTCGTGTGCTTGTTCAGGCCTGGCTGGCTTGGAGATGCCTGCCAACAAGCAGGTCTGTCGACGCATATTCTTCATATCAAAAGCGCAATTGATGTCGGGTGGGCGAGGGACTTTTCCCGTCTGTTGAAGGCGGAGGGCATATCAGTGATACATGCTCATGAATTTACCTCAAATACCTACGGAACATTCGTGGGGAAACTGACGGGTATCCCTGTTGTCGCGACCATCCACGGGAAAAATTATTACACCGAACAGTTTAAGCGGCGTGCCGCGTATCGCTTCGTGAGTCGAGCAGCGAAGATGGTCGCGGTCTCTGAAGATCTCAAACAGTTCATAGTCGAGCAGGTCGGCATTCCTTCCCGCCGAATCAAGGTTATCTATAACGGGGTTGAATCCCCTCAGCGCTTCGATGGGCCGCACATTCAATCTGTGAAGAGAGATCTCAATCTGATGAAATGGGATCATATGATTGGTTCAGTCGGATCACTCTATCCTGTGAAAGGACAGATTCACCTGATCCGAGCCTTGCCGGCCATCCTGCGAGTCTATCCGCGGACAGGACTACTACTCGTTGGTCGAGGTGATCTCGCAGAGGAGTTGAAAGCGGAGGCTGTCAGGATTCGAGTTGAAGAGCATGTTCAGTTTCTTGGATTCCGCAGCGACATTCCAGTTTTATTGAATCTCATGGACGTATTCGTGTTGCCTTCTCTATCCGAGGGACTGTCGATGGCCCTTCTTGAGGCCATGGCGGCTGAATGCCCCGTTGTAGCGACTCGTGTGGGTGGCAATGTGGAACTTGTTGAAGAGGGAGTGACGGGATATCTTGTTCCATCGGAGAATGCGCAGCTCCTGGCCGAGCGAGTGATCGATCTTTTGCGAAATAAGGAAGAGGCAAGGCGATTTGGACGCCGCGGAAGAGAGCGGGTGCGAGAGAAGTTCTCATTGGCGGGGATGGTCGACGCCTATCAGACATGTTATTGCGATGCCATTGCTGGGCACTGAACCGTGAAATTCCCACACGACAAGACATTCGCATTTACGATTCTTGATGATACGGATGATGCCACATTGGAAAACGTGAAGCCTGTCTACGAGTGTTTACAGGCGGCGGGCTTCCGCACCACCAAGACTGTGTGGCCGATGGACTGCCCAGAAGGAAGTCGGCTATTTTTTGCTGCCGATACATTACAGCGGAAAGAGTATCTCAGCTTTGTCCATGATTTAGCTCGGGCTGGATTTGAGATTGCTTTTCACGGGGCAACCATGGAATCCAGCAGGCGCGCCAGGACCATCCAGGGGCTGGATCTGATCAAGGCCGAATTCGGGCAATACCCCAGGCTTTTTTGCAACCATGGGTATAATAGAGACAATCTCTACTGGGGGCGCAGCCGATTCCAGATGGGGATTTTTCGTGCCCTCGTCGGATTGCTCTTGAAAGAACGGCGCACTCATTACGCTGGCGCCGTGCCGGAGTCGGATTTCTTTTGGGGAGATCTTTCTCAGGCTCATATCAGCTACGTGCGGAACTTTACGTTCTCTTGCCTCAATATGCTGGATGTAAATCCGGAGATGCCGTATCGTCATTCGAATATGCCCTATGTCAATCAATGGTTTTCCACAGCCGACGCACCAGATGTGTCTGCCTTTGTCCGGCTTCTGACGGATGAGCGGCTTGAGGCATTGGAACGGGCAGGCGGCATAGGCATCGTGTCCACTCATTTGGGAAAAGGATTTTCAAAGAATGGTGTGCTTGACCCTCAGGTCGCGCGTATCATTGAGCGGCTGGGAAAGCGGCCCGGCTGGTACGTGCCAACGTCGGAACTGTTGGACTACTTAGTGGATGTCCAAGGTAGAGGGCAAATGCTGGGATTGTGGCAGACGTTGAAGCTAGAGGCTCGTTACTTATTCGGTAAACTGGCTTCAGTTTGACCGGAAGGAATCGTGGTCGGGCAGCCAAGCGGGATTGACTTATATGACAGAAGATCGTTCTACGGATGATAGCGGATTGAGAACATTCCTGACCGCCCTCTCATCAGGTCACAGGGAGGGGAGCTTGCTGCCGTCAACCTTGCTCTTGGAGCAAGCGCTGGAGCGGTTGATCATCTCTTCGCCGCAACAGGCTCAGGAGTTGATGGCGCAGTACCATGAACAGGTATCGAAGCTAGATGGCAAGGGACGATTGGCCGATCTTCTTGGCCGTAAGTTAGTTGAAAGAAAGCTGCTCAAGGAAGCGACGGAATTTGTTCGAATGGCGTTCAGGCTGAAGTGGCTTGGCGAGGGAGGAGTGGGCGTTCGTCTTGCAAAAGTCTTGATGCAAGAGGGCAACTACAGTGATGCGACAGCGGTACTATGTGCGGCGCTCGAACAGGATCCGGTGAATGTCGCTGTCGTGAGAGGGCTCTATGACTCCACCGCACGAAGCGGCGATCTCCAGCAAGCAGAACGGTACCTTGGCATGCTCGTCAGACTCGACACTTCCTACAACATGTGTGCCTATGTCTTGAAAGAACGGCAGAAATATCCGCCGCCAACGCAGGGACGTGATGTGAGCATTGGTGTTCTCAGTTCATATGTGCTGGACTGGCTGATTCCTTATCTGGATAACGAGTGTCGAAGGGTTGGTTTGTCTCCAAAGTTTCATCTCGCTCCATTTAACCAATATATGCAGGAAGTCTTGAACTCCGGAAGTCAACTGTATGCGGAGAGGCCGGATATCGTATTTCTGGCGCTTGCCTTAGAAGATATGTTCCCCCTACTTGGAGCAGGGCCGAAGGAAGAGGAGCTAAGTCAGGTCAGATCCACGATCGTTGAACATGTGCTGACTGTGATTCGCGAGTTAGAAGCTCGATGCGATGCCATGATCGTCGTGCATGAGTTTTCATCTGCGCATCGAAGCGGTTATGGCATTCTTGATAATAGACTCGCTGGAGGGATTGCTCCTTGGATCGCGGGGGTGAACCGTCTTCTTACCGAGGAATTGAGCACTCACGAACGGGCGTATCTATTGCCGTTGGATTCCGTCCTCTCTTGGGTGGGGAAAGAGCGCAGCCTTAATCCAAAATTATCATATATGGCGAGCATGCGGCTGAGTGAGACAGCATTGCATGAGTTGGCGAGATTTTCCATGCGGTACATCAAGCCGTTGAAGGGGTTAACGAAAAAGTGTGTCGTGCTCGATCTTGATGGCACGTTGTGGGGTGGGATTGTGGGAGAGGTGGGGGCTGAAGGTGTAGGGCTTGGGCCGTCGGCCCCAGGGATTGAATATGTGGAATTCCAACGGGCGCTGCTCGGACTCTTGCGCCGGGGAGTTCTGCTGGCCGTTTGCTCCAAGAACAATCCTGACGATGCGCTTCAGGTCATTCGCCAGCATCCACACATGGTGCTGCGGGAGGAGCATTTCGCGGCGATGCGGATCAATTGGCAGAATAAGGCAGAGAATATTCGAGAAATTGCCAAAGAGCTGAACATCGGCCTGGATTCGCTCGTCTTCATCGATGATAACCCGAATGAACGCGAGTTGGTTCGGCAACTGCTTCCGGAAGTGCATACTGTCGATTTGCCGAAGGATGCCTCTCTCTATCGTCGGACCATCGAGGAGTTGTCGGATTTTGAACTGTTAGCACTGACGAAAGAAGATGAGATGCGAGTGGCTCAGTATCAGGCTCAGTCAAAACGGCAGGCAGCCAAGAGTATATCTGCCTCACTCGACGAATACCTTCATTCCCTTGAAATAGAAATTGTGATCGCCCCGGCATCTCGAGAGACTTCCGCTCGGTTGGTCCAGTTATTTAACAAAACGAATCAATTCAATCTGACAACACATCGCTATCAGGCCGAGGACGTTGGAAAGTTTATGGCATCGGCTGAGACGATTCTGTATGACCTCCACGTCAAAGATCGCTTTGGGGATCACGGACTTGTGGGCGCTGCGGTGGTACGGAAGGGACCAGGTGTCTGGCATATCGATAGCCTTCTCATGAGCTGCCGAGTTATGGGGCTTGGTATTGAGACCGCATTCCTGGAACGGATTTGCTCGGATGCAGCGGGGGCCGGTGTTATGAGGCTGGTGGGGGAGTTTCGCGCGACGAAAAAAAATCATCCCGTTACAGAGTTCTACGCTCACCACGGCTTCGGTCTTCTGAAGGAAGACGGGGAGCATCAGGAGTGGGAGCTGAATCTCTCTCAGGCTGAGATTGCAAGACCTGCGTGGATCAGAGTGGCTGAAGAAAGGAAGTCTGATGACCGTTGAAGCGATTGTCGGAGAAGTATTTAATCTTGATCCGTGGAATGTGACCGACTCGTCCTCCAAAGACACTCTTGCGGAGTGGGACTCGATGGGACATTTGTCGCTGATCACGAGTCTGGAGGAGCATTATAAAGTTTCTCTCTCCATCGCCGACGCCATGGAAATGACGAGCGTCGGAAAGATCAAGTCGATCTTGAAGGGTTACGGCATCTCCTCCTGATGCGGGCCGGCCTCGGCCAGAACACGAAAAACTCTTACAATGGAAAGCAAAGAGACTGCCAGGGTATGCCTATATGGTGAGCACCTGGCCCGTGCCTTTCATGAGTTTTGTCGCGTCATATGGCCTTGTTCATCCCGAGAAATCGCCCCAGGGGAGACCACACCAGCTTCACAAGCGAATACAGGCCCAGCTTCCCCACCAGATGCGCCAACGTTTGTGTTTCTTAAAGATGAGAAGATAGTCGGGCATGTAACGACTATTCCCGTGCGGTTGTCGATTCCTTCCGGGGTGAAGGCTGCACACTGGATCGTCGGTTTTATGGTCCTTTCTGAGTATCGGAGCGGGTTGGTAGGGCCGCTGTTGATAAAGGAAGTCAATCGCGCGTTGGACTGCGCGATGTCGCTGCACGTCGAACCTCCTGTCCTTCGAATCTTGACAGGTCTTAAGTGGGTGCATAAGGGCGTGCTCCCCCAGTATCTCCGTGTGATGAATGCCAAAGGTGTCCTGGAAAATATTCAGCCGTCCACGGTAGACGCGGTATCTGCAGAGGGCAGGAGCTCCTTCTTACGGCCTTATTTGAAGAGCAGATGTGTTCGCTTGATAGGGAGTGCTGGACTGGCACTAGGGCAGCGATTGTGGTTGGGGATGAATTGTCTGGCCAGGCCAAAACCGATCCAGGCTGATATTCAATGGGAAGAGACTTTCGATGATAGCTATACCCATCTCTGGCAATCTGTGGCTGAGCAGCTGGGGGCAGCTCTGGTTCGAGACCGCGCTGCACTGGAGACTAGGTATGGGAGGAAGATCGAGGGATACCGGCTACTGACTTGCCGCCGCGATGAAAAACTGCTCGGCTACTGCATTGTAAAGTTAAAGCAGTTTTTGAATGATCGACGTATGGGAGATATGAAGCTCGGCACCATCGTGGATTGTCTCTATGATCCTTGTGAGTCCTCTGTTCTGCATGGACTCATTGCCCATGTCGTTCAGTGGGCGAGGCAAGAGAAAGTCGATGCTCTACTCTGCACGGCCTCTCTCAAGTCGCTTGGGCAGGAGCTGCTAAGAAACGGGTTTCTGAAAATACACGGGAATCTCCACTTCGCATACCACAGTCGATTTCCATTGGAGCTTGAAAAGATCTCTCTCGATGATTGGCATCTCATGCGTGGTGACTCTGATGCTGACCAGAACTTTTAGAACTCTTTGGAAGGTATCTTGCTTTGGTGTCCGGACAAGGGGCAGGTATTCGCGTTGAAACCTATTCAGGTCTGTCACCTGGCCTCTGGGGATCTCTGGGCTGGGGCTGAGGTGCAAATTGCCACGCTACTTCGGGCACTCAAGGCTGATCAGAGGTTTGATCTGTCGGTGATCGTCCTGAACAAGGGGAGACTAGCGGAGGAGCTTGCGGCTGCGGGTATCTCAGTAACGGTCTATGATGAGTCTGCAGGCGTGTGGACAACCCTGCGCTCTCTGGTCTCTCATCTGCGCCGTTGCCATCCGGACATTGTGCATTCCCATCGATACAAAGAGCACATTTTAGGTGCCTTTGCCGCAAAACTATCGCACAATTCACGAGTGGTCCAAACTTACCATGGATTGGATGAGCATCTTCACGGCTGGGCTGCGGTGAAGATGAGAGCCTATACCACACTGAATACAATTGTAGGAAAAGTCGCTGCGCACGGATTCGTAGGTGTATCAGAAGAAATTGCTGGGATACTTCGGTGTCGGTATGCGAGAGGCAAGGTCAGCTGTATCAGAAACGGCGTCGATTTAACACGCGTGAAAATAACAAGCAGCGGTGCTCATCTGCGTAAGCAGTTAGGTATTTCGTTCAGCGAGTTTGTGATTGGCTCAGTGGGGCGCCTGACCCAGGTTAAGGGACTTGAATACTTAATACGGGCGGTAGCTAAGAATAGAGGATCTCAGGAGAGGAAGTTAGTGATTGTCGGCGATGGTCCGTTAAGGCCTGCGCTCGAAGGGCTTGCGAGGGAAGTTGGTGTTTCAGAAAACGTACTGTTCTTGGGTGCCAGAAATGATGTGTACGACCTGATGGGGGTGTTTGATGTCTTGGCATTGCCATCTCTCCACGAAGGTGTTCCGATGGTATTACTGGAGGCGATGGCGATGGCCGTGCCGATTATTGCGAGCCGTGTCGGAGGGATTCCGGAGATCTTCGATGATGAGCAAGGAGCCCTACTGGTGCAGGCCCGGGATGTCGACGTACTCGCGGATGCTATTGAGACGATGGTGAATGATGAGGTGTTGCGCAATCGGCTCCGAAAGGCTGCGCGTGCGCGAGTTGAGTCACACTTTTCTATTGAGCGGACGGCAGTGCTGACAGGCAATTTATATTGTGAGCTGATGGGTAACTCGAGAGTGCCTGCGTGATTGTTTGCCATATTTGGGATGCAGACTATCCTTGGGATGTTCGGGTCGAAAAAGTATGCGACTCGCTTGGGAAGAAACATGTCGTCCATCTCGTTTGTCGGAATTCAAAGAGACGTCCAAGTTATGAGCAAACGAAAGATCTTCATATTCATCGCCTCCCAGCACTGTCTCCAAGTTGGGGAAGATTGAATAGCCTCATCGGTTTTCCGGCTTTTTGCAATCCGCTTTGGATCTATCATATCTGGCGAACGGTGCGAAAAGTGAAAGCGGACGTGATCATCGTCCGAGATCTCCCCCTGGCGTTGACGGCGATCGGAAGCGGCCGCCTCCTTGGCATTCCTGTAGTCATCGATATGGCTGAGAACTATCCGGCTATGATTCAAGATCTGTGGGATCGAACTGGATTCTCAGTCATCAATCTGGTGGTGAGAAATCCGCATATCATTCGCCTGGTCGAATATCTCAGTCTTCGGTGGTGTGACCATATTATTGTGGTGGTCGAGGAATCCCGCGATCGCCTTCTGAGCGATGGCGTTCCCGCACAAAAAATCTCACTTGTCATCAATACCCCGACGTCTGCGCGATGGGAAGAAGCACCGAGTTCGCATGATCGTGTGGTAACAAGAGATTCCAACAGTTTGGTGCTGGTCTATTTGGGGTTATTGGAGTGGCCACGTGGGATCGAGACGGCTATTCGAGCTATGCCGATTATCCGTGAGCGGATTCCCGGCGCGCGGCTTCTCATCGTAGGGACGGGACGGCATGAGAATGATTTTAAGCGGCTTGTGGCCGAATTGCATTTACTAGAACACGTCACATTCCTAGGCTGGCTCGACTATGTTTCTGCTATTCGCGTCATTATGGAATCGGACATTGGGTTGGTTCCTCATCACGCCACGGAAAGTTGGAATACGACCGTACCTAATAAACTGTTCGACTATATGTCGATGGGAAAGCCCGTGATTGTGTCAAATGCAAAGCCAACAGAACGCATTGTCGAGGAAGAGCGATGCGGGCTGGTATTCTCAGAAAGAAACCATGAGGAATTAGCACAGGCAGTGCTCAATCTGGAAGAGGGAGGGGTCAGGGAGGAAATGGGGCGGAATGGGAAGATGGCGATAGCTCAAAAATATAATTGGGCAGTTGATGAGCAGCGGCTATTCCAAGCGCTTGATCTATCAGTTGAGGGAAGGAAGCGATAAATATATGTGTGGCATTGTTGGCGTTTTTGATGTGAAGGGACGTTCCGTGGATCCTGCCTGGATACACGGGATGAACGACTCTATCACTCATCGTGGGCCGGATGATAGTGGGACTTACGTCAAGCAAAGTATCGGGCTAGGCATGCGGCGGCTGTCGATTATCGATGTCGCGGGCGGACATCAGCCGGTTTATAACGAGACTAAGACTGTATGGGTCGTGTTCAATGGCGAAATTTATAACCATCTTGAACTGCGACGAGATCTCGAGAAAGCAGGTCATCGGTTTTACACCCACAGCGACTCGGAAACGCTGGTTCATCTCTATGAGCAGTACGGGGTGGATGGTGTCGCAAAGCTTAGAGGCATGTTTGCCTACGCATTGTGGGATGAGGAGCGTGAACGGCTTTTTCTAGTGCGCGATCGATTTGGGATCAAGCCCTTGTACTATTCTCTTATTGATGGGCGCTTGTCTTTTGCCTCTGAACTCAAGGCATTCTTTCAGCTGCCTTGGTTTTCCTCTGAGGTCAATTCATCAGCGATCCCACGGTTCCTGACGTATCTCTATATCCCAGGGCCAGAGACCATATATCGTGACGTGGTAGAACTTCCTCCAGCGCATACGCTTGTCTATGAGAAGGGGCAGGCCAGTGTCCGACGCTACTGGACATTACAGTATCAATCGCAATCGTCCGTGTCTTTCGAGGAATGGGCTGAGCGTTTTCTGTATCAGTTCCGCGACAGTGTCCGTAGTCATCTCATCAGCGATGTCCCCTTAGGCGCCTTTTTGTCCGGAGGCATCGATTCCAGCGCCATTGTTGGAGTGATGGCGCAGGTATCAAGCAAGCCGGTGCTTACGTTTTCGATCGGGCATGAAGGACAGGGGGCGTTTCAGGATGAGCGTGCTTTTGCCAGAGTTGTGGCGGAGCGTTTTCAGACAGATCACTATGAGTTTGTGGTTACGACGGACATCAAGGACGTGCTTTCTAAACTGATGCGATGCTTTGATCAGCCGTTCGCCGACTCTTCGGCTATTCCCAATTACTATGTAAATCAGGTGACTCGTCAGCATGTTGCCGTGGCGCTGTCAGGGTTGGGAGGCGATGAAATCGGGGGCGGATATGAGCGCTATCTAGGGATGTTATGGGCAGAGCTATTTAGGAAGCTGCCGGCGCTACTTAGAAGAGTTCTTGGAGAGAAGTGGATACAGACGCTCCCTGATCTGGCTTCCGGTCGTCCTAGCATCAGCAGATTGAAGCGATTCCTGGCCTCAGCGCAAAAACCTTCTGCGGAGCGTTACGGGGCGTTCGTCACGGCGTTCTCTGCTGCCGAACGGAATCAGGTACTCAACGCCGATTTTATGAACAGCGCTAAGGCGGACTCTCCTGAAGAACTGATTGTAGAAATGTTCCATTCGGGGCAAGCAGACAGTTTATTGCACAACCTGTTGCTGTGTGACATGCAGCTATATCTCCCCGGTGACTTGCTGACATTGACGGACCGAGTAAGCATGTATCATTCACTGGAAGTGCGAGTGCCCTTCTTGGATCACCCGTTGGTTGAACTGATGGCGCAGGTGCCGGGGGAGTATAAAACGACATTGCGCTCCAAGAAAGTGTTGCTTAAGCAGGCGTTCAAGGAATTACTGCCCGCAAGCATTCTGCATCGTAAGAAGCTTGGATTTTCGGTCCCATTAGGGCTGTGGCTGCGTACGGATCTAAAAGGAATGATGTGCGATCTCCTTTCAAGGGAATCACTCAAGTGCCTGCCTTATTTGAATCAAGGCGGGATCGATAAGATTGTCTCCGACCATTTAGCCGGCCGAACAAATCATGAGAACAAGCTGTGGGCACTTATGAACTTGGTGCTGTGGCGTCAGAGCGCAGTAGTTCGCCTATGAGAAAGCGCCAGCAATTGGCATGATTGGCAGCCCAGGAACGATGGGAATTCACAGATCGCACGGGTATGACTCTTCCAATTCCTAAGGAAAATAGAGCCATTAAATACTTAAGCGAAACGCCTGCTATGAAGGCCCGGGATCAGGGCAGAGGGGTAATCTTTATATTGATAACCGTTTATCTGTTTTTAGATCTTATCCGTCCTAGTTTTGTATGGCATTTCCCAAAGCTAATCTCGGTGATTTTAATTGTGGCATGGGTCCTCAAGAAGGAAAAGGTGTCGAGCCCCCAGATTTGGGCCTTCCTCGTGTTTGTTGGTATTCTCGCAGTGGACATTGGCATAGCTGTAAATACGTATGATGCCGTATGGACCACTCAGGGAATGTTTGTGTTGCTAATAGGAATTTGTGTTCCGTTAATTAACTTTACCGATTCCCTGGTGAAAATCCGGCATCTTGTGAATGCGCTGCTCATGATATTTTCCATCATTGCCGTGTATGCGGTCATGAATTCAGGATATGGGCCTGCCCGAGCGATGGGTGGCCAAGATGAGAATTATGTAGCAGCGGCGATGAATGTAGCCATCCCTCTGGCGGGGTTTTCATTTTTCGCAGAGAAAACAGTGTGGAAAAAAGTGTGGTTTGCAGGTCTGGTCTGTCTTTATATCTTGGCAATTGTGATTGGGTTATCTCGTGGAGGGTTTGTCGGGCTTGTTTGCGCCATAGGCTATATAGTCATGAAGTCACCACGAAAACAAATGGCCATTATCGTGATCGTGTTAATCGCTGGCCTTCTCGCGCTGGTCGCGGGTCCTTCCTATTGGGAAGAGATGGCAACGATCACCGACCCAAATGAAGGGACTGCAGACTTGCGGCTGGAGTTCTGGAAGATCGCATTTCAGGAGTTTTTGGCCTATCCTTTGACGGGTGTAGGGGGTGATAACTACCGATGGCAAATGGAAAACTTCCAATCGCTTGAGCAGACGCAAAAGTTTGATCGTGTCCTTTCTTCGCATGTCCACTCGACTTACTTTCAACTGCTTTCCGAGCTAGGATTGGCGGGTTGCATTACGTTTGGATTTATCATGTTTCGTACGTATCAGGATTATCGATACATTGACAGACTTACCAACCAATCACTGGCTGATGCCAATAAGGTAGAGGATAACGTACTTCAGGAAGACGCGATGTGGATAAGGAATTATGGGAGAGGATTAATAGGTGCTTTGCTCGGATACATGGTTTCAGTGGCATTCCTTTCAGCTCTTTATTATTCCCATCTATGGATCATCGTTTCGCTAGTAATAGCGCTTCGCGCTATCGCAAGCAGGCAGTTGGGCAGCTCCTCAATCAAAGAAAGCAATCTTGCGCAATCTGGTAATATTTTCAAGGTGCCCCGTCCCGTAGCTGCCAGATCGTAATATTAGTGTGAGTGTGGGAGCCCCACTATTACCAAAGATTGCGTGGTCAGACAGGCAGTTCAAGACACTATGGCTAAGAGTAAAACCTTCCTATTCGCATATGCCCTGTGCGCCAGCGCGATTATCTTGGGCATCACCGAATTAGGCGTCAGGCAACTCCGCTTGGCTCCCTTATATGAGACAGGCCCTGGTCATTTTGTGAGCGACCCAATACTTCCATTCAGGCCTCGACCAAATCTTATCTCGGCAACGTCGAATTCAGAGTTTTCCTACGAAGTGCGCCATAACAGCATCGGGTTTCGTGATGAGGAACATCCGATAAAAAAGCCGGCTAATACATTTAGGATTCTTGCCTTAGGCGACAGTTTCACGTACGGCGTTGGAGTTTCCTATGAAAGTACATTTCTTCGGGTGCTTGAGCAAATGTTGAATGACAGGAGTAATAATGATGGTTCTGTGAGATTTGAGGTGTTGAAGATGGGTGTATCCAGATATTTCCCTGAGGCTGAGAGGCTTTTGTTGGAACATTACGGTATGGCGTATGAACCCGATCTTATTTTGCTTGCCTTTGTGCCTAATGACGTAGTGGATACTTTTGAAGGTATAGGTGGAGTCACTGTTTCTTCTGATGGTCATCTCGTA
This sequence comes from Nitrospiraceae bacterium, assembly GCA_052387595.1. Lineage (GTDB taxonomy): Bacteria > Nitrospirota > Nitrospiria > Nitrospirales > Nitrospiraceae > Nitrospira_D. The sequence goes on along the minus strand of JBQTJA010000011.1, from coordinate 41,908 downwards.
AGCCGTGAGGCCGCATCGCTTGGCGAGACCGGCATGTGGCTTTACCGAAACTCACATCTTGGGAGGATTCTGATAGGTGCCTTGACGGCAAAAGTGGGCTCGATGAGACGTTCTAAGATTTGGGATGAAATCTATCAGCCTGATGGTTTGCATGAGCCTGACTGGAGAAAAGTGGAGTTCGAATACTTGCGCATTCGTGCGCTTGCTGAACAGCTTAGGGCCAAGCTACTACTAATCAATGTCCCTATGAGGAATAATGTCGACGGTGGCCCGAAAGCGCGATATCCTAGCCGGCGATTAGAAGCCTTTTCTGCTAGGTATGGCATCGCGTATGTCGATATTTCCCCAGCTATGTTAGAAGCGATGAAGCAATCAAGTGGGCCGTTGTATTGGGAGAAAGATGGTCATTGTACATCAGCGGGTTATCGAGTGATTGCTGAAGGCGTATTTTCTACGCTCATCCGTGGCAATCTCATCCCACACTGACTCATAGGCGGAAGAACGCGGGTGATAATTGACATAGGGTTATGGGTATACATGATGAGCACTAGACCTAGTGTGACCAAAAATGTCAGTAATTACGGTTGGAAGAAGCAAGTTCTGTTTGTCGGTATTATTGTGATGAGCTTCCTGCTATTAGCCGAAGTCGCCATCCGGACATGGGCTCTGTATTTCCGTACATCTTACGAGCAGTACAACCGGGCCACGGGGCGGTTGGAACTTGTGCCAAATCTTCGTTATCGTGATGATCATGGGCGAGAATTTTTTATAAACTCTCGTGGATTCGTTGGGCCTGAGTTCGCTGATGTGCCATCTCCAAATACAATTCGCATCATCGCCGTGGGTGACTCATGTACCTTTACTCTTGGCCTTTGGCAGATTGGCTACCCTTCGGTAGCAGAAGCGCTGCTTAATGGCGCGCAAAGCATGAAAAAGTTCGAATACATTAATGCTGGAGTGGAGGGGTATAACTCAGACTTTGCTCTCTCTAGAATCAAGGAAGAGATAATTGGATATAAGCCCTATTTGGTAACGCTATATATCGGATGGAATGATTTAATGAAGCAAAGCCCTGAAAGCCAAATGGAAGTAGGGGAGCCGTCATTTTGGGCGCAACTAATCAATGAGAGTTATTTGGTTAAAGCATATAAGAAGATCATTTTTGTTCATTTGAGACCTTTGCTATTCCAGCCCAAACTGGTACCAGATGAGGCTGATCGTCATGCCTATGACAATTACGTCCCTCAGCGGTATGAAAGAAATCTTCGGGAAATGCTTGGGGTGCTAAAAAACAATGGAATACGTGCTGTTATGTTGACCCTGCCGACTGTATTGGAGCCTGGGTTGACCGCTGCTGATCTTAATGAACGGGGGGTCTTTTTCCCCTACTATGCTGGAACATTCAGCGTTGAAAGGCTGCTCAGCTTACATGCAGCCTATAATCGTATAATCCGCCGTGTGGCATCGGAAGAGGGCGTATCCCTTGTTGATCTAGACAAAGAGTTTAATGGCTTGGATAAGCGGCAGTTGTTTTGGGATACGATGCATCCAAGTGAGAAGGGGAATGCTGTCATCGCATCTCATCTCGCAAGAGAGATCGCTTCTATGGAGAACAAGTGATGGCATGGCTTAAGACGTGGTGGCAGAACGGCATCCTTATTGTTGTTTCAATCTTTACCTCGATCATTCTCTGCGAAGTTGTTGTGGCGACGGTTGCCCCTCAAAATTTGGGAACGTGGGGAATGACTAGAGATGGTATTACCAGTCATGTTCCCAACCTTTCAGTATATGTCACTCAATTCAAGCAGGTAATTCGAACGAATTCCCATGGAATGCGGGATAGGGAACATTCCATTGCGAAGGGGCCAGGGACATTTCGAATATTGATCTTGGGTGATTCCTTCATGGAGGCGAATCAGGTGCCATTTGAGGATTCTTTTGCAAGCCTTCTCGAATTGGAGCTGAAAGGAAAGGTGCCAGGAACTATTGAGGTTGTGAATGCGAGTGTGAGCGGATGGGGGACGGATGACGAACTGACATATTTGATGCGCTATGGATTTCAATTTCAGCCGGACCTTGTGCTTCTTGGGGTGACGCTTCATAACGATATTCAAGATAATCTCGCCCAAGAGTTCCATTCGTATGTAAATGGCGAGTTGCAAGAAAAACCACGACAAGACATTCCGACGGTAGACTATGTCACTCTTCAGATAAAGGAGTTTCTAGCTAGCCACTCGCATCTGTATCAGATGATTTTGCGAGGGAAGAATTCTTCATGGGCACAGCGTGAGGGGCGTCGGCTGTCGTCTCACGTTGCTGCGCTTCTGTCAAACGAAGGGCCCGATGAAGCGGTGAGGAGAGGTTGGGATATGACGCGGCTTCTCCTCAGGAAAATGAAAGTCGAGACGGAAAAGCGTGGTATCGATCTCATTTTATTTATGATCCCGCTTTGGGTGCAAGTTTCGGAGGAACAGCTTAGTTTTTTTCTTGCTAAACATCAATTGTCTTTGACCCAAATCGCGCTCGATAAACCGCAACTTAGGCTGAAAGAGATTGGCAATCAGGAAAGCCTTCAAACAATAGATCTCCTTGAGGTCTTTCGAACAGCCGAGCAAAAAGATCCGGGGAAGCTCTATCTTCTTGGCGATGGCCATTGGACCGCAGCAGGTCAGTATCTTGCCGCCAAATTTGTCAGCGAACGATTGACGTCACGACGTCATAATCAGTGAGAAGGTTCGTTGATGGGTTCAATTGGATGAAGTACTCAATACCTAAGCGTGAACACACAGAAGCACCGTTGGCCAATGCTGACGTTGCCCCCGTTTCAAGACAATTCTTAACTAGGGCAGATGGCTTCTTCGACGATCTGTTCTCCCTGGCATTTACTGTATAGAGGTGTCTTTCGTGAGATAACCTAGTGGAAAGTGTTCTAATCCAACGGGAGTTCCCCGTCTGTGAAGACGGGGGTGCTTCCCGGGGCCTTGCTCTCACGACGAACCCTGCTCGCAGTCAATGGATTCCCACGCCTGTACAGGCGTGGGAATCCATTCTATTGAACACGGAGATTTTCAGGAGCAGGAGGTGGAACTGAATTTCCTCCTCCTCCCATAAAGCCGATTGGTCCGTTAGTTGAAACTTTTAGTTGGTCCCAATAAGGACCAGTACCGCTTGAGGATGGATTCGACCAGTTTTCGAGCCATACTGTCTGAATTTGACTCCCATTAGAATTGCCTGGCAGCGCTACCCCGGTCATTCGTGTTCTCAGAATCGGTGAGGATCCGCATGAAGTACCTCCGGTGCCGCAATCATTGATCCATAATTCGACGGTGCCATTGGTCGCATTGGCAATAACATGCATCTCGAAAAAATACCAACGTCCAGCTTGAAGGGTAATGCTGCTGATATTAGGTCTCTGGCAGACGTCAGCTCCATGAATAATTTGGATGTATGGAACAGCTGTACTCTGGGCAGATCCGAATCCGCAATTGAGCTGCACATTGGCAAATGCGATATCTCCGTCTGAATTTGTGATATTCATGTGCTTTTCTGCACCGAACATATATCCCGATAGCCACTTAGCATACCATCTAACATAAACTTCCTGGGCATTGCAGAGTTCAGCACCAGTTGATCCGCAGGTTGGCGTTTTAAAGTGATGCAGCGCCATATTTGCACGATTACCTGCACTCCCGACACACATGCCGAATGGTGTGATATTAGTCCCACACACTTCTGCTCCGGCTGGTGTAATAGGATTGCGGTATATATTTCCGCACCAGCCTTTCGTTCTAATCCCTATCCCGCCATTGTTACGTGCTTTATCACAGTCTTCTGCGTACCAGCGACCACCCGCTCCGCCTGGTGTCTCAAAATCGTCACAAACCAGGACAGAACTGTTGGATCCGTTACAGCCAGGCTCTGAGGAATTGAAATATGGGCCTGTATGGGCCTCTTGGGGAAAGAAGGGCGATAACGCAGAGATAACAAAGAAAGCTAGTAGTGTGAAGTGTTTGGGGAGGGCATTTCCTTGGTGACTTTCGGTCGTATCGATTAGCCTCATCAGTCTGCTCCTTGTTTAGATTGGGCTCGGAAATAGATCTAGCGTATTGAGTTCTTACTCCACCACACCACAATAACTACATCATAGAGCAATTATGATGCCTGATACTTGAGCTGGAAATTTCAGAACCTTGTGTATGGAAATCTAAGAAACGCTTGTCGAAGCCTTACAAATTTTGACGCTCGTATGAATTGCCTACATTTTTGTGCTGGCCAGCCTCTGTCACTTTGACCTTCCCACGATCTCATGGGTACGAGGTTAGGCGACCCCACGTCTCGTGGCATCTCCTCAGAAAACGACGGCAAGTCAAACTTTGCGTAACTAAGAAAGTGATATCAATGGTCCTTCCCGAAAGGGGTGGATCCACAAAGCGGTCGAGTCTGAGGCTGAGTTATTATCGGCCTGGCACGGGGCGTCCAATTACTCGAGTGCCTGAATGTAAAGCAACTACTTCTGCCACAGAGAGAACGGTGTAGAAGGCCAATCTCTAGATCAGGGGCGGCCCTTCTTCTTTTGCCAGCCTCTCTGTTGACGTTAGGCAAAACCCTCGCCCGCTCTTCGTATCTCTGGAGCCCGTACGATGTTTCGTCTCACCAAGAAAACGTGGCCGTCCTTTTCTGATGTCCCGCTGTGGGTCATGGGATCGTCTTGCTCACCTCGTTAGAGGGGGCGCTCACGCCAGCACTATTATACGCTGCGACGGCGAAGTAGTACGTTCGCCCTCGGGTCAAACTGCCTACGGTGGTGGATGTGACGGTACTCACCGTAATGGTTCTGGTATAGAGACGGGGTGCCTCTCCGACGTAGACTCTATAGCCGCTGATCGGTGTGCCGGTGACCGCGTTCCACGCGAGGGTTGCTGAGGACGTCCCGCCACCTCCACCACTCGGAGGCGAGATAATCAACGTCACAGGGACATAATACTTCGACCAGGTACCCACGGTGAACGTGATGGTGGCTCTATAGGTGCCTGCCGTTAACCCGCTGGTCTTGACAGCTACTGCAACATTCTTTGATGTGGTAAAGGATGTATTTGTAGGGGATACCGTAAGCCAAGATGCATTGTCTGAGGCAGTTAGACTAACCGAATAGGTACGAGTTCTGGAGAGGGTTAACGTTTGGTTCGGTGGGTTGGTCGCACCTTGTACTGCGTAATAAGTCAGTGATGTCGGTTTAATGGTTGTTTGTGCCAAGCCTTCAGAAACGAGCCCCAGACAGATGCATGCCGTGATCCCAAGAATCTGCCAGAACAAGGAGGTGGCGGAAGCGTGATTAGTATGACGAGACCGTGCCGTGGGTGGAGTGGGTGTCTGAAAAAAACGTCTCATCAGCGTCTCTGCCTTTCTTCGGTGGTGGGCGTTGCCCCACGGAGTCTCCGATACAGTAGTCTTCACAAGCCTGCGAAACGAAATTCAGAAACCCAACGAGGCGTGTGGCGTTGCCGGTCAATGAACCAACCTCTTAGGATTGGATCGGAGGCGTTACCGCCGGGATCTCATTTGAACAGAGGCTCTCCGATTCGTTAAATGCGCGGATCGCAAAGACGTATGATGTATTGGGTTCGAGTCCGATAATGGTGGCGGATGGAGCCTCAACGGTCTGGCTTTCCCCGTAAGAGCATAAGCTTGGCTTATCTGAAGCTGGCTCTTCTGGCCGATCTGATCCTTCTAACCCATCTAACTCTTCCTCGGTAGACTCTTCAGAGCTTTGGTCTTCTGGTGATCGCTTCTCATAATAAATTTGGTAGCCAGTTACTTTAATGTCAGGGGGAGGATCCCAGGTCAAATTCGCGGTCACTCCCGTTGGCGTAGACGTCATGGTAATGACCGGATCTTCTTCTCCGTCGGAATCTTCAATATCGGAGTCAGTCGTTGGATCTGAGTCCAATCCCGCTGTAGCATTCGTTGGCTTAGAAAGGCTAGAAATCGTTGGTCCTCCCGCTCCATCGTTGCTGCAACCAGCCAGTGGCATCAGTAAGAGAGTGAAAAGCGCCAGATGGGTCATCAAGATGATCGGTTTCCAAGTGACAAGGCTTGCTAGACTTTCCCGCATCAACATAGGGACACTCCTCAATAGATGAATGGGCATGGAGCTGTTATGAAATTAAGGTTGTGTCTAGATGATCACCACAAGTACTGCCCTAGTAAGAAGAAATGGAAAAGCAAGAGTGGTGCCGTTAGAAAACGGATAGAAGATCTTTATTTTATAAACACTTATAAATTGGTCGCCGAGAGTTGAAGGTGTAGAGCGTGAAGGGATTAACCTTCAAAAGGTCGAGATAAAATAGGAAAATGCCCAATGATCATTCCGGGTATCTTCTTGTCCATCGCAGGGAGGTGAGCAACGTGTGTCCCTGGGATCAAGTCTCCTGAGGTGAGTCTTGTGCCTCGAGTTGGATCAGGCCTCCATCACCGATCGCTGAAGGCGGCCACTCGTGGTTGTGCTCCGATACTCGGCCGTGAATGGGCTGGTAGGTCTCCGCAGTACACCGTGCTGGTAAGAGAGTAAAAAAACCTACCCATACGGTATTGTCTCCCGTAAGATTTAGATGGTTGCGGCAACAATTTGTTCCCGCATGTAGATATAAACAAGGTGGGAGATTGATCATGCCCGCTGTTCGAATCGTGGCACATGAGGAAGTATCTCCTGCACCTGTCACAACCGTAAAGACTTTCGCGACGAGTGTCTGGACCTATCTTGGAGTGACTCTGGTACTGCTTGCCGTGATTGGGACCTGGCTTGTCTGGTTCTCGGCGTTTCTTCAGAAGAGTCTTCAAGAAGACGATATTCGAGCTGCTTGCCGACGAGCGATGCCTGACACAGCTGACCGATGCTTCGATACGGTAGTGATCCAGCGGGGAGGGGTACGTCGGTGATTGCAATATGTCGAGCACAACCTTGGGTGTGCTCAGCAGGGGCAGTGCTGATTGTACTCACTTTGGGGGTACCGAGCTGGGGACAAGATTCTGATGCTCAAGTACAGCCGCGAGTGGAATTGTCTCTCAGGTCATGGTTGTTCACTGCCGGCGAAACTCAATGGAGCCATGATGCCTCTGGGCTCAATCCCACGTTGGGCGATCCTACGTCGGAACTCAAGTACAAAGATAATGATACCCACCTGGTAGGGCTCGGCGCGAAAGTGCATCTCCATCGTCGATTATTCTTGGAGGGAGAATTTGGCCTGTCCGTTGATTTTGATCGCGGGTCTTTGATCGATGATGATTACTTGGCTGGACAACGATTGTTCTCGCGTACAAGCAGTGACGTAACTGGAAAAGGGACATGGTATTTCAATGGAAACGTCGGATTTCGTGCAGCTGAGTTTCCAAATGAGCGCGGCCATCTCGATCTGCTGGGCGGCTTCCAATACTGGAGGACGACTTACGAGGCGGTGGGAATTGAGCGAGTCGTCTGTGACTCCTCCATCATCGCGTGCGGACCGACTTCGTCGATCTTTCCGGCAATCAAGAATACGGCACATTGGATTACGCCCATCCAGATCGGCGGACAGCTCGACTATCGAATTGTGCGCAGGGTGAGTGTCAATGTGAAGATGCTCTTCTCGCCGGCCAGTGTCGTCTACAACGAGGATATCCATTTTCAACGGAGTGATTTAGAGCAGGATCCGAGTTTCTCGATATGGGGTGTCGGATTAAGTGCAACCGTCGAGCCGACCTTGAAAATCATGCTGACCCGTCATCTCGCACTCGTGGGAGGGTATCGAGTCATGTGGAGCCGGACGTACTACGGTCGATGGGAAGTGCACGGTCTTGGCACCGGTTCAGAGACAGCTCCTCTCACGGAATTTCAAACCCTCCGTCACGGCGCAACCGTCGCGCTGACTGCGTCATTTTAACTGCTTGAGATCAGAAATAACCTATCGTCTCTGTCGTCCGGACGGAAGGGTTTCGTCTTCATACTCAAGGAAAAGGCGCTTAGCTTCCGGATGGAGTTGGGTGGGGTGTCCGTAGGGGATTCCCAACGTTCTAAACAGCGGTGTCAATTTTCCGTTGGGATGCAGATAGCCGGCTCTGAGTGGCACGGTGCGTTTGCTGTGACGTACGAGCCGACAAACCGTCGATCGTATTGAGGTCAGCCAATCGGCGATATCTTGGGGATTGCCGATCGAGGCGGAGAGCAACAGCAGCTTGGCTTGCGAAGGACAAAAGATGATGGTCTCTTCCCACACGACACCCCGTTCGGGATCAGCAATGTATTGAGACTCGTCGAGAATCACAAGCCCTAATGTGTCCAGTCGGATATCGATTTCCCCGCTGGCCGCATCATAGAGCAGGTTTCGGAGAATCTCCGTGGTCATGATGAGTAATGGGGCTTGCCCATTTTCCTGGCGATCGCCGGTCAGAATACCAACTTTGTCTGGTCCAAAGGTCTTCGAAAACTCAGTGTACTTGGTGTTGGATAATGCCTTAAGCGGCGATGTGTAGATCACGGTGCGATTGTCTTCCATGGCTCGACGGGCTGCTTCCACGGCCACATAGGTTTTGCCGCTTCCAGTTGGGACACTGATTACCACATCGGTCTTACTCACGGCGGACAAGGCTTCAGTTTGCCAGGGGTCCGGTATAAACGGTTGGGGAGCAGGCACGCCGATTCCTTCCAGCCAAGCTGAGAGGGAAATGGCAGATTCCAGCGGTTCCGAGTCCGTTCCCCCTAGCGAGGTTTTCTTAGAAGGACGGAGGGAAGGGCGATGAGTACGTGACGGTTCTGATTCCGATCGAAGTTGCCGTTCTCCGATCAACGTCTGCAGATCAGATTCGAGGCCAGCACGATTGTGGCTTGAATGCTGAAGCAGCAGCTCGATCAGTCGTCTCTTGCCGGCACGAAACTGCCGATGGACGCGTCCGCGCGCCAGGCGGTGCAACAACGCGACGGGTTGTTGTGCAAGCAGTCGTTCCAGTTCTTCGGTGGTCATGCGTTAAAGTGCTGAGGACTGCGTCACAGCATAGCTCAGTCCTGAAACCTCGAGCCTCCGTTCTACACCGTTCATGGCAGTTCCTCCAATACTCCACGTCGGATCAGGGTGATCGCCTGCGAAGCGGATTCAGCGAGTCCGGGATGCGTAGACTTTAATGTCTGCACTTGTGACAGAAACTCCAAAGTTCTGGCTAGGAGTCGGTAGATGTCGCCTTCTGCCATGGTGGTCAGCCGGCAGAGCCCAATCCACGTGAGGGCGGGGTCGGCGACCCAGCGCTCAACCAACGCTGCCACATCGGCGCGTAGGAGGGGCGGATCTTCATAGGGAGATAAACTCTCCGCCAACTTGCGAACCTGCCCGAGCAGGGAGATCAGCCCTGCACTGATACGCGGAAACGCGCCGGGACGGTCGTCATCGTGGGCCAGACTGGCCAAGATGCCGGCGAGGAGAGAGGGGTCTCCGCCCGTAAAGGCTTCCGCGCGGATCAGTTCGGTAATGAGAAGCGAATGGTCAATCCGGATCAACCGTGCCCATTCGCCTTCGACCGTCAATTGTGTCGCCAGCGTGAGGTACCCGAATTTCTGCAGTACGTTCACACGCTCTTGAAAGCGATGCCACAAACTGGCCCGCAGTGCCTGTATGGATTTCGTATGACGCTGTTGTTCCTGGCGAAGTCGCGACGCGGTCATGAAGTCTTTCTGGCAGGCTGGTCGCGAAGGGCACGTGGGGCAGGGGAAATCTCCCATCGATTGAACAATGGCATCGGGCAGTGGCGCATGACTGGTGGAGGTCAGGATAGGAAGCACGGGCAAACGCGACGGGAGTTCTTCTAATTGATGACTGAGCCGATCGAACGTGTCCGTGGAACACCACGGATAGGTCGGCGTCTCCGTGAAGTCGCATGTGCGGTCGTAGACTTCTTTTACGCTCGTGACCGGACATTCAGTGACGGCGCCGTCTGGTCGTAAGATGGTGAGCATGGAATTCTTTTGACCTTTACTCCGGTATTGCCGGAGCACAATCCCGCGGCCTCTGCTGAGCCCTACCACACGCCCAGGGCTCAGGAACGGCAACCGAGCCGAAATTTCAGGCGATTCCGACCGGTGTGTCTGATGCCGGGTGTGGCGGTGCCTTCGCGCATGGTCGAAAGTTTGCCATTGGGTGATCCAGTCCGTACAGACGCGAGGGCCGAACGGTTCCATTTGTACATGGAGAGCATCGAGTTTGTGCTCGAGGAGTTCAGCGCGCTGGTTGAGTTGGAATTGCGCGAAACTCTTGGCCAAGATTCCTTGGATCTGCTCATGGGGATGGGCTTTTAAGAGATTCAAGACCATCGGGTAACTGATTGTAAACTGGCTGTCGATGGCTTCCGGTTGCCCGGTCAACCCTTTGGTCAGTACCGCCAGATCGATATACGGAGATGGAGTGACGACTGCAAATCCGACATGATCTTTCCCGCGGCGGCCGGCTCGTCCGGCGACCTGCTGGACTTCGCCGATGGTCAGATCGGTGAAGTCGCGGGATTTGCGGATGCTGGATTGAGTGATTATGACCGTGCGGGCTGGAAAATCGACACCTGCCGCCAGGGTCGTCGTGGCGAAGACCGCATCGAGATGGCCTTGTCGCATCAGCTCTTCGATCGCGATTTTCCACGAAGGCAGATGTCCAGCATGATGGGCGGCGACGCCGATTCGTTGCACGATGGGAATGAGGGGATGCTCGGTAATGCTTGGATACTGCGCGATGACCCGTTCGAGCGCCCTCCCGATCGCCTCTTGCCGCACCGGAGGAAGCACGAGATCGGCGTGATCGAATGCTTCCATCGCTTCATCACAGGCTCGCCGTGAGGTGAGAAACACAATAGCTGGCGTGAGATGTCGTTGGCGAAGCGCCGCGATGAGATCAACCGGATGGATCGACGGCGGCATGCAGCTTCATTCCTTTTGAGATGACCACGAGGCCTGATTCGGTCACGGTAAATCGTTGCGCGTCGGCCTCTCGATCGTACCCAATTTCCGTATGTGGCGGGATCGTCACATCCTTGTCGATGATAGCGCGTCTGATGCGGCTCTGCGCGCCGATGGTCACGTTCTCCATGAGAATGGATTCCCTGACATCCGCGTGGTCCTGTACGCGGACGTTCGGGGACACAATCGAGTTTTGGACTCGTCCCCCCGACACGATGCAGCCGCCGCAGACGATCGAATCAAGCGCGACCCCCATCCGGCCTCCCTGAAAATCCTGCGCGAAGACGAACTTGGCCGGTGGAAATTGCCCCTGATAGGTTCGGATCGGCCAGCCTGGGTCGTACAGATTGAATTGAGGATCGACGGCGACCAAATCCATGTTCGCTTCCCAGTATGCGTCGAGCGTTCCAATGTCGCGCCAGTACTTGACGGCTTTGTTGTTGGCATCTTGAAATTTGAAGGCATACACCCGCCCTTGTTCGATCATTCGCGGAATGATGTTTTTCCCGAAGTCGTGCGCGCTGCCTTCCCGAGCGTCCGCAATCAGGTGTTCGCGGATGGCCTTGGTGCGGAACAGGTAGATGCCCATCGACGCGAAGGCATGGGCGGGATCGTTGGGGAGTGGAATGGGATGCGCCGGCTTTTCATCGAAGCGAGTAATCCGGTAGTCCTTGTCGACTGCGATGACGCCGAAGCGAGTCGCTTCCTGGACGGGAATGTCGATGGCCCCGACGACCGCATCTGCGCTCTTGGCGATGAGCCAGTGGTACATCTCCGCATAGTTCATCTTGTAGACGTGATCGCCGGCGAGGATTAGCAGGAATTCCGGGTGTTCCCCGTCGATCAAGAACATATTCTGATACACGGCATCGGCGGTGCCACGGTACCAATCTTCGCTGATGCGCTGTTGAGGAGGGATCGAGGCGATATATTCACCAAGTTCCGCGTTGAGAATATTCCAGCCGACCCGGATATGGCGATCGAGCGAGTGTGATTTGTATTGAATGAGGACTGCGATCTTGCGGAGCCCTGAATTCAGGCAATTGCTGAGGGTGAAATCGATAATGCGATACTTCCCGCCGAAGGGGACCGCCGGCTTTGCACGTTGGTCCGTCAGCGGGAACAGTCGCTCGCCTTTACCGCCAGCCAATACCATTGTGAAAATATTCTTCATTGGCTGGATTCTAGCAGGACCTCTATGAAATAGAAAGGAAGTGGAATCGTTGACTTCCCGTTCCATGCGGATAATACTAGCTACGAGAACACCGGAGTGAGCAGCTCGGGATCGGTTGACGATGAACAAAGGAGTGAGCATGAAGCGAGACGTTGTTGTCGCGGCTCTCCCGCGAGTCGATTCCAGGCGTGTGACGAAGCTGACAGTGAGATCCTCAGATCCAGCACGCAACATGGCCAGGCGCCTGGAAAAGCTCGAGGAGCAGATCCAAAAGCTGTCCGAACTGGTCCGTGACCATGCCGAAGATATGGATCGGTTGGTTCGGATTGTCGCAGAGAACCAGGATGTGGTTCGTCTGCAGCTACTTCGGAAACATCATGAGAAGGTTCGAGTAAGAAAGCATCTTCGGGAAGCCAATTCAGGAGTGGACTAACGCCGGCAACCGTTGGGTCGTGTGAGCCCATCGTGTCAGTCGATGTGCCGGATACGAACCCGTGTCAATTTTCCCCTCCCCAATGTGTCACCGATGATCTGCAAGAACAGAAGCACACGCGTCGCGATGATCTCTACATGCATAGCCGCGGGTATTCTTGCCAGCCTCGTGCAAGTGCAGACGCTCTATGCCGTGTCCGATCAGCCCATTCGGATATGGCCGGTCCAAATTCCCTATGAAGCGCCACCGAAGAATCAAGATGTGCCGGATGTCTCGATTCCCCCCAATAAGGATCCGCTCAGCCTTGAAGAAGTCAAGCGCGCGGAAGCCTTGCTGCCGTTGCTGGAAGGGAAACAGGAATTCTGGGCCATGGGAGAATTCGTGCATTTGGGAGAGCCGGCCGTTCCCGTTCTCGTTCAGGCATTGACCATGTCGAGCCCGCGGATTCGATACAACGCGATTGAAACCTTGCTGATGGTGAAGGGGGTCGCTGGGGTCCCCGCCTTGATCTCCACGGCAAAGGAGTCCGGCGAAATTCCTCGGGTGCGGGAGCATGCTTTGCGCGTTGCGGTTCGTCTGGATTCGACGAAAGCGCCCGAGGCGATTGACGTCATGGCAAAGGACTCTAATCCATCCGTCAGAAAGGCTGCGGCGTTCGAAGCGCGGTATGTTCGGCAGAAGGGAGTGATCTCCATATTGATTCCAATGGTGAGCGACGACGAGCGTTTCGTGGCGCTGTCGGCCTTGCAATCACTCTGGATTCTGACTCGCCATGAGACCGAGTTTCATGATTGGGACACCTCGACCAAGCAGGATCGCGCCGCATGGTCGAGTGAATGGACCGAGTGGTGGGACGCCAATAAAGACGTCTTTGAGATTCCCGAACCACGCCGCTCAAAACGGAGTTCCTAGCGACCAGCCGAGAGGTTGCGGGCGGAGAGATTCCTATGCTACGAATGTGATGATATGAAACTCAAGAGCGGAACAATGCTCAAGATTGCCAAATTAGGCAACCCGATTCTTCGCAAAGTTGCTGCGCCGATCGATCCCCGAGAGGTTAAATCGTCCGAGATTCAGCGGTTGATCGACGACATGTTTGAAGCGATGTATGACGAACCGGGCATCGGGTTGGCTGCGCCACAAGTGTCACGTTCGATTCAACTGGTAGTGATGGGCTGCAAAGGTGAGGGGGGATTTCCAGAAACGGTCCTCATCAACCCCTCGATTGTGTATTACGGGCCTGAACAAGTGGACAACTGGGAAGGCTGTCTGAGTGTTGATGGACTACGGGGAAAAGTGACCCGACCATCACTGGTGCGGGTTAAGGGACTGGACCGGAAGGGTAAATCTCTGGATTTCGAGGCGACCGACCTGTACGCAGTCTGTATTCAGCACGAACTCGATCACTTGATCGGCAAAGTCTTTCTGGATCGCATGACCGATATGTCCACACTCACTCAGCTGGACGAATTTTCGCAGTATTGGCAAAAAGAACCCACGAATGTAATTTGATGCCTCTCTTGTTGAACCGCTCGTGAAGTCCCTTCTTCGTGTCCTGCTGTATCTCCGGCCTCACCGCGCCCTTGCGATCACGACACTCGTCTGCGCCGCCTGTGCGACGGCGATGGAGCTGGTGCCGCCCTGGGTCATCAAGATCATCATCGACGATGTGATTCAGGCGAAGCAGACCTTGTTGTTGCCATGGGTGATTGGTCTGCTCGTGGGCGCCCATGTGCTCAAGAACGTGTTTGCCTCACTCAGAATCCGGCTGAATAATCAGCTTGAGCAGACGGTGGTCCACGATCTTCGCCGGCATATTTTCTCCGCCCTTCAACATCTGTCCATCACCTATTTTGAGAATCGCTCGACGGGGGAGATCATGTCCCGGGTGACCAATGACACGGAGCATGTCGAGCGGATCTTCATTGATGGGTTTGAAGGAATGCTGACGGCGTCGCTGACTCTTCTTGGAATCACGGGACTCTTGTTCATGCTCAATTGGAAGCTGGCGGCTCTCTCGCTGTTGCCGATCCCATTGCTGGCCTTGTCCGCGAGTTGGTTTACGTCGAAGGTCCATGGGTATTATCGGGAGACCCGTCAGAGCGCCGCCGAACTGAATGGCTATCTACAAGATGCCTTGTCCGGGATTAGAGAGACGATGGGGTTTGGCCGTCAGGGGCACGAACAAGCACGTTTCGACAGGCTGAGCCAGGCCTATAGTGAGAAGAACCTCAAGGCGATGGTCTTGTGGTCGATCTATTCGCCGGGAATGATTTTAGTTGCCGCCGTTGGGACTGTCTTGATCCTCTGGTACGGTGCGGGTGAGGTTATGGAGGGGCGTCTCACCTTGGGCGAGCTGGTCTTGTTCCTCTCCTACCTGGCGATGTTCTACGTCCCCATCAATCAGATTCATTCGGTCAATCATATGTTGCAGCATGCGTTGGCGGCGAGCGAGCGCGTCTTTGAGGTGCTGGATACGATTCCGGACGTCGCGGATCGTCCCGGGGTAGTGGCGCCCGTCCATCGGACCCATGGAGCCGTTCGATTCGACCAGGTCCAGTTCCACTATCGACCTGACGTGCCGGTCTTGAGAGGGGTTTCAGTGGCTGTGCCGACAGGGGAGCGTGTGGCACTGGTTGGGATGAGTGGGGCAGGGAAGAGCACCTTACTCAAGTTGTTGATGCGGTTTTACGATGTTACAGACGGGGTGATTGTTATCGATGGGAAGGATATCCGTGATCTGCCGATTGCGTATCTGCGGCAGCAGATCGGGTTCGTACAACAGGAGCCGTTTTTGTTCAACGGGACGGTGAAAGATAATCTGCTCTACGGCGATTTGAATGCCGATCAGGATCGGCTCGAATCGGCGGCGCGCGCCGCACGGGCGCATGAGTTCATCGCGGCGTTACCCGAAGGGTATGACACCTGGATTGGTGAGCGGGGTGTCAAGTTGTCGGTTGGACAAAAACAGCGGGTCTCGATTGCGCGGGTGCTGTTAAAAGATCCCCCCATCGTCATTTTTGACGAGGCCACATCCAATATTGATACGGAGACCGAGGTGAAAATCCGCGAAGCGTTGAACGAGCTGACGACAGGGCGAACCACGTTCATTATTGCCCACCGATTATCCACGCTCCACGATGTGGATCGGATTCTGGTCCTGGATGGAGGCCGATTGGTGGAAGATGGCCGGCACGACGATCTGCTCTCTCGCGGGGGAGTCTACGCCGGTTTATACGAAGCGCAGTTCCAAGTTTGAGGGAAATGGAGAACCATAGCCTGCCTCGTTCCATGCGGTTGCGGGTAGGGCGGGCCCGTCGGTATACTCCCCGGTAGGCATAGGGAGAATTAGTGAATCATGGTGCTGATTTACGAAAGTGATCCATTGGAAGATGAGCATGCCAGGGGGAAGTTCTATCATGTCTGCCGGGGAAGGGTGGAGCGGACGCCATTGGCAGTGCCGCAGAATGATCGTCCCTATGAGTGCGGGCAATGCGGTATTGATCTCGAAACGGAAGATTTTCTCATGGCCCTGCAGAAAGGATCGGTCTAATCGATATGGCTGGAAGCACGGGAAGAAAAACAGTGGGGGTTTCACGCGGCCTGATGATGCTCTGCGACACCTGCCATTCCCTGGTCATGAACGAAAAGCTCGTGGACGCAAAAAACTTCGTCGCCAACCACGATGAACTTTTTGACCTGATCTGTATGGGCTGTACCGACATCAACCGCCCCCTGATCGACGACATGGCGGGTAGCGGGGAGTAATGGGAGACGTTGTTCGTATCTCGTGAAGCGTGAAGCGGTGAGATGCGGAGTGAGTGCCGGCCTTCTGTGATCGAAAACTTATCATGTGAACATGCGTGCGAACGAACGGATGTCCGACATCTGATCGTCGAAGGCATCGCGGCCTAAGCAGAGTTCTTCGGACAGGCCGTATTTGCTATCCGTCTGATACCCCACTTCTATCTGCACCGACAGCGCTCAAGTAGTTCAGACTCGACCTGGGCAGGTATGCCAGCTATCGACCCAAAGCAGAAGTACACGACTGACCGCTATCAGAAGGGGGGGCTTACGCCGATCCGCATAAGACGACGATCTCATAGCGGTAGTGGAGCGGAACTTGTCCTGCTGCAATGGGTTAGGGCTGGCGATCGGTGCTTGCCCGCCGGTTTAGGCAGAAGTGGACAATCTGCCGTAACGGGATTATACAGTCGGTCTAAATATTGTTAGGCAAAAGGACAAAGCACAGTGAATAGGATCAAGAATTGGTTACGGACTGCCAATGGTTGGAAGCGGGTATGGTTTGTTTTGTCCGCCTTTGGCTTGTTCTACATAGTTCTTATCAATCCTTTTGTGCTCAGTAACCAGAGCAGTCTTTCCCGATATCAGTATCGGTGGGCCGTAGAAAGAGAGTTAAAGAATCCTGAGTGTCGGCAGTATGCAATAAAACCTTTGGTGGAACTAACTGAACCTGAATATCAGGATAGTGACGGCAACAAAGGTTGCTACCACATCTACAACTACAGAAAATTCAATAATCCAACTAAGGTCCCGTATACATCTGATGATCTCGACAGCGATTTCAGACATGAGGTATGGAGTGAAATCCTCGGGCTGTCTGGTCTCGGTGCAGTAGGTGCCATAGTGCTTTCGACTTTGGTGTATTTTCTAGGTGTAGTGGTGGCTTGGGTAATAACGGGTTTTAGAAAACAACCTCGATAGCCGGATAAAAATGCCTAACAAATGCTCCGAGTCGGACTCGCTACGTCGGCGCTTCGCGCCGCCTCGCTCGCCGCTCAAGCTTTTCGTTAATTCGGCAGGGCTGAGGATCGCTTTATGGCAGTGCGATCTCGACCCCGAACATCCGCTCTTGGCCGACTGCCATCACATAAAAGGTAGAGTGTGAAAGGCTCGTCCCCTTCAAAACCCAACGTTAGCCATGCTCTTCACCCGATAGAGGGCGGGGAACTCATCTATTCATCAACATTCTATGTTGGTTGGGTTTATTGCTGTGAGGTGAAATGCCAGCATAACCACCGGAGGGACAGATGAAGCTTCTTGACGACATCATCGGCTTGTTGAGTGACGAGAACGGTTCGCTCACTGCGGCACTACTCAAGACAAAAGTGCTCATGCATACGTTGGGGTACGCTGACCTTGTTGAATGGGTCAATGACGAACTGTCTGGCTATCCAAAGGATAAGCCAGTTCCTCCGTATCGAATCGTCCCGGGCCGTGTCGTAGGAAACATTCAGGACGATTTGATGATTCAGACCGGTGTGAGCCTCCCCACGATGCATCTGCCCAAGAAGCTCAAGGATTGGCTTGAGAATCATAAGCTGCGTGAAACCATGTCAGTACTGGAGGGGATGTCTGAGTCAAAGGATGGTAAATTGCTACAGATGCGGTTATCGCCAGAGATTGGTGCTCAAATTGATAAGGGCATGGACGGCTATTGGGTGCAGCAATGCTGGGTAGAGTTTTCCTCGCTGCAAATTAAGAACGGCATAACCCAAGTTCGATCAAGGCTGCTCGACTTTGCTCTGAATCTGCGGGACAAGATCGGTGATGTCGAGGAAAATGAGGTAAAGGTAGTGGCTCAAAAGAACGATGTGCCAGCCATGTTCCATGGTGCAGTCTTCGGCGACAACGCGGTGGTTCTGATTGGTGATCACAACCAGACGACAATCTCCAACGTCGTCAAGAAGGGCGACTTCGAATCTCTCGCGGCTTGGCTCAAGAAGGGAAAGGTTGAAGAAGTCGATATTGTCGCACTCAAGCAAGCTATTCATGCCGATGAGGAAGTAAGCCAGGGTGAGTACGGTGAACGAGTGAAAGCATGGATGCGAAAGATGACTGGCAAAGCGATTGATGGCAGTTGGAATATCGGCATCGGTGCTGCGGGTACATTGCTCGCCGAAGGGTTGAAAGCCTTCTTCGGACGGTAAGAGCGGCGATCAACTATATAAGTATCGCGATCCACCTCTGGCGGAGCAACCGAGCCGCATCATCTTTTAAACCGTCCGCTTATGGCCGATAGCGACGTTTCAAGAGCCGAGTTTATATGTCAGGATTTGTGTAAGTCGAATTGACCTTCCAGGTTTTGATCACGGGCATCTGATCGTCTCCTCGCATTTCCGCCAGTCTGGCGACCAAGCCAAGAATCGCTAACATTTCCTTCGCGGTCGGCAGAGCATATAGATCGGCAGCTCACTGGCAGGGCTGTACGAAATGTTGTACACTGCTGTTGGAGGTGCAAGCCATGACCAAAATCGCATCGGTCTCATATGTGCGGGCGCATTTGCCTGAGATGGTCGCGTCGCTTCAAAAGAAAAAACGGGGACGGGTGATTATCACGAGGAACGGCGCCGCTTCGGCCGTTCTGCTGTCGCCGGAGGAACTGGAGACGCTCGAAATTCTGGCGGATAAAAAGCTCATGCTCTCTCTGTTGAAAGCGGAAGAAGATGAGCGGGCCATGCGGCTGGTAACCCACGAAGACATTTTCAAATGACGTACCGCATCCTCTACACGGAAGAGGCCGCGCGCCGTATCGGCAAGCTTGATAAGGCGGTGAAGGAGCGTGTAGGCAAGGCGGTCGTTAAACTCTCGGAACATCCCGAATCAGGCAAGCGCCTCACAGGACTTCTGAGTGATCGCTGGTCGTACCGTGTCGGTGACTGGCGAATTCTCTACAAGGTGAAGAAAAGCGAGGTGCTCATTCTGGTCCTGACGGTGGGGTATAGAAGTGAGGTGTATGATCTGTAGGCTCGCCGCTACTTGCACTCTTTCCCATTAAAGTACATACAAGTCGATTCGCCCGACTTGACCTTCCAGGTCTTGATCAGCGGACGTTTATCATCTCCCCGCATCTCCACGACGAAATCCACGAGGCCGGAAAGGGGCAGTTTCTCGATGTGGGGCTTGGCCGCATCCGGTACTTCAATATAGAACACGCTGGCACTCGTTGAGATCAGGACCTGATTCTGCTCCTTATCGATGTGAATCACCGGGCTGTAAAAGCTGCGATCTTCGGCAAACGCCGAAATCGGAATGGCCATACACAACAGGAAGGGAAGGCCATATGTGAATAGTCGTCGCATGTTCGGACGCAATGCTCTTTATATGGGCTGCAAGGGAACATTAGTATATTTCGACGATGATGTGAACTGTAAAAATTCAACTTAACGGATGAGGACGTCGGCTGGGGTCACACAACCGGATTTGATCCAATAGGTCTTCACGTCCGGTTCGGAATTCATGAGGGAGACGAGGAGATAGGCGGGGATGGGCAAGTTGATCTTGGGCCAGATCTCTTCATAGTCGGTGGCGATTTTAATGTCGGTCACGGACGGACGCGCGGGATCGTGGGGGTGCGAGTGATAGACGACTTGGAGATCAAGTCCGTTGTTGCGCATGTCCTTCTTGGCGGATGAGAAGTCCTGCATGTCCATGACAAACGCAATTTCCGCCCGTTCAGCCGGCGAGAGGCGTTCGAGATGCGCGGCTTTTGCCGAGTCGAAAGACGACAGGTTTTGTGCCCCCTCCATCGCGACGATGTTCTTGGTGCGATACAGATGGCTGACTACCCCATTGGTTCCAGCCAGCAGCCCACAACATTCGTAAGGAGTCAGTTCCTTCGCATGGGCGATGATGTCGTCGAGAATCTGTCGGGGGATGATGAGGTCGGCCACGTTAAATCGTGCAGGTGACGGTGTAGTCTAGACTCAGATCTTTGATCTTCGGGTTAGGTCCGCAGAGAGGGCAAGCTGGGTCTTTGGGCCTGCCGACTTTTCTGAACTTCATATCGAGTGCATCGTAGATCAGGAGCTTGTCAGCAATGGTTTCACCGACGCCGAGAATTTCTTTGATCGCTTCGGAGGCCTGGAGAACCCCCATCGTACCGGCCAGCACGCCAAGCACACCGGCTTCTTGGCAATTGGGGACCAGCCCGGCCGGTGGGGGTTCGGGATAGAGGCATCGGTAGCAGGGATAGCCTTGGTGCGGCTTGATCGCCGTCAGCTGGCCCTCGAACCGAAACATGCTGGCGGAGATCAATGTTTTCTTGGCAAAGAAACAGGCGTCGTTCACCAAGAACCGCGTCGTAAAATTATCCGAGCCATCAAGCACGATATCGTATTGCGAAATGAGCGGCAGGATATTGTCTGCATCAACCAGTTGATGGTGTGCATTGATCGTAATCTCAGGATTAATCGCCGACAGGGTTTTCTTGCCGGACTCCACTTTCGGTTGCCCAAGTGTCGCGGTCGAGTGCATGATCTGACGCTGGAGATTCGAAAGATCCACAACGTCCCCATCGACGAGACCGATCGTTCCAATCCCCGCAGCGGCGAGATAGAGCCCAGCTGGAGAGCCCAGCCCACCGGCGCCGATCAATAAGACTTTCGCCCGCTTGAGCTTCAGTTGGCCCTTGCCTCCCACGTCCTGGAGGATAATGTGCCGGCTGTAGCGTTGAATTTCTGGTTCAGTGAGTTCCATAACTTGCCTGAGCTATCAGCTCTTAGCCATCAGCTTTCAGCTTCGGATTGGACTCAGAACCTTTGAGCTGACAGCTGAGCGCTGTTCATTCATTCCACTACATTCAATTCAATGGGATCGACGTTGCAGCCTTTTTTGCGCAGGCCTTCGAGTGCGCGCTCGATTTCCGCTGTGTCACCTGAAAATTCGACATCCGCCCAGCCCGTCGTGTCGCGCACATCGGCTCGTCTGACGTCGGTGACGACGTTATATTCGCGGCCAATCTGATAGATGATCGGCTGTCGAATCCCCTCTTCAGGAAAGCGAATATGGAATCGCAAATGCGCCATGATTACCCTCCCGCGATCGCCGGTACGATCGAGACTTCGTCGCCGGTTTTCAAGGCCGTGTCTTTGCCCTTGAGAAATCGGATGTCTTCTTCGTTGACATAGATGTTGACGAACCGACGCAGCTCACCGCTGTCGTCGCAGAGGCGTGCCTTGATGCCCGGATAGGAAGCCTCCAGTGTGTTCACCATATCCGTGATAGAGCCGGCTGCCACGTCGACTTCACCCTGGTTTTTCGTCAATGGCCGCAGGGGAGTTGGAATGCGAACCTTAATCATGTGTCACCACCACCGTTCTTCCCGAGCTTAAAGGTTTTCTCAAAGGCCACGAGGCTTGGTTGAATGCGGGTTGGCCGTCCGACGGCGTCGATCACCGCTTCCTGCGTCTTCAATCCATTACCCGTGATATACGCGACCGTCACTTCGTTTTTCTTGATGATCCCTTGCTTCACCAGCTTCTTGAGCACGCCAATGGTCACGCCGCCGGCGGTTTCGGCAAAGATGCCCTCGGTTTGGGCCAGCAGCTGGATACCTTCTACCACTTCTTCATCCGTCACCATATCCATGGATCCGTGACTCTCGGCAGTCGCCTTAAGCGCATAGTACCCATCGGCGGGGTTGCCGATGGCAAGGGACTTGGCGATCGTCTGTGGTTTCACTGGCTTGAAGAAGTCACGTTCCGCCTTGAACGCGGTTGAGATCGGGGAGCAGCCTTCCGCTTGGGCGCCGTTGACCTTCGTGCGAACGTTGTCGATCAGGCCCAACGCCTTCATCTCATGCAAGCCCTTCCAAATCTTGGTCAAGAGCGAGCCTGAGGCCATGGGGATGACGACTTGATCGGGCGTCTTCCATCCCAGTTGCTCCACGGTTTCAAAGGCAAGAGTTTTGGAGCCTTCGGCATAGTAGGGGCGGATGTTGATGTTCACAAACGCCCAGCCATGTTCACCGGCAATCTCGCTGCAGAGCCGGTTGACATCGTCGTAATTGCCTTCAATCTCAACCACGTGGGGCTTATAGATCAGGTTGCCAAGCACTTTTGCAGCTTCAAGGTCGCCAGGGATAAAGACGTAACAGTGGAGGTTGGCGGATGCCGCGTGCGCGGCGACGGAGTTCGCCAAGTTGCCGGTCGACGCGCAGGCCACCGTTTCGAAACCGAGCTCGCGCGCCCGCGTGAGGGCCACGGCGACGACGCGATCCTTGAAGGATAAGGTGGGGTGATTCACTGTATCGTTCTTGATGTAGAGCTCGTCGAGTCCAAGATACGCGCCGAGGTTTTTCGCTCGTACGAGCGGGGTGAACCCGGCATGCGGTCCGACGAAGTTCGTTCCTTCGACCGGCAGCAGGTCGAGATAGCGCCACATGCTATGTGGCCCATCCTCGATCTTCTTGCGTGAAATCGTCTTCTTGATCTCCTCGTAGTTGTACTTCACCTCAAGGGGACCGAAGCACATTTCGCAAACGTGGATGGCCTTCGTTGGATATTCTTTACCGCACTCGCGGCACACCAGCGCTTTCATTTTGCTCATCGTCGCACCACCTTATCAAACTCTATGCGGATGGGCGCATGGCGCATCCAGCATAGGGATCCCCATCGTCGAACAGCTCGGTAATCGTCGGATGTTCCCCGCAGAGGGCACAATTCGGGTTCCGGCGGACTTTGATTTCTCGGAATTGGGTTTTGCGCGCATCGAAGTCGAGCAGGCGGTCGGTCAGCGGCCGTCCGATTCCAAGGACAAGTTTCAATGCTTCTGTGGCTTGAATTGTCCCGATAATGCCGGCCAAGACCCCGATCACTCCGGCCTCCTGGCAGGAGGCCACCAACCCAGGTGGAGGCGGGGCCTTGAACACGCAACGATAGCACGCCGATTTCTTCGGGATGATGGTCGTGACACGCCCGTCGAATCGCAGAATGCCGCCGTGGACCAGCGGCTTGCCGGCAAAGAAGCAGGCATCATTGATGAGGAACTTGGCCGGGAAATTATCGACTCCGTCGATCACGACATCATAGTCGCCAAAGATCTTGAGCGCATTGCCGGCCGTGAGCCGTTCCTCGTACATGGAGACCGAAACGTCAGGGTTCAACGCCTGGATCTTCTCCTTGCCGGAGAGGACCTTGGGGCGACCCACGTCGGGAGTATGGTGAAGAACTTGGCGCTGCAGATTGGTCAGGTCCACCACATCGCTGTCGATCAACCCAATCGTGCCAACTCCTGCCGCGGCCAGATACAATGCCGCAGGGGAGCCAAGACCACCGGCACCGACGAGCAGAATTCTTGACTTGGCGATCTTCTTCTGGCCCTTGCCGCCGACCTCGGGCAGCAGGATATGCCGGCTGTAGCGGTTGATCTGTTCTTCGGTAAATTCCATTGCGTTCAGTTAAAGGTGAAAAGTAAAAGGTGAAATGGAAGATCTTTTGGCTTGAGAACTTCTCACTTCTTACTTTTTACATTTCACTAGATGTTAAAATACTTCTCAATGCTGATATAGCGCTCGCCGGTGTCGCAGAGAATGGTCACGACATTCTTGCCGGGGCCCAGTTCATCGGCGATCTTTTGGGCTGCGGACACATTCGCGCCGGCTGAAATCCCGACCAGCAGGCCTTCCTTCTTCGAGAGCTGTTTCGCGGTCTGGTACGCCTCGTCGTCCGTCACAGTGATCACGCGGTCGAGAATCTTTCGGTTGAGCACCTTAGGAATAAAGCCCGCGCCGATTCCTTGAATCTTATGGGGGCCAGGGTCTCCTCCGGACAACACGGGCGAACCTGCCGGTTCGACGGCGATGACTTGAACCTGCGGATTCCGCTCCTTGAAGACTTCACCACATCCTGTGATAGTGCCACCAGTTCCGACGGCAGCCACAAAGGCATCGATTTTTCCGTCGAGTGCGTCCCAGACTTCCAGTGCCGTCGTCATCTTGTGCATCGCAGGGTTGGCCGGGTTTGAGAATTGATCAGGCATAAAGTATGACGGATTTTGAGCCAAGATACTTTCCGCCTCCTTAATGGACCCTTTCATACCTTCCCAAGCCGGGGTTAGTACCAGCTGTGCGCCATACGACGATAGCAAGCTGGCCCGTTCCATGCTCATGCTTTCCGGCATCACGAGGATCAGCTTGTACCCACGTACGGCTGCGACCAAGGCCAGTCCGATACCCGTGTTTCCACTGGTCGGCTCGACGATGGTTCCGCCAGGCTTGAGCTTTCCCTGACGTTCTGCCTCATTGATCATGTTGAGGCAGATTCGATCCTTGACGCTGCCGCCGGGGTTAAAAAACTCGACCTTCCCGTAAATCGTCGCAGAACCGGACTTTGACA
The DNA here is from genome assembly GCA_052387595.1 of Nitrospiraceae bacterium. GTDB lineage: Bacteria > Nitrospirota > Nitrospiria > Nitrospirales > Nitrospiraceae > Nitrospira_D. Next base: position 17,201 of record JBQTJA010000011.1, on the reverse strand, counting down.
GGCGGTTTAACCGGACAAGGGGGGTTTTGCCTATCAGCTCGGTAATGTCTTTATGCAACGTGGTGCTCACCGACCCCCTCCCATGTAAAAAAGGAATTCCACGTGATCTCCTTCATTGAGGTGGGTTGTGGCAAGGTGGTCACGATCCAACACCTTGTCGTTGACCTCGACGGCGACCATCTGCGGCTCGATGTTCTTTGTCTTGAGCAAATCGAGGACGGTTCCGTTCTGGACCTCCTCAGGCTTTCCATTGATCTTGACCTGCACGGATTCTCCCAAGTTGGCTTAGAGATTAAAGAATTTTGAAGCTAGCAAAGGCATGCTCTGCTTGTCAAGGCTACGTCATCCACCATGAGAGACACGAACGCTCAATAGGATTCATGTTCAACCGCATTTGCTGTGAAGGGGAGAGATTCTCTGAAGGGGGTTGCTTGACTTTGATCCGGCTCGTCGCCACTATGCCGCCTGCAAGTTATGTGGAAAAAGAACTTCCTCTTTCGCGCGGCTGAATCGACTCCGCTCACCGAGTCCGAGAATGAGCTCTTCCATGATACGGAGCCGGCACTGGACAGTGCAGGTCTGGTTCTGGACAAGTTTCTCTCGGTGTGGGTACAGGGCGAAGGGACGGAAGAGAAGCCGTCGATCTTTACGAGTCTGTATGTGCGGACCGCGATGCTGGATGTGACGAAGCGCGTCAGTCTCCTTCAGCCGCTTCAAGGGCGGACTCATCAGATCAAGCAACTGCTCACACGGGAGCAGAAACAGTTTCTCCGACAGTGGCTTCAGGTGCATGCGCCACAGGCCTGGGAGTCTTCAGACGACCACTTCCGCGACCTCTTCGAACTGGCATGATCCGGCCTTCGCCGTTCCAACTATCGACGCAGTGTCGCCGAGTGTGTATCACCTGGCTACTTGCCGCAGTTCTGCTTGGGCCAAGCGTAGAGGTTTCAGCTACATCGGTCGAAGTCTGGTATGGCCCGGAGGATAGGCCGCTCGAACACCTCGTACGGATCTATGACCGTGCCGAACGATACATTTTTGTGGCCGTGTATGGCGTCACGTCGCCGCTCACGGTGAAAGCGCTGATTGAGGCGAAACGGCGTGGTGTGGATGTTCGTCTCCTCACCGATCGGGAACGTCTCAACGATCCGAAGCAACGAACAGCGCTCTCGGCGTTGCGTGAAGCCGGGATTCCGATCAGAATTAATCAACATGACGGCCTCATGCATTTGAAACAGGCGGTGATCGACGACGAGATCAATACCACGGGGTCCATGAATCAGACAACCAGTGGCAATCGCTACAATGATGAGCGGTTGGATATCATCAGGGACCATGCGATTACGGTCAAAGCACGGGAAAAGTTTCTTTCGCTCTGGAAAGATCGTGAGCGATTTCAGGAGTGGAAATAGGAAGAATGTTGAGGGTAAGGTGGCAACGCATTTCCATGGCCGGGAAAGGCTGAGGAACAATGGTCGAAGAAACCGACATTGCCGTCGTTGGGGCCGGTGGAGGTGGAGCTGTGCTGGCCCTTGCTCTGGCCCAGAAGGGGATCAAGACAATCGTCTTCGAGCAGGCACCAGGACCACCGCAGGGATTGCGCGGAGAGATCCTGCAGCCGAACGGACAGCAAGTGCTTGATCGGTTGGGGCTTCTCAGTCAGTTGCCGGTCGAATCTACCCGTACGGTGCACAAATTTCATTTTTGCCGTGTTGGTGGCGAGCGGCTGTGTACGGTGGACTATGGCGAACTGCCTCCACCGTACAATCAAGCCGTGGTCACACTGCCGAATGTGGCGCACCATGCGATTCTGAGCGCAATCGAGCGCGAATCCTCCGTCTCGTTGCGGTATCGATCAGCTTTCACGGGTTTGCTTCGAGAGAACGGTCGAGTTGTGGGGCTGACGGCCAAGCAAGGTGAAGACCACGTGACGGTGAAGGCGAAGGTGGTTGTTGGGGCCGATGGAGCCTTTTCAAAAGTTCGAGAGGCTTTGCAGATCCCGGCCGATCTTCATCTCTACCCGCAAGGATACTTGATCGCCCTGTTGGATGCGGCGATTCCTCTAGGAGAGGCGAAGTATTTTGTCGGCAAGCGAACGATCCTTGGCATGTTTCCCGCCGCCGGGGACAAGGTGTATGCGTTCTACATGATCAAGGCCGGTTCATATGAGAGCGTCAAAGAACGAGGCATTGCGGCGCTACAAGAAGCCTGGATTGCGATTGATCCGTCCAGTAAGCTGATCTTTCGAACATTGACTGACTGGAAGCAAACCGCTTTCATGCCGACAGGGCGTGTCCGCACCCCGACGTGGGTGGCCGATGGGGCGGTGCTGCTTGGAGATGCGGCGCATGCCATGAATCCTCACGCGTCGCAGGGCCGCATGCAGGCGATGGTGGATGCCATGACACTGGCTGACCTTCTGCCTGAGTGTCTGGCGGCGAATGAGTACTCTGCTGAAAAGCTGAGAACATACGAAACCGCGCGTCGACCTCAGGTCACCATGTTGCAGAATCTAGCCGATGAACAGGTCATCTTTTGGAACACGGCGAATCCGATCATCGCCTTTCTCCGGGACCGCGTTTTCAGTACCTTGGACCGCAATGCACGACTCCGTTACCGGGTGTTGTCGACGACAGCCGGACTCCGCAAGGAGCCGCCATTCGGCATGGTGGATCGCCTGATGGCGGCCGGATTTCTCCCCGATCCGTCGGCTCGTGACATGGCAGCGGGAGGCGTTCGCTAACGGTATGTCTCCGATAGGCTGGACGATCGACGGCTTGCCGGAGGAGACACATACACTCCTCAAGTCCTATGTGAAGGATGTGGAGAAAGCCTATGGAAGTGAGTTGGGAGGAATTCTGCTATACGGCAGTGCCGTGCGAGGAGAATTCTTGCCGGGCCGCTCCAATCTTAATCTGCTGCTGGTGCTGTCGTCCTATGACCTCTCGGTACTGAAAAAGTATGACAGTCTTCACAATCGCTGGAGCAAGGAGCATGTCGTCGTCCCTCTCTTTCTCACGGCAGCCGATTTGCAATCCGCTTCGTTCGCCTTTCCGCTCGAATACCAAGACATCCACGAATGCCATCGACTGCTGTGGGGGCAAGACCCCTTCGTTGGCCTAAAAATCGACTCTCGGTACTTGGCCGGTGAAGTGTTGCAGGGCTTACGGGGAAATCTCCTCCGTCTCCGCCAGCGTCTGGTGGAAGGACGAAGCACCGAGGAAGCGATGACCATCCTCTTGTCGCTGTCTATTACCGGACTCCTGCCGGTCCTGCGTGGTCTCCAGCGATTGCTGGAGCGCCCTGTACTTGCGCACGGGGAGCCGCTGCTGCAGGACCTCGAATCTTATCTTGAGATTGATCTCCCCGGTCTTCGCGATGCGCTTTTGCTCAAACGAGGACAGATTTCTCCAGGGCAGAAAGAGATTCCACGGCTCATGGATCGATATCTCGAGAGCCTGACTCGGCTCGTCACGATGGCAGAAGCACGGATCACGTGATCGCACGCCGACTAAAGAAGCGCTGGATCGGGATAGGCTGGTTGAGCCTGATGCTCGGCCTGTCGGCGGTTGACGCCCAGGCCTCGTTATATGACCGGCCCAAAGAACGTGTGCCTCTTCCCAGCCCCATTGGGTATGTGAGCGACCATGCGCACGTGATGGAGCCGGAGTGGAAGGACCGCATCCGTTCCGTCTGTATCGATCTTGAGAAAAAAAGCGGCGTGGAAATGGTGATTGTGACGGTGCCCAGCATCAAGCCCTATCCATCCGCCAAGCATTATGCGGATGCGCTGTATGAAAAGTGGCAAATCGGCTCGACGCAGCAGGAGCACGGGCTGATGGTGTTGGTGGCCGTGCAAGAGCGTCAAGCGGCGATGGCGTTGGGGCGCCAAATGTTTCCGGTCATCACCCCGGCCATCAGGAACGAGGTCAGTCGTCTGTATTTGCAGCCTGCGATTGAACGAGGACACTTCGGAGAAGGGCTGTATCGCACCGCGGTTGCGCTGGCGACCCCTGCGCAAGAGGTGAGGTCCACTCCTCCATCCAGGCCTCGAATCAAGGGACTCGGAGTCTGGATTACGCTTGGCACGACCGTGGCGATCGTCTCGTTTTTCTGGTGGATGAGCCGGCCGGATTTACGGCATCCCTATCGGCGCATCCAAAAAGGAGAATATTGGGGAACCGGCCAAGGCGGGTTCGGCGGCAACTGGGGCGGGTTCGGCGGCGGCACCAGCGGGGAGGGATATCGATAGTCGAGTCGGTGTCCATGGCCGAGGGGTTACTTTCATCACATGTCTCCTTCAGCTATACTCATGACATGAAAAGGGAGAGTGTGATGACCAGGGTCAACAGCGTTGAAGCCAAGAAACAGCTGGGCCAAATTCTTGCGCGCACCGCTCGTACAAAACGTCGGGTGATGGTCACCAGCCGAGGCAAAGACATGGCAGCCGTTGTGCCGATCGAAGACGTGCAACTTCTTGAAGAGATCGAAGACCGGCTGGACCTTGATGAGGCTCGTGCGGTATTGGCCAATGTCAAGCGAGAAGGCACGGTCGCGTGGAAGAAAATCAAGCGAGACCTTGGCTTATGAGTTGAGTGGTGTCGTATCAGATCGAGTTTTCTCGCCAAGCTGATCGCCAGTTCAGGAACCTGCCATCACAGATTCAACAGCGGCTCAAGTCACGAATCGATTCCCTTGCCGCAGCGCCTCGTCCTCATGGATCTGAAAAGCTCAGCGGCGCCGATCAACTCTACCGTATTCGGGTGGGAGACTATCGCATCATCTATGCCGTTGAAGACGATCGTTTGCTTGTCCTCGTGGTCAAAGTCGGCCATCGCCGCGAAATGTATCGCTAGCAGTTCCCTATAGAGGAGATCTATCAATGAATAGTAGTCATGTCTGGAACCACTTGTCTTTATCACTGAGCATCGTTGCCGCCATGGCTCTGTTTACGTCTGGTTGCTCCGTCACAGGCAAGGAAACCAAGAGCGTAGCCGTCCCTTCTCAAGAGCCCACCGATGCCGCGATTGAGCGCTACATTCGTGCCCATCCTGAAGTGATCGAACAATCGCTGCAGGGATTGCTGGCCAAACGCGAAGCGGAACTGAAAGATCATCAAAAAGCGGCCTTGGTGACGAAGCAGAAGGAACTGCTCCAAGATCCAATGTCACCTGTCAGCGGCAATCTGAAAGGCGAGATTGCCCTGGTCGAGTTCTATGACTACCGCTGCGGTTATTGTAAGAAGGCGGCCTCAGCCGTCACCGAACTCCAGAAAGAAGATCGGCGAGTTCGTGTGGTCTATAAGGACCTCCCCATTCTGGGCGAACCCTCTGAGCTTGCGGCTAAGGCTGCGCTCGCGTCTCAAGCGCAGGGGAAGCACCAAGTCTTCCATGAAGCCTTGCTGGCGTCCCATGCCGATATGACCAAAGAGTCAATCTTGAAGGTTGCGGTGAAGGTGGGCCTCGACACGAAGCGCTTGGAAGCTGACATGGCTAATTCGAAGTGGCAGGCCGTCATCGACAAGAATCGCGCCCTTGCTCGAGAGCTCGGCATTTCAGGAACCCCTGGTTTTATCGTGGGCAATGAACTGGTGCCTGGGTGGTTGGATTTGAATGGGTTAAAAGAATTGATTGCTCGGGCGGGACATGGGAAATGACGGATCGTTGGAAGTGTAGGCAATGTCTTGGACGGGCGATGTCAAACAGTAGATAAACACCTAAAGTTTCAGTAGACTGCGGCGCACCGGGGAGCTATTTTCTTTTTGCAATAGACTGGTTAGGTCGTCTGCAGTGACTTCGAGCTGACCGGTGGGTATTTAGAAAGGATCATGTCTCAGTATAAGTTCACGGAATATTTCGAGCAGGAGGTCCTCAGGAAGCGCCCATACATAAAGAAGGAATGGTGCATATTCGTACTGGAGCATTCCATCCGATCAGAACCGCAGGAGCATAACCGGCACCGCTTTTGGGCTGCGATTCCTGAACTTGGCGACCGCTATTTAAGAGTAGTAACGCTTGAGGACAAGGTGACGATTCACAATGCATTTCCGGATCGAGGGTTTAAACCATGAAACTCAACTATCATCCAGATACAGATTCGCTGTATATCGATCTTTCTGAAAGACCGAGCGTAGAAAGTCGCGAAGTGTCCGAGGGCGTCGTGCTCGATTACGATTCGAGCGGACGGCTGGTGGGTATTGATATCGACAATGCCGCAAACAAGGTCGAACTACAAAAACTGATCCTCAGCAAGCTTCCCGGCAAGGTCGAAACCGACGCGGCCTGAAGAACGATCCCCCATAAGGCCTGAGTGCCAAATGCCTAGAAGTGAATATAACCAATCCCAAGTGGCGAGCCGTCATTGACAAGAATCGAGTCCTCGCCCGCGAGCTCGGCATCTCAGGAACTCCCGGTTTCATTGTGGACAACGAACTGGTGCCTGGGTGGTTGGATTTGAAAGGGCTGAAAGAACTCATTGCCCGTGCGGGACATGGAAAATGACGGGTTGTTGGACAGGCACGGGCACCGTGAGTAATCCTAAAGTGAGTGTGCTGATAAGAAGTTGATGATTCGCAGCGTATGAAAGCCTAATTAACCTGAATTGTTGGCGAACGGGAAACAAGGAAACAACCGAGGTGCTTAGCTGCCCTCAAGCCAAATTATATGGGTTTTGAACCAGCCGCACCGTGCATTACCTGATAAAAGGATCAATTATTCGATCTGAGAACGCCGCGAAGTCACCTGCAGAAGCGTCACGGCGTCTTGTGGCCTGGATACGTAACAACGTTCGCTCAGATTCATCGCTTGACTTCGGATGTGGACGACTCCGTTACACGCCACATCTTGCAGCTCGTAGCGAGTGTCTCGCAATTGTTGATTCCGCTGAACAGCTAAACCGTAAAATCCGGACACGACGCGGAGTAACATCGGTGCGCGAGATTGCCTTGCGTCGGTGGCCTGGATGTCAGATCTTTACAGCTGAGCAGGCATGGAGGGGGCTGCCTGAAAAATATAACTTTATTCTCTGTGCAAATGTGCTGTCTGCTATTCCGTCGAAGATAATCCGGCGGAGATTTCTCAATGCAATTCGGATGTTGTTAGTTCAAGGGGGGCAGGTTCTTGTCGTAAACCAACATACGAACTCATACTTTACAAATGCCCGGTTACGATCAAATGCCAAGTCCCATCTCGACGGGTGGATTCTCCAATCTGCCCGTGGAGCTGCCTACTATGGTGTTCTAAACCGGGATAGGGTGGTTCGGATCATGCGCAGTCATGGCTTTGAGATAATCGATGCATGGATAGAGGGCCAATCAAACTGGGTGCTAGGACGAATTCGTGCACGATGATAATTGGGCAACCAGAAAATTATCCGGATGTGTTGAGGCGAGTGTTTTGGACTACGCTCGTAATCGGTATTGGATGCAGCATTGCCTTAGCGGGCGCCTCTCCGGAGCTTAAGAAGTTCTTCGATCAGCTGCCTTATGAGGCAGAACTGGGATCCGTGAAAGGACTCAAGCTACTTCACGTGGTTATTCCTGCAGTTGTTGCCTTGTTGTCACGAATCGTTAAGTTGCACGACCGTGTTTCTGATGTGTTTGGACTGCGAGCATTTATTGACAGTGAATGGATTCTGTTGCCATTGGCGCGTCGCTCTGGTGCCGTACTTGATGATGCTCGCGAGCGTACGATTCGCATTCGTCGAAAAGAGCTTATGTACAAGGTATTCTATCCGTACGTCTCACTCCACGCGTCGGCTATAGATAAACAACTTGTTCGGAGTGCGCTTGATAACTATGGATGGTTTTGGTCTGTTTTGGAGGCGCTAGTTCTCGTTGTTCCGACTACGATCGCACTGTGCGTAATGTCTTGGTCAGGTTGGTCTCTCCTCGCATTAGTCACATCCATCGTGCTTATGTGTCTTGCCTGGATGCAATGGGGGGCCTGCAAGTGTGGCACCGCTGCTGAAGTCGATGCCATCCTAGACGATGCATCGCGCCGAAGCCAAATAGCAACGCACTTCGCTCGCCTCTGAGCAACCATACCAGGCGCAGTACAATAAGGATTTACAGTCGACATCTGAAACAAACATTCTTCCAGCATCCCGACCGACTCTTCACATATTGCACCTCCATCTGTCGGTGCGTATGATCTCACGGCTTCATTCTTGAGGAGATTCCATGGCAAAGATTACCGAGATCGCTCCGGACCTCTTCCGCATTACGACCTTCGTTGAACCTTTCAATATACAGTTCAGTCAGTTCTTGCTGCGCGACGATCAGCCGCTGTTGTTCCATACCGGTCCGCGATCCCTGTTTTCGGAAATCAAAGCGGCGGTGTCGTCGCTCATCGATCCGCAGACCTTGCGCTGGATCGGGTTCAGCCATTTTGAGTCCGATGAATGTGCGACAGTGCCGGAGTGGCAACAACTGGCTCCGCACTCGGAAGTGCTGTGCAGTGTGGTGGGCAAGATGGTGAGCGTCGACGATTGTCTGGCGCTTCGTCCCGCCAAAGGAATGGTTGATGGCGAGGTGCTGGAGACGGGGAGATACCGCTTCCGCTTTCTGGCGACGCCACATGTGCCCCATTGCTGGGAAGCAGGGCTGCTGTTCGAAGAGACAGAACGGACGCTCCTGTGCTCGGACCTCTTTCACCAAGACGGAGATGTCGAGCCGATGACGGAATCGGACGTCATTGAGCGCTGTCGGAAGACGCTGGTGGACTATCAGCAAGGCCCGTTGGCCAATTACGTGCCCTATTGTTCGTTGACAGACGCGACGCTGCACCGGCTGGCGGCGCTACAGCCGAAGCGGCTGGCGACCATGCACGGCTCGGTCTATGTCGGTGACGGAAGCAAAGCACTCCGCGACCTCGCCGCTGTGTGGCGGGAGGTTCTCAGTCCGCAGTTGTGATCTGGAACGACTGAGGAGTGGGGATCTAGCCGCGCTTGACCGGAGCCTATGAACAGGCTGAGAATGAGTCTTAAGTCGAAAATTTGCGGCTTACGCCAGTACATCTCACTATCATTGGACCGCTGACAACGAACAGGGAACATGAAGATCACCATTATCGGAGCCTCGGCTGGTATTGGGCTTGAGGTCACGCGTCTTGCATTACAGCATGGGCATGAGGTTGCTACCTTATCGCGCCGGGTTGTTCCGCTTCCAGATCACCAAAAACTGCGAAGGGTGCAGGGCAGTGCGACAAACCCAAACGATGTCAGAGCGGCAGTCGAGGGAGCCGATGCCATCCTGGTGACGATCGGCACAAAGAGTCCTCTGGCTACCACCATGTTCTCTGATTCTGCACGCATCCTGTTGCAAACGATTCGAGAGATGGGCTCCTCTCCAACACTCATCGTGCTCACTGGTTTCGGCGCTGGCGACAGCTGGGGCTACAACTCGATCCCTATGAAGGTTCTCTTCACGTTGTTTCTCAAGAGAGCCTATGTGGACAAGAGTGAACAGGAGCGGCTGATCGCCGGAGCCTATTCCCGCTGGGAAGTCGTGCGTCCTGGCCGCTTAACCAACGGCACGATGACAGGCAGCTATCAGGTGCTCGATGAACTTGCAGAAGGAATGAAGGTGGGGGCTATTTCCCGTGCTGATGTGGCGCACTTCATGGTGGCGCAAGCGGAGCACCCGACCTACCTCGGCAAATACCCCGCGCTCACCTACTAAGACTGATGCGCTGATTCTCCCTTGGGAAGGACCCGCCTTTCTTCCAAATCTTGCGAATCCGACCAAGCGGTGAGGTCGGTGCGTGAGAGATTGCTGGTGGCCACCGCAACGTACTCCTCAATACGTGGGAATCTCATCACGGCTTGCCATAGATTTCCTCGATGTGATACTTCGGGCGCCTATTCCCACCGTCGCAAGACGGACCTAGGGCGATGGACGTGTTGACGGTATTACTACAGTGAGAACCATCGTATGGGCAAGAACATCATCATCTGTTCAGACGGTACCGGAAATACCTTCGATAGCCGCATCACCAACGTGACGCATCTGATCGAATGTCTGACACTTGACAACCACAAGCAGCAAGTGGCGGTCTATGATCAAGGAGTGGGCACCAGTGCGCATCGTTGTGGCAGGGTCTATGTGTACAAGGAAGGTCTCAACGATACAGAAGCCCTACGCATCCTGCCGCCTCCGATCGAGTCCAGGTTCCGGCCAAAGGCGTGGCTGGACTGCGGACGCGGACTTCTCTTCGGGTACGGTCTCAAGGAGAACGTTCGCGAGATGTATCGAGAGCTGTCGAATCTATATGGAGGCCCCGACGATCGAGTTTTTTTATTTGGTTTCAGCCGTGGTGCGTTCACCGTGCGTGCCTTGGCCGGTCTGTTGTACCGATGCCGGCTGCCGCCGCCCGAGAGCACCGATTTCGATAGGCGTTTTACGCAAGCGTGGGAACTCTATGAGTCCGTGCGAGAGGATGAGACCGCGACCATTCCATTCCGTGAGAAGCAGAGATCGTGTCGAATTCATTTCTTGGGCATCTGGGACACGGTGAAATCTTATGGCGGACTTAACCCCGTCATTTTGCCGCATCTTCGCCATAATCCCATTGTACGCCATGTTCGTCATGCCCTTGCGCTGCACGAACACCGCGCATGGTTCCAACCCACGACGTGGGGATTACTCGACATCGATAAGAAAGGTGCCATGACTCGCCTCAAGAAAGAGGATCTTCCGTTGTACGAGCAGCAAGACATCGACGAGGTATGGTTCATGGGCTGCCACTCCGATATCGGTGGTGGCAAGGAAGAAGAAGTTACTGCGAGAATCGCCTTGCGTTGGATGCTGGGCGAAGCCGTAAACGTCGAGCGGGGTCTGAGACTGAACGATAAAGGCAAGGCGTTGCTCAAGAATGGCGATCCGCCAGGGCCTGCCAAAATCCATGATTTATGGAATTTCGGTTGGTGGGCGGTGGAGCAGGTGCCTCGCAAGGAGATTGACAATAGCGGCACCTATCCGGTCAAAAAATGGGTAAGGGGGAGCAATGGGACGCGAGAGCCCGAGAGGCTGCTTCGTCGCAGCAACGGTACGGTGTTTCTGCACGAGACTGTAGACGGCATGTCCTCGATCCCAGGTAAGATCGTCCATCGTCACACCAAGTCAGCGCCCGGCGGAGCCTAACAGCTGCTTCTCTTTGGGTCCTCGTAGCGGACACTTTATGAAGCTCAGCCCAACCAGTTGAGGCTTCACAGAGAGCGCAAGGCTGAGCGGCGGATCGGTTAGGCGGTCAGTCCCACAGGAGGGTTATCTGTCTGTATTGGACCGAGGTACCGGCTCTCGCTTGAGAACGACCCGCCTTTCTTCCAAGTCTTGCAAATCCGACCAGGAGGTGAGGTCGGTGCGTGACGGATCGATGGCGGCCAAGTATTTTTTGAACCTGGCCGCACTTTCAGGAGAACTCGGTCCGCGTGCCAACAGCGTCTGGTTCCATTTTTCCAACTCGGCAGACTTGTGTTGTTTTGCTGTGTGCTCAAGCCACTTCACAACTCCTTCATCGGTCGAATTGGCCTTCACCGCAGCCGTGAACTGATCGCTGGTGATCCCGACAAACTTCATCAGCCGTTCGTCCATCGGGCAGGGGTAGATATATTCCCCCTCTGTTCCGGCGAGTACGGCTCGGCATTTATCGATCATGCGGGCGAGGTGGGCATAGCCCGCCAGCTTGAATTTCATGCTGCGAGGAAAGTTCGCTCTCAAGTCCATGGCTAGAGCAGTTTGTGGTTCGTGAAGGTCAGGTTCTTCACGACGACCTGGCCATGCTCGTACGTGATGATCCGTCTGGTGGCCGGAAGGTCCGACGAGCCGATGCGGATATGGGCGTCGGTGAAGCTTTCTACGTTGGTCAGTTTGCCGTCGGTCGGCGAATAGTAATAGACCGTGTACTTGGTCGTCAGATTCTTCTGATCCTGCGTGAGGGCGCTTTCCTCGACGTTGATCGTAAAGGCAAACGGGGTCATACCGGGATGGGCCATCTTGCGGTTGATCTGGGTGATGCGGTTATCCTTGATCCGGTAGAAAGACTGAGAGCCATGGATGTTCAGTTTGGCGCCGAACGGGTGACCGTCTTCCTCCATCGTGAGCGAATATTTCCCGTCAGACTCCTCAAAGCTCCGTGGCCCACGATGAACTGCGATCATGCCCAGTTGCTCTTGCGCCCATTTTTGGATCTCGCCGTCGCCTAGTTGAACGGATACCTCGCGGGGGCCCTTGACGATGACGGGGCCGCTGGTTTCTTTCCCGTTCACATTCACGGTGAGGTCAGCCGTAAATCCCTTAAAGTCTTTTTGCCACCGTGCGGTCTTTTCGAACGCTCGGCGCAGGAGATCGCGCGCTTGAGGGTCATCCGCGACGGTCGAAGATTCTTGTATCTGTTCCATGATGGATCTCCTTTTAGATAAAGTACCATGCTTGTATAGTTATACCGGTGCCTTTGATGCCACTCAACAGTGAAATGCCCGAGCCGGAGGCCTCTTTTTGTCCGAGTGCCATACGATCATGCCTCGTACGGTAGCGCACATTCGATGTTCCAAAAATCATCATAATTCTGATATACTTCGGCAATTTTTGGCTGACTGGGGAATTGGACCGCAGCAGCCCTGATCAGTCGGTCAGTCTGTGTTGAGGAAGGATGGGCATGGAACGACGAGCTGCTTCGCATACCGAAGAAGAAGAGATGAATCAACGCCGCAAGCTCTTGAATGCGGCGAGACGAGGCGACACGAAAGCCATCAGCAAGCTGTTTGAGCTGTACCAAGTGCGCGTACTCAGCGGAGACCAATTGGCGAAGGTCAACCGCACCTCCGCGTACATGACTCCCGTGAAGCATTCACAGAGCAGTAAATCCAAGGCTGCGGGAAAAAGTGATAAATCGAGTACCGCAAAGGCCGCGAAGAAATCGGGCAAGGTTTCTCAGATGACTGGCAAGAAGGAGTCGACCAGCCCCATCAAAAAAACTGCCAAGAGCATCTCCAAACATAAGTAAGCGAGAGTTGGATTACTGCACTGCCACTCTGAGCCCGCCCCCTGCAAGTTTTGCTGCAATGTCATCCGCCTGTTCCGTCGATCCGGTGAAGACGATGGCTTCTCCATCATGATCGATTCGATAGGCCAACTCAAATGCCTTGGCCGAGGTCATTGTGGGAATAAACCGGCAAAATAGCTCGATCACTTGTTGGTAAGTGTGACAGTCGCAGTTGTAGACGACGACACGAGACTCAAATCCGGTTCCCGAACCGATTTGCACATCTTCGGTGGTGTCCGGAATCGTCTGTGGCGTGGCAGGTGTCGGCATGGAGCGGAGCTTCTATCAGGCCTGGCGGATACGGTTCAACGCTGAGTCGCTGGATGTCATGCAGGGGCTTAGACTTTATCCATATCAATCACTTCGGTTGCATCCCATAAGTTTTTCAGCTCGGCATCAGCCAAATCCTTTTCCCGATCCGCTTCCGTTTCTTCTCCAAACGTTTGTCGCGGCGGTGTCGTTGTGGCGCCCGTGCCGCTATCCTCAGCCACCGCAGCGGTGGTCGCCTGGGGGCGACGCCGTTTCTTCGACGGATCCATGTTGACCGGCATAGAGGTTCTCCAAATGACTCCGGTAGTCTTCTCTAATTGTGGCCGTCTTGTCAATCGAGGAGAGAGGCGTGATGGCTGGAGTCAGGATGAGTGCCACCGCCTTGCTGTCTGTTCGATATGCCGGCTTTCATGACCCACTCAGAACAGCTGCTCCGCCACCGTATCCGCGTAGCGCCGTCCCAAGGAAGTCAGTCGTACTCGATCGCGATTGGCATCGAGCAGGCCCTTCGCGACGAGTTCGTCGATCTGATGGTCTCGTTCCGCAGCAGTGATGGTCTTTCGGGGGACACCACCAAGAAGGCGCAAGCCGAATACAAGGGCATCTCGCTGGCGTTCGGAGGTTGAGAGGATGGTGTGGTCGGTCGTCGGCAGACGGTTGTCGTTCAAACATGCCGCATAGGCTTCAAGATCAGCAACATTTCCAAACCGGATTCCATGGAGATAAGACTGCGCGCTCGGGCCGAGTCCAAGATACTCACCGCCGGTCCAGTAGAGGAGATTATGGCGACACGCATAGTCGGGCTTGGCATAATTGGAAATTTCGTAGCGGGAAAATCCTGCCTCGGCAAGGAAATGCTCTGCCGCGGATTCCATGTCGAGCTGAAGCATGTCGTCAGGTGGCAGGACAAGATTCCGAGCGATGTCCTGGGCGAGCCTGGTTCCCTCCTCAATAGTGAGGGCATAACAGGAGATATGTGATGGGGCAAGTGCCATGAGCGATTCCAAGGTGTGCATCCAATCTTGTAGTAATTGGCCTGGGAGCCCATACATCAGATCGAGGTTGATATTGTTGAATCTAGCGCGGTGCGCAGCCTGAACCGCGGCCGCTGTATCCTGCACTTGTCCAACACGGCCAATGGAGGCAAAATCCTTGTCCGTCATGGATTCCGCTCCAAAGCTGATTCGATTGAATCCGGCATCAGCCAAGACTGTGAGATCTCTTTCCGTGACGGAAGAGGGGTGTGCCTCCACCGTGATCTCTGTCGTGGGGCTGGTCGGCCAGGTCGCTCGAATCAGCGTTAGAAGCGCGGCCAGCTGATCGGCGGGGAGAGACGTTGGTGTTCCGCCGCCGAAGTAAATGCTCTGCAGGGCGCGGCCATTCAGGGAGTCTTGCCGGCGGTGGAGTGTAATTTCTTGGATCAGGGCGGAGTGAAACCGTGCCATCGGATCGGGTCGAGCAATTTCGAGGTAGAAGGCGCAAAAGTGGCAACGGCTGCGGCAAAAGGGGATATGAACATACAGACCGAGGTTGTTGTCCGAAGGGCTCATCGTTTCAGCGAGACGGGAAGCGGTCGTGAGAAATCCTTGGCCAATACGATTTCGATTTCATCCACTGGTGATACGCCCCGGTTGCGGATGTGTGATGTCCAGCCGTCGTGTCTGCGGAGCGACTCAAAGACGGATTTAAGTAGTTGCGGTTTGATCCGGGCTTCCCATTCCTCTAGCCAATTGCGTTCATCTTCATCTCCGGTATAGTCCTCCGGAAACGAGGCTTCCAGCGTGAAGCGAAGAGCAAACGTTTTGTCTTCCTGGTACATATGTTCCCTGTCGTTGCGATTCAGTCTTGGGTGATTTTATACTGGTCTCAGTAAACGAAGGAGTCCTCAACTATGCCTATCTTCGAATATGTGTGCCGCGAATGCAATCACCGTTTTGAGCTGCTGATCCAGGGATCGGCAGAGGCCGCTTGTCCCCAATGCAAGACGAGCAAGATCGATAAACAGTTTTCCGCCTTTGGAGTTGGTGCCACGACCAGCTGGGCGTCTTCAGCTGGCCCCGGCGCGTGCGGCAGCTGTGGCGATCCTCGCGGGCCTGGCGCCTGCTCGATGAATTGAAGAGCTGATGGCCACGCCGGATGAACAGGCGGTGCAACGCGCGATCTCGAGCATCGCTCAATCCGATCCGCTGATCAAGCTGCTGCAGCAAGTGCGTTTAGGCCGCATGAAGCCAGCGGATGCGGGCTTGCGCGCCGTGACGGAATCTTGGCTAGGTACCTATGAAAAGGCTTTGGCCACGGATGGTCTGACTCATTCCAATCTGCGCCGACTCAACCCAACTCCTCGGCTGGCGGTCCTGATCAATGCTGGAGTACTCACCGATGATCATCAGGGCGTGGCATCTTTGAAGGCCTCTTTTAATCGACTGCTGAGTCAGGCTGGGGGTGAGTAGATCTTTCACCTGTCTGCTGGCTTGTTTCCTCCTCTCAGGTCTGCTTCTTGTGCCGTCTCCAATCCGATCGGAAGATGCAACCGGACTTCGCCAGCTGAGAGCCATTCCACTGACCAAACTCGGTTCTCTTCTTCCCCCTGGGACACATGTTCTGATTGAGCGGAGCGCCATCGAAGCGTTTCTTGTGGCGCTGGAAGGGGCGCCTCCCGATTGGGCTACAGTCTATGGCCAGGGTCACCATGATCCGGAACATGATGAGCGGCTCTTCAACCTGAACCGCGAGCGGGATGTCGCACGCGAGGGGAATCTTGCTCTGAATTGGCATATGGCATTCATCTGGCCTGGAGAATTATCGCAATTTGATCCTGACACCAGGAGCTATACGGTGGCGATCGGGCCAGAGTTCAATGCAACAGGTTGGGGTATGGTCCGATTCAAGCCTGAGGAGTTCCCAAGCAATCTGCGCGTGAGGCCGAACAAAAAACTTGCCGGTCTGATCAATCGAAGTCTCGCCAAACGTGAAAAAGTTGAAGTAGTGGTCGTGATGGCTGGTGTGCTGATTCCCACCGAGTCGATCATCTATGATTTCTCGCATGAGGAGGAGGGGGTTGGCCTCATCATGCCTGTGGTGAGGGTTGAACAGGTGGAGGTTGTCCTCAAGCCGCGCACTCGCTGATTTCCCTGAACTGTGAATTCATAGTTCAGAGGTGTGAGCGATATGAATTGATGGATGGAAGAGGGGGATCGTCTGTCAATACGCGTCTTTTGCGCAACGAAAGCCAGTGCCGCTGGGACGGCTGTCCATCGTACCCCAATCGCGATCGCTGGTGCGGAGGCTGGTAGCCGGTTTGAGCCATGACCCTCCGCGCATGCCTTTGATGGCCCCTTGAACCGGACCAGTGGGGTCCGTGAGCGGGGCATTTTGATAATAATTCGGGTCGTACCAGTCCTGTACCCATTCCGAAGCATTGCCGGCCATGCCGAATAGGCCGTAGGGGCTTACTGCGTGCGGAAAACTGTCGACTGGCATGGTCAGGACTTCTCCCTGTATTCCTTTTTCCCTGGCCAGACGAGCTCCCTCGCCGCTGACCCAGAAGGCATCCCAATCCGCTCCGCTCTGGAACGCGATCGTCCGTTGCGCCCAGTAGCTGGCACTGTTGGCTCTGGAAAAGTCCCAGTCGTTTCCCCAGGGATAGCGTCGGCCGTCGGTCCCTCGTGCGGCCTTTTCCCATTCCGCTTCGGTCGGGAGGCGTTTCCCGGACCATCGGCAATAGGCGTCGGCATCCTCCCAGCTCACATTGACGATGGGATGGTGTTCGATGCCCTGGATGGGGCGATTGTTTGTCCAGAGCGTTGCGGCTTGGGTGGCGTTCGCTGGCGCGCGATGACCCGTTGCTTGCACGAAGGCGGCGTAGGCTTCGTTGGTCACTTCGAATCGGTC